>NC_013166.1:2139054-2852073 GCF_000024085.1 Kangiella koreensis DSM 16069 | reverse complement strand
AAAACAAAAATAAAAGAGACTTATACACAACAAATGGACTTGCTAATAATAATAATAAGATCTTTTAAATAACTTTATTAATATTACACGCTTAACAACTCAATAAAAGATAGTTTAAGCTTACTTAACCTATGAAATTGAGTATAATTTTGGCTTTGGAGCTGAGAACCCATAAAACTTATGAAAAACCAAGAAAATTGGAGTTAGACAAAAAAATAAATATCCACAGTTGCGCATAAGATAAACGAGAAGATCGATGATATTGTGGTTTTAAAAACTCAAAACACTAGATAAGACGGTTTGTACAAAAATCCGCCGACTACGCTCAGAAAAAGAACTGGTAAAAGATTGTTAAATAACCAATAAGATCATTGCACAAAGCCTGTGGATCCTATAAAATCTCGCGTCCTTGTAGTAGGGCTGTACATCCTTTTTAGTTGTCGCAATCAGGCGATACTAAAATTTCGGCTCAAATTTTATTGGCTAGTGGGTTAATCCGATGAAAAGAACATTTCAACCAAGCATTATCAAGCGCAAGCGTACTCACGGCTTCCGTGCACGTATGGCAACTAAGAATGGCCGTCAGGTTATCAATCGTCGTCGTGCTAAAGGTCGTAAGCGTCTAGCTGCCTGATAAGTAAAGCATTCCTTGATGTGAGCGACGAGCAGGCTTGTGAAAAACAGCTTTCAGCTGACTTTCCAACAAGTCTGCGCTTGCTCACAGCAGAGGATTACAAAAGGGTTTTTAATAACAACCCTCTAAAGATAGTTTGCCCCCCTTATACCCTGCTCGCAGTTCCTAATCTTAAAGACTGTTCAAGAATTGGTCTAATTGTTGCAAAAAAGAATGTCCGCAATGCTGTTGATCGTAATAGAATCAAGCGCTTGGCTCGTGAAAGCTTTCGTTTAAATCAACATCAAATACCGACTTATGACATTGTTTTATTAGCCCGATGTGGTAGTAGTCAGTTACCGAATAAGGTATTATTCGGGCACCTTGAACAACTGTGGATTCGTTTACAGAAAAGGTCTAGCAAGTGATCAATCGAATATTAATTGTATTAGTGCGTGGATACCAAAAGGTATTGAGCCCTGTTATGGGTAATCAATGCCGTTTTTATCCTACCTGCTCTAATTATTCGATAGAGGCACTGCAAGAGCATGGCGCAATAAAAGGCAGTTGGTTAACAATAAAACGAATTGCTCGTTGCCATCCTGGGTGCGAAGGCGGACACGATCCGGTTCCTCCGGTAAACGATTAACACAACACGCAAAGAACAAAAGAGATTGCTATGGAATCGATGCGCGGATTTTTTATTTTAGGTTTTGCTATCTGCACCTTCTTGTTATACCAAGCTTGGCAGAAAGATTATGGGCCACAATCACAACAACAGGAAGTGAACGAACAGTTTGGGCAGAAAGATGCTGTTGTAGATAGTGAAATTAAGAGCAGTAACTTAATTGAAGTGGTCACTGACGTCTTCAAAGTGAAGATTGATAGAGTTGGCGGTGATGTGGTTTATGCAGAGCTGAATGATTATAACCGCGAGCTTGATAGCGAAAAAGAAAAGGTTGTCTTATTTGATTATCGCGATCGCTTATATCAGGCCAAAAGTGCTTTACTAGGTAATGGTGCTCCAGACAATCAATTACCTCGTGCCACTTACCAGGTAAAGCAAAATGCTTATCAATTAGCAGACGGCAAAAATGAGCTAGAAATTCCGCTGACTTGGGTGAACGAAGACGGTGTTGAGTTTACCAAGACTTTCAAGTTCAAACGTGATGATTATGAAATTGGTGTTGAATATAAGGTAAAAAACCAATCGTCCAATGATAGAACTTATAATTTTGTTGCAGAGCTTATAAGAGATCAAAAGCCAACAGGGTTGGAAGAGAAATCATCATTTGGCATGTCACCATTTATCGGCGTTGCCTACTCTCCTGAAGAAAGAAAGTATGAAAAAATGTCTGTCGAAGATTTGGTTGAAGAACCAATAAATGTGACTAGACAAGGGGGTTGGATTGGTTATTTACAGCATTACTTCATTTCGGCCTGGATTCCTGAGCAACAGGAACAAATCAAAGTTACCACAACAGTAAAGTCAAACCAGGATACGGTTATTCGTTTCATCCAGCCTACGGTTTCAGTACCAGCACAAAGTGAATCAGTTATTAATGCTACTTTATATGTAGGCCCAAAAATTCTTAAGCGTTTGGAAGCAGCTGCGCCTGGTTTAGAAAAATCACTGGACCTTAGCTGGGTTTGGTGGATTGGCTTACCTTTGTATAAGCTGATGCAATTTTTCTTTTCGTTTGTTGGTAACTGGGGATTGGCCATTATATTGGTAACTTTGGTAGTAAAAGCATTGCTTTATCCATTATCAGCTGCGCAATACCGTTCAATGGCTAATATGCGTAAATTGGCTCCAAAAATGCAGCAGTTGAAAGAGCGTTACGGTGAAGATAAGCAACGCATGCAACAAGAAATGATGAAGATGTATAAAGATGAAGGCGCTAATCCGTTTGGTGGTTGTCTTCCAATGATATTGCAATTCCCAATTTTCATCGCCTTGTACTATGTATTGTTTGAAGCGGTCGAATTGCGTCATGCTCCTTTCGTGGCTTGGATTCAGGATTTATCAGTTGCCGATCCTTATTTCGTATTGCCGTTATTAATGGGCGGTAGTATGTGGTTAATGCAAAAGCTACAACCACAGTCACCAACAATGGATCCGATGCAGCAAAAAATCATGAGCTATTTACCTATAGTCTTTACAGTCTTTATGTTGTTCTTCCCTGCTGGCTTGGTACTTTATTGGTTATGCAACAATTTGATATCGGTTGCTCAACAACAGTACATAACAAAAAAGATTGAAAAACAACACGCAGCTAAAAGTAAATAAACGATCCGTTAAAGTGACCAGTCAAGATACAATTGCTGCAATTGCAACGCCACCCGGTCGAGGTGGCGTTGGCATTATTCGAGTTTCTGGTAAGGACGCTACTAAAATTAGCCAAGTCATTCTTGGCAAATCTATTAAAGTTCGTGAAGCAACCTACCTCCCCTTCTTAGATCATTTGGGTCACACCATTGATCAAGGCATAGCCATCTTATTCAAAGCACCCAACTCATTTACCGGCGAAGATGTACTTGAGTTGCAGGGACATGGTGGTCCTGTAATCCTGGATATGCTACTTAAAGAAGTGGTAAGTGCTGGTGCTCGGATTGCCCGGCCTGGTGAGTTTTCAGAAAGAGCATTTTTGAACGACAAGCTTGATTTAGCACAAGCAGAAGCAATAGCTGATTTAATTGAGTCTACTTCTGAACAGGCCGCTAGATCGGCAATGCGTTCTTTGCAGGGCGAGTTTTCAAACAAAGTTAACCAATTGGTTGAATCTTTAATTCACTTAAGAATTTATGTAGAAGCAGCAATTGATTTTCCAGAAGAAGAAATTGATTTTTTATCCGATGGAAAAGTACAAACAGATCTCTATGCGATTATTGACGCAATTAAGCAGTTAAAAAAAGAAGCCCAGCAAGGTTCAATTCTGCGCGAGGGTATGACAGTAGTTATTGCGGGCAAACCTAATGCGGGAAAATCAAGTTTACTTAATACTCTGGCTGGAAAAGAGTCAGCTATCGTCACAGAGATTGCGGGTACCACGCGAGATGTATTGCGAGAGCATATACATATTGATGGATTACCGGTTCACATCATTGACACAGCAGGATTACGCGAGAGTGACGATACGGTAGAAAAAATTGGTATAGAACGTGCCTGGCAAGAAATAGATAAAGCGGATCAAATTGTTTTGGTAGCTGACGCAAGTGAGACACACCAGTTTGTACCTCATGAAATTGATCCAGCATTTACAAAGTTTGAACAATTTAAAGATAAGCTTCTGATCGTTGCCAATAAAGTCGATCTTACGGACCAGCTAGAACTTCCAGATGCTACAGAATATAAGGTACTTCCTCTTAGTGC
Organism: Kangiella koreensis DSM 16069; assembly: GCF_000024085.1. Classification (NCBI taxonomy): domain Bacteria; kingdom Pseudomonadati; phylum Pseudomonadota; class Gammaproteobacteria; order Kangiellales; family Kangiellaceae; genus Kangiella; species Kangiella koreensis. The sequence continues at coordinate 2,848,087 of NC_013166.1, read as the reverse complement.
TAAAACTGGGCAAGGTATTGAGGAACTAAAAAACACCTTAAAAGATATTGTTGGTTTCAAGCAAACATCAGAAGGGTCATTTATTGCCCGTCGCCGTCACCTGGATGCCATTGAGCGGGCATTACTATATTGTGAGAATGGTAGACAGCAACTTGAAGTGTATCATGCGGGAGAATTATTGGCTGACGAGTTGCGTCAAGCACAGAATGCATTATCAGAAATCACCGGCGAGTTTACCGCCGATGATTTATTAGGACGAATATTTAGTAGTTTCTGTATAGGAAAATAAGCTAAGAAGTTTGTTCGGCTGTTTGCTGTTGAAGACCAATCCTATTCCATTTTTGCCACTTAACAGATTCTCGGTTATAAAGTTTCTGTAAGCTCATAGTTAAAGCAACCAGCTCAATAAACTCAATCACATAAAGTAATAACCAAGCCACTGGGATAAACGGCAATAGGTTTTTGTGATAACTTGATTTTGAGTCCAACTTAATTTGTAAAGCTACCAGGCTAGATGATACCAATATAACTGATGCTAATAGTGCAAAATCCTGACTGGCTATCACGTAACAGTAGAATAACGATAAAAACAAACCAACATTAAGCAGCATGATTTCCGCGTATACAGCAAGCGGCAAAATAAACCAGGATAAATAACGATTGTGTTGTGAATTACTACTTAAAAATAATTCACGATGCTTTAAATAACAAAGAATACGTCCATACTTCCAGCGAAGACGTTGCTTACGTATACCTTTCCACTCTGTTGGACCTTCAGTATAAACAACCGCGTCATGAGCATAACGTGTTTTATATCCATGGCTCAAAATACTCATCGAAAGATCAATATCTTCCGTAATAATTTCTTCATCAAAACCTTTCAAATTGATAAGTACATCTCTACGGTAAGCGGCTGCAGCGCCACCAATAATGTGGACGGCATTGAAATAAGAGTCAGCTCGTTTATAAAAGAACCCACAGACATATTCAAGTTGTTGCAACCATTCAAGAGGCTTCCTTTTATTGCCAACAATAATATTACCGGCAACCGCGCCAATTGACGGATCATCGAAGCGTTGTATAAATCTATAGATAGCATTGCGATCAACGATACAGTCAGCATCAATGGTAATAACAATATTACCGGTTGCAAGTTCCAAGCCTTTGTTTAGGGCGTGGGCTTTACCACCGTTAGGTAATGATAAATATTTAATGGAAACCTTGGGGTTAGAGTCAGCTTCATAGTCAGCAATAAATTGACGAACTAATTGATCAGTTTTGTCGGTTGAACCATCATTTATAACGATTAATTCAAAGTCATGGTAATTGGACTGAAGCACCGACTCTATAGTTTTGACAATCCCGACCTCTTCATTCCAGGCTGGCAATAAGACACTCACTTTGTAAGGAACCATGGTGGAGTAGCCTTGGTTTACAGGTTGGAGTGAATATCTTATTGCTGCATAGAGTTGAACCATTAATTTGGTAATTAAAGGTAACACCATAATAAACAAAAAGACGCGAAGGCTTATTAGTGAATCGGATACAGGACGATCAATAAAAAAGGCCAAAATTAGAACTGTGGCAGACAATAAGTACAAACTGGTAACTAAGAGTTTAGTTGTAAGTTGCTGTCGATTGAGAAGTTTCATAGTTTTAGCTCTGCTTGGTATCAAAAGATATCAAATGAAATTATGCAAAATTGCCGGCGATTATTGCACACCTCCCGACACCTACAAAGCGATATGTATGAAGCAGTTCACAATAAGCTTTTTACTGGTCTCCGCATTGTGAAGCGCTAGGCATAAAATGAGATAAATCAGCAAGATATGGAAAACTGAAGGAACTTGTAACGAAATAAATAATCCCGCACTAAGGCGGGACTATTAAAAGTAGATATAAAAGATAAAGTTTTCAGGTGTTAATCACCATTAAACTCTCGCCTAACTTGTAGATTACGAATTTCAGAAACCCTGAAAGGCATTTGCAAATAATTACCTGCGGAAACCTGTGTATTAATACGTGCAACAGAACCTTCTACTGATTCAATAACACCTTTATAGGACTTACCTCGATAATCAAAATAAGCCTGATAATTTATGTAGTTGGCAAGTTGTGACGTGTCGGTTTCTTGTAAGGTTAAGCCTTGAATAGTTTCAATGCTGTCATCTATCACTTGAACAGGCTCATCCAACTCAGGTAAGTCTTCGGGATTGGGGCGAGCACCAAAAAGTTGCCTTATTTCATGGTCATTGATGGTGATCGACATATTTAAACTACTAACCATGAGTTGAGGTGACATGGACATAAGCTGAAATGGGTCCATAGAGTTATCGGGATAAGTAGAGATTTTAATACTGCGGGGATTAGCGACGTAATCGGCGTACTGCATATAAAACTCGTCGCTGAGATAAATAGACTCGTTATATAAAAGATGAGTAAAGTAGTCCAGGTGGCGTTGGTAGTAGTCTTCTTTGGAAACGCCTACTAGATCTGCGCAGAATTCATTCAAGCGGTTAACGTAACCATCATTTTTAATGGTCATGGTTATATTTTTGAGCTTCGAGTTATAAGAATTCTGGCTGATGTTATCCATTAGAGAGTCTATTTGGAAACTGCCGTAATCACGAGCGTCAGCATAGACAACGAATTTTGCTTGGTTTATATGGTGGTCGTAGTTGATGCTGGTATTTAAGTCCAAGGATATTTGGTTATAACCCATTTCATTCAAATCACTGATGCTGATAGTGCGCTTATTATCACAGCCAGCCATTTGCAGTTTAGTGAAAAAGTCAGGCTCTGTCGCAAAAGATGAATCAGACTCTAAATCTAAGGTTAGCGGAAACTGGAAGTTTTGAACCTTGAGCACCATTGAAGAAGGTGCATCATTTAACATTCTAGTTTCAATGCTGCGTACCAACTTAAAAGATTCTATTAGACTTTCTGTACCTATTTGAAACTCATCAATGGTGGCGTCTGTGCTTGTACCCGGAAAAGTAAACTTAATACCGCGGGTTACAGACTTACCGTCAATACTCACAAAAGTAGTGTCGTAGCTCGCAGAGGTAAACATACGAAGTTGAGAGAATATATCATCAATAGCTTGTTTATTTTTATACCAGATATAGCCATAAGCTAAAGCTGCGGCGATTAATAAGAAAATAAATAAACGAATAAAAAGTTTCACCCTTTTCTCCTTCACTTTTGTTGTTTAGTGAAAATGATCAATCCACTAAGCAAGGGTTAACATTATTAAGTTATAACTAGCATGGCAAAGTATCGGCACCAACATAGATTGACTACGTAGCCGTAGCATCGCTAATAGTATCCCCAATAGGAAAATGGCCACCAAAGCAAACCAATAACCGTAGTATTCTAGTAGGTGAAAGGCCATAAAAACAACAGAGGATAACAAAATAGCTGAAATTGTCCTCATACGCGAGGATAAACCAGATAACAAAACACCTCTAAAAAGGTATTCCTCGCCAATGGGGGCCAGCAAAACGACAGAAATAAACAATAAGGCTTTTGCAGTAGCTCCCCCCGTTAAAATTTGTTCAAAAGTAGAGTCAATCTCGGATGGCTGTTTAAAAAGTGGAGCAAACCACAACACTACTATCGAAAACACGACTCCGATCAATATTGAACCAACAATCCAAAACAGAGAAGCCTTTAGCTGGGGCACAAAAATGGCAGAGAAAAAAGAACGGCTAAGACGTATTATTAGTGCATAGCTGATCAGCAAACCCAGGCTCACGGAAATCGATAAAATAGTTGAGGGAGGATCGGTTCCAAGGGGTAAATCGAGAACGAAGTAAGCGACAAATAGAATACTACTGGTCGTGAAAGCAAGCATTACTAAGGCTAAGCAGCTTAAAATAATACTCTCGGCGAAAGGCTGCTGATACTTTTGGTTAAGGTTGGTCAAACATAAACCCCTTGTTTGTAGCTCACTCATAGTCTGATGATCAATGTTATACCATAAACAGCAAGCCAACAGTTAAGCCTAACCTCTTGAAAGCTAGTGAAAAACTAATAAAAAGAAGTGAATTCAATGTGAAAAACTGTTCAAAAGTTATACAAAGATAGGTATGATCTCGCTCCCTTTATAGGAAAGGGGTTTTGTTTATATAAACCAGATATCAAGATTTAATTAGAGATTGTAAATTATGCGTTACCCAGAAAAATATTCAGTAATTGTGATTGGTGGAGGCCATGCTGGCACCGAGGCAGCTTTGGCTTCAGCTCGTATGGGCGTGAAAACCTTATTACTAACGCATAATATTGAAACACTTGGCCAAATGTCCTGTAATCCAGCGATAGGCGGGATTGGTAAAGGCCATTTAGTTAAAGAAATTGATGCTTTGGGCGGTGCCATGGCGCAGGCTATTGACCGTGCCGGCATTCAATTCAGAACCCTCAATGCCAGCAAAGGCCCTGCAGTTAGAGCGACCCGGGCGCAAGCAGATCGCGGCTTATACCGAAGCGCCATTCGTGAAATTTTAGAAAACCAACCTAATTTGACCATCTTCCAGAATGCTGTAGTTGATCTAATCGTTGAGCAGGACAAGGTGCAAGGGGTTAAAACCCAAATGGGTTTGGATTTCTATGCGCCATCTGTGGTGTTGACCGTGGGTACCTTTTTAGGCGGTTTGATTCATATAGGCATGCAGAATCATTCCGGTGGCCGGGCAGGCGATCCTCCTTCCATTGCATTGGCCGACCGTTTACGTGAATTACCATTCCGTGTTGATCGGCTGAAAACAGGTACTCCGCCACGCATAGACGCTAAAAGTGTTGATTTTTCAGTGATGGAAGAACAGGCAGGTGATAACCCTGTACCAACCTTCTCTTTTATGGGGACAGCTGACCAGCATCCGCGACAGATTTCTTGCTGGATAACGCATACTAACGATGCCACACATGACATTATTCGAAGCGGTCTGGATCGTTCGCCGATGTACTCAGGTGTAATCGAAGGGGTTGGCCCACGCTACTGCCCTTCTATTGAAGACAAAATCATGCGTTTCAGTGACAAAAACAGTCACCAGATTTTTGTCGAGCCAGAAGGCTTAAACAGTAATGAGCTCTACCCTAATGGGATTTCCACCAGCTTGCCGTTTGATGTGCAAATGGATCTGGTGCGCTCAATTAAAGGCTTTGAAAATGCGCATATAACCCGTCCCGGTTATGCCATTGAATATGACTATTTCGATCCTCGTGACTTAAAAGCCTCATTGGAAACTAAGTTTATTGATGGTTTGTTCTTTGCCGGTCAGATAAATGGCACCACAGGCTATGAAGAAGCCGGTGCGCAGGGCTTGATTGCGGGTATGAATGCAGCGCTGCAAGTACAAGACAAAGAAGCCTGGTCACCGCGTCGCGATCAAGCCTATATCGGGGTCTTGATCGATGACTTAATTACCCGTGGAACTCAAGAACCTTACCGTATGTTTACCTCAAGAGCGGAATACCGTTTAATTTTACGCGAAGATAACGCAGATTTACGTCTGACCGAAAAAGGACGTGAACTGGGGATGGTGAGCGATGATCGCTGGTCGGCCTTTAGTGACAAGAAAGAAGCTATTGAGCGAGAAACAGCCCGTATCAAAAACTTAGTGGTTCAACCTGACAGCCCTGCCGGTCAGCAACTGAATCAACAATTAGAAAAGCCCTTAAGTCGTGCCTATAAAGGTGAAGAATTGTTACGCCGTCCTGATGTGACCTATGCTGGTTTGATGGCATTGCCTGGCATGATTGAGCAGCCGGTACCCGCAAAAGTGGCGGAACAGGTAGAAATACAAATCAAATATTCTGGCTATATTGATCGTCAAAAAGACGAAATTGAACGCAGCCTACGTAATGAGAATACAGTACTGCCAAAGGATCTCGATTACAGTCAGGTCAAAGGGCTTTCCAACGAGGTGGTACAAAAGCTGATGAATATCAAACCTGAAACCATTGGCCAGGCCGGTCGTGTATCAGGAGTGACCCCGGCGGCTATTTCGTTGTTATTAGTGCACTTGAAAAAACGCCAGCATTTAAAGTCTGCATAAAAAATCATTTATGAGACCTACCTTGTTAATCTTTGGTGTAATGCACGATTGGTACCAATAACTATTTTAAGAAGACATTGCTTGTGAATTCGGAATTATTAAAGCTTCAAGATACCTTTAACCAAAAATGTCAGAATATAGGTATAGATTCATCAAAAGAAGAAAGTGAGCGCTTACTCAATTATCTTTCTTTACTACTCAAGTGGAACAAGGCATTTAATCTAACAGCTATAACCAATCCGAAGGAAGCGCTGGATTTGCATTTGCTTGACTCAGTGGCAGTGAGTCCAGCGATTAAAGATTATAGTTCTTTGTTGGATGTAGGCACCGGAGGAGGTTTGCCGGGAATTCCACTGGCAATTTTAAATCCTGAAAAACAGTTCACACTGCTCGATACCAACAGTAAAAAGACCCGTTTTCTGAAACAGGTGGTCTACGAGTTGGGCTTGAATAATGTGACGGTGATAAATCAGCGAGTACAAGACTTTGAGAATCAATCAGGGTATGCTTGCATTCTTTCGCGCGCTTTTGCCAGCCTGTCCGACATGGTGCAATGGACGGGGCACCTGCTTACAGAGCATGGTCATTGGTTAGCGATGAAGGGTCAATACCCACAGCAAGAACTTGATGAATTGCCGGAAACCGCTGAGTTAGTTAAGGCTAATGAAGTCAAGTTGCCGGGTGTCAATGCAAGTCGTTGGTTTATCTATTTAAAACAGAAGCAGTAACCAAGCTGCACAAATAGAATAAGAGGTGAAGCGTGGCGCATGTAATTGCCATTACAAATCAAAAAGGCGGTGTTGGTAAAACAACCACCAGCGTAAACCTGGCTGCATCTTTAGCCGAGGAAGGTAAGCGTGTACTGCTGGTTGATATGGATCCGCAAGGTAATGCAACCATGGGCTCTGGTGTCGAAAAAGGTGATCTGGAGCTTTCGGTCTATGATTCACTAATGGAGCCAGTTGAGGCAAAAAGTCATATTGTGCTTTCAGAAGCTGGAAAATTTGACGTGTTGCCAGCTAATGCTGATCTGACCGCTGCCGAAGTTCATTTGTTAAAGTTAGACGATAAAGAAAAACGCTTGCGTCAGGTTATACAGCAAATAAACCGTTATTATGATTATGTATTGATTGACTGCCCTCCTTCTTTAAACATGCTGACACTGAATTCTCTGGTGGCGGCGGACTCAGTGATTATCCCAATGCAATGTGAGTATTATGCGTTGGAAGGCTTGTCTGCACTATTAAATACAATTGGTCAGGTTCAGGATCACATTAACCCCGATTTAGAGATCGAGGGTATTTTAAGAACTATGTACGATCCAAGGAATCGTTTGTCGCTGGAAGTCTCGCGACAACTGTTCAATCACTTTGCTGATAAAGTTTATCGAACTGTTATTCCGCGTAATGTGCGTCTGGCTGAAGCGCCAAGTTTTGGTGTTCCAGTAATGTACCATGACAGAGGTTCGAGCGGTTCAAAAGCCTATTTAGCATTGGCTGGTGAAATCATTCGTCGCAACAAGGCCCAAGCGGTTTAATCTGTGCGACCACAGAAGAATATTGAGTGACAGAGGATCAGAATGAGTAAGCGAGGATTAGGAAAAGGTTTAGATGCTCTGCTTGGTGGAGCCATGAGCAAACCTCAAGCTAAGAAAAGTGGCGATGGTGCGGCTAACGAGGCGACTGAAGCTGAGCGTCATTTAAGAGAAATGCCGATTGAGTTCTTGCAGCCTGGTCAGTACCAACCTCGTCGGGTTATGACAGAGGAAGGTTTGGACGAGCTGGCCGACTCTATTAGGGCTCAAGGCATGATCCAGCCGATCGTTATTCGCTCCGTTGGGAAAGACAAATATGAAATTATAGCTGGTGAACGTCGCTGGCGTGCGGCACAAAGAGCTGGACTGCATGAAGTCCCGGTAATTATCAAAGAAGTGCCGGATGAAGCTGCCATTGCGATGTCGTTGATTGAGAACATTCAGCGCGAAGATCTCAATGCGATGGAAGAAGCTTATGCGCTACACAGATTGATGGAAGAGTTTGATTTAACCCACCAACAAACCGCTGACGCAGTAGGTAAAAGCCGCACTACGGTGACCAACTTATTACGGTTAATGCAATTAAGCGAACACTGTAAGACCTTATTAGAACGCGGTGATCTGGAAATGGGCCATGCCCGGGCTCTACTGTCGCTTGAGCCGGCCAGACAAACCGAGGCAGCCAAGATAGTTGTTGCTAAGGCAATGACAGTACGTGAAACGGAAAAACTGGTTCGAAATATCAATGAACCGAAGAAAAAAACGAAAGCCGCGGAAAAAGATCACCACATCAAGTCCTTAGAAGAGCAGTTATCCGAAAAAATCGGGGCCAGCGTGGCTATTAACCACGGCAATAAAGGCAAAGGAAGCTTGGTTATTAACTACCACAGTTTGGATGAGCTTGATGGAATACTACAACATCTAGGTATTAAAGAGGATTGAAGCACAAATTATAGGGGCATTAGCTGTGCTAATAGGTGGGAGGCTGAATAGCCTTTAAATTTTGTGCTTTTTCGAGGTGGTTTGGTTGATTAAAGGGCACTAAATCTTTATACTTGCCGCCCGAATATGTGGTGAGCCTATGCTATATAGCATGGGGATGGGGCAACTCCTTATGAGTGAATCATTAGCAAAGAAAGGTCGAGCTCAGGCCTACAAAATGGTTCAACTTCAATTCGGTATTAGCTTGGTTTTAGTGTTAGTGGGTTTGCTAATATCGTGGGAAGTGAGTGTCTCGCTAGGTGTGGGAAGCTTAATAGCAGTTATCCTTCACTTCATTTTTGCCACAATAGTATTTAGAAAGTCAGGGGCACAAGCAGCACACGAAATTCAAAAAGCGTTCAAATTTGCGGAAAGCTTGAAGATTTTGTTGGCGATTGGCTTGCTGGCAGTTGCGTTTGCAGTATTACCGGTGCATCCACCATCACTGTTAATCGGCTATGTGATTATCGTGTTGTCTCAGTTGTTTGCACCCTTAATTGTTAAATCGTCTTAATTAAGACACGTTGATAAAGAGAAGGCTTCAAAATGGCTTCATCAGAAAATCCAACAAGTGTTGAATATATCAAGCACCATCTGCAAAACGCACAAGTGTGTAAGACAGATGAAGGCTGGGTATGGAATCATTGTCAAGATGCAGGGTTCTGGACCTTTAACATCGATAGCTTATTCTTTTCATTTATATTAGGTGCCCTTTTCTGCTTTTCGTTTTGGCGTGTCGCGAAAAATGCGAAAATCGAAAACCCGGGTCGCTGGCAGTCATTCGTAGAAATGATTGTTGAGTTTGTGGATAAAAGTGTTAAAGATACCTTCCACGGTCGCAACCCAATGATTGCACCGCTCGCTTTAACCATTTTTGTTTGGATTTTCTTAATGAATCTGATGGATTTGGTTCCGGTGGATTTATTGCCATGGGCAGCAAGTCAGGCTGGTGCGGATTATCTAAAAGTGGTTCCAACCACTGACGCAAACATAACTTTTAGTTTGTCATTAGGTGTGTTCGTTCTGATTATCTTCTACAGCATTAAGGTTAAGGGTTTTGGCGGCTTCATTGGTGAGTTAACGCTGCACCCTTTCTCAAGCAAGAATAAATTCGTTCAAGTTTTGCTCATTCCTGTGAACTTCCTGATGGAGTCCATTGGTCTGTTAGCAAAACCAGTTTCATTAGCACTGCGTTTGTTCGGTAACCTATATGCGGGTGAGCTGATCTTTATCTTAATCGCGGTATTGATGAGCGCGGGCATTGGCGGAATTGTTGGTGGTGGTATTTCCTACATGATATGGGCAATTTTCCATATTTTGGTTATCACGCTACAAGCCTTTATCTTCATGATGTTAACCATTGTTTACTTAAGCATGGCGCACGAAGATCACTAGTTGCTAGAGGCGTGTCGTAACGACTTGCCACTAAACAAAAGAGTTTTATTTTTAGGTTTTACTTTTAGTTTTAACATTTAACTTTATTTCTCGATTGGAGGAAACAATGGAAACTTTGTTCGCGTTTACAGCATTAGGTGTGTTGTTGATTTTAGGTCTTGGTGCTTTAGGTACTGCGATTGGTTTTGGTCTTTTAGGTGGTAAGTTTCTAGAAGCTTCTGCTCGTCAGCCAGAACTAGCTCCTATGTTGCAAACCAAAATGTTCCTAGTTGCGGGTCTTCTTGATGCGGTAACCATGATCGGTATTGGTATCGGTATGTGGTTCACATTTGCAAGCCCATATGTTGCTCAGTTGCAATCATTGATTGGTTAATTCAAACAACCGAACGATTACTTTTGATTAACCAACTAGAGGGGGAATAGACGTGAATATCAACGCTACCCTATTTATTAACATGATTTTCTTTGTCGGCTTTGTGTGGTTCTGCATGAAGTTTGTATGGCCTTTCATTATTAAGGCTATCAAAGAACGTCAGGACAAGATTGCTGAAGGTCTAGCTGCTTCTGAAAGAAGCCAGAAAGACCTTGAGCTGGCTCAAGAGAAAGCGGCTGAATTGTTGCGTGAAGCAAAGCAACAGTCAGCAGAGATTGTTGACTCTGCCAAAAAACGTCATGCTGAAATTGTTGACTCTGCTAAGGGCGATGCTCGTACCGAAGCCGATAAAATCAAGAATGGCGCTATGGCTGAAATTGAGCAAGAAGTTAACCGCGCTCGCGAACAGCTTCGCTCGAAAGTGGCTACCTTGGCTGTAGCTGGTGCCGAGAAAGTAATCGAGCGTAATATAGACGCAGCTGCGAACAACGACTTGTTCGACAAGCTAGTAAAAGAGTTATAAGGGTTAACTATGGCTGAGCTGACTACTATTGCAAGACCATACGCAAAAGCAGCATTCGAATATGCTCTTGGCGCTCAGGATGTATCTGAGTGGGCAAGCATGTTAGATTTTGTCGCTCAAGCCGTTAGCAACGACGACGTGGCCACAATTATTAGTAACCCTTCCCTTTCTGCTGAGCAAAAAGGTGAAGTGCTTTTGAAAATAAGTGAAGGTCAGATAACTGATAAGGTTGAAAACTTTATCAAGTTACTTGCAAGAAACCATCGTTTACAAGCTTTGCCAGCAATAAAAGGCCGTTTTGAAGTATTAAAGGCGGACTATGACAAGGCAGTTGATGTAGAAGTAATTTCTGCGACAGCGCTTAACGATGAGCAATTGCAACGTTTAACTGAAAAGTTAACGGCAAAACTTGGTCGTAAAGTTAATATTCAAACACAGGTAGATTCGTCCATGATTGGTGGTCTTGTTATTAAGGCTGGTGATATGGTTATTGACGGATCCGTACGCGGTAAGCTCAACAAGCTTTCCGAAACGCTAAGAGCTTAGTGAGGAAGAAGCATGAGTGTGCAACTGAATCCATCAGAAATTAGCGAGCTAATTAAAAATCGAATCGACTCTTTTGAAGTCGTGAGTGAAGCTCGCAATGAAGGTACTATCGTCAGTGTGTCTGACGGTATTTTACGTATTCACGGCCTAACCGACGTTATGGCTGGTGAAATGATTGAATTGCCAGGCGGTAAGTACGGTATGGCCTTAAACCTTGAGCGCGACTCTGTCGGTGCTGTTGTTCTGGGTGACTATACTGATATCGTTGAAGGTATGACGGCTAAATGTACTGGCCGTATTTTGGAAGTGCCAGTCGGCCGAGGTCTTTTAGGCCGTGTGGTTGATGCTCTTGGTAACCCAATTGATGGCAAAGGTCCAATTGAAAATGACGGCTTCTCACCAGTTGAGAAAATTGCACCAGGTGTAATTGAACGTAAATCAGTTGATCAACCTGTACAGACCGGTATTAAATCAATTGACGCCATGATCCCAGTTGGTCGTGGACAGCGTGAGTTGATTATTGGTGACCGTCAAACAGGTAAAACTGCGATTGCGGTAGATGCCATTATCAACCAGAAAGGCACTGGCGTTATCTGTGTTTATGTTGCTGTTGGTCAAAAAGCATCAACTGTTGCTGGTATTGTTCGTAAATTGGAAGAGCACGGCGCGATGGATCACACCATCATTGTTGCTGCAACTGCTTCCGATGCGGCTGCATTGCAATTTATTGCTCCATTTGCTGGCTGCACCATGGGTGAGTACTTCCGTGACCGCGGCGAAGATGGCTTGATTGTTTATGATGACTTAACCAAGCAAGCTTGGGCTTATCGTCAAATCTCGTTGTTGCTACGTCGCCCTCCAGGTCGTGAAGCATATCCTGGTGACGTATTCTACTTACACTCTCGTCTTCTAGAACGTGCATCGCGTATTAACGCTGAACATGTTGAAAAGATTACAAACGGTGAAGTAAAAGGCAAAACAGGTTCATTGACCGCATTGCCAATCATTGAAACTCAAGCTGGTGACGTTTCTGCTTTCGTACCAACTAACGTAATCTCTATTACGGATGGTCAGATTTTCTTGGAAACTGACTTGTTCAACGCAGGTATTCGTCCAGCGGTTAACGCCGGTCTGTCGGTATCTCGTGTAGGTGGTGCAGCACAGACTAAAATCATCAAGAAGCTTGGTGGTGGTGTTCGTCTTGCATTGGCTCAGTATCGTGAACTTGCGGCGTTTGCTCAGTTTGCTTCGGATCTTGATGATGCGACTCGAGCTCAGCTAGAACACGGTCAACGTGTTACTGAATTGATGAAACAGCACCAGTATGCGCCCCTTTCGGTAGCAGAAATGGCAGTTTCATTGTACTCAGCTGAAAAAGGTCACTTGAAAGACGTTGAAATTAGCAAGATCGGTGACTTCGAATCTGCATTGTTAGATTACTTCAAGAATCAACATGCTGACTTGTTGAAAGAAATCAATGAAAAATGTGATTATAACGACGAAGTTGCAGAGAAACTTGAAGCAGCGGTAACCAAATTTAAGGCTACCCAAACTTGGTAAAAAACAATGGGGTGCTTAGCACCCTTTTGTGCATTAACCAATTAATTAGATTAAGACTGGAAATATACTATGTCAGGCGCTAAAGAGATTCGTACCAAAATAGGGTCGATTAAAAATACGCAAAAAATTACTTCAGCAATGGAAATGGTTGCTGCTAGTAAAATGCGTAAAGCGCAAGATCGTATGGCGGCTTCTCGTCCTTATGCCGAGAAAATTCGCAACGTGATCAAGCACATTGCACAAGGTACTCCAGAATACCGACATGCTTACGTTTCTGAGCGAGACGTAAAACGTGTTGGTTATATTGTCGTATCCACAGACCGTGGTTTATGTGGTGGTTTGAATATCAACTTATTCAAGGCAGCGCTAAACGATATGAAAACCTGGTCGGAACAGGATATCGAAATTGACTTGTGCCTAATCGGCAACAAAGCGACTTCATTCTTCCGCAAGTTTGGTGGTTCTGTGGTTGCTAAGACTTCGAACTTAGGTGACACACCTGAAATCGAGGATCTGATTGGTTCAGTTAAGGTTATGCTAAAAGCCTATGATGAAAAGCGTATCGATCGTTTATTCGTGGTCACCAATGAGTTTGTTAACTCAATGACCCAAAGTCCTGAAGTTGAGCAATTACTGCCACTTCCGGCTGGTGAAGACGATGAGCTTAAGCATCACTGGGATTATTTGTATGAGCCAGAAGCTAAGCCTTTGTTAGATAAATTGATGGTTCGTTTTATCGAGTCTCAGGTTTATCAAGCTGTGGTTGAAAATATCGCATGTGAACAAGCGGCGCGTATGGTTGCGATGAAAGCAGCCTCTGATAACGCCGGTGATCTTATTGACGATCTTGAATTGGTATATAACAAAGCTCGTCAGGCTGCGATTACTCAGGAGCTTTCTGAGATTTGTGCAGGTGCGGCTGCGGTATAACGCAATAATTTATTGAAAAGTTTTTAAAGCTTAAGATTGAGGAAATCAATATGGGCACAGGTAAGATTGTAGAAATTATCGGCGCGGTTATCGACGTTGAGTTCCCGCGTGATAGCGTACCAAAGGTGTACGACGCATTGTTCGTTAAAGCTACTGAACTGACTCTAGAAGTTCAGCAGCAGTTAGGTGATGGTGTAGTTCGTTGTATTGCTATGGGTGCATCTGACGGTTTACGTCGTGGCTTAGAAGCAACCAATACTGGCGCGCCAATTCAGGTACCTGTGGGTAAAGAAACCCTTGGTCGTATCATGGATGTGCTAGGTGAGCCTATCGATCAGAAAGGTCCTATCGGTGAAAAAGAGCGTATGTCTATTCACCGTAAAGCGCCTAAGCTAGAAGAGTTAGCACCTGCAAACGAATTGCTAGAAACTGGTATTAAAGTAATCGATTTGGTTTGTCCATTCGCTAAGGGTGGTAAAGTCGGTCTATTCGGTGGTGCTGGTGTTGGTAAAACAGTAAACATGATGGAGCTTATTCGTAACATTGCGATTGAGCACTCTGGTTATTCAGTATTTGCCGGTGTTGGTGAGCGTACTCGTGAGGGTAACGATTTCTACCACGAAATGACAGATTCTAACGTTATCGATAAAGTATCATTGGTATATGGTCAGATGAACGAACCACCAGGTAACCGTCTACGTGTTGCTTTGACTGGTTTAACAATGGCTGAAAAATTCCGTGATGAAGGTCGTGACGTACTATTGTTTATCGATAACATCTATCGTTATACGCTAGCCGGTACTGAGGTATCTGCACTATTGGGTCGTATGCCTTCTGCGGTAGGTTATCAGCCAACTCTAGCGGAAGAAATGGGTGTTCTTCAGGAGCGTATTACATCGACTAAAACTGGTTCGATTACATCGATTCAGGCAGTATACGTACCTGCGGATGACTTGACGGATCCATCACCTGCAACCACCTTTGCTCACTTGGATGCGACCGTTGTATTGTCTCGTCAAATTGCAGAGCTTGGTATTTACCCTGCGGTTGACCCATTAGACTCAACCTCTCGTCAGCTAGATCCATTAGTGATTGGTAGCGAGCATTATGATGTCGCTCGTGGCGTACAAGGTGTATTGCAGCGTTATAAAGAATTGAAGGATATTATTGCGATTTTGGGTATGGATGAGCTATCTGAAGAAGATAAGCAAACTGTTGCTCGTGCTCGTAAAATCCAACGTTTCTTGTCGCAACCATTCTTCGTAGCAGAAGTATTCACTGGCGCCCCTGGTAAATACGTATCGCTAAAAGACACCATTAGTGGCTTTAAAGGTATTTTGAACGGTGAATACGATCACTTACCTGAGCAAGCATTTTACATGGTCGGCTCAATCGAAGAAGCGGTTGAAAAGGCTAAAAATATTTAATCCAGCCCTAAAATTAGGGGGACCTAATGGCAATGACAGTACATTTGGATATCGTTAGCGCCGAGGAATCAATCTTCTCAGGTAAAGTTGAGCGATTGATTGCAAACGGTGACTTGGGTGAGCTTGGTGTTGAACCAGGCCACGCCCCTTTGCTAACGTCCCTGAACCCAGGGCCAATCAAGGTCACGTTACCAGGTGGCGAAGAAGAATTCTTCTTTGTTTCTGGTGGTATGCTTGAAGTTTTACCACATGTTGTGACGGTGCTAGCTGATACAGCAGTGCGTGCAGAAGATGTGGATGAAGCGAAAGCTCTGGAAGCGGAAAAAATGGCCCGCGAAGCACTTCAGGATCAAAGCTCTGAGATTGAGTTCTCTAAAGCCGCGGCTGAACTTGCAGAGGCTGTAGCACAGTTAAGAACCTTACGAGCTATTAGAAAGAAAGCTGGTAAGTAATTTTTAATTGTCGATCGAAATCAAAAAGGTGGCTCTGGCCACCTTTTTTTATGATAAATAGAAAGTGATATAAGTGAGACCTTGATTCGATCTTATAAAAAAATATTGTAACTGGAGTTAAAAAACAGTTAAAAGTGCTAAAATGCGCGCTTATTTAGGAATCATGAATAAATTATGGGTTTAAGTGTCGTTATTCTCGCTGCGGGTAAAGGAACTCGTATGCAGTCCAACATGCCAAAGGTTCTGCATAAAATTGCAGGCAAAAGCATGCTTCAGCACGTTATTGACGCTGCACAGCAACTAGAGCCAGAACAGGTCATTGTCGTAGCAGGACATGAAATTGAACAGGTCAAAGCCAGTGTTGAGCAGCAGAATATTCTGATTGCCGAACAATCGGAACAGCTCGGGACTGGTCATGCGGTAGACCAGGCATTACCTTTAGTCACTGCAGGTAATCAGGTTTTGGTGTTGTATGGCGATGTTCCGCTCATTAGCAAAGAAACCTTGAAGCAATTAATAGATGCTCAACCTAATCAAGGCCTTGGGCTACTTACCGTAAAACTAAAAGACCCTTCTGGTTATGGTCGAATAATTCGTAATAGCGAAGGACGAGTGACAGCTATCGTTGAGCAAAAAGATGCCAGTATGGAGCAGTTAGCGATTAACGAAGTTAACACCGGTATCCTGGCGGTGGGTTCGAAGAATATTACTAAGTGGCTGGCAAATATTGATAATAATAATGCGCAAGGCGAGTACTACTTAACGGACACGATTGCGATGGCTGCGGCAGAAGGCGGTGTTCGGGCCTGCCACCCCGCTTCGGCTATCGAAGTTGAGGGTGTTAATAGTCGCGTTCAACTGGCTCAATTAGAGCGAGCCTACCAAAAACAACGAGCAGAGAAGCTTATGAGTGAAGGGGTTACTTTAATCGACCCTGCTCGCTTTGATGTAAGAGGTAATTTAAGTTGTGCGGCCGACGTGGTAATAGATATCAATGTGGTTACAGAAGGTGACGTGACAATCGGTCGAGGAACTTTGATAGGCGCTAACAGTATTATTATTAACTCCAAAATTGGCCCAAACTGCATTATTAAACCAAACAGTATAATAGAAGGTGCTGTGATAGAGGCAGATTGTTCAGTAGGACCATTTGCAAGAATTAGACCTGGAACTGAATTAAAGCAGGGTGCTTTTATTGGTAATTTTGTGGAAACTAAAAATGCGGTGTTGGGCTCTGCCAGTAAAGCCAGTCATTTAAGTTATATTGGAGATGCCGAGGTAGGCCAAGGGGTAAATATTGGTGCGGGTGTGATCACCTGTAATTATGATGGCGCCAACAAGCATAAGACGGTAGTCGAAGATAATGTATTTATTGGGTCGGACTCCCAGTTGGTGGCCCCATTAAAAATTGGTAAAGGAGCTACTATAGGAGCAGGAACCACTGTTACAAAAGACGTAGCCGCAGGGGAACTTTGTATCAGTCGCGTTGCCCAAAAGCACGTCGAAGGCTGGCAAAGACCAGTAAAAAAACAAACTAAGAAAGATCATGAGGACAGCAAATAAATGTGTGGCATTGTTGGAGCTATTGCGCAAAGAGATGTTAGCCAAATTTTAGTGGAAGGCTTGAAACGTCTCGAGTATCGAGGATATGACTCGGCAGGATTGGCTATTTATAATGATAATAAGATCCAGCGATTACGCCGACTGGGAAAGGTTTCTGAGCTTGATCAAGCACTGCAGGAAACTCCCCTACCTGGTGGTTTAGGTATCGCCCACACCCGCTGGGCAACTCATGGCGAACCGAGCGAACGCAACGCTCATCCTCATATGTCAGAAGATAATATTGCTTTAGTCCATAACGGAATAATTGAAAACCACGATGAGTTACGAGATGAGTTAAAAGCGAAAGGTTATGTGTTTAGCTCAGATACTGACACTGAGGTAATGGCGCACTGCTTGCATGAAGAGCTTAAGACGAGTCACTCGTTATTAGAAGCATTACAAAAAACGACTAAAAAGCTAGATGGTGCATACGGCACTGTAGCGATAGATACCAACGAGCCAGATAAAATGGTGGTAGCACGATCGGGAAGTCCATTAGTAATTGGAAAAGGTATAGGTGAATACTTTGTCGCATCCGACCAACTTGCCCTACTTCCTGTAACCCGAGACTTTATTTACCTTGAAGAAGGTGAGGTGGCTGAAGTTCGCAGAGACGGCGTAACTATATTAGATAGTAATGGCCAAAAAGTTGAGCGTGATTTTGAAAAGTCAGATATCCAGCATGACGCTGTAGATAAAGGGCGTTTTCGCCATTTCATGTTGAAAGAAATCTTCGAGCAACCTCAAGTAGTGAATGACACCCTTGAGGGTCGGTTAGTGAATCACAAGATTATTATTGAGACTCTTGGTGCAAACGCAAATAAGGTTTTTGCCGATACTAAAGCTATCCAAATTATTGCTTGTGGTACCAGTTACCACGCAGCATTAGTTGCTAAATATTGGATTGAGGATTATCTACAGATTCCATGTTTGGTGGAAATTGCCAGTGAATATCGCTATAGACAAACAGCGGTGTTACCTAACAGTTTGTTTGTCACCATTTCCCAATCAGGGGAAACAGCGGATACAATGGCAGCTTTAAAGAAAGCAAAAGAACAGGGTTACTTAGGAACATTAACCGTTTGTAATTCTCCTGCTTCATCAATGGTACGAGAGTCAGACTTTACATTATTGACACGTGCAGGAACAGAAATTGGTGTAGCCTCAACTAAGGCTTTCACTGCGCAGCTAGTATCATTGATGTTATTGATGGTCACTATCGGAAAAGCGCAGGGACTTGAAGAGTCAAAAGAAAAATCAATCGCTGAGGCACTCGAACATCTTCCAAGCGAAATCCAGGCAGCATTAGACCAGGCTGAAGCGATTGAGGATTTGTCGGAACGATTTGCAGAAAAGCATCACACACTATTTCTTGGACGCGGTCAGCAGTATCCAATTGCTATGGAAGCTGCCTTAAAGTTAAAAGAAATATCCTATATTCATGCAGAAGCCTATGCTGCCGGTGAGTTAAAGCACGGTCCGTTAGCGTTAATCGACAAAGAAATGCCGATTGTGGTTGTTGCGCCCAAGGATAATTTGCTGGAAAAACTGAAGTCAAATATAGAAGAAGTTCGCTCTAGGGGCGGTCAACTCTTTGTTTTTGCCGATGAGTCAGCTAATATTCAGAGTTCGGATGGTATAACCGTCTTTCCAATAAAGAGTCAGTATACAATTACTGCACCGATGGTATACACCATCCCAATGCAGTTATTATCTTATTATGTAGCTATTATTAAAGGTACAGATGTTGACCAGCCGAGAAATCTGGCTAAATCTGTAACCGTTGAGTAAACCGGAGACACCAATGAAATTAAAAACATTATTTAGTGCTGCTTTAGCATTATTGGCATTAACCCAAGTGGCTTGCGCAGAAGCTACAAGCGCTAGCCAGGCGAAGGAAGGTAAAGATTTTTCTGTTATTTCGGGGGCTAAGGGCGTAAGCAAGCCTGAGGTGATGGAGTTTTTCTCGTACACATGCCCACACTGCTACAACGTAGAGGGTTTTTTGCATAAGTGGGAGCCAACCAAACCAGCTGAGGTTAGCTTCAAGCAAGTGCCAGTGTTTTTACCGCAAGTGGCGCATTTAACTTATGGTTATTACACGGCGGAAGTATTAGGTGTGTTAGATAAAGTACATCCAGCAATTTTCAATCAGTGGCATGCTCAGAAAAAGATAGTTAAATCTAAAGAAGAGTTAGTTCCGATTTTTGAGGCTGCTGGTGTAACAAAAGAAGAATTCGAAAAAGCCTACTCTTCATTTGCGGTAGAAAATAAAGTTCAACATGCAAAGAAATTGGCTCGTGAATTCAAAGTATCCAGCTTCCCAATGTTTGTAGTGAACCAAAAATACAAAATTGAAAGCTATGAGAAATTAGACTATATGCTGAGCAAGTTTCCAATCGAACAAGCACAGTAAGACACATTCGAGTTATACTAAATGCCGGTTAAGCCGGCATTTTTTTATAGGTAGAGTATTTAATGGCAAAAGGTAAAGCGGTAATTTCCAGCCCTACTAAGGTTTTTTTTATTCGAACGATGATTCGGTTGTTTTCGATTATGCCGAGATTTTTAGGTAGATGGGTCGGTCAATTATTTGCCAAGATCAGTCGTTGGAATAAAAGCCGTGCTTTTACCACCAGTAAAACCAATATAGAAATCTGCCTTCCCGACCTAACAAACCAAAAAAAAGAAGCTATTGTAGATCAGAGCCTGGCTCATACTGGTCAATTGTTTTCAGAAGCTGCAAAGGTTTGGTGTAATAAAAATGGCGAAAGTTGGATCGATGCTATTTATGGCGAGGAGAAAGTTAAAGCTACCCTAGCTCAGGGTAAAGGGGTTTTGATAACCGGGGCACACATTGGTAACTGGGAGGTTGCTTTATATTACTTAGGAAGTCGCTATAAGTTTCATTGTATGTATCGCCCTCCTCGTCAATTAGAAATGGATGAAGTGATCTGTAAAGGCCGCTGCAAGAACTCAACCACCATGGTGGCAGGTAATAGCAGAGGGGTTATGCACCTAATTGAATCATTAAAGGCAGGTAATGTTGCAGCTATTTTGAGTGATCAGGAACCAGGACGTCGTGCAGGTGTTTTTGTACCTTTCTTTGGTAAGCCAGCCTTAACCATGACCTTAGTGCAAAAGGTACAGCAGAAAAGCAACGCTGAAGTCTATCAGATAGCAGCCATTAGAAATGAAAAAGGAACGTTTGATATTCATC
The DNA here is from genome assembly GCF_000024085.1 of Kangiella koreensis DSM 16069. Classification (NCBI taxonomy): domain Bacteria; kingdom Pseudomonadati; phylum Pseudomonadota; class Gammaproteobacteria; order Kangiellales; family Kangiellaceae; genus Kangiella; species Kangiella koreensis. The sequence goes on along the minus strand of NC_013166.1, from coordinate 2,827,488 downwards.
TGGAGCCATTAGATATGAATCCAGAAGTTGAAGAATTAAAGTATGCTGAGAAAGTAAATCAGCATTTGGAAAACATAATTCGAAGATTTCCAGAGCAGTATCAGTGGTCCTATAAACGCTTTAAGACCACTGAAGATGGCTCGAAAAATATATATCGAAAATAGAAAAAGAGATTAACGGCGCCAGAAATAAGGCGTGAATAAGACCAGTAGCGTAAAAATTTCAAGCCGGCCAAGCAGCATCGCAAAGCTTAGTACGTATTTTGCTAAATCACTTAAGCCGCTGTAGTTCACTGCCACATCTCCTAGACCTGGGCCAAGGTTATTCATACAGGCCGCGACAGCAGAGAAAGCGGTAATTTGGTCAAGCCCATCCGCTAGAAGGATGAGCATCAGTAGCACAAATAGAACTACATAAGTTGCAAAAAATCCCCAGACAGCCTGGACCACTCTATCATTAACCGACGCTTTACCCAGCTTAATAAGAAAGATTCCATTGGGGTGAATCAAGCGTTTAATTTCACGCATTCCTTGTTTGAACAGGAGTAGTACTCGAATAACTTTCATGCCTCCACCGGTAGAACCTGCGCTGGCACCAATGAAACTGGCAAAAATTAATAACACTGGGAGCAACGTTGGCCAGGTGGCGAAATCGGCACTAGCAAACCCAGCAGTAGTAGCAATCGAAACTGAGTGGAAAATACTTTTGACTAGTGCATCAGTGAACGGGTATTCCTGGTAGTACAGTAAAACAGATGTGCAACAAAGAATGACGATACACAAAATAGCGAAATAACCTTTAAACTCAGGATCTTTGAGGTAAGGGCGAATGGTTAGTGTGCGAACAGAGATAAAGTGTAAGGCAAAATTAATTCCTGCGATAAACATGAAGAAGGCACAAATCAATTCAATAGCATTGCTATCAAAGTAACCAATACTGGCATCATGAGTAGAAAAGCCACCTATGGCAACCGTGGAGAAGCTGTGGGCAATAGCATCGAAAGTGGTCATGCCGGCTATCCAATAGGCTAAGGCACATGCAATTGTCATGCCTAGATAAATATACCAAAGAGCTTTAGCAGTACCTGCAATTCGTGGTGTCAGTTTATTGTCCTTCATAGGGCCGGGCATTTCGGCTCTGTATAGCTGCATGCCACCAATGCCGAGTAAGGGCAAGATAGCGACCGCTAGAACGATAATACCCATGCCACCCAGCCATTGGAGCTGCTGGCGGTAAAAGAGGATAGAGTGTGGCAAATCGTCTAAGCCGCTAATAACGGTTGCGCCAGTGGTGGTTAAGCCAGAGAAAGATTCAAAAACTGCATCCGCCAAGCTAACCGGCAGGGACTGGGCCAGAATAAATGGAACAGCACCAAAGGTACTCAGTACCGTCCAGAACAGAACAACAATTAAGAAACCATCACGGATTTTTAATTCAGCTTTGGCCTTTCTTTTAGGCCAAAATAGAACCAAGCCAGTGATAAGGGATAGTAGGAAGGTGCTAATAAAAGCGCTACCTCCTCCATCTTCGTAGATTGCAGAAACAATCGCAGGCGGCAACATGGTAATACTGAAAATCATCAGCAGTATCCCAAGTATGCGTATGATAGTTGCGTATTGCATGCGGCTAGGCCTGGTTAGAAGTAGGTAACATTGACTTGGAACAAGCGCTCAACGTCATGGATATAGGCTTTATCCACCATGAAAAGCACCACATGGTCATTTTCACGAATAATAATATTTTCGTGAGCAATCAGAACCTGGTCATCGCGCACAATGGCACCGATGGAAGTTCCAGGCGGTAAAGGTAGTTCACCAATAGTGCGCCCCACTACCAGAGAACTTTGCTCATTACCTTTGGCGACTGCTTCAATAGCTTCCGCCGCACCACGCCGTAACGAATAGACATTGGATACCAGGCCCCGGCGAATATGTTTGAGCAAACTGCCGATGGTGACCTGTTGCGGTGAAATGGCGATATCAATCTGGTGACCCTGAATCAGATCGACATAAGCGGTTCGGTTAATCAGCACCATGGTTTTGCGGACACCGAGTTTTTTGGCCAGCAAGGCCGACATAATGTTGGCCTCATCATCATTGGTAACGGCTATAAACAAATCAAAGTCGCCGATGTTTTCATCTTTCAGCATGTCTTCATCAGACACATCGCCCTGTAACACCAAAGTATCATGTAGCACATCGGCCAACTCCTGGGCTCGCTCTGGGCTTCGCTCAATGATCTTGACCTGCATTTTGCTTTCTAACGCCTTGGCAAGCCCTTCCCCAATGTTGCCGCCACCGGCAATCATGACGCGGGTATAGTTTTTTTCCAGTCTTTGTAGCTCACTCATCACCGAACGAATATGTTTTTTAGCAGCAAGAAAGAAAACTTCGTCATCTGCTTCGATAATGGTATGACCGGTAGGTACGATTGGTGCACCGCGACGAAAAATAGCGGCAACACGGGAATCCACATTGGGTAAATGGTGCTTTAATTCTGATAAAGCATTGCCCACCAGTGGGCCGCCGTAATATGCACGAACTGCTACTAAACGAACTTTGCCTTCGGCGAAATCAAGCACCTGAAAAGCGCCAGGGTTTTCAATCAGGCGAGTAATGTATTGCGTAACCAGTTTTTCCGGGCTAATAACAACATCCACAGGAATATGATTATCTTTAAAAATGATATCTTTGTTGTGGTAGTTGGGTGATCGAATCCGAGCGATTTTAGTGGGAGTTTGATAAAGGCTGTGGGCTATTTGACAAGCGATCATATTAACTTCATCGCTGTTGGTCACAGCAACCAGCATATCCGCATCTTCAATACCGGCATTATAGAGAACGTCGGGATAAGCGCCGTGACCGACAATAGTACGAAGGTCCAGATGGTCCTGGATATCACGCAAACGCTTGCTGTCAGTATCGATCAGCGTGATGTCGTTATCCTCGCCTTCGAGGTTAAGCGCTAATGTTGTGCCAACCTGACCGGCTCCGAGAATGATGATTTTCATAACGACAATTAAGATCCTTGCCTTATTATTCGCTTAGCTTTGCCTATGCTAACGCTATAAGCATCTGATCTAAAGGGTTTTTGTTCAATTATTGGCTTTTTCCAGAAGAGCATAATAAAAGCCATCCATTGATAATTGGCCGGGTATCAACTGGCAGCCTGTCTTTGTATGCGACAAATTCTGAATCTGTTCGCTCAGAGAAACTAATTTGGCATCCTTGTGACGCTCTAGGAAATGAGTAATTTGTTGTTCATTCTCTTGTGGCAAGATTGAACAGGTGGCATAGAGTAAACGCCCGCCCGCCTTAAGTTTGCACCACAGATGCTCAAGAATCTGTTGTTGCAGTTGAACCAGTTGATCGATGTCGCTGGCATGGCGTAACAACTTAATATCGGGGTGGCGGCGAATAACACCGGTTGCGCTACAGGGCGCGTCCAGCAATATAGCGTCAAAATGATTGTCAGGGTAGTTGCTGTCAGTTAAGTCCTGACAATCCAGCTTGGCAGATAAGTCTAATCTAAGCAGGTTTTCTGAAATACGCTGACAGCGCTCGTGATCAACATCGCAAGCAGTTAGGGCTATGCTGTCGCATAATTCTAGTAGGTGGCAGGTTTTACCGCCTGGTGCAGCACAAGCATCCAAAACGATACTATGAGGCGGTGGCGCTAAGATTCCAGCAGCTAACTGCGCGGCGGCATCTTGTACCGAAACATAACCGTCAGAAAAGTGTGGCAGTTGTTCGACACTCACCGGATGCTCTAACACCAAAGCACTGGTCGCAATAGGGTGCGTACTGGCAGGCAAGCCTTGCTCGAGAAGAAGCTCCAAATACTGATCGCGCCCGATTCTTTGGCGGTTGACGCGTAATGTCATGGGTGCTTGCTGATTAATCGCCTCCATTAGCGATTCCATCTGCCCCTTGTAATAAGGTTTTAGCACTGAAATTAACCAGTCAGGCATGGCAAAACGTGTATCCCAGTTTGAATCTGCTTGGCTGAGCAGTTCTGGTTGTTGGCGAACAAAATTACGCAGGACGCCATTGACTAGCTTGGTTGCCCAAGGTTTTTTGAGTTGTTCGCACACAGAAACGGTTTCAGAAATAGCAGCATGATCGGGCACACGGCTGTATTCCAGTTGGTAGAGTCCAATAATAATCAGACAAAGCAGATCCTGATCTTTGGGCTTGAAAGGCTTTTGCAGTAATTGTTTAGCAATGCTTTCGAGGCGAATAAAGTAGCGACAGCTGCCTAATACCAGAGCACGAAATAAGCTGTTATCTGAACCCTGCTCGAATTGAATGCTGTTAAGCACGTCATTGGCTGAGCGGCCTTCAAAAGCAATCGCATGCAGCGCCAGACAGGCCTGTTGGCGAAGTTGTTGGCTGTTTACTGTGTGCTTATTAAGCGTTGACTGCACGATGTATCCCTAAAGAATTATTCCAAACGACAGGAGTGGTGTAATTACTTACTACAGACTAGCAAACTGGCGGCCGAGCGCAAATAATTGCTGGTTTTTTGGGGCATTGAGCAGGTCTTTGGCTGACATGGCACGAGAACCCGGCAACTGCAGCTCAGTTAATAACAACCCATCCTGCCCACAAGCAACCAGAATGCCATTGCTGTCAGCTTGTAAAATAACGCCGGGCTCAGACTTGGTTTGAGACTGACATACATTTGCCTGCCAAATTCTGACGGTTGCTTCATCAATCAGGCTATAGGCAACCGGCCAGCTATTAAAGGCTCGAATGGTACGCTCAAGTTCTTGCGCACTAAGCTGCCAGTCCAGTTGAGCTTCTGCCTTGCTTAGTTTGTGCGCATAAGTTGCCAGACTATCATCTTGCGGGGTGGGGCTAAGTTGATTATTTGAAAGCTTGTCCAAGGCTTCGACCAACAGTTGTGCACCCTGCTCGGCTAATTTGTCATGCAGGCTGGAGCCAGTGTCTTGCTCGGTGATGGGTAAGGAAGCGGTTAATAACATTGGGCCGGTATCCAGACCAGCCTCCATTTGCATGATGGTAACACCTGTTTCGGTATCGCCAGCCTGAATCGATCTTTGGATAGGCGCAGCACCACGCCAGCGCGGTAGTAGAGAGCCATGAACATTGATACAGCCGAGCCTGGGCGTATCGAGTACCGACTGTGGTAGCAATAGACCATAAGCGACCACCACCATGACATCGGCCTCATAGCTGGCTAGCTGAGCCAATGATTCCTCCGACTTGAAATTAATCGGTTGCTCAACTGGAATATCGTGTTCAAGAGCCAGCTCCTTGACTGGACTCATACTGATTTTTTTGCCGCGCCCAGCCTTGCGATCGGGTTGCGTATAGACCGCCACTACTTGGTGATGGCTTTTTAAAACCGCCGCTAACGAGCCAGTAGCGAAGTCTGGTGTGCCAGCAAAGATGACTTTAAGAGAATTTGGCATGTAAGTGCTTACTATTGTTGTTTTGCTGTTTTTCAAGCATTTTACGAATACGGTTGCGCTTTAATGGCGAAAGGTAATCAACGAAAAGCTTGCCTTCGATATGGTCGTTTTCGTGTTGGATGCAGACTGCCAGTAGCTCGCCAGTGTCCATTTCAAAAGGTTTACCATGACGATCCAAAGCTTTAACCACTATTTCATTGGCCCGCTGAACCTTGGCGTAAACGCCAGGAAACGACAAACAACCCTCCTCCATTTCCTCAACGCCGCGCTTTTCAACAATTTGAGGATTGATAAAAACTAACGGCTCACTTTTATCATCGGAAACATCGATAACAAAAAATTGTTTATGAATATTGACCTGAGTTGCCGCCAGACCTATACCGGGTGCGGCATACATAGTTTCAAACATACTATCAATTTGCTGTTGCAGTTCATCGCCAAAGTCGGTTACCGGCTTGGCTTTAGTGCGTAAGCGTGGGTCTGGAAACTCTAAAATCTCTAAAATAGCCATGGATCTATCAATCTGTGTCATCAGGGAGTCAGATCATAATAAATTACGGCGACAAAGACCATTTTAAAGAGTAAATCAATGCGATAGTGCTTAAAATTATGATTAGACTGTGATTAAGTTGTAGTAATGTGATAAGAAATGTTGATAAGATGATGATCCTTTTAGACTTTGACCTTGTTAGATAAGGCCTGTAGGCACACTGGAAGGTCGGGTTTTGGCTATTTCCTATTGCTTTTTTTCGAGGTATAGTAAGCGCAATAGGATCCGATATCAGTTAATTACAAAGGAAAGCCATGAAAAAATTAATAATTGCTTTGACTGCCTCGGTAGCGGTCTTATTTGGGGGGATCGCGCATACTGCCGAGTTGCGTGATAATCATCCAGACACCTACGTTGTCCAAAAGGGTGACACCTTATGGGATATTTCGGCGACTTTCCTGACCGATCCATGGTTATGGCCGGAAATCTGGCATGTTAATCCTAAAGTTGAGAATCCTCACTTAATTTATCCTGGCGATATTCTGAAGCTGGTTTATATCGACGGTAAGCCATATATTGTTAAAGCTAGCGATGGCACCATAAAATTACGTCCAGAAGCACGCGTTCTTTCTGAAGGCGACGCTATCACAACCATTCCTTTAAGCATGATCAAACCTTATCTAATCGATGAAATGGTTGTTGATCCTTCCGTATTCGACACAGCTCCTTATGTTGTTGATTTGGAAGAACAGCGCTTAATCAGTGGTGGCTTTGGTGATCGTGTTTATATCAGAGGTTTGAATTCTGGTACAGGCTCTAGCTATGGCTTATACCGCAAGGGTAAAGAATACCGTGATCCAGAAACAGATGAATTATTAGGCGTCGAAGCACGTTATCTGGCAAATGGTAATATTAGCCGTGAAGGCGATCCATCGACCATGACTATTAAAAAGTCAAAATTAGAAATTTTGAAAGGTGATGTAGCGCTTCCTCGTAATGAAAATCCATTACCACCGGTCTATGCACCACGTGCACCTGATACCGATGTTAAGGCTCAGATTATTTCGGTCTATGACGGCGTCTCACAAATTGGCCAATACAACGTTGTAACTTTAAATAAAGGGACGCGCGATGGGTTAGAACCTGGCCATGTCTTGAGTGTTTATCAGCGTGGTAAAAAGATTCATGATGAAATCGCAGCCGAGCGAGGCGAAGATGCTGAGGTTACTTTGCCTGAAGAGCATGCTGGAACATTAATGATCTTCAAAACTTACGACAAGGTTAGCTTAGCATTAATTATGAAAGCTACTCGTCCTATACATTTATTAGATGTTGCTAAAAATCCTTATTAAATAAACTGCAGAAAATTTACAGAGATCTGATCACCAAGGAAGGTGTTTAACATTATGGAACAAGTCGAATTGCGCCACTGGTTGGCGCTTTCTCATATTAATATTGGTGCCAATAAACTTTTAGCTTTTCTTGAGGCTGGATATGCTATTGGCCAACTGTTCGAGTTATCTGAACAAGCATTACAGGAGCATGGCTTTCGTGCCGGCCTGGCAAAAAAGCTGTCTTCGGTAACTGACGATATAATCGATCAAGACTTAGAGTGGTTCGATTCTGAAAATAAATCCTTGGTTCCTATTACTAGTCGTGACTACCCAGCTCTACTTAGAGAAATTCCTGATCCACCAAAATTATTGTTTGTACAGGGTGATAAAAGTTTATTGAATCGCCATCAAATTGCGATCGTAGGTAGCAGAAACCCTACCGCACAAGGTAAAGATAATACGTGTGAATTTGCTAAAACGCTGGCGGCAGCGGGAGCAGTCGTAACTAGTGGTATGGCACTGGGTGTTGATGGAATTGCGCATCAGGCTGCATTAGATGTTGGTCAGCCGACCATTGCGGTAGTAGGAACAGGGCTTGATCGAGTCTATCCTGCACGCCATAAAGAGATGGCCATACAAATTAGTCAGCAAGGCGCGCTGGTTTCTGAGTTTGCGTTAGGCACTCCGGTTAATGCCAGTAACTTCCCCGTTCGCAATCGAATTATCTGCGGCATGAGCTTAGGTACTTTAGTGGTAGAAGCTGCCATTCGGAGTGGTTCCCTTATAACTGCCAGATTGGCCATGGAGCAAGGTCGTGAAGTATTTGCCATTCCTGGTTCAATTCATAATACCTTAGCTCGTGGTTGCCATAGTATTATCAAACAAGGTGCCAAGTTGGTCGAAACTGCCGAAGAAATTATCGAAGAATTGGGAGCACTGGCAACCTGGCAAACAGAGCATAATGAGCAAGCTGAAGCACAAGACCTTGTTTTAGAAAAGGAATATCAGGAAATTCTGCAGTATGTGGATGATAGCACCACTAGTGCGGATACCATTATTCAGCGCAGCGGCCTTGAAATAGAGGTAGTCAGCCATATGTTATTGTTGTTAGAATTGAATAACTACATAGCTAGTGTGCCCGGTGGTTATCAGCGCGTCCGTTAAGCACCTGTACAGCGACCATGTAGTATATCTAGCTTTACTCTTGCTTTTTAACCTGGCCTTGCCAGTAACCACAGAAGAGAGCTAAATGAAAGAAGACGTACTCGATGTACTACTCTATATCTTTGAAAACTTCCAAGACGAAGAAAGCAATCATATTCTCGCCAATGACTCACTGGTCGAGGCCCTTGAAGACGTTGGTTTTACCGACGGCGAAATCAAAGGGGCCATAGACTGGCTTGATGGTTTGGTTGAAATCACGTCTGAGTCCAGCAATGCTGAAGATTTAGTGACTGATTCCATGCGCGTCTTTTCGCCGCAGGAACAGTTGTTAATGTCAGCAGAAGCCCAAGGCATGATCTTATACTTTGAGCAACGTGGGATATTAGATCCGCAGGCTCGTGAAATGGTGATAGATCGTATGTTGGCGTTGGGACCTCAAGAAGACGTTGAAACCGAGCTGGATCGCCTGCGTTGGGTGGTGATGATGGTGCTGTTTAATTTGCAGGACCGAGATGCCGAGTTTGCTTGGGTAGAAAATCTGGAAAGTAGATCTGATCCTCATTAATTGGTCTTGAACCCAAGACCAATTTGAGCGTCGGGCTACACCACAACGGCAATGCGCCGTATCACTTCTTTAAGGTAGCAAACGTTATCGTAATACCTTCTTACTTAAGAAATAAGTTAAAAAATAAGTAAAAAAACAGTCTAACTAACATTTCCAATCTCTGTCTAAACTAGCCTTATTTACCCAATCTTTACAGGCTAATAACTCACTTTGGGACTCATTTTTCGTACAATAGTGCCAACCCTGACAACTCCACATAACTCCATGATGTCACTGTCGATAGGCCCTATCAGCTTACCTTTTGATCGCCTCTTACTATTAATCTGTCTGGCAATTGCTTTTATTGTCGGTGCTGTCGCGGCTAAAAAAGACAAAACATCAGTCGATGGGCGTATAGCAGGAATATTTATCATAGCTTTGATAGCGGCCCGTATTAGCTTTGTGATCCAGTATTGGCAAGAATTCCAAGGAAACGTTTGGGCAATGATGGATATTCGCGATGGTGGTTTTGATGGGCTGACAGCTATTGTTATTGGATTTATTGCGTTGATTGGATTTGTCTGGAAACAAGCCAAAGGACGTCAAGCAATGTTGAAGGGTGTTATGGCTGGAGTGACGGTTTGGGGCTTGACCACTGTGAGTTTATGGGCAATCAAAGATACCTCACAGCAGCTGCCGCACATTATGGTTAAACAGTTGGGTGGTTCTACCGTTAACCTGAGTGAGGTTGAGCATGGAAAGCCACGAGTTATCAATCTTTGGGCAACCTGGTGCCCACCCTGTCGTCGTGAAATGCCGGTCTTAGAAGAAGCGCAGCAAACAATGGACGATATCGGCTTTGTGTTTGTCAATCAGGGGGAGCACTCAGCGATCATTGAGCAATATTTACAGCAGGAAACCTTACTGCTGGATAATGTATTGGCGGATACGGCAGGAAGCCTGGGTTATCAGGTTGGCAGCAGAGCATTGCCAACCACCCTGTTTGTTAATGGTCAGGGCCAGTTAGTGGATGCGCATTTAGGTGAGTTATCAAAGGCCAGTTTGAAAGCGAAACTGAAGAAATTGATCGATAAAGAGCAGGAAAACACCAATTAAAGACATATCTAGGCAAGTTCGTCGTTTCTTTGGCCAAAAAACCTACACAAATCAGGCGCAAATCGGTAAAATTCGCACAGCTTTCCATTCACCAGACCACATAACTTAGAGGTTTATCATGTCTGATGCTTTTGTAGCGATTTTAATGGGTTCGGATTCTGACCTGCCGACCATGCAAAAAACGTATGACACCTTAAAAAAACTAGGTGTTAAAGTTGAAATGAAGGTCACTTCAGCCCACCGCACACCAGCGCAGACGCACGAGTATGTCAAAAGTGCCGAACAGCGTGGCTGTAAAGTCTTCATTTGTGCAGCTGGCCTTGCGGCTCACCTTGCTGGTGCTGTTGCCGGTTTAACCGTTAAACCAGTGATTGGTGTGCCTATCGACGCCGGCCCACTTCAAGGCCATGATGCTTTATTATCAACGGTTATGATGCCAGGCGGTGTTCCAGTTGCCACGGTTGCGATTGGTTCTGCCGGTGCTAAAAATGCGGCCTATCTTGCGGCGCAAATCATGGCATTGATTGACGATAAAGTGGCTCAAGCTGTTGCTGACGATCGTGTTGCCAACATGGAAGCAGTGGTTGCAAAAGATGCAGCTCTACAAGAAAAACTGAAAGGTTAATTGGTCATTTTTGATGATCGATGATTAGGACAGACATTGGCCTACATCAATCCCTTCAAAATGCATTATGCCGCTCAGCGTATTCAGCAGGGCGGCGTAATCGCTTACCCAACGGAGGCCGTTTATGGGCTCGGTTGTCATCCCAAAGCCGAACAGGCGATTCAAAGAATTCTCAAGATTAAGCGTCGCCCCTGGCAAAAAGGGTTGATTCTGGTCGCTTCTAACGTTGAGCAGATTAAGCCTTACCTGAGTGACGATGGTAAAGCGCTAATCAGCTGTTTCAATGAGCAGCATAAGCGCCCTGTGACCTGGTTACTGCCAGTTCATGCTGAGGTTTCCCCGCTGCTTCGTGGTACTCATGAAAAAATTGCGGTACGGTTAAGCACCAACCCTTTTGTTAAAGCACTCTGTGATGCGGCCAATAGTGCTCTGGTCTCGACCAGCGCAAATCGTGCAGGGCAACCAGAAATGACAAAGGCTGAACAGGTTCGCTGCCAAATGGGCAGTGAGTTGGATATGATTATTGTTGGCCCGACAGGAGGTCATACCCGACCGTCCTCCATCATTGACGCACAAACCCGAGAAGTTCTAAGAGCATAAGAGTCCTACATGCAAAATATCAATATCGAAGACGTTCAACACTATTTACTGGAGTTACAACGAGACATTTGCCAGCAGCTAGCTGAAGAAGATGGTGAAAAAGATTTTATAGTTGACGAATGGCAACGAGCTCAAGGTGGTGGCGGCCTGACACGTGTGATGGAAAATGGTGGCATTATTGAAAAAGGTGGCGTTAATTACTCCTATGTAGAAGGCACCAATATGCCCGCCTCGGCTACCGCACATCGACCCGAGTTAGCGGGGCGGAGTTTCAAAGCAATGGGCGTTTCGCTGGTCATCCATCCAAAGAATCCATATGCTCCAACCTCACACATGAATGTGCGCTTTTTCATTGCAGAAAAAGAAGGTGAGGAGCCAATCTGGTGGTTCGGGGGAGGTTTTGATTTAACGCCCTATTATGCCAATAAAGAGGATTGCATTTTCTGGCATCAAGTAGCCAAACAGGCCTGCGATCCCTTTGGCCAAGAAGTCTATGATCAGTATAAAAAGTGGTGCGATGATTACTTTTATCTAAAGCACCGCGACGAACATCGCGGCATTGGTGGTCTGTTTTTCGATGATCTCAATAGTGAACAAACTGGCTGGGATTTCGAGCAGTGCTTTGCCTTTATGCGCTCAGTGGGCGATTATTACATCAAAGCCTACCGCCCGATTTTGGCAAAAGGCAAAGACAAGCCCTACACTGAAGCGGAGCGAGACTTTCAGCTGTATCGCCGTGGTCGTTATGTGGAGTTTAATCTGGTCTGGGACCGCGGTACCTTGTTTGGTTTGCAAACCGGGGGTCGCACAGAATCCATTCTGATGTCATTGCCCAGCGAGGTTCGCTGGCGTTATAACTGGCAGCCAGAAGCTGGCAGTCGAGAAGCTGAGTTAACCGAATATTACTTAAAACCGAAAGATTGGTTAAACCAATAAGGTTGAGGATAGGAAAAAGATATGAATAGCGGATTTTTTCCCAGTCGTCGTTTGCGTCGCTCTAGAGCCAATGCTTTCAGTCGTGACTTGGTGCGTGAAAACAGCATCTCGGCCAAAGACTTAATCTATCCAGTGTTTGTGCTTGAAGGTGAGAATACAAAAGAAGCGGTTGCTTCCATGCCAGGCGTTGAGCGTAAAACTCTGGATTTATTATTAGAAGAATGTCAGGAAATTATCGAGCTTGGAATCCCTGCAATTGCCCTATTCCCGGTGATTGACGCTTCGAAAAAATCACTGGATGCAGAAGAAGCATTTAATCCAGACGGTCTGGTACAAACTACAGTGAAAGCGATTAAAGCGAAGTATCCGCAATTGGGAGTGATTACCGATGTAGCGCTCGATCCTTATACCTCACACGGGCAGGATGGGATCATAGATGACAATGGTTATATCCTGAATGACATTACCAAAGAAGTGTTGGTCAAGCAGGCTTTGAGTCATGCGGTGGCTGGCGCGGATGTGGTTGCCCCTTCAGATATGATGGATGGGCGTATTGGTGCTATTCGTGAAGCGCTGGAAGCTTCCGAGTATGTGAATACCATGATTTTATCGTACGCAGCTAAATATGCGTCCAGTTTCTATGGGCCCTTCCGCGATGCGGTTGGCTCTGCCGGTGCTTTGGGCAAAGCAGACAAGAAAACTTATCAGATGGATCCGGCCAATTCTGATGAGGCCCTGCATGAAGTCGCACTGGATATTGAAGAAGGTGCAGATATGGTTATGGTTAAGCCGGGCATGCCGTATCTGGATATCGTCCGTCGTGTTAAAGACGAGTTTAAAGTACCGACTTTTGCCTATCAGGTCAGTGGTGAATACGCCATGATCAAAGCTGCCGCTGCTAATGGCTGGCTGGATGAGGAACAAATCGTGATGGAAGCCATGATGAGTTTTAAGCGTGCGGGGTGTGATGGGGTGTTAACTTATTTCGCTAAAGACATCTGTCGTTATCTGGCTCAATAAAAAATAGAGTCTTACCGAGAATGTTAATCATCGACGCTATAATCCCTATCGCTCTGGTGGTGATTATTGGTGTCTTATTGGTTAAGTCTGGTTATGTATCAGATGCCTTCTTCCCGGAGCTGTCGAAGCTGGTTTTCCGGGTTTTTGTGCCGGTCTTTCTGTTTGTCAGTGTTTATCGCAGTGGGTTGCAGGATGTTGGTCAAACCCTGATTGCGTATTTTGTTCCCGTCCTCGTCGTTTTTGTAGGGGTAGGCTTGCTGATGAACCACCGCATGGCGCTAACGTCGACATTTTCTAATAATGTATTGGTGGGCATTCCGGTTATTTTATCGGTAGCCGGCGAGGAAGGATTGACCATTACCTTGGCAGTGATCTCAGCACATAGCCTGATTCTGTTCAGTGCCTTTTACCTCTTTTCGACTAAGGTTAACGTTACCCCTTCAAAATTCAAAGCCAGCATGAACCTGTTCAGCAATCCGGTGATTATCGGACTATTGCTTGGTTTAGCGTTCAATTACAGCGGCATCAATTTACCAAAGCAATTAATGACGCCGTTAGAGATGGTCGCCGAGGCAGCACTACCTTTGGCTTTAATTATTCTCGGTAGTTCTCTTGCTCAGATGGGAAAAATCAAAGGTAATTTACTGCAAAAAACAGCTCTGATTACCGCAATTAAACTTATCGTTCTACCAATAGTGGTCTATAGCTTTGGTCGCTGGGTAATGGAGCTGGATGAAGTGGTATTAATATCGCTGGTCATCCTAGCCGCTTGCCCAACTGGGATCAGCGTGATGCCATTTGTTGAGGCAGTAGAGCAAGACAAGCAAGTAGCACACAGCACCATTGCCATTTCGACTCTCCTTTCGGTAATTTGTATACCGGTTGCCATTTGGCTGGTGCAGGGCTAGAGCATCGCTAAAAGCTTTTGTATGATGAGTTATTAAACAACTTGGGAATACACAATGTTTAAACATTTCAAACTCTCCATTCTGATCATAGCGGTAATAGCCATAAGCTCTTGCAAAACCACCGATGTGCAACGGGTTTTGGATACTTTGGGCGGTGCAAATCAGCCTTTATCAGAACAAACTGTTGTGGCTGGGCTTAAAGAGGCCTTAGAGGTTGGCACTGAAAAGGCCGTTTTTAAAACCAATAAAACCGGTGGTTTTAGTAATAATCCTCTAATCAAGATTATCGTTCCGGATCAATTTAGTGATGTGGCTTCAAAAGTCAGACAGATTGGCTTGGGTTCTTATGTAGATAAATTTGAGTTACAGATGAACCGTGCAGCGGAACAAGCATCCGGGGAAGCAAAACAGGTTTTTTTCAGCGCCATATCAGGCATGACGGTACAGGATGCCTGGGGTATTTTGCGTGGTGGTGAAAACGCTGCTACCCAGTATTTCAGAAATAAGACCGAGCGCCAATTGGAACAAAGATTTGCCCCAATCATTAATACCAGTATGCAGAAAGTCGGGTTTTACAGCGATTATCGTCGGCTTTTAAACACCTATGACAATATCCCATTCACCGATAAGCCCAATTTGGACATAGAAGATTATGTGATGACCGAGACTATGGATGGTTTGTTTACCTTGGTGGCGGAAGAAGAGGCTAAAATCAGACGCGATCCATTGGCTAGAACTACAGAGTTATTGCAAAAAGTGTTCGCTCAGCAGTAAAACTGGTGTGACCTATCTCACAAAAGCTTGATCCGCATCAAGGATAACAGTATGTTAGTAACTAGCTGAAGGAGGATTCGAGCTTAAAAAATATAAAAAAAGCGAAAGGATTCTCATAACAATACTAATGATATGAAAAGGATAGGGACAAATTCATGTATGACGTTACCGTCAAGAATGACTATGGTTATCCCATAGCATTAGATTATCCTGTCGCCAATAATCAAGCCCAGCTAGCAGGCTTAGGTGACAAAATAATCTCTAAAAGCCGAGGAAATCACATCCTTTCCGTTCCCGGCATAGAACCTATCAACTTTATCGATATCACCGATACACAACCATCTGAATATACCTTCGGCAATACTTTTTGCCTTCAGCCCCAGTGGGTTAATCTGGTCCGTTGTTGCGATCTGGATGCTCACTTTAGATACGAAGGGCAAGGTGAAGTTATTGTGGATTATGATCCGCATGGTTGTTCACACTTAAGTTTTACAAAGGGCGGGATGGTCATCAATTAAGTTGATGCCACCGTCAACTAGTTTGATGATCTCGGCTAAAGCTAAGTTTTAAGAACAGCAAATGGTGTTATTAGAGCCAAGCCTATAACCGAGGGAACGACAACCTATTAACGACAACATGGAATGTGCTATGCCAAAGCGTTCATTTTCTAAACTATATCTACCCGTCCTATTTGGATTGGGTCTAATTCCTGCAATTGGTCTTACTGCGGCTCCAACGGTTACTGCAACCTTAGATGATCAACAGAAAACCGATGATGATAGCGATGGTAATCTCGATCGTGGAGATACGCTGACCTACGAGGCGCAGCTTGATAATGCCGCAGGTGGTGATGAAGCGCAGTCCGTATTATTCGAAGCCGCACTAGACGCTAATACAACACTGGTACCGGGGTCGGTTAAAGTAACCCCGGTTGCAGTTGCAGACAGCTTTCAAAGTTATGGCGGGATTACATTAAGTGTTTCAGTTGCCAATGGCCTATTAGCCAATGACTTTGACCCTAAGGATGCCAATTTACCCACCAATGCGGGCATGACGGTTGTTGCTGAAACCGTTGCTACAACAGAAGGTGGTTCAGCCACATTGTTTGCCGATGGTAGTTTTAATTATACGGCACCAGCAAATTTCACCGGAACCGATACCTTCAGCTATACAGCCAATGATGATGATGCAATGACTGATAGTGGAGTTGTGTCAATTTCGGTGGACGGACAAATTTGGTTTGTAGATGCCGCCGCTGCTGCAGGTGGGGATGGCTCGCAAGCGCTGCCATTTAATGATGTCACTAGCTTAAATGGTGCTGACGGTGTCGGCGATGTGGATGAATCAGGCGATATTATTTATTTTGCTGCTGGCACCTATAGCGACGGTCTAGAGTTAGAAGCTGATCAAAAAGTAATTGGTTCCGGTGTAGCCTTAACCATTAACGGTGATGATTATGTTAACGCAGGAGTGGCCCCTGACTTTGGTGGTTTATTTGAGTTAGCTAGTAATAACACCATCGAAGGTTTCAATTTTAATCCCGGCACTGGCTATTCGATTAGTGGTAACGCTGCAAGTGGTGGCGTAATCACCAATAGTTCTGCCAGCCTGTCAGGCAGTGCCGGTATCGTCAATCTACAAAACCATTCTGGTAGTTTTAACTGGGATGCTAATGTTTCAGGCGGAACCAGTGTTTCTGCGATAGCAATCGACGGCGGTAATGCAAACTACACTGTGAGTGGCGATATCGGCCTTACAGGCGGCAGAGCAATCGATGTACAAAATGTCACCGGTGGCAGCATTACAGCGACCGGGGCAATGACGATAAATTCCGGTTCTGCGTTGAATCTCATCAACAATAGTGGAAATCCTGGTTTTGAATTTGCTGATATCACTGTAACGAATGGGTCAGGCACTGCAATCAATCTGGTTGATAATGGTGCGGCAACCTATCAGTTTAATGGTGACGTCAATCTCGGCACCACTAATGGCGCTGGAATGGTTGCGAATTCAGGTCTAATATCACTTGCTGATGCCGCCAGCTTTAACAATTTATTTAACACCAACGGTGGCCCAGCGCTGGATTTGACCAATGTGAATATTGGCACCATGTCACTAGATTCCATTGCATCAAGCAACTCAACCAGCGAAGGCCTCAATCTAACCAATATCACTGGCTCATTGGAGCTGGGCAATATCACGGTCAATGATGCAGCAGCCGATGCAGTGTTGCTATCCGGAGGTACGCTGGCGCTTTCCAATGTAACCGGCTCAGTGGTAGTCGATAATCCGGGGCTTAGCGCGGTCAAAATAGAGGGTGCAACTTTAGGTAATATTGCATTAGGTAATGTTTCCGTAACCAATGGTTCGGCTAGTCATGGCGTTTCCATCAGTGATACTACCAATCCAATAACACTTGGAGATTATGCTCTTCAACAGGGCGCGCAGGGTTTGCTGATTAGCAATACTTCGGGCGGAGTTACGCTGGATAGTGTCTCATTAGGACAAACTGATTCATTGACTTCAGGCGGCGTTGCAATTTCAGGAAACAACAGCGGTTCAATAGATTTAGGCACCGGTTCTATCAGTTCCGCCTCTCCTTTCACCGTTAGTGGCGGTACAGCAACCATTGATTACAGTGGAGCAATTGAGCAAACCGCCAGTGGCGCAGCACTGTCCGTTGCCAATCATGGCTCAGGAACAATAACACTTGATGGCGCAACAATAGGTGCTACCAGTGGTAATGGACTACAGTTTAACAATGCTTCAGGGACTTATGAAATTAGTGCGGTTACGACTTTAAATGGCGGTGACGCAGCGCTTGATGTCACCAATAGTAGTGGCGTCTTTAATTTCACGGACTTAAGCATTACCAATCCTTCCGGTTCGGCTATCAATGTTTCTACAGCCAGCCCAACGGTGACCGTTTTAGCCGGAACCATTAGCCACAACAGTGCAAATAGCGGAGTGATTGTTTCAGATCTGACCGGAGGCACTGTCTCTTTATCTCCAGCGATGACGCTCAGTTCAAGCTCTGCTGATGCCATCAGCCTGACCAACAATTCTGGCGCCACTATTTCATTGGCGGGACAATTGAATATCACCACTACAACAGGCAAAGGTTTGATAGCTTCTGGCGGAGGTACCTTAGCTCTTGGTGCAGCTACCAATAGTATTACAACCCAAACCGGTGTGCCGATAAGTTTGAATGGGATTAATGTCCATAATGATGGGGTGAATTTTAGTAGTGTGGCAACCACTGGAACCGTGGCGAGTGATGCAGTGAGCTTAACGAGTGTCAATAATAATTCGGTAAGCCTGGGTAATGTCACTATTGCGGGCACAAGCGGCACAGCGGATGGCTTGGATGTTTCGTCTTCCAGCGCTTCCCTACTTTTGGATTCGCTGACTGCAGATTCCATTGCGGCAAACGCCATTAACCTGAATGGCGCTAATGGAGCGATTACAATCTCGACGGTTAATATTGATGGTGTCAGCGGCGGCGCTGTGGTGATTAACAATAATTCAAATCCAGTAACAATTAATGGCGGCACCATTGCAGCGACAACCGCAGTTACCGGCAAAATACTGGATGTGGATCAAGGCTCTGGCAATATCACCCTGGCTGCGACTATGAGTAATAGTCAAAATCATGTAGCAGAAGTGACCAATCGAACCGGTGGCACTATCAACGTCAGCGGACAGTTTTCAGATACCGGCTTAGGTATCAGCGCTAACAATAACACTGCTGGAACACTGGTCTTCTCTGGTACTTCCAAAGTGTTATCAACAGCTGGCAGTAATGCGATAGTTCTGAACAGTAATAATAGTGGCTTCGTAACACGCTTCACCAATGGCGGGTTAGATATAGACACCACAACCGGAAGCGCCCTCTCCGCCACATCCTCGGGAGTGCTAGAAGTGTCTGGCGCCGGAAACAGTATTACGACAACTTCTGGAACAGCGCTGACTTTGGTCAACTCAGCAATCAGTGCTAACGATGTAAGCTTCCAAAGCATTTCGCAGTCAGGAGGGACTAACGCCATTACCCTAACCAACACGGGTACCAATGGTAGCCTGGTTGTTACTGGGGTGGCGACAACCGTAGGTTCGGGCGGAACTATCACCGGTTTAAGTCAGGAGGCTATCCGTTTAACCGATACTTTGGCTCCCTCTTTTAATGGCTTAAGCATGTCAAACATCACCAGAGAGGCCATTCTAGGAGTGCGGGTGAATGGAATATCGGTAACTAATTCAAGCGTGACCAATGCCGGAAGCACCGATGCTGATGCGGATGATGATGTATTTGGCTTCGTGCGTGAAGGGCTTGGCGACAATGGCTTGACCGGTACGGCCTTGTTCCAGAACCTGACCATTGCAGATGCGCATGAAAGAGCGATAGATATTGTTAACGAAGGCTCAGGCAGTCTCGATCTCGATATTATCAATGTTAGCGTTAATGATAATGATGATACTCAAGGTGAAGACGCCATACGCATACAAAGCGAAGGCACAATTAATACTGACGTTCTGGTTTCTGGCGGCACCTTTAATAACCTTGAGCTGGATGCAGTTGCCTATTTCGCTCAAGGCACAGGTACTAACAACGTCACCGTCACCGGTATTACGACTACTAACGGTGGTGGTCCGGATAACTTCCCTAATGGTGGAGGTATTGCGGTTGTTGGTTCTAATGGTTCGACAACAACATTTAATATCAATAACAACAATTTATCCGAGGTGTTTGGTGAAGGAATACAAATTGTTGGATTGGCAGGAGCTAATCAGACCTTGACCATGAATGGAACTATTTCTGGTAATCAAATGAGCTCGATGAATGGAGATGGAATAGACCTGGACTTTGATGGCGATGTGGCAGGGAGTAGCACAATTAATACCACCATTGACGTCAATAATAACACCATTGATTTTGATGATGACGGAGTTGGTATTGATTTCAGAGATACTGCAGGAACCGGTAATTTCACCATTAGAAACAATACGTTCAGTGTCATTGCAGGCGATGATGGCGTAACTACCGATAGTGACGATGGTATTTTCATTTTCAGTGATGATGATGTGAGTGCGGGGGCATCGACACTAAATGTTGCGATTCAAAACAATAGCTTCAGCGGTATAGATCCTCTAGATAAAAATATTGTTGTTGAAGATATTCGGGATGCAGGTCGAAGTGCTTGTTTTAATATGACCGGCAACAGCCTCGGTGTCATTGAACTGGATCTTGACGCAACTGGTGCTGGGGGGCGAGTAACACAGGCTTCAGTAGCAGCTATGGCAACCGATAATAATGGCTCAACCGTCACTGTTATCGATCAATTGCCAACCTTTAATTCAACCCAATGTAGCAGCGTACCGTTGCCGTAGTGATTATACGAACACAATAACAAATAGCGAGAACAACAGGAGTCATAAATGTCAGAACCATTTTTAGCTGAAGTACGAATGGTTGGTTTTAATTTCGCCCCGAGGGGCTGGGCACTCTGTGATGGACAGATACTGCCTATTAATCAAAACCAATCATTATATTCATTAATCGGGACTACCTATGGTGGTGATGGAAGAACCAGCTTTGCTCTTCCAGACCTACGCGGACGGACACCCATAGCGGTAAGTGCTGAGCATCCTGAGGGACAAAAAAGCGGCGAAGAAGCGCATACATTATCAGCGAGTGAAATCCCCTCTCATAAACATACGGTTTCTGCTTCTTCGGATAATGCCACAGCAGGACAACCGGGTGGCAAAAGTCTGGCTACAGCGAGGGAACGAACTTATGCACCTTATGATGCCAGTACTAAAGTTGCCATGGCTCCAGACTTTTTGGCCAATACTGGTGGCGGCCAGGCGCATAATAATATGCAACCGTTTTTAACTGTAAATTTCTGTATTGCGATACAGGGATTGTTCCCTTCGCGAAATTAAGGAGTTGTCATGTCAGAACCATTTGTTGGTGAAATAAGAATGTTTGCCGGAAACTTTGCTCCACGCGGCTGGGCGTTTTGTGACGGACAGCTGTTAGCAGTGTCACAAAATGACGCGCTATTTTCTTTGTACGGAACCATTTACGGCGGTGATGGAAGAACAACCTTTGGCTTGCCAGATATGCGTGGAAGAATTCCCATTCATGCAGGGCAAGGGCCAGGATTATCACCTAGAAATCTGGGCTCGAAAGCTGGAACTGAGCAAGAAACAGTAACAATAAATGAGCTCCCAACGCATAGCCATACATTCTATGGAGTAAGTGCTCAGGCGACTGAAACTAGCCCTGGAGCGAATGAAACATTAGCGCAAAGTGTGGGTTACGATGCGTATGTACCAAACCAAAATACAACCCCCATGAGTAATAATACTGTGTCTGCTGTAGGTGGGTCGAGATCGCATACAAATGAAATGCCCTTTTTATGCGTCAATTTCATCGTTGCCTTATTTGGCATTTACCCATCAAGACATTAGGAGAACATTATGTCAGAACCATTTATTGCTGAGATAAGAATATTTGCGGGGAACTTCGCGCCTCGTAGTTGGGCGTTTTGTAATGGGCAGCTATTACCGGTTTCGCAAAATACAGCGTTGTTTTCATTAATTGGCACCACTTATGGCGGTGATGGTCGTACAACCATGGCGCTACCAAATATGCAGGGGCGCGCTCCTATGCATCCAGGCCGAGGTCCAGGTTTAACGGAAAAACGCTTGGGACAATTAGGAGGTAGCGAAACGGTCACTTTAAGTGAAGCACAGATTCCGAATCACACTCATAATCAATTGGGATCGAATGAGGAATCTGAGTTTGATGGGACCAACAATCCACAAAGCTCTCTGCCAGGCAGTGTTGAAGGTGGCAAAGAATTGTATGCCGATGGCAACAACTTACAGCCGATCTCAGAATCCGCTGTTGAAAATACGGGTGGCAGTCAGCCCCATAACAACATGCAGCCTTTTTTAAGTATGAACTTTATTATTGCGTTGCAGGGTTTGTACCCGAGTAGAAGTTAATATGATGGCAGCAACTGTGACATTTAGACCAGTGGAAGAGAAAGACTCGGACTTTTTGTCGGAGGTGTATGCCAGTACGCGACTTGAAGAGTTACAAGTGACTGGTTGGCCGCAACAGCAGATCGATGAGTTTTTAAGAATGCAGTTTGAAGCCCAAGATACTTTCTATAAACAGCAGTTTCCAGATGCTCAGTATCAGATTGTGCAATATGAAAGTCAGGAGGCTGGTCGCTTGTACTTAGATTTTCGTGAAGATGAAGTGAGAATTGTTGATATTGCCCTACTCCCAGAGTATCGGGGGAAAGGTTTGGGAACAAAGTTGTTAAATCGCATCATAGATGATGCAGAAGAGAAGCAACTGAGCGTTCGTATTCATGTGGAAAAGAATAACCCCGCGTTAAATTTATATCTGCGTCTGGGGTTTGAAAAGACTGATGATAAAGGTGTTTATTGGTTGATGGAAAAGCCTGCCCAACAGATACGTTGCGCAGGCTGAGCCATTAGGCAGCATCAATTTTCCGATTGATGACGGCTTCATACTGAAAACATTTTTCATCACCGTGAATAGGTACCAGAAAAAGATCCTGGTTACCCATCGCGGGATGTTCAAGCGTATATGTTGCTTGAGACAGTAGCGCGTCACTTGACTCAAAGATTAACGAAAAACGTTCATAATCAGGTACGTTTTCGGACGTTAAATTACTGCATTCAATCAGTGTCAGTTGAGTTTTGTCATCTGCATGCTGAATAGAAAACTGAGTGTTTAAAGAGTTTTTAAATATATCCTGATTAAGTGTTGTCATGTGAATTCCTTGAAAAGTTATTTGCAAGACATGGTAACAAACGAATGGTATTTTGCACCAAAAAATTAAACCTAACCTGGTTATGAGGATGGAACAATGAGCCGTGGAATTATAGGCCTGGGATTATGGATTGTCACTTTAGCTTACTCAACGAGCACGTGGGCTGAGCCGCAAATAAATTTAGGTAATCTACCTGCGGGTAAAACAGTGACCGTAACTTATGACGTGGTAGTCAATGATGATGCCAGCGGCAATCAAATTTCATCTCAGGCAACGGTATCCGGGGCTAACTTTACCAGTTTAGTGACTGATGACCCTGCTACGGTAACTGCTAACGATGCTACGGTAACTGCAATAGATAGCGCAGACACCTCGGTTAATTTAAATGCAACTGACTCCTCGCCAACCAGTAGCGAAAATGTGACCTTTACCACTCAGGTTACCACCAGCGATTTAAATCTAGAAACACCAACCGGTAATGTTGAGTTTTTAATCGACGGATTTAGTGAAACAACGGTTGCGCTAAATGCTTCGGGTGAAGCAAGCTTTAATAAAGCTTTCTCCGTCGGCAATTACACAGTAACAGCAAATTATCTTGGTAATGCAGAGTTTGCTTCTGCTACTACCGATAGCAATATTTCAGCTGTACCCGCAAATACGACGACCTCTATTGATTCCTTCTCTTCATCTTCAGTATTCCCGGGCGATTCTGTGACATTTAATTTCTCGGTGGCGATTGAAGCAGTAGCCAGTGGCTTGCCTATCGTGGGAACAGTAGAAGTTGCAAGCGGTTCAGAAAGCTGTAGTGCCGATGTCAGTGTGGGTTCATGCTCCATTCAATTTAACAGTGCAGGAACACGAAGCCTGACCGCAACCTATTCTAGTAACTCTCCTGAGGTCAGCGGTAGCGTATCTTCATCGGTCAGCGTGGATGTAGTCAATAATCCGCCAACGATTGATCCGATTAGCAGTCAAGTAGTGGCACCACTCCAGGAGGTTTCATTTGTGGTGGTGGCGAACGATCCTGACCCATCAGCAGTGATCAGTTATAGCTTAGCTGCAGGCGCACCGGCTGGTGCCAGTATTGATTCTGTAACAGGAGAGTTTAATTGGACCCCGACTATTGCTCAGGCTGGCGCTGTTTATGAGATTACCGTTGAGGCAAAGGATCAATTTGATGCAACGGATACACAAAGCTTTTCGATTACCGTAGAAGAAGATGATGGTGTGCCGATCCTCGCTAATGACTCTGTAACAGTGGATGAAGATTCGGTAGCTGTATTTAGTCCGCTTGATAATGATCATAGTGGACAAGGTTTTGATTTAGAAACGTTAAGAATCATTTCAGAGCCTGTATCAGGCACTGTGACTGTTAATCAGAACAACGGGAAAATGAGTTATCGTCCGCAAAAAGATTTTAATGGACAGGATCAGATTCAATATCAAATTGATGATGTCGTGGGCCAGGAGTCTAATGTTGCCGTCATTGCCATTACGGTGAGTCCTGTGAATGATTTGCCTGTTTTTGCTTCAGAGCCGGTTCTGACAATAGTTGAAAGTAATAATTATAACTATCAAATTGAAGCGGTTGATGCTGACGGAGATACAGTCAATATTTCTTCTTTGACTCAGCCGCTGTGGTTACAGCTAGTTGGCAATAACTTAACTGGTATTCCTCAGAATATTGATGTTGGGGTTTATGATATTGAGCTTTTAGCTTCGGATGGAACTGGACAAAGTCAGCAGAACTTTGAGTTAAGAGTGGTTTCAGTCAACAGTAATGATCTGGCAATTTCACAATCCTTATCAACTATTGCTCCATTAGTTGATGAAGCATTTACATTAACCTACGAAGTGACTAATAGTGGCCCAAGTCAGGCAACTAATGTGGGTGTAGAAATTGAATTAACAGGTGATCTTGCCCTGATTGAGAATGATAGCCGTTGCACAGTAAATAATTTAATCTTCAGCTGTTTGATTGGTGATATGGATGATGGTGCTTCCGAGCAAATCCAGATAAATATTGCTGGAAACTCAATTGATGATTTATATAGCTATGCTGAGATCACAGGCTCCAATGATGAACTACTCGATAATAATCAATCTGCTCAGGGTTTGTCAGTCACCAGCGAGCTTATGAATGACAAAAGCTTAACAGTTGGCGAAGCGGCCTCGCAAATTGTGGTAACGGGTGACATCAATAATGATGGCCTTGATGACCTGGTTTTATTAAGAGGAGCAAACACTATCGGCTCTAGTTTCATTAACGATGGTGCTGGTAATTTTAATAAGGCAGCAGACATTGCTGGAGAAGAAACTGTTGTTACAGCTGAGCTTGCTCATATTAACGGTGATGGTCATTTAGATTTAGTAGTCGCTACTGGCCAGAATCAGCCAACCTTGGTATATACCGGCGACGGCAGTGGTAACTTTGTTATCAATCAAGTGCTGGGAATTGCTGAAAGCAATGCATTGGATATAGCTGACCTTAATGGTGATGATTTAGCCGATGTTGTCATAGCCAATAATGGGCCTGACGAAGTTTATATAAACCAAGGCAATGGTCTTCAACTTAGTCATTTAATTGATACTGTTAACAGCACAGCCTTGGTGTTATCGGATGTTGATGGTGATGAGTTGATCGATGGCTTGCTTGCGGTTGACGATGGTACCAGCCGTTTCTATCGCAATGACCAATTGCTGGATACCTTATCACCTCCCAATAATTTCACCAGCATAGCCACAGGGCTGGTAACAGGCATTAGATCGCTTGATGTGAATAACGATGGAATGAATGAAGTAATCTTTGCCGGTGCAATAGACGAGCAGGATCGCCAGCAGATTCCGGCCAATAAGGTTTATAGTTGGAACGGTGGCTTTAATCTGCTGCAGTCAATCGGCCGCATGGACTCTGCTCAAGTTCTGGTTTCCGATATCGATAATGATGGTGATACAGACTTATTTGTGCTGAACAAAGTGGGAGCCCATCAAATCTATCTAAATGAATCAGGAGTTTATGAGTTAGCGTCAAAATTACTGATAAATGAGGCAGCAAAATTTGCATCCTGGGTCACTCAGAATGACGGTGTCCTAAAAGATCTGATACTTGCCGAAGATTTGGTCGAAGGCAGCGCGCTATATATTAATCAGGGCAATGGTGAGTTTGGACAAGCCATTGCAGATATCAGTGTAGAGGCTGTAGCTAGCGCTACCTCCGTGAATGAGCAGGGTGTGGTGACCATACAAATTATTGTCCAAAACAATGGACCAAGTTCAGCTCAGAGTGTTGAACTTCAAACAGTGACCAACTCAAATGTGAATATTCTTGAGTTTGGCAGCGGTCTTGATGGCTGCACTATCAATCAAGAAAACATGAGTTGTAGTTTAGATAACCTTAGTGTTGGCGAAGTAAGACAGATACCATTGAGGGTTATTGCTGTTGGGGTTGGCCAGGCTACAGTGACGACTACTGTGAGCACTCAGTCATTAGATCCTGTGGAGGAGAATAATCAAGAGCAGGTTAACCTGACCGTCAGATCCAAGAAGGATAGTGGCTCAGGTGGTGGCCATACCGGTTTATGGTTACTGATACTTTTGGGATTGATGTTGGGTAGAAGACGAAACTCATAATTTAAGCATTTAGATTGAAGCAAAAGGCCAGACCACTGGCCTTTTGCTTGAGAATCAGGTATTTATAATGACTTTAGTCACTAACTGGAAGTCTGTTTGTCATATCCACATCACAATCTCCAGATACAGACCGTTGATGGATTTATCCTATCAGCGTCAATTTATTCTGCAAAAGAAGAGCCCGACGGCAACACTTTAAAGCAAAACCGATGGTTAATCATAGGCTCTGCTTTTGGCGTACCACATCAGTACTACAAACATATTGCTAACCACTTAGCTGAACAAGGTATCAGCTGCCTGACCTTTGATTATCGTGGCATAGGCCAGTCAAAAGATGGGGTTATGCCTGCTAAAGACATGCTAATGCAGCATTGGGGAGAGCTAGACTTAGAGTCGGTAATTCAACACGTGCAGAACAGTTATCAGCCGAGTGAACTGTATTATCTGGGGCATAGTGCTGGTGGCCAGATATTAGGCTTGGCCCCCTCCTCTTATCAATTCGACAAAATAATCTTAGCTGCTACCGGGGTTGGTGCCTGGAGAGCATGGCTGGGAGCGCAGAAGTATCTATTGGCAGCCATGTGGTATGGCCTAATGCCATTGATGATGGTGTTTCAGCGTGGTGATTTTTTCCATTCGAAAATGCTGGGCCCCATTCCGGTACCTAAACATGCGGTTAAACAGTGGGTTGAGTGGGCTAAATCTGAAGATTACCTATTCACTTCCAGGCACGGCTTAGATCTTTCCGGTTATGAAAAGATAAAGGCCAATATCTTTGCGCTGACTATTTCAGATGACTGGTATGCCCCACAATCCTCAAGAGATGCATTGTTGGCTCATTATTCAAACAGTCACCGGGTAACTCAATACATACTGCCACAAGACTTGGAACTAAAACGAATAGGACACTTTGGGCTGTTTCGTAAAAAGCAGGAAATCATCCAAGGAATATGGCAACCTATAATCAAATTTTTAAATCAGTAGGCAAGGATTATGACAGAACGTATCAAGAAAAAAGCTGAAGAAATTGAAACCTGGAACTTCGTTTTCCCAAACCAAAGTAACCCCTATGGCAACATGTTTGGTGGTGAGTTGCTGGCGATTATGGATACAACAGCAGCAATGGCGGCCATTCGCTATGCTGAAAAAACCGTATCAACCGCATCAGTGGAGCGTGTGATATTTAAAAAGCCAATCTTTGTCGGTGACCGAATTAAAACCGTAGCAAAAGTGGTTCTAGTTGGAAGAACCTCAATGATGGTAAGAACCGATGTATTTGTCGACAAAGGCGGCGCAGAAGGCGATGTACTGAGCACAACAGCTCACTTTACCTTGGTTGCGTTTGATGAGGAGCGAGTACCGTCAGAAGTGCCAGAGCTGATTATTGAAACCGATAAAGAAAAGAAGCAGAGCGAATTAGCGCAACAGATCAAAGATCATGTTGGCCGTAGAGAGGTCAGAATTAAAGAAGTTGTGGAGAAGTGGAAATAAGTAAGTATTGCAGTCGTCAAGGTAGGAATACGGGATACTAAACCTTATACACCCAGAGGAGCTATATTCAAGCAGCTCTGGCTGTATAAGGATATAGCTATTAACGACCCTGGGGAGCTGTCATTTCAGAACCTTGCGCACGTTCAACCGCTTCTCTACTTCTGCGTTGTAAGTCTTCATAGTCTTCTACAGTCCAACATTGCTTTTTCTTAAAGTTAGTACCGACAGTATGCGTACGCTTGCAGATAATTCTCGGCTCTTTTGTTTCTTCAGAAGCAACTTTCTCTTCGGGGTCTAGATTGCCTTTACTAGCGACAGGAGCTTGTGTTGCGCAAGAAGATACGAAAAAGATAACAGATAAAAAAGATAATTTTGTAAGCATAACTAATCCGTTTTATTTTATAGATTTGAAAAATTAGCAGATAGCCGAAGAAAGCTAAAGACTAGAAGTGTAACTGAATATGTAAGAGCCAATAATTCATTGGCTCATGGATATTCTATTTACTCGAATGTGGTAATTGGTCAACGGAAAGAGGCCGGCTTGTTTGAGATTGGTTACTGGTAGGCATGAGAGAAACTTTATTCTTTTCATAAGTATTTTTTGACATGCAGTTTTTTTGTTTGAAATGCCAGCCAACTCTTTTAGTGTAGAAGCAGACTTGCGGTTCAGAAGATACAGCATCTGCCTGGTCTGGTGCAATATTGTTACTATTGGTTGTTGAGCATGCCGTTAGAATTAAAGTGGCTAAAGATAGAGCAAACAAATTTTTCATATGATTATCCTTAAAGTTTAATATCCATTAAAGGGACGCACTTATCTTAATGAAGGTGACAACAGATGTAAAATAGGCTAGCAAGAAAGCTTATCGAAAATAAAAAAAGCTACGTGGGTAGCTTTTTTCTTCTGTCTAATATGTAAATTTATGAATTGCGAGGATGTCTTGGTTTTCCGCCACCACGTCGTTGTGTCGGATGACGACGTTTCTGTTGAATGGGCAAAGAGGGTTTTAAATTAGCTAAATACTCAGACTTGATTTCAAGTTTAGGCAAATTGTGACCTACGTATTGCTCTATCGCTGTCAGGTTCATGGCAAAGTCTTCACCGGCAAAACTGATGGCATCACCTTCAGCACCCGCTCGTGCAGTACGTCCAATGCGGTGAACATAGTCTTCGGCATCATCCGGTAGATGATAGTTGAAGACATGAGTTACACCGTCAATATGCAGCCCACGAGCGGCGACATCGGTACAGACTAATACACTGACATCGTCATTTTTCAGCTCATCTAGTAGACGTAAACGCTTTTTCTGATGAACATCACCGGTTAACAATCCAGCTTTGATATCATTACCTGCTAAGCAAGCCCAGACGTGTTCAGCTGCGCGTTTGGTATTGGTGAAAACAATCGATTTTTCAGGTTCTAATCGCTGCATTAGGCCGACTAGCAATGGCAGAGCTTCTTCGCGACTAGGGTAAAATAGGGCTTCTCGGATTTTATTAGCCGAGACCTGTTGGGTTTGAACCTGCACATGCTGAGGATTATTCATGTGTTCATAGGCGAGCTCTTGTACGCGGTGCGACAAGGTTGCTGAGAACAGCATATTGAGGCGGTCAGTTGCTGGCGGCATGCGATTGAACAAGTAGCGAATATCCTTAATAAAGCCGAGATCAAACATGCGGTCGGCTTCGTCCAGAACGACGCTATCAATGGCTTCCAGGCCAAATGCTTTAGTTTTGAAGTAATCTATCAGGCGACCAGTGGTACCAATTAGAATATCCACACCATCAATCAATTGCTGCCGTTGTTTTTCGTGATCCTCGCCCCCATATACTACTCGAATCTTGAGGTCAGTATGTTTGGCCAGCTGCACCGCATCCTTAGCGATTTGCACCGCCAATTCGCGGGTTGGAGCCATAATTAATGAGCGTGGCTCGTTTTTACGGCGCCCTTCGATTTCTGGCAACGTCAGAATATCGTTCATAATCGCCAATAAAAAGGCGATGGTTTTACCGGTTCCGGTTTGTGCCTGACCGGCAACATTCTGCCCTTTTAATAATAAAGGTAGAGATTTTGCTTGAATCGGTGTGCAATATTCAAAGCCCAGGTCAGCAACTGCCTTGAGCAATTTGGGATCAAGTCCTAGATCGGAAAATCTAATAGTTGATAGATGCGATGTATCCATAAGGTAATTTTTACCATTAGCGCTTGCATTAACAAGCGTGATTGTTTGAAATAGTGCCATTGTGCGTATGTACAGAGCCAAGCGCAAGTAAATAGCAGGAGAAATTTGATGAGTGACAAAATTGTATATCTAACGGATGCGACGTTTGAAGCTGAAGTTTTAAATTCCGATCAGCCAGTATTGGTTGATTATTGGGCAGAATGGTGTGGTCCTTGCAAAATGATCGCCCCTATCCTTAACGAAGTTGCTGAGATGTATGAAGGTAAAGTTAAAGTGGCTAAGCTCAATATTGATGAAAATAGCGAAACACCACCTAAATATGGTATTCGCGGTATTCCAACCTTAATGTTATTCAAAGGTGGCAATATCGAAGCGACTAAAGTCGGTGCTTTATCAAAATCACAATTAATGGCATTTATCGACAGCAATGTTTAATGCTAGATTAATATATAAAAGAGGCTGCGGCCTCTTTTTTGACTTTTTCGGTGGCTGGCTAAAACACTAGACACCCCGCAGAACTAATGCTACATTGAGCAAGCTAATAAAAAAGCGTCTCTAGGCCCCCGGGCAAATTCCGTTTCTTTTCCAAATAATTTTATTTCACAGGAACTCGTTTCAAGACGTTTCTATGTTTCAATAAACAACTCGATACTATGAATCTAACTGAATTAAAGCAAAAGTCAGCTCAAGATCTGTCTGAAATGGCGAAAGCCGTAGGTCTTGACCACATGGCGCGTATGCGCAAACAAGATATCATCTTCGGTCTACTGAAAAATCACGCCAAAAGTGGTGAAGATATTTTCGGTGGCGGTGTTCTCGAAATCCTTCCTGATGGTTTTGGTTTCCTGCGTTCCGCTGAAGGCTCTTACTTGGCTGGGCCGGATGACATCTACGTTTCCCCAAGCCAAATCAGACGCTTTAACCTGCGAACGGGCGATACCATTTTCGGCAAAATTCGCCCACCGAAAGACGGTGAACGATACTTTGCCCTACTTAAAGTCGCAGAAATCAATTACGACAGCCCGGAAAACTCTCGCAACAAACTTCTCTTCGAAAACCTTACCCCTCTCCACCCAGACGAACGTATTCGTATGGAACGAGGCAATGGTTCAACCGAAGATATTACCGCTCGTGTAATTGACCTGGCAGCACCTATCGGTAAAGGACAGCGCGGATTAATCGTATCGCCACCTAAAGCCGGTAAGACCATGATTTTGCAGAACATAGCCCAATCAATTACCAGTAATAATCCAGAATGCATGCTAATTGTATTGCTGATTGATGAGCGTCCAGAAGAAGTAACAGAAATGCAGCGTTCGGTGAAAGGTGAAGTAGTTGCTTCAACCTTTGACGAACCAGCCGCACGACACGTTCAAGTTGCCGAAATGGTTATCGAAAAAGCTAAGCGCTTAGTAGAGCATAAGAAAGACGTTATTATTTTGCTCGACTCGATTACTCGTCTAGCACGTGCTTACAACACAGTAGTGCCATCATCCGGTAAAGTATTAACCGGTGGTGTCGACGCTAACGCATTACAGCGCCCAAAACGATTCTTCGGTGCCGCACGTAATATTGAAGAAGGTGGCAGCTTAACCATTATCGCAACCGCACTAGTAGATACCGGTTCAAAAATGGACGAAGTGATCTACGAAGAGTTCAAAGGTACCGGTAACATGGAACTGCATCTTTCGCGTAAAATTTCCGAGAAGCGCGTGTTCCCAGCAATCGACTTCAACCGCTCAGGTACGCGAAAAGAAGACTTGCTAACCTCGCCAGAAGAACTGCAAAAGAACTGGATACTGCGCAAGATTCTACATCCAATGGATGAGATCGATGCGATTGAGTTTTTGATCGATAAGATTGCGTTGACGAAGACGAATGATGAGTTTTTTGACGCCATGAAAAGATAGGCCATAAAAGGTCTTTTTAGTTTTTTGCTTTGTTAGTCTCTTGCTCACTCGGTTACGTATTATTATACGCGCCCTCGCTGCGCGAGAGACTGCCTCGCAAAACCCCTAAAAATCCTCTTTTTTGGCTCAATCTTTCAGAACGAGATGGCAAAAGGATTTGGTGTGAAAAAGTTTGATAAATGGATTTTGTTTCCTATAGCTGTTCCTGTCGGGATATTGTTCTGCTTCTCTCTAACCCACAATTTCATTCCCGTTTTTTGGTGGGAAAAAGTATCTTTTTACATAGCCATTGTCCTTGGGTTCCTGATCTCGATAACAGTTTTTCGATATCAATTTAAAGTTTGGTTGCCAAGAAACAAGATTAAAAAATACTCATTTAAATGGTGCCTAAATATATTTCTAGTGTTTTTTGCTGCGCCTTTAATGGGAACGCTTGCTTCATTTCATGCCTTGTCAGTAGGTATTGGAAAAGTTGAAAATGCCTTGTTTGGTGAACCCGAGACTTACAAGATATATAATTCGACAGTTAATGAAGTCTCAAATAGCAGGGCTTGGTGTCATTTATATTTAGAGCCAATAGAGTTTAATGATCGATATAGTAGTTATAAGTTTTGCATTGAGGATATGGAGCTTAGTTCTTTAGTTAACTCTGTCAATGTTAAAATTAAAGAGCGAGTTTCAAGTTTAGGAAGGAAGGCTATTGATTGGGAACTAATTAACTTCAAAACAAGGGAAGATGAAATTAATGGTTATGTACTATTCAGATTTGATATCGAAACAGATGGCACACCTACTAATATCAAAGTTATATATGAGCACCCCAAAGGGATATTTACAAAAGAAGCTTTAAGGGCAATTAAGAAGTGGAAGTTTAAAGTTAAGGTTGTTGATGGTAAGCCTGTAAAACAGTATGGAATGAAGTACAAACTAGATTTCGTATTAGACGAATAAATTTTTAAGATAAACTCCCCCAATTGCATCAATATAATATTACTACCCCTTATCGGTAGGGTTTTACTGATAATCTGCTAAAATACCCTCACTACTTATCAACTCAAAATCCTCATGCAATACAAAGATCTGCGTGATTTTATCGCTAAGCTGGAGTCCATGGGCGAGCTTAAGCGTGTTTCTGTGGAAGTTGATCCTTATCTTGAGATGACGGAGATCTGTGACCGTACTTTGCGGGCAGGTGGTCCGGCGATTTTATTCGAGAATGTCAAAGGTCATTCGATTCCGGTGCTGGGCAATTTGTTTGGCACCACGTGGCGCGTGGCTTTGGCGATGGGTAAGGAAGATCTGACTGGTTTGCGTGAGCTGGGTGAGTTGCTGGCTTTTTTAAAGGAGCCTAAGCCACCGGAAGGTTTTAAAGATGCCTGGCAGCAGTTGCCTGTCTTTAAACAGGTCTTGAATATGGCGCCTAAAGTGGTAAAAAAAGCCCCTTGCCAGAAGGTAGTGCTTGAGGGTGATGAGGTTGATTTAAGCAAAATCCCAGTGCAGACCTGTTGGCCGGAAGATGCCGCGCCTTTGATGACCTGGGGTTTAACCATAACCAAAGGGCCGCACAAAAAACGCCAGAATCTGGGCATTTACCGTCAGCAGGTAATTGCTAAGAATAAACTGATTATGCGTTGGTTGGCACATCGTGGCGGGGCACTGGATTTCCGCGAGTGGTGCCAGCAAAATCCTGGTCAGCCCTTCCCCGTTTCAGTGGCCTTTGGCGCTGATCCGGCTACGATTCTCGGTGCTGTAACACCGGTACCGGACACTTTAAGCGAATACGGCTTTGCTGGTTTATTGCGTGGCGAAAAAACCGAAGTGGTTAAATCGATTGGCAATGAGTTGCAGGTTCCCGCCAGCGCGGAATTTGTTCTAGAGGGTTATATCAATCCGGACGAAATGGCGGATGAAGGACCTTATGGTGATCATACCGGTTATTACAATGAAGTGGATAGCTTCCCGGTCTTTACCGTCGAGCGAATTACCATGCGCGAAGATCCCATCTATCACTCGACCTACACAGGACGTCCGCCAGATGAACCCGCCATTCTGGGCGAAGCGCTTAATGAAGTCTTTGTGCCGATTTTGCAGAAACAATTCCCGGAAATTGTCGATTTCTATCTGCCGCCGGAAGGCTGCTCCTATCGTTTGGCGATAGTGTCTATGAAGAAGCAGTACCCGGGACACGCGAAACGCATCATGATGGGTGTCTGGTCATTCTTGCGCCAATTCATGTACACCAAGTTCGTGATTGTGGTGGATGACGATGTGAATACTCGAGATTGGAAAGATGTTATTTGGGCAATGACGACACGTGTCGATCCGAGCCGTGACTGCACCATGATCGATAACACGCCGATTGATTATCTCGACTTTGCCTCGCCTGTTTCTGGCCTGGGTTCTAAAATGGGTATCGATGCGACCAATAAGATGCCTGGCGAAACCGAACGTGAATGGGGCAAACCGATTGTCATGGAGCAAGCCGTTAAAGATAAAGTGGATGCGATGTGGCAAGAGCTTGGTCTGGATCCAGAAGACGATAAATAATTGATTGGAGCGAAATGATTCGAGAGTCTTATGTCAGAACAAAATACTGAAAATTTAGAAGCTACTTTCGTTAATTGCGAAGTGACCCTGGTCCGCAGAATTGGCCGTGACGTTTACTGGGTACAGTTAACACCCACCGAAGCAAGTTTGCCTGCATTCACCGCAGGTCAGTATTTGATGTTGGAATTAGATGATGGCTCGATGTGCCCTTTCTCGATTGCCAGCTCGCCTTTACAGGATGTACTGGAATTGCATATTCGCCGTTTACCTGGGCATGACGCAGCCGACAAGATTGTCAGCCAGCTGAAACATCGAAATCTGGTTAGATTGCAAATGCCGTATGGTGAGTGTGTGCTGACTGACTCAGAACGCCCGGCAGTCTTTATTGCTGGCGGTACGGGCTTTGCACCCTTTCATTCCATTATTAAAACCGCATTAAAAAACGGTGATCAAAGAGCTTTGACACTGTATTGGGGTGCGCAAACTTCTGCTGATTTGTATTTGCTGGAAGAGCCGCAAGCCTGGGCAGAAGAGTTTGACCATTTTACTTTTATACCGGTTTTGTCAGGTCTTGATGAGAAATGGCAGGGGCGTAAAGGCTTTGTTCACCATGCTTTTATGCTGGATCATGATGATCTGACCAATATGGATATTTACGTTGGTGGCTCTGAACCAATGGCCATGTCGGTTTATCAGGATCTATTAGATCGTGGAGTTAAAAAGAGCTCTATTCACTCTGATATTCTCAATATCAAGCGCGAGATGGGCTTGCTGGATTAATGATTTAGAGCTGGTGCTACACCTTTTTGAAAATCAATGAAGTATTGATCCCGCCAAAAGCGAAGTTGTTGCTCATGATGTAGTCATGAGCCATTTGGCGGTTGTTCTCAACAATATAATCAAGGTTAGCACAATCGGGATCGAGATTGGTAAGATTTAAAGTGGGCGCATACCAGTTATTGTTCATCATTTCGATGGAAAGCCAGGCCTCAATCGCGCCACAAGCTCCGAGAGTATGACCAAAATAGCTCTTTAACGAGCTAATAGGCACAGCCCGGTTGAATACCTGTCGAGTTGCCTGAGTTTCAGCGACATCACCACGGTCAGTGGCAGTACCATGTGCGCTAACATAACCTATGGCATCTGCTGATAATTGAGCATCGTCTAAAGCCATCTGCATCGCCTGTGACATGGTTTGTTGTTGGGGCTGAGTAACATGTGCGCCATCTGAGTTGCAGCCAAAGCCGACGATTTCAGCCAGTATGGAAGCGCCTCTGGCTACGGCGTGGTCATAATCTTCAAGAATTAATGTGCCCGCGCCTTCGCCAATTACCAGACCATCGCGATCTTTATCGAAAGGGCGTGGAGTATTCTGCGGATTCTGGTTATCAACCGAGGTGGCAAAAAGCGAGTCAAAGACCGCGCCTTGAGTAATACATAATTCTTCAGCCCCGCCTGCGATCATAACTTTCTGACGACCAAACTTTATCGCTTCGTATGCATAGCCGATACCCTGGCTGCCCGAAGTACATGCGCTACTGGTCGGAATGATCCGTCCTTTACAGCCGAAGAATACACCCATATTGACGGGTGCAGTGTGGCTCATCATTTCGACGTAGGAAGTCGATGTAAAGCCGGTCATGGGGCCGCCTTTAATCAGGTCTCCGAAGACGGGAATGGTGCGGGTGCTGCCAGAGGATGAGCCGTAGGAAATACCAGTATCGCCGTTGGTTAGTGCCGGATGTTCGAGTAAGCCCGCCTGAGCAAGAGCATCCTGGGTAGCACAAGTGGCGAGTAAAGAGACTCTCCCCATGCTACGGATTCGTTTGCGTGGAAGCTTTGGGAAAGTATAGTCAACGGGAGCTGCCAAGCTGGTGCGCAGGCCTTCGCACTCAGCCCACTGGGACATGATTTGAACGGCATTTTTACCTTCAAGTAAGCGGGACTGAACATCATTCCAGTTGTCGCCAAAGGCAGTAATACCGGACATCCCCGTGATAACAACGCGTGACATTAAGCCATTCCTCCATTTACCGAAATGACCTGACGAGTAAGATAGCCGGCGGTGTCGGAAAAAAGATAGCCGACTAAACCTGCAATTTCTTCGGGCTTGCCCATTCTTTTGGCCGGAATCATTTTCAGCGCTTCGTTTGCAAGCTCATCATCAACCATATCGGTTTCAATTAAGCCAGGAGCTACGCAGTTGACGGTAATCTTACGACGAGCAAGTTCGACGGCCAGTGCTTTAGATGCGCCAATCAGGCCAGCTTTAGAGGCGCTGTAATTGACCTGACCTCGATTGCCAAGAACACCAGAAACTGAAGACATCACCACAATACGTCCGCCTTTCTTATTTCTTACCATCGGCATGACCAGGGGTTTTACCACATTGTAGAAGCCATCCAGGTTGGTGTGGATGACATCATCCCAATCGTCATCGCTTAATGCCGGGAAAGCATTATCGCGAGTAATGCCAGCGTTACAAACAACGCCATAGTAAGCGCCGTTTTGTTCAATATCAGCTTCTAGAGTTTGTTGTGTCTGAGTACGGTCGGCGATATCAAACTGAAGTAAATTAGCAGTACCACCAGCCTTGATGATCTGATCAACGGTTTCTTGAGCTTGTGCAAGTCCGGAGCGGCAATGCACGGTGACAGTGAAACCGTCTTGGGCCAACTGTAGGGCGATACTTTTACCAATACCTCGGCTTGAGCCGGTAACTAATACTCTTCTACTCATAGTGTTAATGGTTCTCTTAATTCAGGAGCTGATTGGTATCATTGCTCT
The DNA here is from genome assembly GCF_000024085.1 of Kangiella koreensis DSM 16069. NCBI lineage: Bacteria > Pseudomonadati > Pseudomonadota > Gammaproteobacteria > Kangiellales > Kangiellaceae > Kangiella > Kangiella koreensis. Next base: position 2,790,177 of record NC_013166.1, on the reverse strand, counting down.
CAAAAACATTCAGTTTTGCCTGACAGACAAGGGTCTCATTATGCAGAATTGAACAATCAAATGCACCCAACCCAGAATCATCCATAAATAACTCGGCAATAACCACTCGATAGGTCTGATTGGCCGCAAATAAGGTTTTATGGATCTCAAAATGACGAGTGCCTAGTAGAAAGCCTAACTTAACCGGTTGATCCACCAGATAGGCTCTGATCCCAGCCAGAGCGGCAACCGCTTGCGCCATGTATTCGATACCTACCCAGGACTCGATACCTTTTAGTTTAGGGCAATAGAAGCGACTCTGAGCAGTAACTTCAAACTGAGCGGTGAGAGTGTTTTGCTCGAAATCCAGAATCTCATCGAGTAATACCATTGGCGATGAGTGAGGAACAAACTCAGAGACTGGCTTGGATAATATCCCGGCTTTTTTTGATTCGAGTGTACTGTGTATCTGTTGCATAGTCCTGCCCCCTATGAACGGCCGATTATAACACTGACATTGTTGCCGCCAAAGGCGAAAGAATTGCTCATGGCGACCTTCAGGCTGGTGCAGGTGGTTTGTTCCGTAGCAAGATTGAGAACAGGAATTGCCTCATCATATTGCTGATCAAAATAGTGCTTGGGGAAGCGGTAAGGTGCAACAGTCTGTGATAGTGCCAGCCAGCAAAAAGCCAGCTCGGTGGCACCGGCTGCCCCTAGTGTATGACCGGTAAGCGGTTTGGTAGAACTGGCAATGGTAGAATCTGTAAGAGTGCTGGAAACAGCTTTGCCTTCCATCAGGTCATTTAACTCAGTTCCGGTACCGTGCAAATTCAAATAATCAATATCGTTAGCAGTAATGCCCGCATCATTAAGTGCCATTGTCATAGCAGCGGCAGCACCCTGCCCCTCAGGGTGAGGTGCCGAAATGTGGTGCGCATCAGATGATTCTCCAACACCTAATAATGCAACAGGGGCCGGCATCCTTGACATAACAAATAGCGCCGCACCTTCGCCGATGTTGATACCCTTTCGGTTAGTACTAAAGGGCAGGCATAATTCAGGAGAGATGGCTTCCAGAGAGTCAAATCCATTGAGAGTCATATCACACAGCGAATCGGCACCGCCAACAATCACGGCATCACACAGGTCGTTCTCGATAAGGCTACGAGCCGAAGCAAATACCTTGCCACTAGAAGAGCAGGCAGTAGAAATTGAATAAGCGGGACCCTTTAACTGGAGATAGTCTTTAATAAAGTTAGCTGGGGATGACATCTGAATTTGGGAATAATCAAAGTCTGCAGGAAAGCTTCCGCTATTGGCATGAGATTGAAGTGCTACCTCACCTTCTGCAATGCCGGAGGTGCTGGTACCCATAACAACGCCAATACGATGAGTCGGATGGGTTTCTAACAACTGGGAAAGAGGTTCCGAAAGCTGCTCAAGGCAGTGAAGAATCAGACGGTTATTGCGAGTATTATGTTTAGCAAAAGGCTCTTGTATCTGGGGCAAGCTATGCTCGACCATGCCTACCAGAAAGGGTTTATTGGTGGCTGGAGATTGATAAGACTTCATACCCGAGGTATCGCCATTGATGAGCTTTGAAAAAACCGCTTCATGCTCGAACCCTAGCGCATTAATCAGAGCCATATGATTGAGGTAAATAGATGATTTATTTGGCATTGGAAATCTCTTCAAGGGATAGAAGCTCAATATTTAAGCGATAACCGCGTTCTAAATGATGAAATTCGATATTGCCCCGATAATAAACTGGTTCAGTGTAACGAATAATGATAATCGGCTGTTGGTTATGACTAATCACACGCTCAAGAGGCTTGCTATGATTGACCTCGGCGCCAGTTAAAGCCTTAGAAACGAGTTCCGCAGGCCATAAACTCAGTTGCATATCAGCTAACAGATATTGAGGTTTCAGCTCATCATTGGACGGCAAACCACTGGCAATGATTTGATCCTGGTTCATTTCAATAGAAAACAGACGCGTCCCAGTGGGCGTGAGTCCGACCATTATTAAGCGATTGTCACGTACCTCGGTTTGAAATAATAGATCACGTGATTGATCCTGAAAGTCTATCTGGGCACTTTGTAAAAGCTGCAAGCCATGTTTAAAGGGAAGCTCTTGGATCAGCTGAAACTGTACATCTTGGCCTATTTGCACCTTATGTTGGTCGCTTATATAAGATGGGTTGCAACCCCAAATGGATAAGCACAGTAAGAGAATTACGATGTTGCGCATAATTGCCCCAATGTGTTGAGTCGACGTTTGGCGTGTTTCACGAACGGGTTGTTGGTATCCCAGGCGTAGCCAGCAAGAATCGAGCAGACCATTTCACGAATATTCTCAGGAGCATCATCAAAATGGATAATGTCCTGCAATTGCCCTTGATACCATGATTCCACGAAAGCCTTAAAGGTTTGAACACCTTGCTGCAAAGGGTCAGCAAATTCTGACTGCCAACATACATCTTCATCGTTGAGTTGCTTTAATAGAACATCGGTAGCCAGCTTGGCGGATTTAAAAGCGATGGTCACCCCTGAAGAAAAGATCGGATCTAAAAACTCGCCTGCGTTACCCAGCAAAGCGTAGCGCTCACCGAACAACTGTTTAACGTTGGAGGAATAGGCCGTGATGTACTGTACAGAGTTGGCTTTTGTGGAAGTCGCTAAAAGTTGCTTGATGCGAACGGATTGGTTAACAGCTTCATCGAACCATTGCTCATGGACAGAGTGTTCGTGGGAAGAGTGTTCGTGAGAACTAGAGACGGTCTCTAATTGCTCAGACTCTAATTTCTCAAAAAAATCAGGCTTAGCAACACAGCCTACGGAGGCCGTTCCGTCTGCAAACGGAATCAACCAATACCAGACATCCTTACATTGAGGGTGAGTTTCAATAAGAATTTTATTTCTATCGTAAGTCTTAGAGTCGATATTGTCTTGCACATGACAAAATACCGAACTTCTAACCGGAAAGGTGCTGGGAAGCGTTAAATCCAAGAGTCTGGGCAACACCTTGGCGAAACCACTGGCATCAAGAATAAAACGGGTTTGGATATCACGGCTAGTACCATCTTCATCCTGCAAGGTGACGATGCAAGGATCCTGTAATCGAACTTGAGTTACCTGCTGGCCAAAACAAAAGGTTGCACCTTGTTGTTCAGCAACCTGTGCTAACAGTTGATCAAAGGGAGCGCGTTTGACTTGAAAGGTACTGCCGGGCCCTGGAGTAAACTTTTCTCCGAAATCAAAGTGACATGGATGATTGTCGGCAAAGAAAGCAGCGCCATCTTTGTATTGAAAGCCAAGCTCTGGGGCTGCTGCTTTAATGGCATCAACCATGTTTGCTTCTTGCAAATAAACCATCGACTGTGGGAGTAGGCTCTCACCAATAGAGAAGCGTGGAAAGTGCTGCTTTTCGACCACCAGAACGCTAACGTTATTTTGTGTTAACAAAGACGCTGCAAGACTTCCTGCGGGGCCTGCACCAATGATGATGACGTCATATTGCGAGTTTAACTCAGGCATGGTTCAGTCCTTTAATGTGGTAAATACGACCACCAAGAATCGGTGATAGTAAGAAGACGGTTAATATACCGGTTAGCATGGTCAAACCAAAGGCATGGATAGCCGGTGTTTCACTGAGTGATAACAGACCAAATGATAGGAGTGTTGTGGTGGCAGATAAAGTAACTGCCAAGTGGATGTAAATCGTTCGAGACTTGGCTTCGGCGTAAAAAAGGCCGTAATCAATACCAATCCCGAATACCAGAAACAGTGCCAGAGTACTGAATAAATTAAAGCTACCGGTCACCAGAATGGTAAGGATAATCGCAACAGAAGCTGCAAGTAGCGGTGCCAATACAACATGGCAGGCAATTAATAGTTTGTATTTAATCGACAGTATGATCAGTATTGCCAAGCCAGCCAGTAGCAACATGTAGGTAGCTAGCTCACGATAACTGGTAAAGAGCTGTGAAACTTTGTCGACTTTGTTAATAAAGTAAAGATCAGGGTTTTGCCGAGCTAACTGCTCAAGTACTGGAATGTTTTTAATGTTTGAGAGGCTGATAATAGAAGTGGCTTTACCTTCGATATTTCCCAACCACAAATAAGACAGACGTTGTCCAATAGGTGACTGTAACCACTCCGGTAGCTGTAGATAATTCGTTTGGCTGGAGCGATAGGACCGATTAAGTTCAGCAAATGACTGCTGATCCAGTATGCCAATATCAAACAGTGGTTTTAGGTTGGATAAGGTCAGTTGCTCACCGATCAGTTTATAATCGGCTTCCTGTTGCGATCGACTCGGGACAAAGTGTCCAAGGTGCGAATAACTGCTAATAACATTGTCTGCCACTAATTGGTCAAGTTGGTTGTCAAATTGATTAATGGTATCTAAAAGTTGTTCACTGGAATTGGCACGCAACAAAAAGAATTGATTAGTCGCAGGTGCTGATGTGATTTGAGTAAGGGTGGATTCTTGCGCAATCAGCTCTGCAGGCGCTGCCTGTAACTGGCGAATATTATCGTTATCATGAGATGTATTTATTAATAGATAACCAGCAATAATAGGCAGTAACAGCAAGCTCAATATCATATAAGGATGAGCCAGTTTTTGACTAACAGAAGAATGTGTATTGAGCACTGATAGGAATGCTAATGGCGTGGAGACCTTATAGCGAAAAGTATCGAATAACAGCACTACGGTCAGGAAAGCTCCGACTAAACCAGTAGCACAAAAAACGGCCATTTGTTGTAAGCCCGGAAAAGGAGCCATATAGAGTGCGGCATAACCGATCACGCTGGAAATCAGGCCCATCAAAATCGCCATAAAAATATGAGGCAAAGGTTTTGCATGGTGGATGGCACTGGAAAAATAATGAAAGGCATAGTCTACCGCCACGCCTAACAGGCTGGCACCAAAAACCAATGTTAATATATGAATAGATCCAAAGACATAATGAACCACTGTGAAGGCAACAAAGACTCCAACAGCTAACGAGGTTAAAGTCATAAACAGTGGAGCGATACTTCGAAAGGCCACGATTAACAGCAGAATGACGCCAATCAAAGAGCCGAGTCCTATAGTAGAAATTTCAGACTTGGCAGATGCGGCTGCATATTTTGCATAAAATACCGCGCCAGTTGTTAATAATTCGACTTCAGGGTGGCTACTGGAAAAATTATGGGTTATTTCAGTTATACGATCCTGGGTTTCTGTGTCAAACGGTGAGCGTTGTAATAGTGCAGATAGAATGACCAAATCATGTTCTGGCTGTGGGAACACCGTCAGACCATCGACTATTTGTACGTTAGAAGAGGCTGATTGATTACGGCTTAAGGAACTTTGAAGGTAGCGATAGGATAACAGCAATGGGTCCTGAGGGAGCAGGTTCAGTAGCTGACCAGAGAGCGGTGAATAAAGAACTTGTTGGCTGTCATCAATAAAGGGTTCAGCGCCAGCTGAAGACATGAGCTTGCGATCTGCTTCACTCAATAGATGAAAGCGATGCTCAAAAACCTGCTCAGCAATGGCCTGTTGCTCGATGTCCGTAATTTGAGTATTGAATCGTTCAATCAACTGGGTTCGTTCAAGTTGTGTAACTAAAGAGGTTACCAGCGGTTGAAAATTTGTGCCCTTATCTGCTTTTATGCCAATAATAATCTGCTTGAAGTTCTTGTCCGAGAATTGCGCGAAGGCTTCCTCAGCAAAAGGGTCAACTTCAGTTTCTGGCAATAAATCAAGAATGTTGGTTTCGATGTCGAAGCCAGCACTCGAGTGAGAGCGAGAATCTGATCCAGAGTTTAGCTGCTTATAAAAAAGCCCTGCGCTGAGCAGTATGAAAATGACCCAAATCAGGACTTTAAGCTTAGCGGACAAAATAAAGACCTAGCGCTTCTTCAGTGGCTGGAGCATCAAGTGGCGTGAATACTAACTCCGTTGAGTCTCCATTAGCTTCAGCAAAAATAAGCTGCTGGATATTGGTGTTACCAATAATGGTGATATCGGTTAATAGTCGTTGCATGTCTTCGTGTTTGGCCTGTAATTTAATTTGCCACTGCTCTTCGTCACAAATCAGCTGAGCAGAAAAGTTGCGCTCAAGTTGAGCAAAATCACCCGCTAAAATAGCAAGAAAAGTAGAAGTAATTAGCTGACTGGATTTTTGATTCGAATTGGCTGGTGCCGACACTGCTTGATCATGCTTATTAAATTGTTTAAGTGAACCATTCTTAATAACAATAGTGCCCTTGAGGGGCTCGGATGTTTGCCACACCATGCCATGGTCATCTGATACCAGTAGGTAACCTGTGGAGACTAATGGTTTTGATAAAATGGCAATGCGTTTAGTTTGCTGGAATTGATTAAGGGTTGCTTGTTCACGCACCTGCTCTGTGACGGATGGAAGGCTACAGTTCGGCTCGACGTTGGTGCTGGCCTGACTGGTAGCGAGCAAAGCAAACGACAAAAAGAACGCGAGTATTGTTAGCTTATAAAGATGCATAATAGGCTTCTAGTTTTTGAGAAAGTACGATAGGCGATATTAATTGCATTTCAAACTCATCAGCGGTAACTGCAACCTGAATGGAATGCCCTTTTGAGAGCTTTTTGCCTGTTGCCTGATCTTCAATACGGTAGTCAATCAGCAAACGATTTTCACATTCTTTGAGGGTTGCAATACAGCGTAGTTTTTGTCCGTACCTGGCTGGATTCACGTACTTCACTCGAATATCAATGATAGGCCAATAGTAACCTGAGGCTTTCATTTGCGGATAATCATAATCAATCTTTCGTAACAGCTGACAACGTGCTTCCTCAAAGTATTTAATGTAGTTGCCATGCCAAACGATTTGCATGGGATCAAGGTCAAAAAAAGGCACTTCAATACTATATTCTGCGTTGATAGGATGCGACTGTAATTGTTTATTATTAATTGGCATAGGTGCTCCAATGTTGCTCCTGAATTAAGGCAACGAAATGTCTCAGCTCATGCTCTAATGGGCGATCTTCACTGACCAATTCAAAATGTTCGAACACCTGCTCCAAGGTAGAAAGAACCCCATCGGACAATGATGACTTATCCAGCTGGCTTTGCTTAATACGTAAAGTCACAGCCTGGGTGGCAGCCATTAAAGAAGCAGCAGCAACTTGCTCTGTTAAATCCAAAATACGTAAACAGTCGCGAGCAGCAATAGTACCCATGCTTACTTTATCCTGATTATGACATTCAGTAGAGCGAGAAAAAACGCTGGCTGGCATAGTCAGTTTTAACGCTTCAGCAGTCCAGGCACTAACCCCAATTTGTACGGCTTTAAAACCATGATTTAACGGTCGACGCTGCTCTGAGGCGGCAGATAGATTATTAGGCAAGCCATTGTTGAATTTGCTATCTACTAATAAAGCCATTTGGCGATCCATTAAATCCGCAAGATTGGCAATGCCGGTTTTCATGCTATCCATGACCATCGCGATATGGCCTCCATAAAAGTGGCCACCATGTAGAACGTGTTGGCCTGCTCCATCAATAATGGGGTTATCATTGGCACTGTTTAGTTCGGTTTCGATGGTTTGACGCATCCACGGCATGGCATCTTTCAGAGCACCGATAATGTGCGGAGCACAGCGGATTGAATAGCGATCTTGTAGACGATCAGAATTGCGTGGGTGTTTATAGTGATTGAGGTCATCACGAATCCAGGCCGCCACCTGATTTTGACCAGGGTGTGGCTTGACGGAAAACAGTAGCTCGTCGAAATGAGCGCTGTTGCCCTGTAATGCAATCGAGCAGAGTGATGTGATACGTGAACACAGCTGGGTTAAATAATCCGCTCGTTGAAAAGCAAGGCAAGCCAGCGCCGTCATCACTGCGGTACCATTCATTATCGCCAGCCCTTCTTTCGGTTGAAGCGTGATAGGTTTAATACCTAGACTTTTGAACACTTGCTCCGTTGGCTGGGTCTGACCTTTATAGAGTACCTCACGTTCACCTATGAGCGCTGCGGCAACGTAGGAAAGAGGAGTCAGATCGCCGCTGGCACCAACCGAACCTTCTTCTGGTATGCGTGGCAAAATATCCTTCTGCAGTAGCAACTCTAATTGCTGTAATAATGACCAACTAACCCCTGAATAACCCTGACTTAAAGATGCTAACCTTGTGGCAAGAATGGCGCGAGTGTGTTCGGCAGAAAATATTGATCCCAGGCCACAGCCATGAAAGCGGGTCAGATGCAGTGGCAGCTCATGAGTATCTTGTACCGGCACTGGGGTGGTGACTGAATCACCATAACCTGTAGTAACGCCATAAATTACACCATCTTCACGCAACAGTTCTTTAATAAAGTCAGCGCCCTGATCGATCTTGTGCTTAAACTCAGGTGCAGAATTAAGTTTGGCAGTGGCATTGCCTTTAGCGAGTTGGCAGATCTGCTCAATGGTGAGCGAAGAATGGCCAAAGGTGATATTTGTTTTAGTGTCTGTCACGGCGATGTGTCTCTTGTGTTTTTAATGCGCTTCGTTGAATATTTTGCTGGTCATCTTTTTGCCAGAAATTGAAGAAGTTAAACCATTGATAGGGAGCCTTTAAACAATAATGCTCTAGCCTTTCAGAGTATCTTTCAATAATTGATTGTAACTGCTCATTTTTGTTTCTTCTAGCTAGTTTAAGGCTTTCAGCAAAGGGTTCCAGATAAACATGATACTGTCCAGACTGCTTTAGACAGAATAATAGGTAAGTTGGACATTCAAGTATGCTGGCCAAAATAAATGGGCCTTGCGAAAAAGGGGCTGGATAACCAAGAAATGGTGCATAATTGACACGTCCATATTGAGTGACAGAAGTCCTGTCACCAACGATAATAATTATTTCACCAGCATCCACTTTGTCCTTAAGCATGATAGCTGTTTCAGCCCCGAGAGTGTCAACCTGTATCAGGTTGATAGAAGCTTTGGGATTAAACTTTTCAAGTGCTTTCTGAAATTTTAAAGCATGCTTAGTAAAAACCAGGGCATTGATTTTAAGTGCAGAATCAGTCTCACCGATTGCACGGCAAAGCTCTAAATTTCCTAAATGTGAACCAATAAATACAGCACCTTTGTTGGGGTTCTGTTTACGCAAGGAATCAAATACCTGCGGATGGTGAAAGGTAATATCGTTTAAACCCACATCACCAAGCCAGGCTCTGATTTTATCGATAGCGGCTAAACCGAATTGATAGAAGTGCTTATAAACATGATACCAACGAACCTTGGAGGTTGATTGGTTATAGGTGTTAATGCGCTGCAAGTACTGGAGAGATGCACTACGCGCTTTGCTGCCAGTTAAAACAAAATAAGCAATGACAGGGATCATTACGATACGAAACAACCACTGTCCAAAAAAGCGATATAACCAGACCAGAAGTTGGATGCCAAAAGTGGAGCCGCGTTCTTGAGTTGCTGACCAATGAGTATCCGGCGGTTTTGGCTGCGATTTGAAATGGCGCATCATTAACTTGGGTGCACGAACAAGCATGCCAAAAAAAAGCTTGGTATGCATTTTAGTGATCAGCCAATTGTCTTGAAACATTCTAAAGTGTGAGGAGCCGTCTTCGGGATACGTCACTTTAGTGGGAAGATTAAGAATCTCTACAGAAGCCCAATAAAGCTTGACCAATATTTCAGTATCAAAATCCATTCGCTTGCCGATATTCGAGCTTTGTATAAGCTGCACGGTTTCGGCCAGTGGATAAAGGCGATAGCCACACATGGAGTCTTTGATTTTAAAAGACAGAGTTTCTACCCAAACCCAGAAGTGAGTGAGGTAACGAGGAATTAAACGCCCTAATGGCACCGAATCATCATAGTCAGGAATACCGCAAATAACGGCTTCCGGATAGTTATTACTTAAAGCAATAAAGTTTGGAATATCTTTCAGGTTATGTTGTCCATCTGCATCAACTTGAATGGCATGACTAAATCCTTGTTCATGTGCTGCTAAGAATCCTGCCATGACGGCAGCACCTTTACCTGAGTTTTCAGTTAAGTTAATGACCTGCAGAAAACCGAACTGATCAGGCAATTGGTTGAGGACTTGATGCGTCTGTTGATTACTACCGTCATTAACAATGATAACAGGCAGGTTTAAAGGCTCGATGGCCTGCAACACCTGTTCAATGTGTTGGGTATGGTTATAATTCGGAATGACGATACAGTAAGATGACTTCATCAAGATTGAGACTCATCGTGTGTTAGCAAAATTTTTCCTGAGGAATATTGGTGTTGCGAATTATAAAAGCGAAAAGCGAGCATTTGTTTACTGTCATCGAAACTTAAATCTAATTTAACCCGGCTGTTTGGCGTAATGACGTGCTGAAATTTAAGGGTCTTAATAGAAGAGACCTGTCTTGTCGATGAAGCTTCAGATTGATTGGCGAGCAAACTGGAAAAAAAATGTAGTGCCCAACTGATTTGTACAACACCTGGAATGATAGGGAATTGATCGAAGTGACCAGCAAAAGCGTCAAGCTCCGGATTTATCAGAAGCTCAAGTTCTAGCTGATGGTCATTAACATTTTGAGAAATGATTTCTGGAAAGTTCATATCAAAATAGGGCCGTAAGTTGCTCTAAAGTTAATTTACCCTGTGTATTGTAGGGTAAGCATTCAAGGTAGCGCCATTTGCGCGGTATCGCAACGGATTCGTAAGTTTCTGCCAACTGTAACTTAAAGAGTTGATTCAGGTGCTTCTTGTTGTATTGATTAAGAAGTTCCCTGCCCTGTTCACTGAGAACTATTATTGCGCCTAGATATGTCCGATGATGTTGTAATACGACGACTTTGGCTTCTTCAATAAATAATGATGATGTTAGCGTATGCTCAATGGCATCAAGAGAAACCCTTTTCTCTTCGATTTTGACTATTCGGTCCATTCTGCCGAGTAGTTTAAACTGATGATCAGACAGAAGCTCCAAGTCGTCATCCAGCAAGATGGTTTGATTTAAATAGGGTGTGGACAGAATTGCTGGTTGGTTTGCTTGTTTATGAATAGTTATATTGGGAAAAAGTGTCCACACATCATTGGAGTTATTTTGATTTCGGTAACCGATACCGCCAGTTTCTGTACTGCCGAATACTTCAGTTGGGAATACGCCTAGCTGGTGGCATGCCGTTTGTGCCGAGGCATGGTTTAATAAGCTTCCGGAGCTGAAGCACTGCTTGAGTGACACTGTACCAAGGTTGAGATCCTGCCTGGACAGAAATGCGGGACTTGAGATTAAGCAAATTGCTTTCTTATCCTGACATAGTGACTTGAGCTGCTCTTGGTATAAAACGATATCGGCATAAAATGTGTGACGATAAAGCAAAGGCCACAACAGTCTGAAAATGAGCCCATAAATATGGTGCTGAGAGACGGTTGATAAGAACTGGCAGTGAGTGACCGATGAACCAAAAACTGATTCGATGACACTGACCTCCGTTAAGATCTGATTGATCGATTTACTGATAGATTTTGGTTTGCTGGTTGAACCGGAAGTAAAAAACACAACTGTGCTGTTTAAAGTAGTCGGCACTATCAAGGTATCGGGAGAGTTCAGCCCACTGTTAGACGAAAAGTGCTTGCTTGGCAAGACAGAGTCTAGAGAAACCTCGCCAATGGCAGCATCAAAATTTGGCTTGATATGTGTAAGCCATTCCGGTTTGTTATTAGCTGTCAGTACAATATCTTTTTGAAGAATAAGCAATGCAATAAAGTTTACCGCGAAGTCATAACTGTTATCGACAAATAACAAATAGGATTGATGTGGGAGTTCTGAGATATTGGCTGAACACTGAGTGACATCTTTTAGAAACTGTGAGTGGCTATAACTATGAGATTTATCACAGGCAACATCATAGTGATGGTTTTGCGTTAATAATTGTTGGAATTTATTCACAGAATCGATCACACCACTACCCTACCCTGCTTGATGAACTATTTTTCGATAAATTAGCTCAGCAAGAAATAAAGTCCCCATTAACACATATGAAATGAGCCCGTTATACAAAGTCCATATTTCGATAGTGGTAAAGAAAACGGTATAAAGCGAAGCGAGAATGTTGAAAATAAAAAATAGGCACCAGACTTTCGTTACCTTTACAGTATAAGGGATAGCTTCCTCAGGTAAGTCAGGATCCTGGAAACGTGCAATTCTTTCGATTATAGAAGGTGGTGAGTATAGGCTATAACCAAATACGATCAGAAAACTGGTGGTGATAATTGCTGGATAAAGCTGTAAGCCGAAGGTCGAGTTAAGAAAGTAACTTAGACTGGCAATAGCCAGGCCAGCTATAAGAACTATAATCCAAAGACCTTTAATTGCTTGAAAGAGCTTACCTCGAGCAACAAAGCTTCTAATAACAACTAAAGCAGCCAGCAGCATGGCTATAAATTTTGGCTCGAAATGTTGTAGTCCAAAATAAATGGCTATGGGGTATAGAATGACCACCATAGCGATTATTGTCTTCAACAAAATTTGCATCATTAGTTGTGCGCTAGGTCATACACCGCGTCAACTACATGTTGCATTGTACGTACAGCTTTGAATGTCTCAGGATTAACTGACTTACCTGTCATCTCTTGAAGTTTGATAACCAAATCGACGGTATCAATGCTGTCTAGATCCAGATCTGTGTAGAGATTTGCTTCGAGGGTAATGTCATCACCATCAACTTCAAAGTCATCAACTAAAATGGTGACTAATTCTTGATAGATGTGTTCTTTTGTATCAAAACTGGCCATTAACTAGCTCCTTTTTGTTGTTCAATAAAAGTAGCTAAGGTGCTGACAGAGTAGAAATGCTTTTTAGATTCTTCAGAGTCCGAATCTAATTTAATATCAAATTTTTTCTTTAGCGCCAAACCAAGTTCTAGTGCGTCAATTGAATCAAGCCCCAAACCATCACCAAATAACGGTTCTTCGGTTTCTATATCATCAATACTAATATCTTCAAGATCAAGCGAGTCGATAATGACTGTCTTAATCTCGTTTTCTAAGGATTTCATTGTGTGCCAATTCCTCTAAAAAGACTGTCTTAATGTGCTCCGTTAAGCGTCTTGCTGCGATTGATTCATTTTTTTCATTGTGAACAAACGGAGTAATATCAATTTCCTCAACAACCCTCATCGAAAACTGTGCTTTACGAGGAGGAATCTGATACCACTTTTCTTGTTTTGTAAGTGTGGTAGGGTCACAGTCAATAATTACCGGTAAAAGATTTTTGTGGCAGCGAATGGCAATATTTGCCGCACCACGCTGTAACTTAATGGGTTTATTAGGAACTGTGCGGGTACCCTCAGGAAATATCACTAGATTATAACCTTCTTGTAGGCTTTTGTTACAGTTTTGTATGAGTTTATTTACATCCTGGTCATTGTTAACAAAGTCCGCGACCCGGACCACTCGCTTGAGGAAAAAATTATTCCAGATGCCTTGTTTAACGACACAGTCAGCGTTGGGGATTAAGGAAATCAGGGCAACCACGTCAATTAAGGAGGGGTGATTAGCAATAATGATCTTACCTTTAACGCCTTTCAGTTGTTTCTTAGCCTGTTCTAAATCGAAGGTAAAGATGCCTAGCGCTTGCATAAAGCGAATGAAAACATACCAACATTTGTGTATTAGATAGCGTGCTTTACGCTTACGAACAAATGGATCGCGGTTAAAAACACCAAGCACTGGAAAAACTAAAAGGGATAGTATTAATCCACCAATACCGAATGTAGCGAAAGACAACCCGGTGGCGAAAACGCGCCAAAGGTAATTGATTTTATAAAGCATGTTTGCAAAAGCCCCAACGGGTGTCCTGGCTGTCTACAGTTTGCTGCTGGTTGTCACTGTGTAGGAAATCAAAAAAACTAAGAGCTAATGGAAACTCAGGTTTTTGGTGTTCACTAAGGGAAGTAAACGAAAAGGAAACGACAGGGGCATTATCAGTAGGTTGGGATAGCAGTAATGACAGGCTATAACTTGGGTATAAGCTGCCTTGAAGCTCTGAAAATGGTGGTTCTACTTTTAAATCAAAGCAAGTTAACAAAACTTGGCTATTGGGAAAGCGTTGAAGTTGGTTATAGCATTCCAAAAGCGCGTAACCAAAAGTGTTGGAGTCTGCGGCAATACTGGTGCCTGGGTGTTTATTGCCCGTAAAAATGGAAAACAAACCAAGCGAGGCATTATGAACCGATAAACTAAAGTCTTTTGGAGAGACTTCCTGTTGTTCAAACATACTCTTCACAATGCGGATGGTTCTATTGAGCTCACCATGTTGAGATGCAAAAACGGTCATTAATTGTTCGGGGTTAAAATTATATTGCTCAAGACAGCTTAGAGAGCTGTGCATCGCTAATTTGCTGAGCCCGCTTAATCGACGGCGCTTGATGGGTGGGATTTGCTGTAAACTTATTTTATTGAAGTCGGCTCGGGTGGCTAAATTATGGAGTTTTCGGGTCTTGTTATCGACTGAGTCTATCCAGCAGTATGAAGATAGAACGCTAAGTTTTATAGTATTTTTATCCATTATCTGTCTATCTATTGTAAAAGGCTACTAACTTGCGAGAGTCTAGCCGATTTGATTCAGCACTTCAAACCAGGCAGTTGAGCCATTTGCTTGCCATGAATATTAAAAAAGCCACCCGTAGGTGGCTTTGCTTCAAAGAGTAAAACGATTATTGGTATTTAGCCATTACCGGATTAACTTCATTATTAGTAACCATCCCTTTAATAGTGTCTTGTAGAGCTTTGACCTTTTCAGGAGCCAGTCCCTCTTTACTGAACATAAAGGATACGTTTTCACTGGGAATTTTGACATTGGATTCTTTAATTTGTGAATCAAGACCTTTGCGCTTGATAATATAACGACCTTCAATAGGGTCCGTTAAAACGCCATCAATGGTGCTATAAATGACATTATAAAAACTCTGTTCGCCGGAGTTATCGTCAATAAATAATGGGCCATACTGTGGGTGGTTCATCAAGTTATAGACATCCCCGCCGTAGTAATAGTCGTTGGTTATCCCAACCTTATTACCGCCACTTAAAAAGCTAGCAAGGCTATCGTCCTGAAAGTCACTGGTGGCGCGAATAAATAGGCTGAAGGACTCATTTCTGTATGGTACAGAGAAGTCAGCATAAACTTGGCGGTCAGGGGTTTCTGTTGCGCCACCTAAAACGTCAATTTCACCTGCTTCGAGAGCTGTTAGTAGTTCGGTCCAGCTTTTTTGAACATACTGAATATTGCATTGATTGGAATCGGCAGCTTTCTTAAATATTTCAACATCAATGCCCTGCATTTCGCCGTTATGTAAGAATTGATAGGGTGGACGTGGCTCCCAACCATATTTAATGACACAATCGTAATTTGTGTTGGTAGCCGTCTCATTAGTTGAAGGGTTTGTATCCCCTCCCCCACAAGCTGCTAGAAAAAAAGTACTGGCAAGTAGTAAAGTGCTTAGACGATTCATAAAGCCTCCCCAAGCTTTTTAATTATAATCACAGAATTCATCTTGCTACTAAATGTGAACTGGATCAAGTATTTGTTGTATAAAAACCCGACAAAAGGGTTGAAAATCAACCAATAATTGATTGATTTGTCGACAAATGGCTTAAAAAACAAACCAAAACTGACTTGTAGTGTAAAATTTTTGATAATTGGCGCGAAGAACTCAGGGGCATAAAAAAAGCGACCATTTTGGTCGCTTTTTGATAATAAATGTTAATCAACTTAGCTGATAGCATTTTTAATCTTGTTCATCGCATTTTTTTCTAGCTGACGAATACGCTCAGCTGAAATGCCATATTTGTCTGCTAAGTCATGCAGGGTGGCTTTTTGATCGCTCAACCAGCGCTGCTGCAAAATGTCCTGACTTCTTTCATCCAGGGTTTTCAACGCAGACATTAAGCGAACTTCACGCTGATCCTGCCAGTCTTCCTGTTCAATGGCTTGTGCTGGATCTGAATTAGGAGACTCAAGGTAATGAATCGGTGCGTAAACCGCATCATCGTCATCGCTGGCATTCGGCGCATCAAACGACGCATCATGGGCATTTAGGCGCCCTTCCATGCGACGAACTTCTTCCTCACTAACACCTAAGTCCTGCGCGACAGCATTAACTTCGTCATTATTAAGCCAGTTAAGTGTTTTCTTTTTGGAGCGCAAGTTGAAGAATAGCTTGCGCTGTGCCTTAGTGGTCGCAATTTTAACAATGCGCCAGTTACGCAATACGTATTCGTGAATTTCCGCTTTAATCCAATGCACAGCGAAAGAAACCAGGCGCACGCCGACTGTTGGGTCGAAGCGTTTAACGGCCTTCATCAGACCAATATTACCTTCTTGGATAAGATCGGCTTGTGGTAAGCCATAGCCACTGTAACTTCTTGCAATATAAACAACAAAGCGTAAGTGAGCCATTACTAACTGGCGCGCTGCTTCAAGATCGTTATTGTCGTGAAATTCATGCGCTAGTTTTTGCTCTTGTTCGACCGACAGGACAGGAATAGCGCTGACGGTACTGACGTAACCATCAATACTGCCTGTTGGGACGGCTAATGCCATGCTCGGTGAAATGTTGCTCATGTATTCTCTCCAATAATAAGGATTGGCCAATATTAGCACTGTTTAAGTGAGAGTGCTAATATTTTGGCACTCTAAGTCTAAGAGTGCTAAACAGTAAAAAAGTTCCATACAAAAAGAGGTTTCAGGCAAGGTTCTATAAGGCCTGTAGGCTAGTTTGTACCTTTGAAATAAGTAACCTACACCCCTCGTAAGCAGAAATAAAGTGAAACTTCTTAAACTTTTATGGACGCTTTGTAACAGGAAATTACAAACTTGAAGAAGGGGTCCCTGCTAGACCAGAAATCAGTCAGTTAGCAGGGACCAGGGCTAAACTAAGAGTAGCCTATCTTGCAGTCGCTTCAACTTCGATAATGATATCAACCTCGTCACCAACCGCTGGAACACCATATATCATGCCCCACTCTGAGCGTTTGATTGTGCCGGTTGCAGAGAAACCGACGTGTGGCTGTTCGCTCATTGGGTGGATGCCCGCCTGATTTAAGGTTAAGTCCAAAGTAATCGGTAAGGTTTTGTCTAAAATAGTTAAATCACCATGTAATTTACCGGTATCTTCGCCGGTCTTTTCCAGCTTGGTGCTTTTGAAAGTCATGGCTGGGTATTGCTCAACATCGAAAAAATCGGGGTTGCGCATATGGTCATTCCATTTTTTGTTTTCAAGATCGATGCTTTTGGTATTGATTGACACTTCAGTTTTGGCCGTTGACCAGTCTTCTGGATCAAAGCTTAAAGTACCGTCAAATGCACGAAATTTACCGTACGAATTAGAATAACCTAAGTGATTGACTTTAAAGATAATTTGACTGTGAACGGTGTCAAATTCATAATCAGCAGCTTTTGCATCAGCGTTGCCGGCAAAAACTAAGGCAATGGTGCTTAAAGCGAGGGTAAACAGGGTTTTCATAAACAGATATCCTTTTATAAAGTGAGACTCTAAATACCATGTAGGTAATAAACGGCCATATTCAAACAAGCTTCTGGCCTATAAGCAAATAGCATAAGGTAATTTTGAGTATTACCTCAGGGAATAGCGGGTAACAAGTTAGTTAATACAGGATAGACACTATAGAGGTTTGCTGTGAGAAAAAAGTGAAGTGTGTGGTTTAGCTGTCCGATGAGCAAGAAGCAGAGAAGTTTAGGTGGGTTGAATATCTTTTAGATGTTTACTCACTGAGAACCAGGCGCCAAATAAGCCCAAACCTGCGCCAATTAACAGTAGTGCCAATGTCTGCTTAGGTTCCAGTCCCATTAAAGAAAAGCCGCTGTTGTAAAGTTCAGCCAGGGTCGAAGAAGGGCTTTGTAAAAGAAGTAGCACAATATTGACCATCAACGCAGCGAGCAGGGCGGCGATAAGTCCATACCAGAAACCGGTATACAGGAAAGGGCGGCGAATAAAGGCATCGGTAGCCCCGACTAATTTAATAACCTGGATTTCATCCCGACGATTTAAAATGGCCAGTCGAATGGTATTGCCAACAATTAAAAGAACGCCAAAGGCTAACAAAATACTGACAAAAGTACCTATCTTCTGTGAAATTTCAAGAATTGCCTGATAACGTTGAATCCAGGCCATATCCAGTTGAGCCAGATCCACCATAGGATCTTGTTCTAATTCCTGTGCCAATTGTTCAAGCAAGTCCGCAGCAGAGTGAGTTTCATAGGGCGTTAGAATTATGCTGTCGGGCAGGGGGTTTTCGGCTAAGTAATCCAAGGCGTCGCCAAAACCTGATTGGTGTTTAAATTCCTCAATGGCCTCTTCTTTAGGAACTAGAACAACCTCCTTAAATTCAGGACGAAAACTTAATTCTTGAACCAATTCAGCTCGCTGCTCCTGACTGACGTTGTCTTTGAGGAATAAAGCCATTTGCACACCACCGCTCCAATTACTGCTAATGGCTTTAGCATTAGAGCTGAATACATAAAAAGCAGTCGGCAAAGCCAAAGCTATAGCTAAAACGAGTATAGTCAGCAAACTGTTGGTAGGGTGACGCAAAACATCAAGAAGAGTATTAGCAGCATTTTTTTTGTGCAGGCTGATAGCCATCTTGAAGCGATCAAGAAAGCTGACCTTGTAGGAAGTATTTTGACGATTGGATTTACTCATCAAATGCCGCCTCTGCCAGTTCGTTACGGATGGTGCGACCTTCTTTGAGGGTAATGACTGGGTGCCTCATACGTGCGATCAAGGCCAGATCATGCGAAGCAATCAGCACTGAAACACCAACCTGATTAAATTCAGCAAATAAATTCATGATGTCGGCAGATAATTCTGGATCGAGGTTACCTGTCGGCTCATCCGCCAGTAATAGTGGAGGTTTATTGACGACTGCTCGAGCAATGCCCACCCGTTGCTGCTCTCCACCTGACAGTTGGATAGGCAACTGCTTTTCTTTACTCAGTAGCCCGACTTTATCCAGTGCGGCACGTACCCGTTTCGGAATTTCACGATCAGATACGCCTGCAATAATTAAAGGCAGGGCAACATTGTCGAAAACGGTGCGATCGAATAATAAACGGTGGTCCTGAAAGATCATGCCAATTTTGCGGCGGTGATAGGGGATATGACGATCTTTAACTTTGCTGATATTCTGGCCGTCAAGAATGACCTGGCCACGAGTCGGACGCTCCATTAGAGCAATTAATTTCAGCAGGGTACTTTTACCGGCGCCACTATGACCAGTAAGAAAAGCCATTTCACCAGCCGGTAGCTCGAAGCTAACTCCCTTGAGAGCTTCGTGGCCACCTTCATAGCGCTTAAATACCTGGTGAAATTCAATCATAGTGTGTTAATAGGCTATTATTGTTGAGTGTTATCATCGGTTGCGAATAAGGCCTGAATGAAGTCCTGGCCATTGAATTCGCGTAAATCGTCAATGCCTTCGCCTACCCCAATAAAGCGAATGGGTGTTTTCATCTTGTCAGCCAATGCAAAAATAATACCACCTTTTGCAGTACCATCCAGCTTGGTAATGGTGATTCCGCTAAGTGGTACCGCTTTATTAAAGTGCTCAGCCTGATTGAGCGCATTTTGACCGGTGCCTGCATCGACCACCAACATCACTTCATGCGGTGCGCTTGGGTCAAGTTTTTGCATCACTCGCTGGACTTTGGACAATTCATCCATCAGATTAGACTTGGTATGCAGGCGTCCGGCTGTATCGGCAATCAACACATCAATCTTACGAGCCTGGGCGGCTTGCAGTGCATCGAAAATAACTGAGGCACTGTCTGCGCCAGTGTGCTGTGCGGTGACATGGATATTATTACGTTCGCCCCACACTTGAAGCTGTTCAACGGCGGCAGCACGGAAAGTATCACCGGCAGCCAGCATCACGGACTTACCCTCACCTTGGAATTTTTTGGCTAGCTTGCCGATGGTGGTTGTTTTACCGACGCCATTAACACCAACCATCAAGATAACAAAGGGCTTGTGAGTCAGTTCCAGCGGCTGGGTACAAGGTTCAATGATCTCTGACAATAATTGGCGTAGACGATCCATCAAAGCTTGAGGGTCTTTGAGTTCCTTGCGCGCAGCTTTGTCAGTTAGATCATCGATAATTTTTCGGGTAGCACTTACGCCGACATCAGCCATTAGCAATTGAGTTTCAATATCTTCAAGCAAGTCATCATCAATTTCTTTGCTGCCTAAAACAAGATTAGCCAAACTGTCGGCTAACTGACCACGGGTGCGACTTAAGCCGGCTTTGAGGCGTGAAAAGAAACCTTGTTTCTCGGCAGGGTGGTCGTTTGACTGTTGTTGATTGGGGTCAGTCAGGGTTGGAGCAGCCGCTTCAATCTTTTCTCCCTGATGCTCCTGATGTTCGTAGGCTTCTTCAATATCATGCTCTACCTGCTCTTCAAGTTGCTCTTCCAGAGCATGTTCGGCCTGTTCTAAAAGTTCTTCATCAAGACGTTGGTCTTTAGGAGTACTGTTTTCGAGAGGTTGCTCTTCAGCAGCCGATTCTTCAATAGGCGTCTCAGATTCAGTATCAGGGGATTGCTCAGTATTATTAGAGTCTTTTTTGCCAAACCAGCCAAACAGGCCGCGTTTTGATTTATCTTTTGATTGTGAGTCGCTCATGGCAGTGAAGGTATCAATGACTTGTTTAACTTTATAAAGGCGTTATCCTATCACTTTCAAGGCAGGTGCGTAAGAGATTTGCAAACCGCAAGCGGGCAAACTTGAACGCCAGAGTAGAAGGGGCCATTTATGGCTAACCGAAATAAGATTGTTCAGGACAGCAAAAAGAAATCCACATCACCGCATGCCAAAAAAGTGGGTCAGTTTCGTGTGATTGGCGGTCGTTGGAAAGGTCGTAAACTGCGCTTTATTGAGGTGGAAGGACTCAGGCCCAGCCTGGATCGCATTCGCGAAACCCTGTTCAACTGGCTACAGAATGAGATTCATGGCGCAAACTGCCTCGATCTATTTGCCGGCTCCGGTGCTATCGGAATCGAAGCTCTGTCCAGAGGCGCATCAGAAGCCTCTTTTGTAGAACTTAATCGCAAAGCCTTCCACCAATTAGAAGAAAACCTCGGACTGGTCAACGCTGATAATGCTTATGTGATGCATGGCGATGCGTTCGACTTTATTCAAAGCAATCAAAAATCATTCGATATTATTTTCCTTGATCCGCCATTTCATAAAGGGATAGCACAAAAAGTCATAGAACAGCTGGATGCAGCAGAGTGGCTTAAACCTGAGACTTTAATCTATATTGAAGTGGAGCAGGGGCTGGAACTGAATGTGCCAGAGAACTGGACAGAGCTAAAAGATAAGAAAGCAGGGCAGTTACAGTATAAGTTGTTTGCTGTGACCTAAACTGATTAACCGCTTTTATATAACACTTTGATTAAGTGATAGCCAAAGCGCGTTTTGACGGGGCCAATTAAGGGTTTGTCTTCGCTGCCTTTGGCAAATACCGCATTATCAAATGGCTTGACCATCTGGCCACGCTTAAATTCACCTAGATCACCGCCCTGTTTTTTCGAAGGGCACATGGAGTGGCGTTTGGCCAGCTGATAAAAATCGGCACCTTTCTCGAGCTTGGCTTTGAGCGCCAGAGCTTCTTTTTCAGTTTTAACCAGAATGTGTAGGGCAGATGCTTTGGCCATGATGAGCTCCTGATAGGTTTGGCTGATAAGTTCGCAGAGATTAGTTCGTAGAGATTAGTTAGGAATTGCCTGTTTCACATAAACATCAAAGCGATTGGCTTTGCTTTCGATGCTCATGGAAGGTTTTTGCTGATTAAGATAGGGCGCATAACTGGGTCGTTTGACTACCACGCGATATTTGGCATGTTCAAGCGCCAGCGGCAACAGCTCATCGGCATCCGGGTCTTCACCAACCAGTAATTTTACCAGCCGCATCTCTTTTTTCACCGCAGCGCTTTTATTGCGTGGCGGGAACATGGGATCGAGATAAATGATATCGGGCTGTTGCTCAGACGATAACTTGGGTATCAGCTCGCTTGCTTGCCCCTGATATAGTTCGAAATCTTGACCAAAAAGCTCCTGGGTTTCAGGATGATTGGCGGCACGTGCAATGGCATCTTGCAATAAAGCCGCTACATAAGGTGAACGCTCAATTATACGCAGGCGACAACCGAGGTTGCGCAATTCGGAGGCATCACGACCGAGACCGCCTGTCGCATCAAGGATTGAGGGCTGCCAGTTATGCTTTAAACCGCAGGCTTTTGCAATCTGTTGCTTGCGGCCACCGCCATGACTTCGGCGCCAGGCTATGGTCCCTTGAGTAAAGTCCAGCGAAAAGCCGGTTGCATGTCCATCCAGCTTGGCGTAAAAGTGTAACTCTTGATTGGCATCCTTTGGCTCAAAACAGAAATAGCCATCGAATTGATCCAATTCGCCAACGTCAGTAATTACCGGCAAATCAGCCAGTATTGATGGCGGTGCTGTAGAATCGGTTTGATAAAAGGCTAAAGAATGCTTCACTTAAATAATTCACAAGATGATGACAGAACCCGCACAGAATACCATTATTGAGCAACATATAAACCTAGATGACGTTGCCGATCTGAATGATACCAACCCGCTCGAATTATTGGTGCAAGCCACTGGTTTGTCAAAGCAAAGAGTTAAAGACGCCATGACAAAAGGCGCTGTCTGGCTGTCGCATGGCAAACAGGCGCGACCTTTGCGTCGTAAAAATGCCAGATTGCGCTTAGGTGAGGAGCTGCATCTCTATTATAACGAGCAGGTACTCAGCGAGACGGTAGCAAAACCTGAGTTGATAGCGGACGAGGGCGATTACTCGGTGTGGAATAAGCCTAATGGGGTCTGGTCACAAGGTTCAAAATGGGGCGATCATTGCTCGATCAGTCGACTGGTTGAAGAACACTTTGACTACAACCGGCAAACCTATGTGGTGCATCGTCTGGATAAAGCGGCAAGAGGTTTGCTCATCCTTGCCCATAACAAAGAGGCCGCCGCCGCCTTATCAGCTATGTTCGCCAAGCGCACGGTAGAAAAGCATTATCTGGCCTGGGTTAACGGGCAATTCCCTCATGATTCAATAACCATCGACAAACCCATTGATAATAAGCCAGCCAAAAGCATTGTCACTTTAAAAGAGTATGATGCGGACAAAGATCGTAGTTTGTTGTCGGTTCAGATCTTGACTGGCAGAAAGCATCAGATTCGTATTCACCTGTCTTCGCTAGGCTTTCCAATCATAGGTGACCGTTTGCATGGCGAGCCGACGCAAAGCCAAGATTTGCAGCTGATGGCATACAAGCTAGATTTCCAATGCCCAATAACCGGCGACAAAAAAGCCTATCAACTGAAGACATGGACTTAAATTAACCTATCATTAATATGCAAAGTGACCAGCAACTTCTTAAAGAAATCAGAGCCTGCACTATCTGTCAGGATCTGCCGCTGGGTCCCAATCCAATTTTGCAATTTAGTTCCAAAGCCAAAATATTGGTAGCAGGTCAGGCTCCGGGTCAAATCACCCATCACAAGGGAAAACCATTTGATGATGCTAGTGGCGATCGGCTGCGCGATTGGCTTGGCATTGATCGAGATACTTTCTACGATCCGGAAAAATTGGCGGTAGTGCCAATGGGCTTTTGCTATCCGGGCAAAGGAAAATCCGGTGACTTGGCACCGAAAGCTATTTGTGCAGAAACCTGGCGCAAGAAGATTCTAAGAGAACTACCTGATATTGAACTGACATTAGTCATCGGGAAGTATGCAATGGACTGGCATTTACCGAACCGACAGGAAAGAAATCTTACTGAAACGGTCAAGAACTGGCGTCATTATATTGAACAAGATACCCCTGTCATGCCATTGCCGCATCCAAGCCCGCGCAACAATATCTGGCTTAAGAAAAATCCGTGGTTTGAAGAACAGCTGATACCGGAGCTGAAAAATCTGGTCACGGCACTACTAGCACCAGACAAGGAGTGAGCATGTCGGAAGTCTTAACTATCATTATATTAACGGGGTTAGCCGGTGCCTGTATTCCCTTGGGTGGATTACTGGCACGATTTGAAAAGTTTCGACCTCAGTGGCTGGATAAAGAGTTCCGTCATTTTGTGATTGCCTTTGGTGGTGGCATTTTAATCGGTGCCATTGCTGTAGTATTAGTTCCGGAGGGCAAAAGCCAACTCAGTGTGCCGCTGTTAGCGATACCGATCTTTCTGGGTGGGGGATTATGTTTTTTTGGAGTTGAGAGAATATTGGGATTGAGGAGAAGAGAAGCTCCTCAGCTTATGGGCATGGTACTGGATTATGTACCAGAAGCCATAGCGCTTGGTGGAATGGTTGCGGTGGAAGCTAAAGCTGCACCTCTGTTGGCTCTCTTGATTGGATTACAAAATCTGCCCGAAGGATTTAATAGTTACCGCGAGTTAAAACAATTAAAGAAACCAAGTGATAAAAACTGGACAATATTAGTGATGATGGGACTGGTTTTATTAGGCCCTGCTTCGGGACTAATAGGGTATTTTCTATTATCCGATTTTCCTGATGTGTTGGGGGGTATTATGCTGTTCGCGTCCGGCGGTATTCTCTATCTAATCTTTCAGGACATAGCTCCGCAATCAAGGCTAAACCACCATTGGGCACCACCACTAGGAGCCGTATTAGGTTTTTGTGTGGCGTTGTTCAGTGAGATGGTGGTGAGCCATTAGTCTGCTTCTTTGTTTAGAAGAGAGTCTGACAATATAGCTTTGAAAACATCAGCCCCCTTTTCACGTGCAAACTCAACATTACGTTCTGGAATTGCATCTGGATCATCAACGAACTCAAGCGCTTTTTCGATACTTGCTTCGCGCAATAAATGAAGCATAGGGTAGGGCGAACGGTTGGTGTAATTAGCAGGGTCATTTTTTAACTGGCCATCGAAGCAGTAGTCTGGATGAAAACTGGCCAACTGGAAAATACCTTCCAACTCTTGCATAGCCATTAATTGGTTTGCCATATCCAGCAAATCCAGATAATCATCAAAATCAGCAAAACCCTGCGGCAGGATCAGTAAAGTGGTTTCTATCGAGCTATCCTTCTCAAGCTCTGTAACTGCCGCCATCAAGTCCTCTAACGCTGTTTCAATCTTGTCAGCTTCTGATACCCAATATCGAATCGATTGACGGACAAACTCACGCTTGGCAAATGGGCAGAAATTAAAACCAATGACTGCGTGCTCAAGCCAATAACGAGTAGCTTTTATGACGGTGGTGTTAGAAGGTTGAGGCATAAAAAATGAAGTTTTGAGTAAGTCGGGTAATAATAACAGAATTGTTAGCAATTAATGAGATTATGTAAGTCAGACAAGTCTGTAGGGGCGACCTGCGGTCGCCCGCAAGATTTAATTAAAATAAACCTTCAAATCCTCCGGTATCGGCATTGGTTTGAAGGGAGAAACATTAGCCCCGCCAGTATTTCCTATAGGATATTTGCCGATTAAAGAGCCTGCTGAACCAATGATACGAATGATTTGACCAGCGGTTTCTCGCAGATCCAAACGATTAATGCCGACCCGTAGCATCCACCAATGACTTTTAACATGGCGTCCGTAAAAGGGCTGACTGAGGATATGGGCACGTTCAAAGTGGTAGAAGGATAAATCCAAGTTCCCTTTATAAAAGAGTAACTTACCTTGGTTGAGCTCTTTAGCGAAAGCGATTTTTAGAGATTGTGACATGCTTGGTATTCCTTCAATAAACAGGTCGATTTACTTGCTTGGATGAATTGACAGACTAGTTGGTCTGTAGTTAAATAGCAAGCCTTCCATACAAGATCGTTAACAAGATTGTGCAAATTGCAGACTCTTGAATCAATTCAGTCAGGATCGACTATGCCAGAAAATAATACCGTTAAATTTGGTCGTTTTGTTATCAGCCACCCGTGGCTGATTATCCTTGCATCGATATTGTTAGTTGTTGCAACAACCTTTGGTGCACGCTTCCTAGAGATTAAGACCGACTATCGCGTCTTTTTCGCCGAAGATAATCCCCAGTTAATTGCTTTTGAAAATATCCAGAATACCTACGATAAAGCCGACAATGCGATGTTTGTGATCACGCCGAAAGAAGGCAGCGTGTTTGATCGTGAAACCTTAAAAAGTATTCATTGGTTAACTGAGCAGGCCTGGCAAATTCCATACACCACCCGCGTTGACTCTATAACCAACTATCAGCATACCTGGGTGACCCCGGAAGACGAAGACTACATGCTGGTCGGTGCCTTGCTGTGTATTCCAGATAAATCATCGAATTTTGATAGTGAGTGCGAACACGAGTCGGTCACGGAACAGATGATTGATGATTTGAGTGATGCTGAAATTAAGCGTCTGCAAGATATTGTTTTGCACGAGCCTCAGTTATTGAATCGTGTCATCAACCCAGACTCCAGCGTGACAGCGGTCAATGTCACTGTGCAACTACCACAGGATCCGGATTTAGAAGGAATTGAAGGCAAAGCCTGGAAGGAAAAGAAAACAGAGATTCTGACTGCGGTAACTAAAGTTTCGGAGCATGTTCAGGATTTGCAGACTCAATTGATGGAGCGCAACCCGAACCTTGAAGTTCGTTTGACCGGTGTGGTGATGATGAACAACACCTTCGCCGAGACCGGTAAGAACGACATGATGACTTTAACGCCTATCATGCTGTTTTTGGTGATTCCGTTAGCGCTCTATTTCATGATTCGAAGCATCAGCGGCACCGTAGCCAGCGTGGTTATCATCATATTCTCAATTATGGGTGCTCTAGGTGGTGCCGGCTGGTTAGGCATTGCCATGACCGCGCCAATGTTCTCAGTGCCAACGGTGGTGGCGACCATGGCCGTTGCCGACTCGGTGCATCTGCTGGTCACATTCCTGCAGGGGATGCGGCACGGCATGAGTAAGCAGGATGCGATGGTGGAAAGTATTCGTATTAACATGATGCCGATCTTCCTGACCAGTATCACTACGGTTATTGGCTTCATGACCATGAACTTCAGCGAAGTTCCACCGCTCCGCGATATGGGTAATACCGTTGCAGTCGGTGTGACTCTGGCGTTTATATTCTCTGTCACCTTCCTGCCTGCGATGATGATGTTATTGCCCGTTAAAGTCAGCGACAAGAAAAGCAAAGGCCATCATTGGATGGATAGCTTTGCTGACTTTGTTGTGAACAAACGCAAAATATTATTACCGGTTATGGCGGTAGTGAGTATCGCTATTATTGCAGCTATCCCCAAAAATGAACTGAACGATGAATTCGTTAAATACTTTGATGAATCCATCGACTTCCGTGTGGACTCTGACTATACAGCAGAAAATCTAACCGGGCTTTACACCGCTTTCTACAGCATTGATACCAAAACCGGCAGCGGCATTCATGAACCCGAGTTTATGGCGATGCTGCAGGATTTTGTAGAGTACGCTGAGCAGCAGCCGGAAGTTTTGCATGTGCAAAGTTATACCGACGTTATGAAGCGTTTGAATAAAAGTATGAATGGCGATCGTGAGGAATGCTATGCGCTACCTAAGCCATCATTAGAAGAGGGCTGTAATGCGGTCCTGCTGGAAGATGGCGAAGTGGCCGAGTTAGGAACATTAATTCGAGAACTAACTGCTCAATATACCCTGATCTATGAAACCTCTCTGCCGCGTGGATTGTCTATTAATAATCAGGTTAATAGCGATAAATCAGCCACTCGCATACAGTTAGCGTTAGAAAATCTATCCAGCGTACAGGTACTTAATCTTGAAGATCGCTTCAGTAATTGGTTTAAGCAGAACGCCCCTGCAATGGAGATTTCAGGTTCAAGCCCGGCGATCATGTTTGCCCATATCGGGCAGAATAATATTTACTCAATGCTTAAAGGCACAGCCTGGGCATTAGTATTAATATCATTGCTACTGATATTCGCGTTAAGATCCCTGAAGCTGGGCATGTTAAGTCTCATACCCAATATAGTTCCAATGGCAGTGGCATTCGGAATCTGGGGCATATTTCAGGGACAGATAGGCATGGGATTGTCAGTAGTGACAGGCATGACTTTAGGGATCGTGGTAGATGACACGGTACACTTCATGAGTAAGTATCTGCGGGCACGTCGCGAGAAAGGCCTAGACAAGGAAGCCGCTGTAAAATACGCCTTCCATACCGTGGGTATGGCGCTGACGGTTACCACTATCGTACTGGTGCTTGGCTTCCTGGTATTGGGCATGTCGCACTATGTGATGAATAGCCACATGGGGATTCTAACGGCAATTACATTAGCCGTGGCCCTCATAATCGATTTCTTATTACTCCCACCATTATTAATGTTGGGTAGCAAAAAATTGAAAGACAAAGTAGCGAATTAGGAGATACGCATGAAACGAATACTATCAAGTTTATTATTGGCCGTAGCAGCAGTGAGCATGATTACGACTGCTTTTGCCGAAACACCAGAAGAGAAAGGTTTGGCAATTGCCAAAGAAGCCAAAGCCAGAAACACCGGCTGGGGTGACAGTCAGGCAGACATGACCATGATTCTGCGTGATAAAGGCGGTAATGAAGCAGAGCGAATCGTAGTAGTCAAAAATCTGGAAGTTAAAGGTGATGGCGATAAAGGTTTAAGTGTTTTCGAACAACCGCGTGATGTCGAGGGCACTGCCTTTCTGACGTATTCGCATATTGAAGGTAATGATGATCAATGGTTATTTTTACCGGCCTTGAAGCGCGTCAAAAGAATATCTTCGTCAAACAAATCGGGTCCCTGGATGGGCAGTGAGTTTGCCTATGAAGATTTATCATCGTTCGAAGTGGAAAAGTATAGCTATAAATTTTTACGAGAAGATGAATTAAATGGCGAAAAAATGTTTGTGGTAGAAATGGTGCCAACCTATAACAACTCAGGTTACAGTAAAACCATTGCCTGGATTGATCAGGAACATTACCGAGTTCATCGCATCGAGTTCTTTGACCAGAAAAATGACAAGTTAAAAGAGCTTAACATGTCAGAATTTAAACAGTATATGGGCAAATACTGGCGCGCACATCGTCAAGAGATGGAAAATGTACAAACCGGTAAAAGTACAACGATTGTCTGGAAAAACTTTGAGTTTAATGTGGGCTTAAGCGAAGATGACTTCAACAAAAGTAGTCTAAAGCGTGCCCGATAAGCAATAATCTAGTGATGGTAAAAGGTAAATCAATGAGTAAAGTAGCGGTACGAAATCCTGATGCAACCCGGCAAAATATATTGCAGGTGGCCTTTGAAGAAATTCTATTAAAAGGCTACCAGGGATTGCGTGTGGATGAAGTGTTGAAAAAAACCGGCTTTACCAAAGGTGCCTTTTATCATCACTTTAAAAGCAAGAAAGAACTGGGTCATGCAGTAATCGATGAAGTATTAAAGCCATGGATTCATGAGCGCTGGATTGAGCCATTGAAACAGGTTAAAGATCCAATCACTGACCTGATTAAAATGATGAATGATTCACGCGAAGAAATTAATATTAATGAGCTGCATACCGGATGCCCCCTCAATAATCTAACACACGAAATGTCACCGCTTGATGAGTCATTCCGAGTGCGCATTGTTGCCATCTGGGAAATCTGGTACGAGGCATTGGCGGAAACTTTCGAACGTGGTCAGCAAACAGGACTTATCAGAAAAGACGTTAATCCTCATAATATCGCGCGCTTCCTCATCGCCACTATCGAAGGTATCATCGGCCAATGTAAATGCTACATGAGTGATCAGGCCTTTGATGAAGCCGGAAAATGTTTACAGGATTATGTTAAGACTTTGAGAGCGTAGTATGGATGCAATACAGCCATTTTGATAACGCCCGGACTGGTAATAGTTGCAATAATTCTAAATAAAATAACTTCAAGCTTACTAATTCATCAAATCAATAGTAAGTACCCCAAAGTATATCGTCATTATTTCATCGAAAATAAAACTGAGGTCAGAAAGGTTCACTTTACCTTGGAGTTTGTTATGGCTGGTTTATACAAATATGATCTCAATCCAGAAGATTTCAAATACGTTAGAAGGGTTAAGTTTACATTATGGATAATGGCTATTTGTATAGGTGTTAGTCTATATGATGTGTACGGTTAGCATCTTTTCCAATAATTATCCCATCTTTCTCAACGACTGATATATCGGTTTCAGTCGTTGATACATTTTCTTGTAAACCTTTTCGTAGAGTTCCTGATAGCGATCGACGTTCTCTTTTATGGGCTCGAAGGTTTTGCCTTTGTGGCACATGGCTTTAACCGCGTCTTGGTAGTTTTCAAATAAATCAATACCAACGGCAGCGTTGATAGCGGCGCCAAGTGCGGAGGTCTCAAATGTGTGTGGGCGTGTTGCCGGCAGGTTGAAAATGTCGGCGGTCAATTGCATGGCGACATCGCTTTGTGAGCCGCCGCCGGAAACCATCAATTCATCAATCGGGAGCTTGGTTCTTAGTTGAATCGATTCCTTGCCGTCTCTTAAGCCATAGGTTATCCCTTCTAATATCGCACGATAAACATGGGCGCGAGTATGGCCATCATTAAAACCAATGATGGCACCGCGCGCTTCTGGACCGGGCACCTTGACGCCAGGCGACCAGTAAGGCTGCAGCATCAGGCCATCGGAGCCGGGCGGGATTTGCGCTATGGCTTCGTCAAGCAACTGCTCGGCTGTCACGCCCATTTCGACAGACAGATCCTGTTCGCGATGACCAAACTGTTCTTTGAACCAGCTGACCATCCAGTAACCACGATAGATTTGATATTCGATGGTGTAGGCATCGGCAACGGTTGAAGGATAGGGTGGAATAAAGCGTAATGGCTCAATGTAACGCTGGCTGGTGACGTTAATGGTGGCGGTGGTGCCATAGCTTAAACAGGCTTGGTGCTCTTCGATACAGCCGCTGCCTAACACTTCGGTGGCTTTGTCGGCACCAGAAGCAATAACCGGCAATCCTTGCGGCAGGCCAGTTGATTCGCTGGCGATTTGGCTGATTTGCCCAATTAACTGGCCAGGTTGAACCAACTCGGGCAGCATCTCGCGCTTTATAGGCGCTATCTGCCATTTCCAGCTGTTGGGCTTTTCCCAGCGATGATGTTTGTAGTCAAAGGGAATGTAGCCGACCTGAGAAGCCGTTGAGTCTTTAAATTCACCGGTCAGCTTGTAATTCAGATAGCCAGACAACATCAGGTATTTATCAGTTTTAGACCAGATATTGGGCTGATGGTGGGCAATCCAGGCTGCCTGACAGCGTGACTGGAAATTCTTAATGGTGTCGCTGACGCCAACTAGCTTGAACAGATAGGGCCAGATACCTTTTAAGGGCTTGATGGATTCAAGTTCACGTTGATCGGTCCAGATAATGGCTGGACGAAGCGGTTCACCGTGCTTATCAAGATTGACCACGGTATTGCGCAGTGTGGTGACAGAAACGGCTTGAATGGTAGAAAGATCAACCTTAGGGTCTTGCGCTAACTTTTGGCAGGCACGACACAGGGTATTCCAGAATAGCTGCGGATCCTGCTCTGCCCAGCCAGGCTGATCGCTGTAATAACTCAGTGGGATTTGAACTTTGGCTAGAATCTGACCCTGCAAATCAAACAGGATGGCACGCAGGCTTTGCGTTCCATTGTCGATGGCGAGCAGGGTCTTGTTATTCATTAAATACCAATTCCTGAGTGTTTCAATAAAGGTTCAACCGAGGGTTCGCGACCGCGGAAGGCTTTGAATAAATCAGCGGGTTCTTCTGACCCGCCTTTTTCCAGTATGTTGTGCAAAAAGTCCTGCCCCACTTGAGGGTTGAATATTCCCTCTTCCTCAAAGCGTGAGAATGCATCAGCGGAAAGAACTTCTGCCCATTTATAACTATAGTAACCTGCCGCGTAACCCCCTGCAAAGATATGGCTGAAGCCGTGCTGGAAGCGGTTAAATGGCGGTGGCTTAATCACAGACACTCTTTTGCGCACTTCATCCAGCGCATGTTGAATGGGATTGTCCTGCGTTAGGTCCAGTTCTGTGTGGATTTCAAAATCGAACAGAGAGAACTCAAGTTGGCGTACCATCTGCATCGCTGACTGGAAGTTTTTAGCGGCTAACAGTTTTTCTAATTTGTCAGCAGGCAGACCTTCGCCAGTTTCATAATGCTTGGCGATTTTATAAAGCCCTTCTTTGACCCAGCAGAAGTTTTCCAGGAATTGGCTGGGTAGCTCAACCGCATCCCACGGCACACCGTTAATGCCTGACACAGAAGCATATTCAATCTGCGTAAGCATATGATGCAGACCATGACCAAATTCATGGAACAGGGTCGTCACTTCGTCATGGGTAAATAACGCAGGTTTGCCGCCGACAGGGCTGTTGAAATTACAGGTCAGGAATGCGACCGGTTTTTGGATACCATCTTTAGTGCGACGACGACCCATGCAGTCAGCCATCCAGGCGCCACCGCGTTTATTCTTTCGGGCGTAAAGATCAAAATAGAAACTGGCAATATGCTGATTTTCTGCATTGTAGATATCATAAAAACGCACGTCAGGATGCCAGATATCCACATCATCACGTTGTTCAAAACGAATGTTAAATAATTGCCCTGTTATGTCGAATAGACCTTTGATGACTTGTGGCTCAGGGAACCAGGGACGCAACTCTTCTTGCGAGATACTGTATTTTTCCATGCGCAACTTTTCGCTGTAGTAAGCGATATCCCATGCTTCAAGTTTTTCTACACCGTGCTTGTCTTTGGCGTATTGAGCAAGCTCGGCTAATTCAGCTTGCGCTTGCGGATGAGATTTATCGGCCAAATCTTGTAAGAATTCTATAACTTGCGAAGGATCTTTGGCCATCTTGGTGGCAAGCGAGAGCTCGGCGTAATTATCGAAATCTAACAGCTCAGCCAGCTCCTGACGTAAGGCTAAAATTTCCGGCATGATCTCGGAGTTATCAAATTCACCAGCGTTAGGGCCCTGATCGGAGGCGCGCGTAGAGAAGGCTGTATAAACCTCCTGACGTAACTCGCGATCATTAGCATGCATCATGACCGGCAAATAAGAAGGGAAGTCTAGTGTGATCCGGTAACCATCAAAATCGGCTGCCTTAGCTGTGTGTTGCGCGGCTTCAATAGCTGACTCTGGCAACCCATCCAAAGCAGAGGCATCAGTTAAATCTTTATGCCAGGCCATGGTAGCGTCCAAGATATTTTGCTCAAACTTTGATGTCAATTCAGAAAGACGCAATTGAATTTTGCCATAGCGTTGCTGTTTGTCTTTAGGCAGTGCAACCCCCGACAATTTAAAGTCACGCAAATCATCTTTAAGGATCTTGCGTTGAACTTTATCGAGCTGAAGATCATCAGCTTTATCATTCAAATTGTGGATCGTTTGATATAAGCCTTGATGTTGACCCATTTCAGTTCCGTATTCGGAAAGTAAAGGTAAGCAACTGTTATAAGCATCGCGAATTTCAGGGGAGTTAACGGTTGCCTGCATATGACTTATGGGTGACCAGGCATGATCAAGGCGATCGCCAATTTCTTCCATAGGCACGACAAAGTTTTCCCAGGTAACTGAGTCTTTATCAAGTGAATCAATCAGTGCATTAATTTGACGACGGCTGTCATCAATTATGGTTTTGATCGCCTCTTGCATGTGAGACGGTTGAATTTTAGAAAAGGCCGGTAAGCCGGTGACATTAAGTAAAGGGTTAGTCATGTTTATCAACCTTGTAAGAATCTTTTTGCTCAGAATGAGAATGAGAGCGGTGATAAGAATAGAGTTTCGACTCTTTTAAAAACGCATAGTGCGCAGATAGCTTGGCAAAAATAAAACCGCGCAAGCCGGCGAAACAGTAACGATATATAAGGTAAACGCGGATAAATTCTAATGGTGCTACTAGAAGGAGTTTTAAGCGCGAAGGCTTCTTGCCTTTGTTAAATTTTTCCCGGGCTTTCAGTGTTGAATAGTACTCGTATTTTTTGTTTAAAGTTTCAATGTCAGCATAGCCGTAGTGTTTGAAAGCAGTCGAAGTATGTTTGATTTTTCCTTTTATTTCAGGCCCTTCATGCACCAGGTTATCAAGATAATATTGGACACGATCCTTTTTAAATAAGCGGGTGTTGGTGGGAAGCCTTATTGAAGTTGGGAAAAACTTACCTATAAACCAATCATTACGACGACATTTTAGGGCAACAAATTCTGATTGCTGAATAAAGTTTTGTGTCGCTTGAATGAACTCAGGGGTCAACTCTTCATCGGCATCAAGGTTCAGCACCCAGTCGTGTTTACACAGCGACATCGCATATTGTTTTTGCTTGGCATAACCAGGCCAGTCGTTATGAACAACTTTGGCACCGAGTGACTCGGCGATTTGTTTAGTGCTATCTGTGCTTCCACTATCAACAACAATAACCTCATCAAACTCTTGGCAACTTGTTAGGACCCGCGCGATATGCTGCTCTTCATTCTGCGCAACAATAAAAACGCTGACAGGAATTTTTCCGGCTAAATGTTCGTTCATAGTCGGGCTCATAGTTTGGCACCCATTATTTATGAGGAGTGTGGCGAACCACTTCGATAATCTCAGTGGTGGAAATAGATGGTGTGCGCGGAAGATACTTCACTTCGCAGAACTGTTTCATCTCATCAAACTTACCCTGCCAGTCATCACCCATGACCAGAAGATCTGCTTGATACTTCTGAATATATTCAGCTTTTTTTTCCAGTGACTCTTCAATAAATGTAAAATCGACACAGGTTAATGCACTTAATATGTGCATGCGATCTTCTTGCGAATAAATCGGATAGCGGCCTTTCTTTTCGAAATTAAGCTGATCGGAGGAAACGCCCACATACAACTCGGTGCCCATAGCGCGAGCGCGTTCAAGAATATTGACGTGTCCAACGTGGAAAACATCAAAAGTACCAAAGGTGATGACGCGCATGAGTATCCTTATTGGTGATTAGTTATTAAGTAAAAAATTGGCTACCCGTTTCGAGCAATGCCCATCTACAGTGCCGACAATTTGTTCAATATACTTCAAACGTTGTTGTTCAAAGAGTTTGGGGTTGCGCAGGTTGTTTTCAACGGCTTCTTTCAATTCATGGTAATGGTTGATGTTGGTGCCAATCTCTTTAAACAATCGATAGTCATCGGATAGTCGTTTTTGTAGGCGATATTTTAAAAAGCCCCAATAACCAACGCGTAACTTCAGGAAATGACCGACAATCACGGGTTTGTTTAATGCCATAAACTCAAACAGGGCAGATGAGGTTTCGCTAATCATCAAGTCTGCAGTGGCCATAAAAGGGAGCAGGCTTTGCTCTTCTGGGCTGGCAAGATACACATTGGGATAGTTTTTCCAATGCTCGAATAGTTCGCGCTGCTTTTTGTAGGCTGACTTGATCAATGATAAGTAATGAGGCTTGATCAGGATATTATAATCGGAAAATTGTTCGGGCCAGTTCTTGGGAAATTTCTCGATAGTGCTGGGATAAAAAGTGGGTGAATAAAGAATGGTCTTTTTGCCGGGCACTAAACCTTTATCGGCGAGATCAATGTTCTCGCTAGTACCATTGACCAGTGGATCCAGCTTGGTGTAGCCGGTGGTGACAAAGGTTTTATCAGGATACAACTGCTGTAAAGTTTGGGTGCGATGCTCTGACTCCACAAACCGATACTGGATGGGGCTTGAAGAAGCATTGTAATAGGTCGATTTTGGGCCAAGGCCATGTAAAATCAGGGCCGTTTTACAATGAGAGTTTAGTTGTTCGGCAATTTCCGCGGCATGACCAAAAACAATCCAGTCTGGATTTTGAGTGATGTAAAAGCTGACTAAATCGTCTTCATTGATAATATGTATTTCAGCAAGTGATGCCAGCTGGGTTTTAATGGTCGCTGGAGGTTCGCTGTGAAAAACAATCCCTAATTCAGTACCCTGCGCCTTGAGTTCGTCAAGAACGGGCGTAAAGTGTGGCAAATAATAGAGATAGGCAACATCGAATAGTATTTTCACGTAAAAACCTGTGCTTTATATGACTTTTAAAACCTTTATAATCGACGCATTATAGCGAAAAAACAGAAGCTTATGTCTAACAATATCAAACATTACGACTTTCTAGCCATCGGTGCCGGTAGTGGCGGGATTGCCTCCGCGAATCGTGCCGCCATTCGTGGTGCCAAAGCGGCGGTCATTGAAGCCCAAGCTGTCGGTGGCACCTGCGTTAACCTGGGTTGTGTGCCGAAAAAGGTCATGTGGTACGGAGCGCATATTGCTGAAGCGATTAAGTACAGCGAAGCCTATGGTTTTGATTTAGAACAAACAGGTTTTGATTGGGCGCGTCTGGTGCAAAACCGCGAAGCCTATATCGAGCGTATTCATGGTGCTTACCATCGTGGCTTTGAATCAAACGGCGTTGACTTTATTGAAGGTTATGCCCGTTTTGTCGATAAAAACACTGTCGAAGTAAATGGTGAGCAGATCACGGCAGATCATATTGTGATCGCAGTGGGAGGTCGCCCGATTATTCCTGATGTTCCAGGTGCTGAGCTTGGCATTGAGTCTGATGGATTTTTTGCTCTGACAGAGCGGCCTAAAAAAGCGGTAGTGATCGGTGCAGGCTATATTGCAGTGGAAATTGCCGGTGTGCTCCATGCGTTAGGGAGTAATGCTCACTTACTGGTGCGCAAAGATCGTCCTCTTCGTTATTTCGATAAGGATCTAACCGATGCTTTGCTGGATCGAATGGAGCTGGATGGCCCTGTGCTGCACACCCATACTGATGTAAGCAAGATCGAAAAGGATGACCAAGGTTTGCTGGAAGTGCATACCAGCAAGGGCGAATGTATTGATAATGTGGACTGTGTCATCTGGGCGATTGGGCGTGAGCCAGCAACTGATGATATTGGCCTTGAAGCAGCAGGTATTGAAATGGATGGTGAGGGCTTCATTCGAACCGACAAATTCCAAAATACTAATGTTGAAGGTGTTTATGCGGTGGGAGATATCACCGGCGAAGCTCAACTCACACCAGTGGCGATTAAAGCCGGCCGTTTATTGGCCGAGCGCCTGTTTAATCCTGAGATGCCTAATGTGCATATGGATTATAGTCAGATCCCAACCATCGTCTTTTCACATCCTCCTATAGGCAGCCTTGGTTTATCAGAGTCCGATGCCGTCGAGCAATACGGTGCCGATGATGTCAAAGTCTACAAATCTCAATTTGCGGCCATGTATAACGCAGTTACTCCACATAGAGCTCTAAGTACTTTCAAACTAGTGTGTCAGGGTGAGAACGAAAAAGTCGTTGGTATACACGGTATTGGTGAGGGAATGGATGAAATTTTACAGGGCTTTGCTGTGGCTATGAAGATGGGCGCGACAAAAGCTGACTTTGATGCAACCGTTGCCATTCACCCAACTTCAGCGGAAGAGTTTGTTACGCTGCGTTAGTATCCATATCAGTGTCGGCTGAGTCTAAGTCCAAGGGAAATGCATCCAGCAGCTTTTCTAAATCCAGAGTTATAGGCTTTAGCTGGCACTGTTCGATAATTTGTTGCAATGACATGGTGGCAAGCTCTTCGGCAGAAACAGGACTTTGATGCCGCTGCGCGATGGATTGGTAGTAGTCCTGAAACTTAAAGCTGCCGCCAGTCAGTTCATTCTTAAGGGTAACCCATTGATTTGGTATACCATAACTGTCAGAAGCAATCAGCCCATGCAGTGATGATGAGATGGTATGCTCACATTCCAAAAGGTCATCAACAAAATCTTCTGCATTTTTCTTTATATCAAGGATGCGGGCTCCCTGTTGCTCAAGTTGTTTAACCACTGGGTGTTCAATATCTCGGTAATGTGGAATGACACCAAGTGAGTATTTCTTCGCAACATTTGGGTGATAAAAACGGGGCATAAGCAGTGCTGGGTCACCATAAACTTCAGG
The DNA here is from genome assembly GCF_000024085.1 of Kangiella koreensis DSM 16069. Taxonomy (NCBI): domain Bacteria; kingdom Pseudomonadati; phylum Pseudomonadota; class Gammaproteobacteria; order Kangiellales; family Kangiellaceae; genus Kangiella; species Kangiella koreensis. The sequence continues at coordinate 2,752,202 of NC_013166.1, read as the reverse complement.
CGTTTCTATGCCCTTTTTCAATAACAGGCTACGGGTCAGTGGTCCTCGTACAGCGCATATTTTCAGTGGCTTATATTTGATGTTACCTTTTTTCGAGATAAAGCCTGAACCCCAGACAATGCTGTTGTGATTGGCAATTCTTAGAATGCTGCCTACTGCCAGTATGTGTTGTTGGGAAGGTGGGGCAATTACGGGTTTCTTGCCGGAGATTTTTTCCAGCAAATACAAATTAATGGTGTCTCCCCAGTTTTGAGTAGTCTCAAAAAAATTAATTGCAATAGTTTTACCATCAAAGAAAGGGTTCTTTGATGGAGTTAGTTGAGTTGGTCCAAAAAGTTTTTGCGCAATTTTTGCCAGAGGCATAATGGAGTTGTAACAAAATGTTAACCAGTGGGACAGTGTACTGGTAATTGGGGAGTTTTCGATTAATTAAGGTATAAAGTGAGAAATAGGGCCAGATTTTTATAAAAATAACTGGAAGGAATGAAGGGAGTAGCCACCAAAGGGGTAATGCTCAGATGGCTAATAACCTTAGACATTACATACGTGTAACTTTGAAGCCTTTCTGCTTAAGATAGTAGTTAACGCTTTTGTCGCCGCCATAGTGGGCTGCACCAACAACGGCAAAAACAGATTTACCTTGCTTAAGAAGCTCGGTTATACCATCGGCCATGCCTTGGTTACGCTGATACAAGAATAGATCCATAAAGGCTTCATAATCTTCTTCGCTAACCCCCTGATCCTTTGCTGAAAGTTGCTCTTCCGCCAGGAAAGTCTCAACGTCACCCGTTTTCCAGGCTTGCATGAGTCTTTCTGTTCCACCTTCCTCGCGGGTGACAGTGCCCAATAACATAAGCTCCTGTAGCTCCAAAGGCATACCGTCAAGAATCGCCAGTTGAGAGTCAAAACTCTCCAGTTCAACAATCTCCTTGCTGTCTTTCGCTTCGCTCAGGAAGTATTTATCAATGCCAAGTTGTTCCTGATAACCTTGCTGTTGCATGCTTAAAGCTTCTAACGTAGCGGCAACAAACCATGGTTCGAAATTATTAAACATGGCACAAGGCGAGTGAGTACGCTGACAATATTCATCATATTTGATCGCTGTTTCTTCTGAGATATGGTCTTTTAGAGGCTTGCCAGGAGTGACTGCCATCGTCTGAATGGTCTGGGCAATTTCAAGCTGATTAAGGTTATTCATATTAATTTCAACTGCTACCACCTCGCTTGCTTGAAAAGCCTTTTGTACCTTCTCTGGCAAAGGATACATACTCTGATCGCCCATATGAATAGAGCCGAAAAGATACGAAGTTACACCATTATGCTCAACTTTCCAGATAGCGGGGTTATAGTTCGCAACTGTTGCTGCCTCTTGCTCTGGCTGAGCTGGTTCATTAGCAGTGTCTTCTGAAGTGGTCTCTACTAATGGTTGTTCGTTGGTTTGTTGCGAACCGCTATTAGCTTCAGGCGTGGCCTGGTCAATAGTTTGTGTTTTTGAAAGGAAAACTGCACTAATGACAATTAGAAGTAAAACTACTGCAATTAAGAGAAAACGTGAGATTTTATTCATTAATAACTCCATTATTTTTTATAGTTTGAATCGCGGATACCAAAGTATCACATGCTTGTTTGCCACCATGTCTGAAAAACAATGAAGGCTCAATCAGCTCCATTTCATTCAGGTAAGGCGTTCCATCAGCGTCGTGTAAAAAGTCGATACGAGCGTACAGTAATTGCTCTTGGCCGGGTGGTAAATAGTGGTCACACACATACTTCAGCGCCTTATCGGCCAGTACTTTTTCAGCGTCACTCAGCTGATAAGGGAAGTCGCTGGCACCGTAATCGTCCTGAACGCGAAAATCACCCTGCACCGGAACCTTGCGCGTGCCATGGCTGAATTGATTATTAAAGAAAATGCCTGAGGTTTCACCGAAGCTTTCTACCGTGGAAAGGTATGGCTGCAAAACCAGATCTTCATAAGTGATTAAGCGGTCAATATGAGCTTTGGCGCGAGCTAGCCCTGGTTCATCGCTATTGAAGCGGCAACATTCGCGAGCATTCGCACCGATTAGCGGCTTGATAAAACCCTGCTGCCAGCCTTTTTCAGCCATTATACTTTTAATATCATAGGCTTGGCCTCGATCAAGCCAGACTGAGGGGGCAATCTGAATCCCGTTCTGCTCAAGTTCCCGCAAGTAACCTTTATGGCTATTCCAGTGAATGACGGTTTCAGGATTACACAGCTGGGTGTGTTGGCTGACAGTTTTGACCCACTGGGTAAATTCCTCAAAGCGTTCCTGGTAATCCCAGGTGGTGCGAAGTAAGCAGAGATCATAGTCACTCCAGCGAATGTCGCTGTCCCATGGCATCACATCATGTTGGATACCAGCATCAGTCAAGGCTTGAAAAAAGGGTTGGTCGTCTTGCTCCCAATCGGGCAGGTTGTGTCGAGTGGCAATGGCAATCTTCATAAATAAAACGGATACTTGATAACAGGGGAACTATTATGGAGCACAAGGCATATCAAAAACAATTAGCGACGAGCAAAGGTGACTTTACCTTCGCGCAATAAGTCGGTGATGGCAGTTGCCGACATCGGGCGGCAGAACAACATGCCTTGGCCCATATCGCAACCGAGTGATTGCAAAATAGACATCTGCTGAATCGTTTCAACGCCTTCGCCAACCGTGTGTAAATCCAAACTTTGTGCCAGGGAGATGATACTTCGAATAATATTCACATTAATCATGCGATCCTGCTTCTGGCTACTAAGCTGGGAAACGAAATACATGTCAATTTTAAGATTATCGACCGGCAGCTGACTGAGATAGGCTAAGGATGAATAACCTTTACCGAAGTCATCAATCGATAATTTAATCCCCAAATCCTTGAATTGATTAAGTACTTTGACGGTGTTAACCACATCGGTCATGGCTGCACTTTCGGTGATTTCAACTTCCAGAGCACTGCCAGGAATATCATAGGTGCGCATGGTGTCGGCAAACTGATTGAGCAAATTAAAGTTGCGCAAATCTTTGATGGATAGATTTAAAGCAACCGTAGTGTCAATGCCCATATTGCGCCAGGAGACGAGTTGCTTACAGGCTAAATCAGTGACCTGCTGGCTCAGTTCATGGACCAGGGTGCTTTCTTCGGCAATCGGAATGAAAACGCTTGGTGAAATATCGCCATGGTCTGGATCGTACCAGCGACAAAGAGCTTCGACACTTTTGATGGCACCGCTTTTAATATCCACACGAGGCTGGTAATAAAGGCGTAAGTGATCATTAGCAATGGCCGTTTTGAGTTTCTTCTCCACAGAGCGACGGCGATTTTCGCGTTCGCTATGGCGCAGTTCATACAGTTGATATTGGTTGCGCTCTTTTTTAGCCGAATACATAGCAATATCCGCAAAACGGAATAAGTCTTCAGCCTTTTTACTGTGATCAGGGAAAATACTGATACCGATACTGGCGCCAGTCTGAACGGTATGACTATCAGCTTTAAAGGGAGTTCTGAATTGCTGAAGAATACGTTCAGCAATGTAACGAGCTTCTTTTTCGGAGGTTTCCGGTAGAACAATGGTGAACTCATCGCCACCCACGCGGGCTAACGTGTCTGAACTGCGTAAGCACTTATGAATGGTTTTGGCGACAGTTTGTAGCAAAGCATCACCTACCGAATGGCCTAGGGTATCATTGATTTCTTTGAAGCGATCCAGGTCGATATACATTAAAGCTAGTTTGGACTCGTTCTTAACCGAGTCTGCAAGCCCTTTGAGTAAACGTTTGCGAAGTAAATAACGGTTGGGTAATTGCGTTAAAGGGTCATAATTTGCCAAATTATGGATCTTTTGCTCGGCCTGTTTGCGCTCAGTTATAACGTGGAAATTGACCGTCACGCCTTGTATATCGGGATCACCCAGATGATTAACCAAGCGGCTTTCAATCCATAATATATGACCATCTTTGTGATTTATACGTCGTTCAACAACAGATAAGGCACCCGGATTTTCAGCCACATAACGCAAATTTGCTTCTGCTTCTTCTCGATCTTCTTCAAAAATGAACATCTCAAGGGTTTTACCGATAAGGTCTTCTTCGGTATAGCCGGTAACCCGCGTCACTGATGGAGAAATGTAAGTAACATTCATATTACGGTCATACATCAAGATACAGTCATAGCTGTTCTCGACCAGCGTACGATAGTACTTATCTTTACGTCGTAAGGCCTGCTCGGTTTTGAAATCTTTTTGAATTTGATGAATTGAGCCAATTTCGATGATCGCATTACCATCCTCATCGCGGGAATAAATGGTGCTGTGTACTTGAATCCAAATCCACTCACCGTCTTTCTTTTTCACCCTGAAGTCGGCTGGAATAACATCTTTGTCATCACTTGCGGATAGCCGCTGTTCCTGTTCTTGGACTACAGGAATATCGTCAGGATGAACGGTTGAGTAAACACCCTCAGGCATCGCTTCGAACTCTTCCTGTGTGTATCCGAGTAGATTGCTGAAGTATTCCAGGCCTTCGACAAATAACTTGGTGCGGTAATCAAGAGTATAAAGAAATATAGGCGCTTTATTGAGAACGGTATTCTTATATACTGATAGCAGACTGGGCGATGACTCACCATTATCTGGGGCAAGTTCAGGTGCTGCTTGTAGTGAAACAAGGATATTAAGGTGTGATTTATCTTTAGGCAGCCGAGTGATCGAAGCAATAAAAAAACGCTGCTTGCGAATATCCGGCAAAGTAACAATGGCGCGATTTTTCTCACCACTAAGCAACTCTGCTGGTAGCCATTCTTTCAGTTCTATCCCTTGAAGTGTCGAAGAGGAGATAGACTTATCAATACAGATCGCTTTTATAACATACTTTTCGTTACATACGAGGACTGCTGAATAGTCATTTTCGACAAGGCTTTGTAGGGTAGATTCAGGTAATGGAGGTTTACTGAACATCAAAACTAAATCCGCCTTTATTGGGTACTCCCTGTTAGTTTAATAAGCATAACCATCAATTGTTATAAGTGCAAATATGACTTGCTAAAAAGGCTACTCAGGTAGCATCAATGGAAATATAAGCAGATAAGAGACTTTCGGTTTGAGATTAAGGCGAGAAAGGCTAAAATAGCGGCAGAACGTAACAGGATATAATCTAATGACGATTAGAAAATTTAATCAGCACCAACCGCAACTAGGCGACAAAGTCTATGTTGACCAGACTGCTCTAGTGGTGGGTAATGTTCATATTGGCGAAGACAGCTCAATTTGGCCGATGGCCGTACTGCGTGGCGATGTGCATTCAATCCACATTGGTGCGCGCACAAGTATTCAAGATGGAACTGTATGTCATGTGACCCATGCTGGTCCCTATGATCCCGAAGGACACGATCTTTATGTTGGGGATAATGTCACCATCGGGCATAAAGCTATCTTGCACGGCTGCCGCATCGAAAGTAATTGCTTAATTGGTATGGGCACGGTGGTGATGGATGGTGCCTTGATTAAAGAAAATGTCATTGTTGGTGCTAACAGTCTGGTACCACCGGGTCGTGTCTTAGAAAGTGGTTATCTCTGGGTTGGCTCTCCGGCGCGAAAGATTAGAAAACTCACCGAAGAAGAAACTGACTTCTTTAGATATTCGGCAGATAATTACGTCAAGCTGAAAAATCAGTATTTAGATCAGGACGATTAAAAAGAAACCGGCAAAAGCCGGTTTTTTTTATACTAGTGCTGTATTAGAAACTATAACTCACACTCACGGTTGTGGTGGTATCGCGTTTCTCGGCACCAAGCGGAACTTCAGAGTTATAGTTTATGTGGTAAGCCAATTTCAGTGATAAGCTTTCTGAGATATTGGTTCTTAGGGCGGTCTCAGATGCATAGGTATCGAAGTCCTGTCCCCAGATAGCGGCAACAACTTGAGTGAAGGTAGCTGTCTCAGAAATATTATATTGATAGTCAAGGTCGCCACGCACAACGTTCTCTTTTTCATCTTCTCCAGCTTCAAGGGCATTAATGCGGTAACCCAAACCAAGGCCTAGTGAGAAGTGACCAGTATCATCTTTAAATAATTCATGACCGTAACCGACATAAGCACCTGCTTGATAATCATAAGCACCAAAATAGTCGTTCATGTAATCAACAACACTGTAAACAAATGAGCGTTCAGACAGGTCGTAGCGGTTATTCCACACGAATGTATAGCGTTCAGCCTCACGCACTTCATCATTTGTATTGGTCATGCCAGTAATATGCACACCGGTTGACCATTCATCTGAAATGCGCGTGATGTATCTGAAGGCACCATTGAGACTTTCAGTTTCTGTGTTACCAGAGGTGCTGATATAGCCAAAATCAATATTACCAATGTAGCCTTCTTCAGGTGCGTCGGATAATAAACCACTTTGTGCAAATAGTGCGGGGGAAGAAAAACAAATGGCTAATGCCACCAGGGATTTTTTGAAACTCATGTCACTCTCGCTTTTTATATCAATCTACAAGCCATTAAAGCTGGTGATTTTAACAAATCATGGACTAATAAAAATACACAATATGTTATAAAACGTTACATTCGCGACTTTAACCAGTGAAAAATTGAAGGGTGTTGCAATTTAATCTGGTCAAGATAACGAGATTGGTAGCGTTTAGCTGAATTGTCGGGCAATGAAGGTACATCTGCGTTAGGTAGTGATTGCTGAAAACTCTGCAACTGTTTACGTTGGAATGGAAAACCATCAGAAGCAATCGTCAATGGCCACTGATTAACAGCTGTCTGCCATAGCCATTGGCAAACGTCCTGTTCATGAATCAGGTTAAGCCATTTGGAATTTTGGTACTGTTCGGGATCGAGCAGACTATCAATTAGGCGTTGACGCTGTGAGGAATACAAACCGGAAGGTCTGACAATTGAGGTATTGTTGTGCATTTTCTTGATGTTTTGCTCAGCCTTCAGCAGAGTCTGCCCAGAAAAGGAATCTGGCAAAGGCTTGGTTTGTTCATTTATCAGTGGCTCTGTATTTCCGCCATAGACTGATGTAGAGGACACAAATACGCAGTAAAAGTCAGTCTGTTGCTGATGTAACAAGGACGTCAGATTGGAAATCGCAGTGATGTAGGTTTGGCGATAGGCAGATTCAGTGCGCTCGCCGGGAGCAAGAATGATAAACACGGTGCTTAACCTGGGGAGTTTTGGCAAAGCCCTCTCATCATGCAACAGGTCATAACAGATGTGTTGATCGGACCATCCTTTGGGGCTTCTGGATAAGGTAATCGTGGGCTGATCCAGCGACTTAAGGTGATTATAAAGACGCTGACCAAGCTTACCTGCACCAACGATTAGATTCTTGCCTTGGTTAGTCAATGGATTCCACCAACATGGCTAAGCTTTTTTCAACAATCAAATTTTTACCCGCCAATTTGTTAAGGGTTTTAAGTCCTTTACCAGTTAGGAGAAGGATAAAAGGGCAGCCAAAATTCTGAGCGCAATGATAGTCGGAACTAGAGTCGCCTACAAAAACGATCTCTTGTGGTTCAGCAGAAAACTTTTCGGCGATATGTTCGAGCATTTGCGTTTCTGGTTTACGGCAGGCACAGCCGTCATCAGGATGATGAGGACAAAATTCGATGTGATCAATATGCCCGTCATATTCTTTCAACAAGCCATCCATCTTGTCATGCATGGCATGCAAAATCTGCTCATCATAATAGCCGCGCCCAATTCCTGACTGATTAGTAGCAATCGCAACCTTAAACTTTTGATTGAGCTTGGCGATTGCTGGCAAACTACCAGCAATCGGAATCCATTCTTCGGGCGTTTTAATATAGTCGTCGGAATCGTGATTGATGACGCCATCACGATCCAGAACGACCACTTTGATTTTGCTCCAATCGATTGCAGACATAAGTTATATAAGTCTTAGTTTTGAAGCAGGGAAATATCAGCAACCGAGCCAAACAAATCCTGCAGTTTTTTCAGCATGGCTAAACGATTAGCTTTGACCGCTGCATCGTCGGCGTTAACCATTACTTTATCGAAGAAAGCATCGACATCATCACGCAGACTGGCCAGATGTTGCAGCTTGTCTTGATAACTGTTCATGGCTGATAGTTTAGCTTCCGCATCAGTAATGGTTTTTGCCAGCGCCTGCTCTTCGGCTTCCTGTAATAAACCAGAGTCAATCGCGTCTGGTACTTCGATATCAGCTTTGGCCAATATGTTTTTCACACGCTTATTGGCTGCAGACAGGCTTTCCGCTTCCGGCAACGTCTGGAAGAACTGCACCGCTTTAATGCGGGCATCGAAATCCAGCGGTTGAGTAGGACGCAATGCCATAACGGCTGAAATGGTATTACTGCTGACGCCTTGGTCGAGATATAGAGCGCGTAGTCTCTCAAAGAGAAAATCTAGAAGAGCTTCTTGTTTATGAGAATAAAAGTTTGCTTTATCAATACGTTCAGATATTAATTGATTCGCTTTAGATAGTAATTCATTAATATCTAGTTCTAAGCGGTTTTCTACGATAGTTCTAAGTAAGCCAATAGCGGCACGGCGTAATGCAAAGGGGTCTTTAGAACCTTTAGGTCCTTGTCCTACACCAAAAATACCGACCAATGAGTCAACACGATCGGCAATTGCCAAGCATTGTCCCACAGAATTTTTAGCCAGTTCGTCACCTGAGAACTTGGGCAAGTACTGCTCAGTCATGGCAATAGCAACATTCTCGTTCTCGCCATCGTGACGGGCATAGTAAGTACCCATTATGCCTTGTAGATTATCGAATTCACCGACCATGTTAGTGGCTAGATCACACTTAGATAACAATGCGGCTCTCTCAGCGTCTTCAGGGATTGCTCCAATTTTTGGGGCAATATACTTTGCAAGGTGAGCTACTCTAATTGATTTGTCTAATATTGAACCTAGTTGTTTTTGAAAAACAACTTTTTGTAGATGGTCTTGATGACTTTCCAGGCTAACTTTTTTGTCGGTTTCAAAGAAAAACATCGCATCAGCAAGACGTGGACGAATCACTTTTTCGTTACCTTCGATCACGCTTTGCGGACGATTGCTTTCAATGTTGCTGACGGTAATAAAGTTCGGCATCAATTTGCCGTCTTTGTCGAACACGTGGAAATATTTCTGATGTTCGGCCATTGAGGAAATCAGACATTCAGCTGGCACTGCCAGGAATTCGGTGTCGAACTTACCGGTTAATGCTACTGGCCATTCAACCAGGCTGGCTACTTCATCGAGCAAGCTCTCATCGATTTGAGCCACACCACCTAGCTTGTCAGCTTCAGCTTTCACCTGGCCGCGGATCTGCTCTTTGCGCTGCTCATAATCGGCATTCACTTTAGCCGTTAACAGTTTAGACAAGTAATCATCAGCAGAATTAAAGGTCACCCAATCCGGCGACATGAAGCGATGGCCGCGTGATTGGTTGGAGGTTTTAACGCCTAAAACGGTGGCGTTTAAGACTTGATCGCCAAACAGTAATACTGCCCAATGCACTGGGCGGATAAACTGCTCGCTACGATCGCCCCAGCGCATTGGCTTGGGAATCGGTAATTTTTTCAATGCTGAATTGAGCATATCTTCAATCAATTCAGACAGTGGCTGGCCCTTTTGTGCGATGGTGTAACCTAGGCGCTCACCTTTGTCAGTTTCTATGCGATCCAGCTGATCCACTTCAACGCCACAGGACTTTGCAAAACCAACGGCTGCAGGCTTGGCCGAACCATCATCATTAAAGGCTCCGGCAACCGCAGGGCCAAGGCGTTCTACATTCTTATCTGGCTGACTATCCGCTAAATTGCGGATAGTGAGCGCTAGGCGACGTGGTGCTGCATAATTCTCGATGCTGTCAAAAGTAAAATCATTGCTTTGCAGATTAGCTGCAAAGTTATCGCGCAACGCATCGCTTAATGTTTTTAGCGCTTTGGGTGGTAGTTCTTCAGTTCCCAGCTCAAACAATAAATCGTGTTGTGACATGACTATTTCTCCTCCGATTTATTGGCTTGGTTTTTACTATTGTTAAGCATCGGAAATCCTAGCTCCTCGCGAGCTGCGTAGTAGCTTTCGGCTACTGAGCGCGCTAAGGCACGAACCCGCAAAATAAAGCGTTGGCGTTCGGTGACTGAAATAGCATGACGCGCATCCAGCAAGTTAAAGGCATGCGAAGCTTTTAGCACCATCTCGTAAGCTGGCAATGGCAAATTATGTTCCATTAGACTCATAGATTCGCTTTCGCAGTAATCGAAGAACTCAAACAACTTCTCGACATTGGCGTACTCAAAGTTATAAGTGGATTGCTCCACTTCGTTTTGGTGGAACACATCGCGGTAATAGACTTTACCCAAAGGTCCATCAGTCCATACCAGATCATAAATGCTGTCGACGCCCTGCAAATACATGGCAATACGCTCGAGACCATAAGTGATTTCACCCATCACCGGCTTACACTCAAGACCGCCCACCTGCTGGAAATAAGTAAACTGTGTTACTTCCATGCCGTTTAGCCAGACTTCCCAGCCCAGACCCCAGGCGCCAAGTGTCGGTGATTCCCAGTTGTCTTCAACGAAGCGAATATCATGCTCAAGCGGATCAAGCCCCATCGCCTTTAATGAGCCCAGATACATTTCCTGGATATCCAGTGGCGAAGGTTTAATCACTACCTGGAATTGGTAGTAATGTTGTAAGCGGTTAGGGTTTTCACCATAACGACCATCGGTTGGACGGCGGCAAGGCTGGACATAAGCTGCACTCCACGGCTCTGGGCCAATGGCACGCAGGAAGGTTGCGGGATGGAAAGTGCCAGCGCCGACTTCAAGATCCAGCGGTTGCTGAATCACGCAGCCCTGCTCGGCCCAATAATTCTGTAAGGTCAGGATTAACCCCTGAAAGGTCTTAGTATCTGCCACAATCTGTGCCCTTAATGGATGCTTATATGCGTTATTTTGCGCAAAGAGCGAAATTATACGGTAATTCAGGTCATTTTCTAACCTTAAAGCGTGAAATATCCAGATAGTTGTAGCTTTAATCCTGATTGAGCCTCATTCATACTTGTCATCCCGCTATACCACAGGCATTCCCTTCGGTCGCTTGATAGCGGGGTCCAGTGATTATATTTTTCTTTGGCTTGCTGTTTCGCCCTTTGGCGAGTTACTTTTCTTGCGTGGTCAAGAAAAGTAACCAAAAGAAGACCACCCCGTGATTGAGGTTTCGCTTTGCTCAACTCCCTTCGTATCCGCCAAGTCACTTAACGCACCGTAAAATACGTTCCATCCTTGGCCCGAATTTTACTATTCAAATCATCCAGGATTTGAATTGCTATGTCTTGGCTACTACTCAGCTCAATCAAAAGGGGTTATTGGTACTATATGTTTAATTAAGTAGGGCGTGATAATATCTGGTGTAATTTAAATAATCAGAAGCAAAAAATGAAAACACGTTGCGGCTGGGTCAGCGATGATCCGCTTTATATTGAGTACCATGATACCGAATGGGGCGTACCTACCTATGATGACCAAGAGTTATTCGAGATGCTGTGCCTGGAAGGTGCGCAGGCAGGCTTAAGCTGGATCACGGTGCTCAAAAAACGCAAACATTACCGTAAAGTCTTCGATAATTTCGATGCTGAAAAAATCGCGGCCTACGACGAGGGCAAGCGTGAAGAATTGCTTTCGGATGCAGGTATTATTCGCAACAAACTCAAAGTAAACGCTTTTATTGTTAATGCTCAGAATTATCTACGCATAAAAGAAGAACGAACATTCAGCGAATATTTATGGCAGTTTGTAGGTGGTGAACCGATCGTTAATAATTGGCAAAGCTTGAAACAAGTTCCTGTCACAACCCCTGAGTCAGATGCCATGGCTAAGCAACTCAAAAAAGACGGATTTAAATTTGTCGGCAGTACGATTTGTTATGCCTTTATGCAGGCTACGGGGATGGTGGATGATCACACGAAAGATTGTTTCAAAAAGTAAAATTACCTTTTTCGCTCTGAGGTTTGTTATAAGTCTTTTTATCGCCTGTCATTTAACAGCAACTAAATCCCTTCCTCAAAAAGACATAGCCGCACTCAAAACTAACAATATTCAATAGTGGTGTGGTTGTTGGGAAGATTTGTCTGTAACTAAAGTTCCGCCGATCTCTTTTCCACGAAAGGTGCAAAGTAAGCTGTTAAATCTTGGTAAAGTTCTTCTGTCCAAGGTAGTTCTGATATTGGCTGCAACTGTTCTTTTCTTGGATCTTTGGGTGCAATCGCGACGTCTATATTGCGATGCCCGATGTCGCTGGCCAGGACAAATAACTCTTCAGCAACCTCGTCTCCCATTGCTAAACACCCTATTGAGACAGCTTTACCATGGATAAAGATGTTAGTTCCCGGTTCACTTCGCCCTTCAGCTCTAGCATGTGTTAAATCAAAATCATTCGGATAGTTTAACTTCATTGATAAGTGGTAAGAGCTATTCGGATTTAAGTATTCAATCCGATAAATGCCTTCAGGAACCTGCATATCACCTTCACGCAATTTGGGGCCTGCAACTCCGCTTTGAGCGAGAACAGAGTATTTACGAATGAATACTGGGTTTGCTGCTGAGGTGTCCCATAACTCCAGTGTTGCTTCTTCTTTTATGGCTATCAGCGCCACAGAGCCAGGTGGATAACTTGAGCCAGCGGCTTCAAAATACGGAACCATTCGGTTTCGCGCTTCCTCGCCATAAGTCTGCACAACATCTTCTACAGTACGTGCTCCGGCAACTTTGATATACAAAGGATGCCAGTAAGCACGTCCGAAATTATAAATAAGGTAAATTCCAATAAGCGTGGCAACTAGAAAGATGAGAGAAAGAATGTGTTTCATTGGCGACCGAGCTGTGTGTATTTTTTTACTGTAGCTTAATCGTTTTGGGGTGACAAATATTAATCGTTAGAAGAAGACTTGTTTCGCTTGAGATATCCGGCAAGCTGTTTGGCGATACTGATGATTGAGCCAAAGACGCCAATGATCGCTGCGCTGACTAGAATGCCAATTTTGACTTGTCGGCTAAAGAGATCCCATTCGCCGAATTGCTCGGCAAATACAAATCCAATTATGACTACCGAAATGATGTAGCAGATAATGGTGATTTTAGGCAGTGCTTGAAACTTGACCATCTGTTACCTATAACCTAAATGGTTCCTAAACTGAAAAATTCACCAGCGGAAATAACGCCGAGGTGTTTTTGATCATCAATGACTCTTTCTTCGGCTCGCTCTACGAGTTCATAAAAAACATTGCGATGGATAAGGGCATATAGATTACGACGCACCATGATATAGGGAGATGGTTCGCCAGTTTTAGAGTCTTGTTCAACCCACAGAGGATTACCTTTGGTCAAGATTATCTGATTATCGCAGTTATCCTCGAAGCTGATAACAGGTCCTTCGACAGTGTCTTTAACTTGCATGCGAATAACCAGGAAGGGTGCATCTTCGACACGAATGCCCAGTTTTTCAACCGGAGTAACCAGGAAATATTTGTCGTCTTCTTTTTTGAGGACAGTTGAGAAGAGTTTAACCAGGCGTTGGCGGCCAATCGGTGACCCTTGATAATGCCAGCTGCCATCACGCTTGATGATCAGATCCATATCGCCGCAGAAATCAGGATCCCATTGCTCAACCGGCGGTAATGATTTGCCGTCGCTGGTTTTCTCGAGCTCGGCTAAAATTTGACCGAGATCTTTTTTGGATTGAGCTTCTTGATCAGAATCTGAGGCAGTCATATTAAGCGGCCATTCCTTTTTTAATCAGATACTTGTAAGGCAGCTGCTCAGTATCGCTACCAATCAGCTGATGTTCCATAAAAGTACAGAACTTGGGAATATCACGAGTAGTTGAAGGATCATCCGCTAATACTAATAACACCTGCCCATCCTCCATTTTACGGACATTGAGGCGCACCATCATCACAGGCTCAGGGCAGCGAAGGCCTAGTGCATCGAGTTTACGGTCGAATTGATCAAAGTTGAGCTGTGTCATAGTGTAGTAAAGCAATTGCTGTATGCTGAAATTGTGCGAATTTTAGACTTTTTCACCACTAACATGAAGTTAATACCACTTTAAATAGCAACAATATATCGATTTGTTAGTAAGGATTGATTTTAACTACTAAGATCGTTAGGTTAGTATTGTGAATACATTAATCATAAGGAGTTAGTAATGAACAAAGCGATTAATATCGGAATCAATGAAAACCATCGCGAAAAAATTGGTGATGGTTTATCACGTCTTTTAGCAGATACTTACACCCTATACCTGCAAACTCATAATTTCCACTGGAACGTCACTGGCCCATTCTTCCAGTCGCTGCATACCTTGTTCGAAACTCACTACACGGAGTTGGCTGTTGCGGTAGATGACATAGCAGAGCGTATTCGTGCTTTAGGTATTTTGTCTCCTGGCACCTATAAAGAGTTCGCCAAGTTAACCAGCATTAAAGAAGTTGAAGGTAATATCAGTGCCGAAGAAATGCTCGAGCGTCTGGTCGACAGTCATGAGACTGTGGTGAGAACCGCAAGAGAGATTTTATCCATCGCGCAAGAAGCCGATGACGAATCATCAGTCAGCTTGATATCAGACCGATTGGTGGTGCATGAAAAAACCGCCTGGATGCTACGTTCTCATTTGCAGAAGTAAGTTTGTAGAATTAAAAAAGGCGACCTTTGGGTCGCCTTTTTTAATATTTTGACTTAAGCAAAACTTGCCATTACCTGGTTACGCCCTTCATTTTTAGCTTTATACAACAATCGATCTGCTCGATTGACAACTAAATCCAAGGTTTCATCTTCCGGCAGGTATTCGGTCACACCAAAACTGGAGGTAACGGTGAGTCCGGGAGCGATATCTTCGAAATTATAGGTTTCAAAATATTCTCGCAGACGCTCGGCTATGTTGTAGGCAGCTTTGAGTTCGGTGTCAGGTAGTAAAATCAAAAACTCTTCGCCACCGATGCGACCTATAGTATCAGTCTCACGCAATACAGCTTCGCAAATATCACGAGTGGATTGAATCACTCTATCCCCGATATTGTGGCCAAAGCGATCATTAATACTCTTAAAGAAGTCTATATCGAACAATATGACACTGTAGGTTTTTCTTCCCGGGCCACTCGCCTTGTGCTGTAGTTCTAGCGTTCGGAAAACATGGCGACGATTGGGCATTTTGGTCAAATTGTCGGTGAAAGCCATTTGGTGATTGGCTTTAGCCAAATTGCGGTAGCGCAACATAATCCACAAGGCAATCGCTACTACTAAGAGTAATAGTAAGATGAGAACCCACAGTAGGTAGCTGTACTTACGGCTTTCCTCAACATATTGTGAATTAAGCTTATTCTCCTGCTCCAGCAGTTTGTTTTCGAAGACCAGACGCTCCTGATCAAGCTGTTCACGGGACAGGTTGGAAACATAGGTAAGGTTATCGTTGAACTGCTTACGATATTGGGTATAGGATTCATTCAATAATTCATAAGCTTGCTCAAAACTTCCATCTTCGACGAACAATTCACTTTCAAGGCGGTTAATGTAATGGGTGTCCTGACTGCCAAGTTGCTGTGCATGTTCTTTAGCTAAACTTAAATGCAGTTTAGCTTTGTCCAGCTGAGCCAGTTCCAGATAAATGCGAGTCAATTCCGTATGAATTTCAAAACTAAATAACTCTTCGCCTACCTCTTTATGCAATTTTTGCGAGGTCAAAATATGGTTGAGCGCGCTTTCGTAGTTTTCCTGATCAACCAATAAGCGCCCTTTGACTTGATGTGCATATGCCTTTAAGGATACATCATTGGTATCTTTGGCGATTTGGAACGATTTATCCAGATATGTATTGGCTTGTTCGAAATCTTCAGAAGCGCGATAGGAGTCTGCAAGGTTAACGTACAAATAAGTGTTCTGGGTGTATTGCGGATTAGCCTCCATAATTTCTATAGATTTTTTAAGATAGTCTATAGAGGAAGGATAGTCGTTTAACGAACCATAAAGAATGGCAAAAACGTTGTAGGTTTCAACTAATTGAAAAGGATCGTTACTCTCATAAGCGTGAGAAAGAGCCAGCTCCATTAACTCGAAAGCCTCTTGGTATCGATACAGATAAGAGTTGATATAGGCACGCTCTAGTACAATATCGCTCAGTTTATTATCCGGCCAAGATTCACGAACGTCACGATAAAGCGCATCAGCTGTATACTTTGCCTCTTTAAGATTACCTTCGGTCCGTAATACGAGCATCAAGACATAGTTGTACTCTTGATATAGTGATGGCTTATCGACGGTGTTAACGAAAGGCTTGGCAATATTAAGATGCTCACGTGCGCGCAGTGGCTCATTGGTATGAATATAATAATCCGCAGCTAAAACATTAGCTAAAGCTTCCGAGTGAGGATCCAGCTCATTTCGCAAAATAGATTGGACTTTAGTAAGAAATGATTCCTGACTACGTTCAGGAATTGTGAGCTTGCTCATGCTGTATAACTGGTTTTGTAAAGGTAGGTTATCAGCAGGCGCAGCCGCAAAGCTAAGTGCGCTTCCTAGCAATAGCAAAAATGCTAATGATTTCGTGAGGTTAACCACGTTATTCCTTTAATTTTTTATTTAGTCAGTGAGATTACTTTACCCTAAATTGATGCAAAAATGAACAATACTGTAATGCATATTTGCATTACAGTATTGCAAGATTGAAATAATCTATTATGGATGCTTATTCAAAGAAGAAAGCAGGACGCTTTACTTCTTTTGGAGCTACTTGATTCATGGTCTGGGCATCATAAAGACGACCATTCAACATAACCATATTAACCTTTTCGCTGTTTTTAAGGTTGATTAGAGGATCCGCGTCGAGGATGACTAAATCAGCCAGTTTGCCTTCTTTAATAGAGCCGATTTCATCAGCCATACCCAGGATTTTAGCGCCATCCATAGTGCCAGCTTCAAGTGCTTGATGAGGCGTCATACCGCCTTGCTCAAACATCCAAAGCTCCCAATGAGCTGCCAGGCCTTCACGCTGACCATGCGCACCGATACCCACTTTAACACCCAAGTCACGCAGTTCTGCAGTAACCGTAGCATTGTTGAAGTGATTGTAGTCCTCATCCGGCGCTGTGTAGCGACGTCGTGAAACAGGATCAAGGATTTCGCGTGGTACAAACTTGGTCAATAACGGATGATCAAAGACTTTGGTTTTGTCATACCAGTAACGCTCGCCCCAGATGCCGCCATAGGCAACGCCCAGTGTTGGCACATAAGAGGTTTGGCTCTGACTCCAAAGCTGCTTCACATCATCATAGATTTTTTCTACTGGGATTGAGTGCTCAATGGTGGTGTGGCCATCAATCACCATCGAAATGTTGTGCATGAACAAAGAGCCACCTTCAGGAACTACTAATAAACCAGTTTGACGGGCAGCTTCAAGAACCTGCTGGCGCTGATCGCGACGTGGCTGGTTGTAGCTCTTAACCGAGAAAGCACCAACTGCTTTCATGCGTTCAAGATGGCCAACGGCATCGTCCAGATTGTCCACTTCGGCAGTGATGAAGTGGTTCGCGCCATACAAAATTGTACCGGTCGAGAACAGGCGAGGTGCAGTAATCACACCGGCTTTCTGCATTTCGCTGGCCGAGAACACTGCTTCAGTATCGGCCGAAGGGTTATGCGTTGTCGTCACACCAAAGGCTAATGATGCCATGGCATTCCAGTTAGTTTGCGGCTGGATCTGGTCATTGGCATAAGGGCCGTGCCAGTGGACATCGACTAAACCAGGAATGATGGTTTTGCCAGCTACATCAATAGTTTTAGCACCCGATGGAATAGCAACGTCACCACGCTTACCAACCGCCTTGATGCGATTGTCTTCAACGATGACCACGCCATCTTCGATGACTTGCTCGCCTTCCATGGTGATGACTTTCGCACCAACTAAAGCAATGGAACTATCGGGCTTATCTGCTTCAACCGTAAAGTTGATGCGAGTTGCTTTCGCTTCAGGAGCTTCCGCATCTTCGTCAGTCTTAGCACTCAAGAACTCGAAACGATCGGTAAGTGCTTGTTGATATAAGTCCGGACCAAGTGACCATGCCAGTGATTTACTGTCTTCTGACCAGGCCAGGTTACTACCGGCAAATTTGGAGAACTTACGCACAGGAAGGTTATTTGCACCGGGGCCAGTATTGATTGCTTTACCGCTTTGCACAAATGGAGTGACATAAACCTGATAACGCTGGGTAAACGCTAACCATTGCTGGTCTGGCGATACCGTAAAGTCACTGATCCAGTTGCCTTCATAGTGCTCCTGCATTTCGTTGCCGCTTAAGTCAGTGCTGACTAACTTACTGCTATATGTCTCGCCACTTGGGGTAGTTTGCGAGAAGAATACGCGACTGGAACTACCCGCAAAGAATGGATTACTGCCACGTTTCGATAAAACATATTGCTTATCATCATCAAGATTAATGGCAATGATACCCGTATCTTGAGAATACAATGGGCTGGTCAAATAGCCGCCAGAAATGGCTTGAGCTACAACCGTTTCACCGTCCGGGCTCAAGCTAGGGTTGGTGTAATGACCGGGCTGCTCAGAAACGACTTTGCCGCTACCGCCACGCGAAGAGACGATACGGATTGTGCCGAGGGTCTTGTCATCCCAGGTGGTGTAAACAATCTTGCTGCCATCAGCTGAGAAGCGCGGGTAGAATTCAAAATGCTCGTCCTGACGGGTTAAACGCTTAGGCTTACCGTTCGGCAGGCTCATGCTGTAGATTTTACCCAAAGCCTGGAAAATCGCCTGATCGCCATCAGGAGAGACCTGCAACCAACGTAACATTTTTGCATTGAACTTAGCTTCATAAGCGGCATTCTTCTGAGTCACGGCCTGACGCATTTCGCGGCGGTCTTTAACCTCAAAAGGAATATTGGTCACTTCTTTGGAAGCAACATCAATTTTGTGTAACTTACCCTGCGCCCAGAACACGATTTCATCGCTATCCGGAGTCCAGGCAAAGTTCGGATAAACGCCGTGGATTGCCCAGGTTTCCTGCATATCGCGCTCTAAACCCTCGTAAATTGGGAATTCAGCACCGGTTTCACGGTCTTTCAGGAACAATGCACTTTGTGCACGAATGCGACGCACGAAAGCAATGAACTTACCGTCTGGCGAAGGGGTTGGGCGTACCGCACCACCCGGGCCATCAATCCAGGTTTCAATGTCACCAGTTTCGCGGTTAATCGCAAACACTTCATAAATCTGTTCATTCGAGTCTTTGCTGTACTCGAAATAAGAGCCCGGTGTGGAATCACGCGAGAATAAAACGTACTTGCCGTCTGGCGTAAAGGCTGGCTCGCCGAGGTCTTTCTGCTCATTCGGACGCTTGTTCAATTGAACGCCGCTACCGCCTGATTTGTGATACAACCAGATTTCGCCTGCACCTAAAGAACGAGTGCCGGTAAAGTGCTTACGCGCCGCGATATAGTTGCCATCGGGGCTCCACACAGGGTTGTTCAATAAACGGAAACTTTCTTTAGTGACCTGATACTGATCCGAACCATCGGAATCCATGACCCAGATATTGTCGCCGCCACCTTGATCCGTGGTAAACGCTAATTGCTGACCATTTGGCGAGAAACGTGGCTGCATATCCCACGCCATGCTATTAGTGATGTTAGTCGCCTTACCGCCGGACATTGGCATGGTGTAGATGTCACCCAACATATCAAAAGCGATGGTTTTGCCATCCGGGCTAACATCAAGATTCATCCAGGTGCCTTCATTGACCTGAATATCCGCAAAAATTGGAGTGCCGGGAGGGTTGTTCACATCCCACTTAGCCTTGTCCTCGTCTGCCGCCGTAGCTGAATTCGCCACAGTCCCCAAAGACAGCACCAACAGGCTGGATAAGATAGATAATTTCTTCATTGCCAGACTCTTTAGTTAATTAATGAAAATGACTCAACCTAGCAATATAGAGGGGCAAAAGCGAATAGGCAAAAGATCAGGGCAGTAAATTGTAAGAAAAGGTTAAATGAGGAGCTTTTATAGGATGGCTAAACCCATCCTATAACTAAAATTGCATTAAGGTTTACTTTCATCGCGCATTTCAGGGGTATCTTTACAAAGAGCGCAATGTTGCCCTCGTCTCGCCTGAAAGAATCGACTGGCGGTAAAAATAATAGCGGTAATCGGAGCCCAGATAGCACCCTGTGTTAAAGCGTAAGCAACGTCATCGTTCTTAAGATACTGAGCCACAGCAACAACAACAAACACGCCGATCAGAACCGCAAAGAATCGTTTAATCCAAAATGAGTAGCTCAAGATAATATCCTTGTTTGAAATATTCCACCGTAGTTACTAATAATATAGTGACCCGATACCAATCAGCAAAGTATTGAGCCGTTGAATTGTAAGGAAAGGTTAAATGAGGGGTAGATAAGTCTGCTCTTATAGGATGGGTTACGCATAAATGCTAACCCATCCTATGGTAAAAGCTTATAAATATTATTTACTAATCATTGTGATTCTAGGAGCTTTCGTTTTCTATCTTCTAAGTCGTCGTAACTTAAGTCAATAAAATTAACGTCGATACCCTCCGGAGCAATGGCCTGCAATCGTTCAACTTCAAACAAATGATGCATAAAAGCCCACTCTAGACTGATGAGTTTTAAGGTTTTGTCTGAGCGATTGACTTGAAACTGCATTTGTTCAGGTTCAATACTGGTTGGGATAGTTTGTTTTCCGTGGTACCCGATACTGCTGTACTTGGCTTCAATGATTAACTGAATATCTTTTTTACTGTTGGATATAACGACATTTCTATTGGGGCAGTAGCACTCAATGTAGATACTATTTGCACCGCCAAGCTGCACCGATTGCTGATGCGTACCTCTAATATCAAAGTTTTCAGCGGATGCTAAACCAACAGAGAGTATTAATAGAAATCCAATAAGAAGTTTCATATATTTCCTTTATGATGAGTAAATATTAGGGATATCTTTGAATCAATCCGCTGCTGCAAAATGCGCCATCTGATCATCATAAGCCTTTTTAAAGGTAGGGCGTGATGTTGCGCGCGCCACATAATCTCGACAGGAAGGAAACTCTGCAAGTCCATCAAATCGATCCACCAGACGTAACACGTCTGCCATTAGAATATCCGCAACTGAGAAATCACCAGCAAGCCAATCGCATTGAGATAAAATAGCTTCCATGTGCTTGAGTCGAGCACTCAGAAAGTTTTCCAAATGTTTGCGGCCAGGCGTTTCGGTGGTATCACCAGAAAATTTGTATAAGGACCACGGCAAGCTCGCCATTTCAACCGAGTTCAGCGCTGCAAATATCCACTGGATAACTTGGCTACGACTTTGAGAATCAGAAGGCATCAGATTGTAACTCTGCTCCGCCAGGTGCAACAGAATCGCGCCACTTTCGAATAAGGTAATATCGCTATCAGTTAGCTAGGGAACCTGCCCAAAAGGTTGACTCGAAAAATGTTCATCACCCCTATCCCGAAAAGGCACGCTGTTAACCTTATAAGACAAACCCGCTTCTTCCAACGCCCAACGCACACGAAGATCACGTATATAACCTCTTGGCATATCAGGGACCCAGTCAAAAGTGGTGAGAATAAGATCAGCCATTAATATATTCCTTAAACTAAAAATCATCCAGAATTCACAATTAATAATAAGTGCATTAAACCAAGAAGTGATAAAGCGCTCGGCGAGAATGTCGCAACAAGATGATGTATATTACAAGACATCTCATAAACTAAATAATCATAATGAACAAAACAATACTTCCTATATTGCTAATTATTTTAGTCGCTACAGTACCTAAAGTTTCATACGCCAAAGAAAGCACGTGTTATGGCACAACTTCTGCAGGTCGTCTTGAGGGAGGGGTACAATTACCTAAAAGTGGATCTAACTTTGTTGGCTATAGCGACATCGCGCACCTGGTTGGGCGAACCTATGTTCATTCTGAAGTAAAAGATATTGTTATTGACGCTTACAAATATTTAGAATTAGAGCGGCCTGCGAAAGTCTATAAATACGCTGAGACTGGCTGGGAAAAAGGCGGTGAATTTAAGCCACACAAAACCCACAGAAATGGATTGTCGGTCGATTTTATGACGCCAGTTATCAATGCTGAAGGTGAATCTGTGCATTTACACACAAACCCAGCCAACCGGTTTGGTTACGACATAGAGTTTGATAAAAATGGTAAATATAATAATCTAAAAATTGATTACGAAGCACTTGCCGCTCACATTGTTGCCCTGGATGAAGCAGCAAAAGCAAGAGGTCATAAATTATGGCGCGTAATATTTGACCCTGAACTACAAGCAGGTTTATTTGAAACCCAGTTTGGCGATTACATCAAAAAGAATATAAAGCTATCGAATAGAAGATCATGGGTACGTCACGATGAACATTACCATGTGGATTTCGAAATACCTTGTAAAAAGTAAGCGACTAATAAGTCACCACACGAAAACTCTCAACCCAAATTAATTCGCAAGCTCCATTGCCGGTATCGTTACGTGTTTGTGAGGTGGGCCAGTACCAACCGTCTTCCTTTGATCTCGCATTTACCAAGCTGCCAGATAATTCGATAATATCCCCTTTACGAACATTATCAATGGCATAGGCAACATAGTCATTAGCAGGAATAAGATGCATATTGGCACTTTGGGTTTCTATTTCGCGTCGGGGTATCGGGAAGGATTCGACACGCCAACGATAAAATCTACCAGATTGTGAAATATTGATTTGTTCGAGAATGCTTTCATCAGACATCTTGCCCCAGCCCAAAGCTAAATCCACAGGTGAAAGATCGGCGCCACGATCAAAGTGGTAGTCTTCTCTCGACAGGACTTTTGCGGTTAGGCTAAAGCTCGCAACTTTAGTGATGGTAAAGTTTTCGAACTCGAAATTAACTGCTGGGTCGATTGCTTCCTGAATAGGTTCATCGGGCGCCATGACTCCGGGGCCGTATGAAACCACGCCCGAATAGTTAAGCAACTTCCAGCCAATGACCACAGCTAATAATACAAGAATCAGTTGATACATGCTGAAGCCATGTGCTGGAGTAGGTTGCGCGGGGTGGCCCATAGGTTACTCTTGCTCACCACACAGCAGCTTAAGAAGATAATGGCGAGCAATGAAGAGTAAAACAAACACGATAAGATAACCGGCCAGAATACCGAACCAGTTAGAGAACATATTGGATTTGCGTTCGTAATAGCTCTTTAGATTATACTCTTGCGGGCCAACATAGATGATCTTTAACTCGGTGGCGTCCTGATAGTTTTCTTCAAAAATGTCTTCCGGTATCTCAAGGTTAAGCTGTTGCGTAGAGCCGTCGACCATTAATGCTAAATCGACAGAATAATCGGTATATTTGCCATCTTCGAGAATTTGAATTGAATCAACAACCTCAGCAGCAACTTCTTGATTATTGGCCAGAATAGAACGCGCTTGATTCGCATTAGTGTAATAGTTAAAGACTGAAACCGAAACAAAACCAATAAAAATTAACCACATCAGAAGCGTTGCAACTTTCCATTGCTTGGGATGATTCTTCTTACAGAGCTCTTCGAAAGAGGGTTTATCCAGATCAAAATCTTCAACATCTTTTAATTCTTCGCTTAATTTTTTACTCATTGTGTCCTCAGTTAAATTTTATTGATTGGTGTTAGTATTGTGGGCCAAAAAGATGGGTTAAGGTTTGTGAGTGTCCCAAACGCCAAAACTAGGTGCGACGTAGGCGTCACCTGTATTTACTTGTTATATTTTCTCCCCGACTCTAATCCCATAGCTTTGGCTATCAAGCTTTACACGAAAAATTGGAGTGTTTGGGAACGATTGCTGCATTATTTCAATGAGACCAATTTCATTTTGTTCAGAGATTTTATCTCCAAAATATATGGCTTCAATAGAGTTTTGGGATATTTCTTTTAAACCTGCAGATGTGCTTAATATTCTGCATTCGCACTCATGCTCCCATTGCTCATGCTTGAATTGTAATGCTTTCAGATACGCAATATTGTCTTTATGTACCAGCGAAAATAGATCTACCTCATAAGGCTGTGTTACATAATTGACTTTTGTATATGAGAACTTATCTTCTGAATTTAATTCTCTGAGTGATCTATAAAGCTCCTTTGCATTGTATTTTATACAAAACCCTTTGAAACCATCAGCATACAGAGACCACATGATCATATTGGCGATATGAGAGCGTTCATCGTTTGGTATATCAGCAGACGTTGAATATATGCCTAAATTTCTAGTGTGTTCTATTGCTGAGTTGTGTTCTTTTTTGGCTTGCTCAAGAACTATTTCAAGGAATCCGTCTGGATTTTCAAGGTATCTCTGAAGAACAATATTTTGAGCATGGCTTTTTTCTAGGTTTTCTTCATCACATAACATTTCTGTCATGTAATTTACACACTTTGTGATGAGATCTGTTCGATCAGTTGGGTAGATTGTTTTCGTTACACCTTCAAATGGATCATTCAATGATTCTTGTGTTGAAAGCCATATTTTTCTATTGAGTAACGCCTTTTTGGAATGATCAGTAACTTTATGAAACTTATATATGTAATCGAAGTTCACTCGATACTCCGTTGAAAATGTAATATTTTTTATACGAATAGATTCGTAAGACTTTATTATCATTGCTCTGTTGATACAAGTGTCGATTTTAGGGTTACCACGGGCACTTCCTTTGGTCGTATTTCGAGGATCAAGGGATGACCGCAGGGAATGCCCTTGGGTGCCTCAATACCGCCATATCGGCTATATCACAGATAAAACCGGTACTGGTTGGGTGATTATTACGCCGCTTTTGTTTGATAATGATATTTTGTATAACTAAGCGTTCACTGACTTTTTCATGGAGGACGTATGAAACCAAAATTTGAGCCAGGGCGTAATATGGCGATGAAGGTGCCGGCGCATGAGTATGATAAGACTGTGGCGTTTTATCGTGATGTGTTGGGTTTTGAGCTGATACCGCTTGATAATGATGAGACGACGGATACGATTCGTTTTAAGTTTGGCGATAAGGTGTTGTGGATTGATAGGGTGGAGACGGTGAGTCAGGGGGAAATCTGGTTAGAGGTTGTGACTGATGATCTTGATGCGGCGACTGAGTACTTTCAGCAAAGCGAGGTGGTGCGTTGCGATGAGATCGAGCCTTTGCCTGAGGGCTTTAAGGGCTTCTGGATTTCAAGTCCGTCCAATATTATTCACTTGGTCACTAATTCGGATTAATATAAGGGCTAGTATAAGGCTAAGCGAAACAAAGGAGATACGGATATGTTGAATGTTAAAGTTGATGCGGATCGTGGGTTGGTCATTTTAGAGCCGGACGGTGCTTTGACTGATAATGACTTTCGACTCGCTGCGCAGTTGATTGATCCGGTAATTGAAAAAGCAGGTTCATTGGCAGGTATTATCATCAGAACCCGGTCATTTCCTGGCTGGAATTCTTTTGCTGCTTTGGTATCGCATCTTCGTTTTGTTCGGGAACATCATAAAAGTGTTAAACGAATTGCGTTTGTCACTGACTCGCCTGTCGGTTCTTTTGCCCAAGCAATTGGCAATCACTTTATCAGTGCACAGATAAGACACTTTACGTTTGATGAGTTTGAAGCAGCCAGGCGTTGGATATTGTTTGGGGAATAAGCTGGTTTGTGATTGAGTAAATCGTTGTATTTACGATGGAATTTTTTAAGGCTTTAAGAGTCGATAGTATTCGGGTAATCAATTAACTAATAAATAAAGAAGGAAATAACAAGATGAAGACAATAATAGCAGCCCTCATATTATGCTTTGCCTGTACGGGATATGCTGGAGAAAAAGGTTCGATAGGTTTTTCTGGGGATGTCGCTGTAGATGGTTTTTTTAATCCTGAGATTGCTTCCTTTAAAGTAAAAGAAGTCTACGCGGATTCGCCAGCTGAGAAAGCTGGGCTTATGGCAGGAGATGAGGTATTAGCTATTGAGGATTGTGAAATTCCGGGTTGTGATACTGATGATGCTCAGGAGTTAATGGAAAGAGCGCCCGGTGAGGAGTTAAGGTTGAAAGTGAAAACTAAGGAAGGTGAAGAAAAAGATATTGTCATTAAGGTTGGAGAGCCAAAGTAGTGACTTTCGGCAAGATTAAAAAGCCCGGTAGATTTACTGGGCTTTTTCAATTATTGGAGTCCTCTTTGAACGCTACTTGTTTTCAACATGCCGCGCAAAGTTATCTAGAATGCTTTGCCAGCCCTGCTTCTGGAATTCGGAGTCATGTTGCTCCTCTGCATCAAAGGTTTCTGTGACGGTTATTCTACTCTCTGTTTGTTTGAAATCAATTGTTACCTGGCGATCATCATCCATGACATATTCAATGTGATTGGGTTTGTCGACTTTGGTGTAAGTTCCTGCAAAATCAAAACCCATACTGCCGTCTTTGGCTTCCATCCGTGATGTGAATTTCCCGCCCTCGCGTAGATCAACCATGCTTTGTGTGGTGTGCCAGTCTTCGGAAGCGGTGTTCCATTGTTTGATGTCGTTTGGATTGTTCCAACAGTTCCATACGGTATTGAGATCAGCATTTACTGTGGTTGATATTGTTATTTTCATGAAGTTTGCAATCCTCTGCAGTATTAAAGATAGATAAGTTTACCCGATAAAAAAGAGAAAATGGGTAGAAGAAGTTCGAAGTTTTGGGCAATCACTTGTAAAAAGCTGAACCAAGTCGTACATTCTTAGACTCTTCTTGCTGTTCTCAAAATTTTAATGGTGTTGTCGTGATTTCTAAACTTCCTCGTTGGGTTGAGTTTGGCGCGTTTATTTTGGCCTTTGTCGCCGGTTATGTTAATGCGGTGGGGTTATTAGGTTTTGAGCATCAGTCAGTGTCGCATTTATCGGGTACAGCAACCCTGCTTGGCACTGAGTTAATCAGCTCTTCTGCACAGAATGTGCTGCATCTTGTCGCAGTTCTGGTCAGTTTTTTCCTGGGAGCGGGACTTTCCGGGTTCATCTTGCATGGTAGTACCTTACGGCTTGGTCGACATTACGATACGGCGTTATATCTCGAGTGCATCTTGTTACTTAGTGCGTTGGTACTACTCAATGATGGCGCAATTGCTGGTCATTATTTGGCGTCAGCGGCCTGTGGGTTACAAAATGCATTGGCCACAACCTACAGCGGAGCCATTGTACGAACCACTCATGTAACAGGGATTTTTACCGATTTGGGGATCATGTTTGGAGCAAAGCTTCGAGGTGAGTCATTTGATAAGCGAAAAGCCATTTTATTTCTGATTATCATTACAGGATTTGTTGTTGGTGGCGTCATTGGTGCTGTGTTATTCGACCACCTGGTTTTTAATGCACTGATCATTCCCAGTGCGATTGTCCTGGTTTTAGGGGTTGGCTATCGAATTTATAACGTGAAGAGAGCTTCTAAAAAAGTAGAGTCTTAAGCGTCTCTCGGTAGCATTACTGTCACGCAGTGAATCAGTTTCTGCGTTTTTTTATCGATTGTGCTGGTGTCGGTTTTGTAAGGGTTGCTGAGTTGGTCGATGGCCCAGTCGATATGTTCTTGTACCATTTCATTGGCGTCTTCGTATTTGGCTTTAAGCGGCTCAATCATCGCAGGCTGCTTGGAGTTGCCAATAGCGACGGCAAGGTTGCGCAACCAGTTCTGGTAGCCGATGCGGCGTATTGGACTCCCCTGAAAATTATCAAGAAATTCTTGTTCATCCCAGCCCCATAAGGTTTCGAGTGAAATAGTATGCAGGTTATGGCGTGGCGAAAAGTCATCTATCTGTGTCTGTTTCGAATAGCGATTCCAGGGGCAGGCCAGCTGGCAGTCGTCGCAGCCATAGATTCTATTACCCATTAAAGGCCGAAGTTCTTCGGGGATAGCTCCCTGATTCTCAATAGTCAGATAAGAAATGCAGCGCCGCGCATCAATCTTACGGTCATCCAGAATGGCATTGGTTGGGCAGAGTGTGATGCAGGAAGTGCAGCCACCACACATATCTTCGCCGGGCTCATCCACTGGTAGCGGCAGGTTGATGAAGATTTCACCGAGGAAAAACCAGGAGCCTGCATCTTTATTGATAATCAGCGTGTGTTTGCCTTTCCAGCCCAGCCCAGACTTTTCGGCGAAGGCGGTTTCAAGAACTGGGGCGCTATCGACGAATACCCGATAATCAATATCCAGCTCATCATTTAATGTCGACTTTAATTCTTCGATCACTTGCTGCAGGCGTTTACGCATCAATTTGTGATAATCGCGGCCCAGTGCATAACGTGAAATATTGGCAATCGATTTATCTTTGAGTGGTGTCGTGAAGCTGGCGTTGTCATTGAGGTAGTCAAAGCGCAGAGAGAGAACACGACAGCTATTGGGGTGCAGCTCGGCAGGATTTTGGCGCAATTCCTGATTACGCTCAAGAAACGACATGCAGCCATGATAGCCATCATCAACCCATTGCTTGAAGCGCTCGAAATAACCGCTGGTGTTGGTATCGGAGACGCGCAGATCCTGAAAGCCATGCTGTTTGGCCAGCTTAACCGCCGTTTGTTTGATCTGTTCGAGTTGTTGGTCGGTTAAGGGCATTTCAGGAGGTTTAGAATTTACCATGTCCACATGGTAACGCTATTCCTTTGGCAATAACATAAAGTCGAAGGCCATTTGCAGGTCGGCTTCGCTACAATCGAAGCAGGCGCCTTTGGGTGGCATTCCTTTGTAGCCTTCAACCATGCTAGTCATCATGGCTTCCTGTCCTTTGTCGAGTCGCGGTTGCCATTGTTCCATATCGCCGCGCATGGGTGCGCCGCCGTGGCCGCGTTCATGGCAGCTGAAACAGGATTGGTAGTAAATGCTTTCGCCGGTGCGCTCTTGCGGTTCCGAGGTGCAGCCAGATAGTAAGCTGGCGAACAGGATGATGGTCAATAAAAGTAGGCTTTTCATGGGCGGGCTATTGGGTGCTCTTAATCAGGGCTATAAACGACAGGCACAAAAAAGCCGATCACTTGGATCGGCTTTCACGACAAATCTTAGTTGCTGTTTTCTAAGATGTAATCAACCGTTGCTTTGATTTCATCATCTGAACAGGTTGCACAAGTACCTTTAGGAGGCATGGCGTTGAAGCCGTCGATAGCGTGTGAGTAAACCGTATCAATGCCTTTTTCCATGCGAGCATTCCAGTCAGCAGCATCACCAATTTTAGGTGCGCCCGCTGCGCCAGTGGTGTGGCAGGCCATGCAGTTAGTGTTGTAGATTTGCTCGCCAGAACGTGCAGCTGAAGAACCACCACCTGCGGCTGCTGGAGCTGCATTAGCTACTTGTGGCACTTCATCACCTTCAACATAAACGCTGTGAACAGGCTTCAAGCGTTCTTCGACATTGTGATCACTCATGTGTTTTGCCGTAGCGATACCAGCAAAACCGGCAATGCTGAAGCTGGCGATAAAAACTAATACGTTTTTGAAATTGGTCATGACATCTCTCTCTAATATATGCCTGTTCGCCCAGCTCGGCATGAGTCGAGGGCTTTACGTGGCGCAGATTATAACGGTTATTGACCGACGATCAAATAGTCAGAATGCTATCAGCGCAAAAAATAGGCGGAATTATCGGCAAACGAGCATAGGTTTTTAGGGGTAAATCAGGCAAACTAGCGCAAAAGCTCTGAGATGGGGGATGCATGGGATTCTTGAAACGAACAGCGCTGGAGATGCTTGGCGAGGCTTTGGTCAATAAAATACCCTTCAATCGCCATATCGGCCTCGAATATGAGAGCGTCGGTGACGAGGAATGTGTTATCAAGTTTGATATGAAACCCGAGTTAGTAGGTAATTACTTTCATGGTATTCTCCATGGTGGAGTTATTTCTTCGGCGTTGGATATGGTCGGCGGCACTATGGCTGCGGTGGGCATATTGAATGACAACCCAGCAACCCACTTACCACAGTTAAAAACTAAGCTGGCAAAATTAAGCACTATAGACATTCGTGTGGATTATCTACGTCCCGGCCGGGGCGAGCAGTTTTTTGCAAAGGCGCAACTTCTAAGAGCTGGCCGCAAGGTGGCGGTGGTGCGTATGGAGCTGGAAAATAATGAAGGTTCTTTAATTGCGGTGGCGACTGGCACTTATATGGTCGGCTAACCCCCTTAATATTAAAAAGACAATAGAGTGTAAGCATGCAAAATATTAATCGCGCGGGATACATTTACGGCATTTTGGCATTTGTTATCTGGGGGCTTGCGCCAATCTATTTTAAGGCTCTTGAAGGTGTTTCCGCACTTGAGATTCTGGCGCACCGAGTTGCCTGGTCAGTTCCGGTGGTATTGCTGATCATGTGGGCGATTAAGCGTCCTTTTCCCAAAAATATCCTGCAAGATAAGAAGACCATCTCCATTCTTATCATCACTTCTATCTTAATTTCTGGCAACTGGCTTGCCTTTACCTGGGCGGTGACCAATGAGCGGGTGCTGGAAACCAGTCTTGGCTACTTTATTAATCCATTATTTAGCGTTGCGTTGGGCATTGCCTTTTTGAAGGAGAAGCTGACAACTTGGAGCAAGATTGCCTTGATTTTAGCGACGTTAGGCGTAGTTTACCGAATTATATCGTTAGGAAGCCTGCCTTGGGTCTCCTTATGGCTGGCTTTTTCGTTTGGTTTATATGGTTTGTTACGTAAGCAGGTCAATATCGGGCCATTGCAGGGTTTGTTGGTTGAAACCTTGATCGTGTTGCCGATTACCGCTGGTTACATCCTTTACTTGTGGTACACCGAAACCGGTGCTTTCCTACACACTTCAGTTTCCATTGACTGGCTGTTGCTGGCTGGCGGTATTATTACTACCGTACCATTAGCTTTGTTTTCCGCTGGCGCCAGACTGCTACCGCTGAACACCATTGGTTTTATGCAATACCTTGCTCCATCATTAACTTTCTTGTTGGCGGTGTTTGTATTCAAAGAACATTTCAATACAGACTTATTGATCACCTTTGCTCTGATCTGGGCAGGCTTAATCGTGTATACCATCGGCGTTGTGCGACAGCAGAACCGAAAAAGACTGGACAGAAAGGCAGCAGCAAAGCTGGTGGAAAATGAACTGAAAGAAAAGTGAGTAGAAAAAGTGTGTAAAACCAATAACTTTTTGTGCTAAGCCGTAGAAGAGAATCATATTGGTGACGCAGCGAATTATGATAAATTGAATAGGCTGCTCATTCATTAATGGTACAAACGGAGTTTGTATGACCTTTGAAGTCATGTTCATTTTTGCGCTAGTTCTGGCGGTGTTTATCGCTTTTATCTGGGAGAAATACCCGCCCGAAGTTATAGCCTTGGCATCATCAGCCATCTTGATGGTGGTGGGTATTCTGGATACTGGGGAGTTTTTATCAGTATTTAGCAGTAGTGCGCCGATGACTATTGCCATGATGTTTATTATCAGTGCTTCGTTAGAGCGCACCGGGGTCTTGCAGATCATCAGCAATATCCTCAAACGTAGTGCAAAAGGCTCCTATCTTCGTTCAATATTGGTCATCATGTTTTTCAGCATGATTTCGTCAGCTTTCATGAATAATACGCCGATTGTCATCATGCTGACGCCGGTGGTCATTTCATTGGCGGCCAGTATTAATATGGCACCTTCCAAGTTATTGATCCCCTTATCTTTTGCTTCAATCTTCGGGGGGACATTAACGTTAGTCGGAACCTCTACTAATATCTTGATGAGTACTGTGGCAACCGAACATGGCCAGCCAGAAATTGGTATGTTCGAAATGACTCTGCCGGCTCTATTTTTTGTGGCGGTGGGCTTCACCTATATGATGCTGGTAAGCCGTTTTCTATTACCCGACCGATACTCTCTTGCTAATATCGTTGGCAGTCAGCCAGAGCGAAAGTTTATTGCTGAAATTCTGATTCCGGCAGACTCGGACCATATTGGTAAGCCTGTAAAAGACTTCTCCTTGCCCGTTCAAGGGGCCAGAGTTATCGACATGGTTCGGCGAAATATATCGGTCAGGCGAAGAATGAATGACCTGAAAATTAAGGGTGGTGATCGTTTCATTTTGAAAACTGATGCCAGCGAGCTGTTAAGTTTGAAAGAAGATGGTCAGGTTGAGTTTAGTTCATCATTGCCGCAGGGATTTGAACCAGTGACTGCCAGCGAGTCTTTGCTGATGGAAGCCAGTATCAACGAAAAGTCTCGATTACTCGGACGCCGATTGGTTGATTTAGGCCTGGCGCGAAAATACGGGGTCTATGTGATCGCTATTCACCGAAATGACGAGAATTTGAATGAGGATTTTGAAAGTATCAAATTAAAGTTTGGTGATACCCTTTTACTTGAGGGACCAGCAGAAGGGATCAAGCGTTTGCTGGAAGATGGAAACATTATCAACTTAACCGAGCCGCAAGACAGGCCTATCCGACGCAGCAAGGCTCCTATCGCTTTCATTACTATTATTGGCATCATGGTGCTTGCAGCAATGAAAGTACTACCTATTGCTGGATTGGCCATTATTGGTGCGACTATTGTCATGGTGACGCGTTGCGTTGATCCTGATGAAGCTTTTGATGCGATTGACTGGCGTATTCTGTTTTTGATTTTTGGGATGCTAGGCCTCAGTCTGGGTATGGAAAAAACGGGTGCTGCTGAGTTGCTGGTTAATGGAGTGGTTGGTATTACCGATGGTATCGGCCCAGTGGGGTTATTATTTACGGTATATGTTTTGACATCACTATTGACGGAAATGATCAGTAATAACGCGGTAGCGGTTTTGATTGGCCCGCTGGTTATCGCGCTGGCTGAGCAATTGGGGCTCGACCCGAGACCTTTTATTATGGCTGTGATGTTTGCTGCGAGCGCTAGCTTTGCAACGCCGATTGGCTATCAAACCAATACCTTCGTTTACGGCGCTGGCGGTTATAAATTTAAAGACTTCCTAAAGATCGGTATTCCGTTGAATATTATTTTTGCACTGTTAGCGACCGCGGTCATTCCGCTCTTTTTTCCTTTCTAGATTAGGGTCAACAATAGAGGTTGCCAAGCTGATTAGAGTTTCACCTTGGCAACTTTAATCACACCGTTGGCATCGTATTCACGATCAAAAACGCAGTAATAATCACTCATCAGTGGCAATCCCATAATCGACATATCAGGCCAGTTTTTCAGCTGATCCATAACCATGAAATAGGCGCGACCATGTTCCAGCGCATTGATTTGCCAATAGTTGTCAGGGGTACAGCTCATGCGAATTTTTTCACCATAAGGACTAAGGAAATAAAAGTGAACCTCAGGCCATTGGTTTAGATCCAAATCGGTAGGGAAGTAGCCTTTTCCAGCCTGATTGGCGTTCTGGAAGCGTTCGATATGACGAATGAAATCAACATTTAGATCAATCAACTCATCCATTAATTCTTGATATAAATAACGTTGCAAGACCAGAAAGCTGGAGCCGCAGTCAATGATGCTATTGGAGCGACCTTTACTGCGGTAATTCGTTTGAATGGGTGGCGCAGCAATTTCACGCCCATTGCCCACCTGCATCGAAATGAGTTTGGTGTTGTAGTAGCTGTCATGCACAACGTCTATTGTTTCCAGATTGCCGTGGTAAAGTTCGCGATGGACTTCACCTGCTCCAAGAATTAACAGCCCCTGATTTAATGGGTCGGCATGCAAGTGTTCATCGGTATAGGTAGGGTCGGCAACATGCACAATTGAGCGCTTGGTATAAAGTGCAAATTTGTTTTTACTGATTTTCTCTTCTTCGAGTTGAGTAAAAAAGGCTTTGGGGTACAGTCCTGGATATTGCTTTAACTGTTTGCGAAATTGTCGAATGCCACTTTTGCTCGATTCAACCTCAAATGGCCAAGGATAGGTGTGGGCTGGATCTTGATTTCGCTCAAAGAAATATTCCGTAAGGTCATGAGCACGATTCAGTTCTCGGTAGCCAAGACCCAAGATGCCATCGGCTCCGTAGAAGTTATCCTGCTGCTCGGTTTTTATGACAGCGATGTGAGCGTCTTTTAGCAACATGCGCTGACTGCCGTGCTCCAACGACAAGTGTGTTTCGACTATGGGCCCGGCCCAGCCACCCGCGCCATAAGTGATGGCTTGTGCCAGTGGCGTTGGCTTCAGGTAAAAGTCACTCGCATGATCATAGGCTTTGGTTTCGACGGCAATGGTGCTACTACCGGTATCCAACAGCAAATGGGCAACTTCCTGGTTGCAGCCAATCTGAATGGGCGCACAATAGCCGCCCTTGGCAGGCACTATGGTAATCGGTAGTTTCATCGTATCCTTGGGCATTATTATGGTTCCTTGTCTTTTATGAATAGAAAACTAACTAAAGCAGGTAAAAAAAGAGCCTCAAATGAGGCTCATGTTTAAGTATCTTTACTATTTACAATTAACCAAATAAAAACGCAACTACTAAAGTATTGGAAAGCACCGGTTAACGACATGCTACCAGCCTGTGTCTGCCACATTTGCATCAAGGCTCCACCAAAGACGGCAAAATAACCAAACCAGACCAGAATGCCAATGCTGGCTCCGATTAGTGCATACTTTTTTGCGTGGTTAAATGTCATGGCATCTGCTAGTCGAGATGACCACAGATCCCAGGCGCCTTTAAGTAAGACCAGTCCCGCTAATATTTCTGTAGCAATAATTAATATCACCACACACCACACCAGAAAGCTGGCTTCGATAGTCGGCATAAACGAATCTGGGTAGACGGTATGTTCCTGCATCGATAAGACATAGGCGATAGCTTGATAACAGGCATCAAGATTGGCGATATTCTGGAATGCGTAAATCAAACACATGAGTGCTAACAGCAAAACGAACAGACACTTAAAGTGACGAATAGTCATGACTCCCTCCATTATTGTTATGGTTAAAATATAACCAGTTGAGTGAGTATATGAAAAGTTTGGCAGAATCGCCAGCAATGATAATGGTGAAGAAGTGGTGAAGAGAAGGTGCTGTTTTAAGGCAGGTGAAGCAGAAAAGCGAGCAATAGCATCAGCTATCACTCGCTTATTTCAGGGGTTAAAAGGTCCAGCGGAATCCTGCGGTCAAGGAGCGGCCAGCACGTGGCGCTCTGTCTTTCAGGAAAGAAGCATGATCACGGATTTCTGCATCAGCCAGGTTCTGCCCGCGTAGGAACAGGAACAGTTCTGAATCATCAAAGAAGACGTTATAGCCTAAATCAAGATTAATCAGAGTGTAACCATCGGTTGGTAGTTCATCTTCTGCTAAACGATCCTGATCGAACACTTTAATCGCTGTAATATTACTAGTGAACATGTCGTAATCAAGGCCTATCGAACCACCAAAACGCTTGGCGGGAATACGTGGCAAGTAAGAGCCATCATCCAATTTCGCTACCGTGTAGTCACCGAATAAACCTGTACGCACAACAGCTAAACCGTCAGTAGCCAGTGTCCAGTTGATCTCAGCTTCAGCACCCTCAAAGGTGGCGTCTGCTTGTTGATACTTAAACACTGGGAACTCTTCGTGGTCATGCACTTCGCCAGGAGCTGGCTCATGCTCTTCATGGGCTAAGAAAATATAGTCATTGATTCGGTTGTGGAACATCGCTACGGAAGCGCTAACGACATCAGAGTTGTAGCGAACGCCAATATCAATATTATTAGCAGTTTCTTTGCTTAGGTTTGGATTACCCACTTCGATAGTCGCAGTCGCAAGATGAGGCACATAATTGGCTTCATCATTACCAGCATTAGAATAAAGTTCTTCAACAGCAGCTATACGTTGCGCGCGAGTGATATTAATTGGCAAGGTCCAATGTTCATCAATATGCAACAATGAGCCGAAGGCAAAACTGAAAGCATTATCATCACGTTGACCGAACAGATCGGTAGTAATGGTTTGCTTGTCATAGCGAGCGCCAAGTTCTGTGTGCCATTGGCCTACTTCATATTCTTCCAGCCAGAAAAGACCGAGTTTTTCGGTATTGGAAGCGGGGATATAAGCCTCGTCGCCAAGTGTCACAAAGTCGCTGTCAGAATATTGCAGACCAAAAGCACCCTGCCAGCCACTCCAGGCATCATGTACCAGTTCCAGCCTGGTTTCCTGAGCATCGTTTAAGAAGGTGGTGCCGATTTCGGCGCCTTCAATTTCCTGGTGTTGGTAATCGGTACTGGCAAAATGAAGATTCAGACTTTTGAAGCCATCAAAGGGAGTGTTCCAGCGTCCCTTCATATCCCAGCGTTTTTTATGCAGGTCGAGACGAACAGCTTCTTCACCATGCTCTTCTTCGTGCTCACCTTCTTCATCATGATGCTCAGCATGGCCTGGTAAGCCATAGTTTCTTTTGTAGTCAGAATATGAAACGCCCCAGTAGCCTGCATCAGTAATGTAGGAGAAACCGACGCTGCCGCCTTCGCTGTCAGTGTCGCTATTTTCCAAGATACCTGACGCTTCTTCGTCATGTCCTGCTTCGCCTTCGGCTTCTTCCTGCTCACGCAAATAATAAGACTCAGCAAAACCGGGAATTTCTAGCTCATCAGTTTCCGATTTAAAGGCATCAATATTGAATGCAAGACCACCATTGGCGGTTGAGAAAGTCCCTACGGTACTGCGTTCACCAGTGGCGGAATCGCCCATTCGGACTTCAACGCCCCCTTCAATGCCGTCCGGTAGTTCTGTTGGGATGCGGTTATCCACAACGTTAACCGCACCGCCGACTGCGCCACCGCCATACAGCAGTGTGGCTGGCCCTTTTAGTATTTCTACACGCTTGGCGAGCAACGGCTCGGCAGAAATCCAGTGATCCGGACTGGCATTGGAAGCATCCTGAGTGGTGCTGTTGTTGCTTAGAACCGTGACTCGGTTACCTTGTTGGCCACGAATTACTGGGCGACCAGCGCCAGCACCAAAGCTGGAAAGATTAACGCCAGGCACTTCCGCCAGCGTTTCACCAATGTTTATGCCGCGTTTTTGGGTCAGCTCATCACCGCTGACAATCACAGCCGGAGCTGCCATCTCAAGAATGGTGTGTTCCAGTGGATTACCGGTAATAACCAGAGTCTGAGTGTCGGAATAATCAACGGTAACAGTTAGGCTCTCACCCGTGTGCTGGACCGCTTTGTTAATATGGCCCTGTTTACCGCCTTTGATGTCGAGGACATATCGGCCGGTTTCCAGATCGGAAAATTCAAAGCGACCATTTTCATCGGTAGTCGCCGATTGATTATGGGAAGAGATAAAAACTTCAACATTAGCCAGAGGCTTTCCTTCGCTATCCTGAAGAACACCAGATAATGTTGAGTTGTCAGCAGCTTGTGCCTGTTGGCTTAAAGCCGCAGATAATAGTAATGCTATAGCAGAATATTTCATGCTTATGATTCCTCATTCGAACAGACCAGCGTCTATTCGGTTAATACGCAAATAAATTAAAAGAAAATTGAGAAATTAAGCAGAAACTGGAGGGGCGCGGCCACGGTAGCCTGTTCGTGGACAGGAGTGAGTTACAGGTGTTGGCCAAGCTAGAGTATGCTCCGCAATCAAGGAAGGAGACGGCACCACGAGTTGCACAGAGCTGCTGTGACTATCTTTAAACGGTTGATAGAGACAGATCGCACAATCGCTGGCGTCATGATCGGGAGCTTTAGCATGAGCAACACCTACCAGCGCCATGCCTAGCAAAGCGACTATCAGTAGTATGTGTTTAATGGATTTGCTCATGTGTTTCGACTCCTCTTACAGAGGGCTAATATACTAAAGACCTTATAACTTATAGGCAATACAAGAATCACGGATTAATGTTACAAATAGTGATCGAAAACAGGTAGCATGAAGCCAAGAACCCGATCTCAGACCTAATATCAAGGCTGTATTTAGAGGGATAACTTAGCATTAATGAGCAATAAATATGAGTGAAAAGGCAACCGAGCAAATTCCTGACTCTATCTCCGAGCGTAGGCTCGATAAGGTACCTCATTTCCCCAATCGTCATGAACCGGTTGGTTTTATGTTACGCCTGGTTAAAGCGTTGCATACTTATGGCGTGCCCAGCTATGAATTAGAGCGCCTGCTGACTAATGTGGCTGAGCAGCTTGGCTATGGTTTGCAGTGTATTGCAGTGCCGACCAGCATTACCATGACCTTCATGCTGGAAGAGGATAAGCCGCAGACCTACGTGATTCGCTCAAATTCTGGTGAAGTCGATGTGGATAAATTGAGTCGCACCATGGATGTCGCCTATGCCGTTATTAATGATGATATGACCACTGAAGAAGGCGCTATCCAGCTCAATGAAATCACCAAGTCGAAACCGGTCCATAATCGTTACTGGACCATTATCTGCTTTATGCTGGTATCGGCCTCAATTGCCAGAATTTTTAATGGCGGCTTACTGGAAGTCATTACGGGTGCAGCAATTGGCTTATCTGTGGGATTGTTAGTCAATATAGGTGGAACCCGCTCGGAAACAGTGGCTAACTTAATGCCAGCATTAGCTGCTTTTATGGCGTCTGTAATATCGGTGGGTTTTAATAAATGGTTAGGCCTTGGTTCCACTTATATTCCCATTGTTGCCGGGATCATCATTCTAGTGCCCGGTATGATGCTAACCATTGCCATGGCCGAATTAGCGACTCAGAATCTGGTTTCAGGGACAGCACGGCTGCTCGGTTCTGCGGTCATCTTCATCCAGATGACCTTTGGTGTGGCAATTGGAACTCAGCTGGGTAACTTTCTGTTTCCTTCCACCGTTATCACACCTTTAACTTTACTGCCGACCTGGACTATATGGATTGCCATTTTTGCTACCTCTTTTTCGTTTGTGGTTTTGTTCCAGACGCGATGGAAAAGCTTTCCATGGATTATAGCCGCAGTATGTATTGCCTATTTTGTGTCGCGTTGGGGAGTGAAATTGATGAATCCCGCAAGCGGTGCATTCATTGGTGCCTTATCGGTAGGATTGTTTGCAAACCTTGCTTATCGTATCAAGCAGGTACCAACGGCAACTTGCTTAATGCCCGGTTTCATTATTCTGGTTCCGGGCAGTGTCGGCTTTAAAAGTCTGACCGCACTGCTGGATCATGACATTATTGGAGGTTTGGATACCGCTTTCAATATGATTATTATAGGTATATCGTTAGTAACAGGCTTGTTGATTTCATCAATAGCGACTTTGCCAAAACCAAAAACAAAAGCAAAGCTAGGCAAGCCATTGAGTTAATTGAGTGCATTGATAGGAAGGGCGGGGGCAGAAATGATAAAGCGGTTATTGTGTTTGATGTTGATATTTCTGCTGACCGGGTGCGATTCGGTCAGTGCGGAATATCGAGTAAAATACGTGCAGGATGGCGACAGTATGATTATCTGTTGCGAACGAGGTAATGGTTTTACCATTCGATTAAAAGATATTGATGCACCGGAGAGGGATCAGCCTTATGCCGAAAAGTCCCGTGCTTATATGCAGGAATTGGTTATGGATAAGCCGGTTAAATTAGTTGGCGATAAGCGGGATAAGTATGGTCGCTTGTTGGTGGACTTAGTAGTGGATGGCAAATCCGTCAATGAAATTATGATTCGCGAAGGTATGGCCTGGCGCTGGCGCTACAGTAAAAGCAAAAAACTGAAACAACTTGAAGATAGCGCTAAAGAGAAAGAAAAGGGGCTATGGTCACTGCCGGAAAATCAGCGTATGGAACCTTGGGAGTGGCGCAAGAAACATATGAGGAGAGGATCATGGAAAGGGAGATAGTTAATAAAGTAGCAATCATTGGTGGAACTCATGGCAATGAGTACACAGGGATATATTTGTTAGAAAAATATCATGAGTATCCTCATTTACTACAGCCTAAAACCTTTGACGTTGAGTATCTGTTAGCTAACCCAGAAGCCTTTAAAAAGAATCGACGCTATCT
Organism: Kangiella koreensis DSM 16069; assembly: GCF_000024085.1. Lineage (NCBI taxonomy): Bacteria > Pseudomonadati > Pseudomonadota > Gammaproteobacteria > Kangiellales > Kangiellaceae > Kangiella > Kangiella koreensis. Next base: position 2,712,242 of record NC_013166.1, on the reverse strand, counting down.
TGATCGTGACTTAAATCGAAGTTTTAAACTGTTTGATTTAAAGGATCCATTATTGTCAGGTTATGAAAATGCGCGTGCCAAAGAAATAAATGATCAGCTCGGCCCCAAGGGGGATTCGCGAGTGGACATGATTGTCGATTTGCATACTTCAACAGCGCCGATGGGCGTTAATCTGGTTTTAACTAAAACTGATACTTTTCATCTGATGCTGGTCGATTATGTCCAACAACGCATGGATGAAGTGACGGTGACCTTGGAACAACAACAGGATCACCACTTTTTAATGACGGTTGCCGATCGGCATGTGCTGGTTGAGGTTGGGCCCGTGCCCCAAGCTCAGCTGAAACATGAAGTCTTTGAAAAAACGGAAAAGACGGTTCAGCTCATTGCCGAATATATCGAGCTGTATAATCAACACAAACTACCGCAACCATCTGAGTCCATAGACATATACGAATATTTCAGTGTGATGCACTTACCCACTGACCCGCTCGGCAATATCTGTGGCATGGTACATAAAAATATTCAGGATAGAGACTTCCAAACCTTAAAGTCAGGCGAGCCGATATTTCATCTGTTTAATGGCAAGGATGAGCATTATGAAGGGGAAGACTGCACCATCAGCTTCATCAATGAAGCCGCCTACTACGATGAAAAGAAAGCCTTCTCGATGTCGAAAAGGCGAACCTATCATATTGGGTAATGCTAAGCCTGTTTGTCAGCTTTGCTCTGCATTACCCTGATTCATCTTATTCAAGATTTCTCGACCACGACTTAGAGCTTTTGCCGCTGCCCGATAACTGCGACTTGCATTCAGTTCGTCCGCACGTTTGAGATAGGCGTTCGCCAAATCATTTTGTAAATCGATTGATAACCTAAAGTTGCTAGGAAGAGTTGAAACCAGCGCAAAAACTTCCTCATCAACCTGCTCTAATTCCCGAGTATTGGAAGCAGCGTTGATTTTGGTTTTTAAGTCAGTAATCAGCTTCTGATAAAAAACGCTGGCTGCCTTATTTGGAAATGGTGTATCTGGATTGTCGGTTAACTGCTTTTGATAGTCATCGATTTGTTTAGCTGCTAACAGGAATGTTTCGCTCTGTTTTTTTAGTGACTGATAGTCTTTGTTAGCGGCAAAAATTGCATCGCCTACTTTTTGATAGCGATTAAGTCCAGCAATATCATGCTCAGCTAACGCTTGCTGGATGCCGGTTAAAAACAGCTCCTTTGCTTGAACCGAAATTTTGGGTGTATGTTCTGGAGCAATGGTCAGTAATGTTTGCTGCAAAGAATAAACATCATCACCTGACTCTCGCTTTGTATAATCCTGCTGTTCTAATAACTGATTAAACTTTTGCTCCAAAGTTGAAACCAGCTGTTGTTGCGAATCAAGAATCTGTTGTTTAAAGCTGTTAAGTTTGTGTGAATCGGTTAAATAACGTTCTGCTTGAGCGATAACTGCTAAAGCTTTGGGATAATCAGCATAGCCAGAGTCTGTCGGCTTTAGAAACTGTTCGGAACCTTGATAGAAATGCTGGTAAATATCATCATTCAGCAAGTTAAGCATGGACGTTCGATAAACATCCGGAAGCTCTTGAAGTTGTTCAAGGGATGCTGACATATCGTTCTGAGCAAGTGATAGCAACTGTTGATATTGGGCTTCTTGTTGTTGATAAAGTGACAGTTCAGACTGAGCCTGATTAATCGTTTGGTTTGAGCTTAGCCATACATTGATTGCTAAAGCAGAAGCGACGAGAGCCGAGGCTGCAATGGCTAAAGGCTTAAGGATATTGCGAGTCAGATCCTGCTGAAGTTGGCTGACTGACTCAGTGCGTTGTCCGTGCTCAAGTTGGAGCCCTTTTTCGAGCCCTTTCCAGTTTATGAAGGACAGTTTCTGAATCTTTTGTGGTTTTAATTTTTCGGCAAAAGCTTTATTGGCTGGCTTACGCGCATACGGGTGCTTACTGCTAAACATTTCGTAAGTGATACAGGCTAATCCGTAAATATCATCTTTAACATCATGTGGTTGCTGGTTGAGCATATTGAGACTGGCATAGGCGGGCGTATAGCCGCCGACGTCATATTCCGGCTGGTCGGAATGGAGTTGCACTGCATATTCATCGACTGTCTGTTTTAAGCCTCGGGACACCCCAAAATCAAAAATCTTAACTCGTTGTTGCTGGGTAATGAAGATATTGCTCGGCTTTAAATCACTGTGCAAAATCCCTTGTTGATGGGCAAACTCAAGGGCGGAAGTCATCTGTTTTAATATATTGAGCACGCCATTTTTTGGCAGTCCGTTAGGTTTGCTGCGTTTGATGATTTGATCCAGAGTTTCTCCTTGCAAATATTCCATCACGATATAGCACAATCTGCCTTCTAGAACGAAGTCATGGATCTGGACAATGTTTGGATGAGCGAGCAGGCGCGTTTTTTTGGCCTCGCGCTGCATGATGGTCACCGCATCGGGATGGCTGGCAAATTCGGAAGTTAAGATCTTAACCGCAACATAGGGCTCGGTATCTCCAGCCTTTTCAGCAAAAGAGTCAATCGCCTTGTAGACATGGCTCATACCACCGGTGCCAATAAGTTCGATCAAACGGTAACGCTCACTGAGCAAATCGCCTAATTTAACCTGTTCAGTAGTGGCTTTTGATTTATTGGTAGCAGAAAAATCTTGAACTATGGTTTTGTCGTTATCAATGGCTTGTGATCCTACATCATGAGAATCCTCTGTATCCAAGGACTTAGATGCTTTTGTATCTTCTTGATTCTGCTTGTTTTTATTGTCTTCCGGTGAGTGTTCCATTTGATTAAAACTCTGATCCAATCTTTATCAAGCGCGCTAATCTAACCGATTCTCAATAAATATTCAATTCTTTAATATATCTGAGAAGTATTTATCAAATATTCCAAAATGAGTTTGAATTGTTGAATAAATCAACTATCATCTGCGGCTAATTTTTTATTTTCTACGTGATTTGTCGACTTCTATGATGCGACAACAGGCGTCAATATTGAAGCCCAGGACAATCATTGAAGAATCATAAAGATATAGAACCAATCGTTATAACAGGTGTTTATATTTGTTGGACTAACAAGTCGAAGGCGCAAAAAGGTTTGGTGTCTTTGAAACTTAGTCGAAAAGGGATAAGAACAAAGGTCATAGAAGATGAAGCAATTAACACTTCGAATTACCAGTTTTCACCGTTTATCTCCGGATCAGGTCGCGACCAAGACCTTTGATCGAGTGGGTGGTGTTATTGGACGCTCGGCAGACTCAGACTGGGTGCTACCTGACCCAGAAAAGATTGTATCGAGTACCCATGCCGTTATTAGTTTTGAAGCCGGCAGTTATTCAGTTACCGACTATTCAACCAATGGTTTGTTTATCAATCGTTCTGTAGAACCGGTAGGAAAAGGCCAATCTCGCCTATTGCAGGATGGAGATTATTTGCAGATTGGTGAGTATGAAGTCGAGGTCGAAGTCAGAAATCATGAAGCAATGGATTATGAACATGCCGGAGGGGTGCAGAAGCAAAGTAGCTATCAGGCTGAACCACACATTGAATCAGCTGCTAAAAATGAAGCTATCCCTGCATACCATGAGCTGGCAACCAGCCAGCAAGCAGAATATGAACAGAGTCAGCATGAAACTCAGGTAAGTTCGAATCCTCTTCATGCGAGTTACAGTGCACCAGCTCCTAAGCAAAGCCCTTATTCTTCTACTGTTGCAACGGATAAAGCAGTTGAAGCTGCGCAGCAAGCCAAAGCTCAGCCAATTCCTGAGGAGTGGGAACAGAGCCTTCAGGCCGGTATTCAGAGTAGCCAGCCAACGCAGCATCAGCCACAGCAAAAAGTAACGCAATCACAATCAGTACAAGCATCAGAACCACAAGAAATACCGCCAATTCCAGCAGCTGTAACTCAACACAATGTCGTGGCTAGCGGGGATAATGGAGTCGAAAATAGTAGCGACAATTCACAAGTGTGCCTGACTGCCCTTTTGAAAGGACTCGGTTTAAATGCCGAGGAAATCCAGCTGAGTAATCAGCCAGAGTTTTATCATCGACTGGGCGCAGCCTTGAGGCTGTCATTGCAAGGGATGCTGGATATTTTGCGCGCTCGAGCCAGCATGAAAAGTGAGTTCAGAGTGATGCAGACCACTATCAGGACTCAGGAAAACAATCCTTTGAAATTCTCAATCAATGTAGATGAAGCGATAAGAAATCTTTTTGCTCGACGTATTCCAGGATTCTTAAATTGGGATCAGGCAATACAGGAATGCTTTAAAGATATGAGCAGTCATGAGCTGGCATTGATGGCTGGCACAGAAGGTGCGGTGAATGCCGTGTTGGATCAGTTAAGCCCTGAGAACTTTACAGTGGAGGAAGACAATAACAAGAGTCTTGAAAAGTGGATTCCAGTGGCCAAGAAAGCAAGGCATTGGGATCGATACAAAGACCAGTATAAGAGAGTTAACGAAGAGTTAGGCCAAGGTTCTGGTAAGCGTTTTTCTGAAGAGTTTGCTGAAGCGTATGAAGCGCAATTGACAGCATTGGGTGTGAGATAGAGGCCAAAATGAAAGTTATAAATAGTTTGCAAAAAATAGTATTAGTTATTGTTGTGGCAGCTGGGCTAGCGGGTTGTGGTTTATTGAAAAGTGGTGACGGGGAAGAGGTAGAGTTACGTATAAATGTAGCCGAACAAGTAAATCCTGATGAGCTAGGGCGCTCATCCCCTATCGTTATCCGGCTGTACGAATTGAAGAAAGCAGTTGCGATAGATGGCCTGGATTTTTTTAGTGTCTATGACCAGACAGGACCTGAGTTTAAAGCAGCTGTTTCGAGCATGAAAGAATTTCAGGTCAATCCTGGACAGGCGATCGTGCAAACAGTTTTAACCGATGGGTCAACAAAACATCTCATGATAGTGGCTGCATTTAAAGATATTGATAACAGCCAATGGAAGGTGACACATGACCTGGAACAATCTGATGAGCTAACGATAGCCATAGAAGGTAAAACTATAATTAAGCAATAAGGACATTCGATGAGCAACAAGGTGGTTTGGTCACAAGGCTTATTTTTAACCCCTGAGCACTTTCAACAACAAGACCAATACAATGAATACCAGCTAAAGAGGATGATCAAGTCATTGTCCAGGCATGGCTATGGATTAAAGAAGCTGATACTCAATAAAGAGCAACTGTTACAAGGCAAGCTTGGCGTAAAGGAAGCCGAAGGATTGCTGAAGGACGGTACTTATTTTTCGATTCCTGAGAGGAACCTCTTGCCGTCACTGTTAGACCTGTCGGAAGTGGACAATATCAATGACAAGCGAATCATGCTGGCCATTGCCGAAAATGTCGATAATAAGAAACTGGTAGCTCAGGAAATTAACAGCGAATCCAGTAAGCGATATCGAAAAGAACTCAAAAAAGTTAGCAGTATCAATGTAGGTGAAGAGAGCGAGATTGCCATTGAAGTAGCTGAAGAAAATTATCAGTTGATGGTAGAGGGTAAAAGTCAGGATGGTTATGAATGTCTGCCAATCGCTAGAATAAAAGAGAAAAAGCAGGACGGCAGCATTGAGCTTGATGAGTCCTTCGTACCTGTAGTGCTGGACCTTCATGCTAGCGGTATTCTCAGCAGCAGAATGAATAATTTATTGAGTCTGCTTGAACACCGTAGAGAAAAATTAGCCGCAAAAGTCATGGGTGTCGATAATTCGACAGCGAGCAGCATCCATAACTACCTCATATTGCAATTGCTCAATAAATATTTAGCAGAGTTACAACAGTTGCTGGAGCAGGAGTATAGCATTCCTTATGAGCTGTATTTGGGCTTGATTAATCTCGAAGCGGAGTTGGCTACCTTCTACAGCTCTGCGCGTAAACCACAAAAGCAAATGGCCTACTCGCAAAACATGATCGATGAATGTTTCAGTCAGGTCGAGGCGAGCATTAAGCAATACTTAAGCCATGTGTTAGATGAAAGTGCTCATGAAATAGTGTTGGAAGATAAGGGTTATGGCGTAAGAGTTGCTCATATTGATCAGGTAGAACTGTTTAAGCAGGCCAGTTTTGTGATTGCTGTAAAAGCAGAAATAGCGACAAGAGAATTAAAAGAGCAATTACCCAGACAAATAAAAATTGGCAGTCTGAGCAACATCAGGCAATTGGTCAATGCGCAATTACCAGGGATAAACCTGTCTGAAATGTCGGTTGCGCCAAGAGAAGTACCGGTTAAAAAAGATTACAGTTATTTTGCTATTGATAGCCGTTCTCCGCTGTGGAATGAAAATAGTACTTCCAGAAGTATTGCATTCCATATTTCTGGAGACTTCCCAGGTCTCGATGTTGAGTTATGGGCAATCAAAAATGAACTGTCCTAAATAATGTAAAGGAATAGAACATAAGAGTAATGATATGAGGGATATGGATAGAACAATACTGGTACCAAGGCCGGGAGGAGTACAGCGCCCGCTGGATGCTAATGAGCAGACGTTGGAGCCAGATCTAAGCAGAAGTCAGAAAATACCGTTAAGCGCATTTAAGATTGGGGTGAACCCGATCATTGATGCTGCCACTACCTTATTGAGTCTTGCTATTGAGCTAAAGCAGGCGACTCAAATCAATAATATCAATATGCTGCACAAGCAGTGCATGAATCATATCAAAGAATTTGAGCAGCAACTGAGACAGGATGAAATCAGTTCAGAGACGATTGCTGAAGCCAGATATGCTATTTGCTCATTGATTGATGAGATTGTTCTTAATTCACCCTGGGGTGCAAATAGTATCTGGAGTACAAAAAGTTTATTAAGTGTTTTTTATAAGCAAACCTGGGGTGGGGAACAGTTTTATAAAATTATCCATGAAAGAGTCAAAGTGGCGCTCAATAATCAATATCTATTAGAGCTGATGTATTTGTGTCTACAGCTTGGCTTTAAAGGTAAATACCAAGTTGAGGATAATGGTTTTGAGCGGTTGGAGATGGAAAAAGAGCAGCTCTATGCCGTGTTAAAAAAACTTCAGCCTGAGCAAGAAAAAGATCTATCACCCCGTTGGCGCAGCAATGTTACAGACTTAATAGAAAAGCAAAGAGCAGTTCCTTTGTGGGCGGTTGGTATCTTAACCGTAACTATTCTTCTTGGATTATATATGTCTTTTAGTTATCAGCTCAGTCAAAAAGCAGAACCAGTCTATAACAGCATCGCTTCTTTAGTGCCAGAAAACAAAGTAGATCTGGCTAGTAGTGATTCAGTGATTAATTATGCGAAAAACTTACGACAATTATTAAGCACAGAAATTGGGCGTGGATTATTGCAAGTGGTTGAAGATATCGACCACGTAGCAATCATTATAACCAGCAATCAAATGTACTCATCAGCGAGTGCTCAGCTCAATGAGAATAGCATCGCACTGATTGAAAAAATTGGACAGATCGCGACTACTACTCCGGGTCACATTCAAGTGGTTGGGCATAGTGATGACCAGAAAATATTTACCGCAAAATATCATTCCAACTGGGAGCTTTCGTTAGCCAGAGCTAATTCAGTAGTGAGGATATTAAACCAGAATCAAAATTTGGCCGGACGAGTGACAGCAGAAGGTCGTGGGGCGGCGGAGCCAAGAGTAGCCAATGATACTGATACCAATCGAGCATTAAACAGGCGGGTTGAAATTCTTTTGTGGGTAAAAGACAAGTTTAAGGATAAACAAACAGTGGAAGTAAGTGAGCTATAGTATGTCAGGGACTATAAGAAAAATAGGTAAAGTAATAACACATAAAATCACCATAACGGTATTGGTGGTGCTCGCAGTTATTGCTTTAGTATGGTTCGGTGGGCCTTTGATTAGTATTGGTGGCTATGAAATATTAGCCAGCGCAAGTGCCCGAGTGAGTTTGTTGTTGATTATTGCATGTGCATGGCTGGGGATTAAATTCTGGAAGCTGCATCAGGCGAGTAGTAAAAACAAAAAGCTCATTGAGCACATCTCAAAAGAAGAGCAGGATCAGCTCGAAATCGAACAGTCGTCGGATGATGAGATTGCAGTACTGGAGAAGCGTATGTCTGATGGGCTGCAATACCTCAAGAAAAGCGACTTTAAAGGTAAAAACCTCTATCAATTACCCTGGTATGTTTTAATTGGCCCGCCCGGCGCCGGTAAAACCACCAGCATCGTTAATTCTGGGCTAAACCTACCGCTGGCAGAAGAGTTTGGAGCTAGCCCGATTAAAGGTATTGGTGGCACCAGAAATTGTGATTGGTGGTTTACCGATGATGCAGTATTGCTGGACACCGCTGGGCGATACACCACTCAAGATAGTTACCGAGAGGTTGACTCAAGAGCATGGCTGGGCTTTCTGGACTTGTTAAAAAAGTCGCGACCAATGCGACCGGTTAACGGCGCAATTGTCACGATCAGCATTGAGGACTTGTTGCAGAAAACGCAGTCTGAAGTCAATGAGCTGGCAGGAACTATTCGTAAAAGAATCCAGGAATTAAAAATGCAGCTGGGAGTCAATATCCCGGTTTACTTAATGCTAAGCAAAGGTGATTTGTTGGCTGGCTTCAACGAGCTGTTTGATGACATTTCACGTGACGAAAGAGAGGAAGTGTTTGGCTTCACTTTTGAAGTAGATGAAGATTTTGGCCATCATTATGCGGCTGCAAAGTTTAATCAATATTTTGTAGAGTTGATTCAAAAGATTGAGCGGAAACTGACAAAGAAACTGCAGTCCGAAAAAAGCGAGCAAAGACGAGCTCTGATTTATAGCTTCCCACGACAGCTACGTTTAGCACAAAAGAATATAGATGACTTTATTCAGGTGGCTTTTAGTCAGAACCGTTATGAAGAACCAATCTTGCTTAGAGGTGTTTATTTCACCAGCGCTACCCAGGAAGGTACGCCGATAAACCGTATTGGTCGTGAGATATCCAATAGCTTCGGTTTTCAGCGAGAACGCAGCGCTGCAAGTCAGATAGAAGGTAAAGGTTATTTCATTAAGCGGCTTTTGCAGGATGTCATATTTAAGGAAGATAAACTGGTTGGGATTAATATCAGTTACCAGAAAAGGCAGCGCCTGATTCAACGTGTTGGCTATGCAGTTGCTGGATTCTGTCTTATCACTTTGAGTTATCTGTGGTCACACAGCTATGCTAATAATAAGCAGATTATCGATAGCACCTCTTCGTTAGTATCTGAATATACCGAGGCCAGTAACGGTGGAATAACGGAGCAGTCTAACCTTGTTGAACTAAACGGTGGCCTTAATGTATTAAAGAGATTTTCTAGCCAGATAGTGGCAAATAAGAATGCGCTAAGTGAGGGTTTTGGCCTGTACCAAGGGGACAAGTTTAGTGGTATCAGCAGCGAAGTATACAGTAAAGGATTGACTAATTATTATGGCCCTTATCTGAAAGGGACCTTAGAAAAAGAAATGCTCCAGGCAAAAAATCATCATGACTATTTGTATGAACTGTTGCGAATATATTTGATGTTCTACTTGCCACAGCATAAAGAAGATAAAGACATTGCTTCGCTATTTGAACACTTATGGCGCAGAGACTTTCCAGGTGAAATCAACGAAGAACTCAGATCTGATCTTAAGTCCCACTTGAACTACTTTCTGGTTCAACAAATGGCTCTACCACAGCAAGATGGCAAGTTGATTGAATATGCGCAAAACAAACTCAGCAAAGTGTCTTTGGTAGAACGCGTTTATAACAGCCTGTTAGATAATTACATAAATGCCATGCCGGAATTTAAGCCTAGCGACTATCTATCACAAAAAGTCGAAGGCTACTTCTACCGAAAAAGTGGTAAGTCGTTACGAGAAGGGATTCCCGGACTCTACACCCAGGCTGGTTATCACGGCGTGTTCAAAAGAGAGAGCAAAAAAATTAGTGAGATTCTGTCAAAAGACTCATGGGTACTTCCTTCTGGTGAGACTGAAAGCCTGGATAAACTTTCGATACTCGATATTCAGGAACAGGTTCGCAATAAATACTTCAATGACTATATCTTTTATTGGAAAGAGTTGATCGGTGATGTGGCTGTCAGAGAATTTTCTACACCTGAAGAAGGTGCTTTGATGCTGCAGGAGTTGACTGGGGTCAATGCACCGATAGAAAGGCTGTACTCAGCTATCCGCGACAATGTCATGCTGGCAAGACCTAAAGCCGAGGGCTTGGATCTTGATGCAGCTAAGGATGTGGTCGATTCAGCAGGTTCCTCTCGGGTTAATAACAATATTAATCGTTATGAAAGACTTATTCCTGACAGTGCTGATATTGATGTGGTACCAGAGCAGGTGGTCAATGATGCATTTGGTGAAATTATTCATTATGTGGGTGACCCCGGTAGTGCAAGTGCGTTAAAGCAAAGTATTGGTGCCCTCAAGAATATGCAGATATTCCTGGAGTCAATTAGTAATGCTAATAATGCAGCAGAAAAAACCTATGAAGTGACCAGTAGTCCGCAGGCAGCCAGCATTATCAGTGAGCTTGAAAAAGAAGCCAGCGTTACGCCACAACCGATGAATGAATGGTTGGGAAAAGTCGAAAATAGTGGCAAAACATTAACTAACACGGGTACCTATTCCTATCTGAATAATCTATGGAAGACACAGGTATTAGCTGAGTGTCGTCGAGCTATTGAAGGTAGATATCCGGTAAACAAAAGAAGTCGTCAAGATATTACTCTGGATGATTTCAGAAGTTTCTTTTCCTATGGCGGTACCATTGACCGCTTTTTTGATGAACACTTAAGTGTATTTGTGGACACATCTCGAGGTCGCTGGCGACTACTAAAAGATATTGGCATCAGCAACTACACTTTAAGACAACTGGAAAAAGCCAAGTCAATCAGAGAAAGTTTCTTCGTTAGGAATGGCTCTGACATATCAGTCAACTTTACCTTAAAACCATCAAGCTTAAGTGTTAATGCAGGTCAGGTATTAGTGGATATTGAAGGTCAGGTTTTGTCCTATCGACATGGCCCGTTACGCTCATACCCTACCCGCTGGCCAGGGCCAAAACCACAAGTAGCAACATCGATATCCTTTACTCCTGCTAACGGCGGTCAGACTGAAACAGTCAGAACTTCGGGTTTTTGGGGTATGTTCAGATTGCTGGACAAGGCGAAGTTAAAGAAGACATTGGCTTATGACAAGTTTCTCGTTGAATTCAAGCAGGCGCCATTTGACGCAACCTTTGAGTTGCAAGCCCACAGTGTTAACAACCCATTTTTTGGGTCTGACCTGGAAGGCTTTAACTGCCCGACGGATTTGTAATGGATATGTGTGCTATGCGACTGGGCTGCTTTGGGAAAATACGTAATTGTGGTGATTTTATAAGTCGTCATATGCCTCATGAAATTGAGAGTAGTTTTACCGAATGGTTAGAGGAAGGGCTGGCTGAAACTAAGGAAAGATTCCAGCAACAATGGCTTGATTATTTTCTGACAAGTCCGATCTGGAATTTTGTGATAGAAGAACCTGATTCCGAGCAGGTGATAGTCGGCACCATGATGCCAAGCATGGATAAAGTTGGGCGATATTATCCATTAATCGTTTTACAAACTATCAATCATGATGCCGGTTTGAATGTAAGCCTGTTGGAAGAAGTAGAAACGCTGATGCTAAGTACATTAGATAAAGGTGTTGAGCAGGAACAATTCGTACAGGCATTAGACCTTCTGCATGAAAATAGCGGTCCAGAAAAAGATCAGGGGCAAAGATATATTTCTTTCAGCCAGTTAAGAGCATTTTTCACGAACTGCGCTCAGGTCGCCGGAGATACAGTTGCCAAGTTATGGTCTGAACAAAATGGCTTGATGCCAACAGAAAAACAGAGCATCAATTTATACCGTCATGAGTCTGAAGTTAACGGAGTTCCTTCCAGTATTTGGTGGACAAAAGGCTCTGCTCATATGGGGGCGACAATGCTTTTGTGCCAAGGGTTACCGCCGATAGCTGGAATTCATGCAACTCTTGACGGTGATTGGTTCGGAGCAGGATGGCAACCAATAACGGATATTGAAAACTCAGAAAAAAATAACGATGAAAAAAATAACAATGGAAGTATGTTGTGATTAAAGCTGAACAAGATAAAGCAATCATTGAATATCGCTGGCTATCTTCAGCTACTACCCATGTGGGAGCTGTAAGAGAAGTCAATGAAGATAATCAGATCGAAAAACCTGAAATAGGCCTGTGGGTTGTCGCTGATGGTATGGGTGGTCATAGCGCAGGTGATGTGGCGAGTGGCATGGTGGTTGATGAGCTATCAGCGGTAAGGCGGGATGGAAACAATGAAGCGTTTATTGAGCGTGTTGTTGAAGTATTGAGTATTACCAATCAAAAGCTAAGGCAGCTGGCGTTTCAGAAGTTTGATAAACAGGCAGTGATGGGGACTACGGTTGCCGTTCTCATTCTGGATCAAAATCATTACACCATCTTATGGGCTGGCGATAGCAGAGTGTACCGTTACAGGAATCGTCAGCTTGAGCAATTAACCCGTGATCATAGTCAAGTCAATGACATGCTGGATTCAGGGCTGTTGACGCAAGATGAAGTTGATGATCACCCTTTGGCCAATGTCATCACTCGAGCCATTGGGGCATCGCAAACGCTTAACCTCGAAAGAATCGATGGTGAGTTAAAGCATGGCGACATTTTTATGCTGTGCAGTGATGGATTAAATAAAGAGTTAACTGACAGTGAAATTTCACCCTTTTTCAGCTCGGGCGATGTGGATGAAATCAATAAGGCATTAATTCACTCGGCTCTGGTCAGGGGTGCACAAGATAATATCACTGCAATCTCAGTGCGAGTTGAAGGAAGTGTCGGCAACGACCAGACAATCCCTGCCTGGAATACACATAAGTCAGAGGAGAGTTCGTTAAATGTATATTGAAAACTATATCAAACCGATTAGTGAAGACAATCCTTGTGGGCGAGACTTACGAGAAGACACCAGTGTTGAATCGATATATTACAAGTTAAGAGACGCCCGAAATTCAGCAAGAAAAACTGAGCGTTTGGCATTAGCTGATGCCGAGGATGCAGGGGCCGTTGATGACAACTGGTTTCAGCTAAAAGAGCTGGCATTACAGGCTTTAGAGCATGAGACAAAGGATCTAGAAGTAGTTGCCTGGTTGATTGAAGCTTTGACCAGAATTGATGGCATCAAGGGGTTAAGTTTTGGCTATAGGATAGCCAATGAATTGATTTCCAGTTTCTGGGACAAAGGAATTTATCCAGCAATTGATGAAGATGGTATTGAAACTCGGGTAGCACCTCTATCAGGACTTAACGGGTTTGATGGTGCCGGCACACTGATTACCCCAATTAAATCGGTAGCGATTACCGATAGTGAAGAGTATTTGCCGGTTTGTGTTTGGCAGTATGAACAGGCCGTGCAGCTGGAACGATTAGACGCTGAGAAAAAACAAAACCGAATTGATAATGGCGCAATACCATTAGAAAGTATTAAGAAAGCGGTGCTGTTGACTGAGCCGAGCTTCTATAGAGAGCTTGTTGCCGACGTGCAATCTGCTTTAGAAACCTACGAAACCTTTACCAATGAATTTGATCGAGTGTGTGATTCATTGCCGCAACCAACCTCTAATATCAGGAATGCACTGAAAGAGTGTATTGAGGCTGTTGAGTATCTGGCAAGAGACAAATTAGCGTCGTCAGATGAATTGGTCAGTCAGGATAGTAAAGAAGGAGTTACTGATAGCCCTGGTGCGGAAGTGCGAGCTATTAACCGACGCGAGCAGGCGGTTAATACACTGAGACAGGTAGCACAGTATTTTCGAGAAACTGAACCTCACTCACCTATTTCATATCTGCTGGAGCAAAGTATTCGTTGGAGTGATTTGTCATTACCAGAATTGTTGCAGCAATTGATTCCAGAAGAAGGTGCGCGTGAACAGTATTTTAAACTAACAGGGATCGATGCGGGTAGTAACCAATAAATCTGAACCCTCAAGCTAAAGGAGAAACACATGGCGAGTATACATGATCGTTTGAAAAAAGTGCGTAAGCCAAGAGTCCACATTACCTATGATGTGGAAACCGATGGCGCAGTATTGGAAAAGGAGCTGCCTTTTGTAGTTGGTGTCATGGGCGATTTTAGTGCCGACTCTACAAAACCAGTGAAGCCATTAAAGGAGCGACGCTTCATTCAAATTGATAAAGACAATATCAATGAAGTGATGAAAAATATGTCGCCGGGACTCAATATTAAAGTCGACAATACTTTAGAAAATGATGGTTCGGAAATGGCGGTTAACTTGAAGTTCGATTCGATGGAAGACTTTGAGCCAGCAGCTATCGTTGATCAAGTTGAACCATTAAAGAAGTTAATGGACACGCGTAATAAGTTACGTGATTTGATGACTAAGATTGACCGTTCTGAAGAGTTGGAAGGGTTAATGGAAAAAGTCTTACAAAATAGTGATGACTTGAATGCGCTAGCAGAGGCTCTTGGACAAATCGATGAAAAGACAGGAGATGAGCAATGACAGAAATGGAAAAAGTTGCCGCAAAGGAGCAGCTCGTTGAGCAAAGCCCAGATATATTAAGCCAGGCCATTGCGGCGACTAAGCAAACTGAAGCGACTCGCGCGGAAGAGTTGCTGAGAGCGCTAACTTCAGAAGCGATGAAGGGAACTGTCACCTGGAATAAAAACCTGACCGTTACGTTCAAAGAAGCCATCGACAAAATTGACGAGGCTCTATCCGACCAGTTATCTAAAATTATGCACAATGAGCGTTTTCAGAAGCTGGAAGGTTCATGGCGTGGTTTGCAGTATCTGGTACAAAACACTGATACCTCGGTTTCCATGAAACTTAAGGTGATCAACTTACCGAAACGTGAATTATTTAAAGATTTAAGCAAAGCAGTAGAGTTTGACCAAAGCCAGCTGTTTAAGAAAATCTATGAGAGTGAATTCGGTACTGCTGGTGGTGAGCCTTTCGGTGCTTTGATTGGTGACTACGAGTTTACCAATCATCCAGAAGATATTGAAACATTAGAACTGACTTCGAATGTTGCCGCCGGAGCCTTCGCGCCCTTCATTTCAGCATCATCTCCGGAACTGTTTGGATTCAATGATTGGACAGAGTTATCAAAACCACGTGATTTGGAAAAGATCTTTGATTCATTAGAATACGCCCGCTGGCGTGGTTTCAGAGACTCGGAAGATTCTCGCTTTGTAACACTGACGGCACCTCGCGTGTTGGCTCGTTTGCCATACGGTGAGCAAACCCGTCCGATAGAAGAGTTTGCATTTGAAGAACTGCCAGTCGACAGCAACACTAAAGTGGCTAACAGTGTTGATAATAAAGATTATTGCTGGATGAATGCATCATATGTGCTGGGCAGTAAACTAACCCAGGCCTTTACTGAACACGGCTGGTGTACTGCAATTCGTGGTGCTGAAGGTGGTGGTAAAGTGACTTCATTGCCAATGCACAACTTCCTCAGTGATGATGGTGATATGGATATGCAGTGTCCAACTGAAGTAGGCATTACCGATCGTCGTGAAGCTGAGTTAAGCAAGCTTGGCTTCTTACCCTTGTGTCATTATAAAAACACCGACTATGCAGTGTTCTTCGGTTCAAACACCACGCAGCGTCCAAAGCGCTATGACAGTCCTGATGCAACCGCTAATGCCGATATTTCATCGCGTTTGCCTTATATCATGGCCACGTCGCGGTTTGCGCACTACCTGAAAGTCCTGGCGCGCGATAAGATTGGCTCTTTCATGGAGCCGGAAGATTGCGAATCATGGTTAAATCGCTGGATTCTAAACTACGTCAATGCTGATGAGGCCGCTGGTCAAGAGTCTCGTGCCAAGTATCCACTGGCCGAAGCTCGAGTTGAAGTTGAAGAGGTGCCAGGTAGTCCGGGAGTCTATCACGCGAAAGCCTGGTTGAAGCCATGGTTACAACTGGAAGAACTCAGCACCTCATTACGTTTAGTGGCGAAGATTCCAGAAAGTAAATAATCAGCAAGTAAAGTAAGACTAAAGGCCGCATCTGCGGCCTTCTTTTTATGGTTTGTGGCGTTGTGGACATGAAAGTGACTGCGGGATGATGGAAAATTTTGCTACACTAGCTCCATTCAATCACAAGTAATATTACTGACATGTCAGAAAAAAAAGCTCCCTTTATCCTCGTTGACGGTTCTTCCTATTTATTCCGTGCTTATCATGTGCCTCAATTACAACGCATGACCAATTCTAGCGGCATGATGACTGGCGCTGTGTTTGGTGTCATCAATATGCTGAAAAGCCTGATCAAAGAATACGAGCCTGAGCAGATGGCGATGGTATTTGATGCTAAGGGCAAAACCTTCCGCAATGATCTCTATCCTGAATATAAGGCTAATCGACCACCGATGCCTGAGGATCTGCGTCAGCAAATCGAGCCGATTCACGAAATTGTTAAAGCGATGGGCTTGCCGCTTTTAGTGATTGATGGTGTCGAAGCGGATGATGTGATTGGTACTTTGGCCAAGCAGGCCTGTAAAGAAGGACGTGAAACTCTGATTTCTACCGGTGACAAGGATATGGCGCAGCTGGTCAGCGATCACGTCACCTTGATTAATACCATGGATAAAACCAATCCAATCACGGACAGGGATAGAGTGATTGAGAAGTTTGGGGTGAAGCCTGAGCAAATTATTGATTACTTAGCCTTAGTTGGCGACAAAGTAGACAATATCCCCGGCGTGGATAAGTGTGGCCCAAAGACTGCTGTGAAATGGTTAGAGCAGTACGGTAGCTTGCAAGGCGTGATTGATCATGCCGATGAGATCGGTGGCAAGATCGGTGAGAACTTGCGCGAAGCCATAGACAGGTTGCCATTGTCGTATGAGTTGGCGACTATCAAGTTGGACTGTGACCTGGAGTTTAAGCCAGAGCAATTGAACATTGGTCAGCCTGATTTAAAAGAGCTAAAGAAACTATACAGCGATATGGAGTTTCGCCGTTGGTTAACTGAAGTGTTAAAAGAACTTGGCGAAGGTGAAGCAGGCGATTCAGCGGGCGATGATTCAGAAGATGGACCAAGTGTTGCGCTGGTAGACCGTTCTAAATATGAAACTATCCTTGAACAAAAAGAGCTAGATAAGTGGATAAAAAAGTTAGAAGAAGTTGAGTTGTTTGCTTTTGATACTGAAACAACAAGCCTGAATTATATTGAAGCAGAGTTAGTGGGTATGTCATTCGCCCTAGACAATGGTGAAGCTGCTTATTTACCCGTTGCTCACTCTTATATGGGTGCACCAGAACAGCTTGAGCGGGATGAAGTATTAAAACAGTTAAAGCCACTTCTAGAGTCTGAGAAGCATAAGAAAGTTGGACAAAACTTAAAATACGATATGAGCGTTTTAGCGAATTATGATATTGAGCTCGCAGGCATTGAGTTTGATACCATGCTGGAATCCTATTGTTTGAATAGTGTGGCCAGTCGGCATGATATGGATACACTGGCACTGCACCATTTAAATCATGTTAATATCAAATTTGAAGAAATCGCCGGTAAGGGAAAAAATCAGCTAACCTTTGATCAGATTGAAGTCGAACAAGCTGCACCATATGCTTCAGAAGACGCTGATATCACCATGCGGTTACATCAAAAATTATGGCCAGAGCTAAAACAAAATGAAGGGCCTACACAAATCTTCCAGCATATTGAAATGCCTTTATTAAGAATACTTTCTAAAGTAGAGCGTAATGGTGTGTTAGTTGATGGAAAATTATTACTGGAAAAAAGTCATCTATTCGAAAAGCGCTTAAAAGAGTTAGAAAAAGAGGCTTATGAGATTGCTGGTAAGGAATTTAATTTAGGCTCACCAAAGCAATTACAAGTAATTTTTTATGAAGAACTTGGCTTGCCGATTTTGAAAAAAACACCGAAAGGTCAGCCATCGACAGCGGAAGAGGTTTTGCAGGAACTGGCGCTAGATTATCCTTTGCCGAAATTAATTCTTGAGCACCGTGGGTTAAGCAAGTTGAAGTCAACTTATACCGATAAGTTGCCGCGGATGATTAGTGACAAAACAGGTCGCGTGCATACTTCTTATCATCAAGCAATTGCCGCAACCGGTCGACTGTCATCAACCGAACCGAACTTACAAAATATTCCGATCAAGACAGAAGAAGGTCGTAGTATTCGTACCGCTTTTATTGCACCGAAAGGTAGCAAAATTTTAGCCGCGGATTATTCGCAAATTGAGTTGCGCATCATGGCTCATTTGTCTCAAGACGAGGGTTTACTAAAAGCGTTTGAAGAAGGCCTGGATGTTCACTCGGCAACCGCCGCTGAGGTGTTTGATGTACCACTGGACGAAGTCACATCCAATCAACGTCGTAATGCTAAGGCCATTAACTTCGGTTTAATTTATGGCATGTCTGCTTTTGGGTTGGCCAAACAAATAGACACCGACCGTAACACTGCACAAGATTACATCAACACCTATTTCGCCCGTTATCCTGGTGTTGAAACTTATATGGAATCCACTAAGGAAAAAGCAGCAGATTTAGGTTATGTGGAAACACTTTATGGCCGCCGCTTATATTTACCGGAGATACATTCTAAAAACGGTATGCGGCGAAAAGCAGCCGAACGCACGGCGATCAACGCCCCAATGCAAGGCAGTGCTGCGGACATCATCAAGCTGGCAATGCTGGAAGTGGATAAATGGCTCAAGGACGTTAAAGGCATCAAGATGATCATGCAGGTACACGATGAACTGGTATTTGAGGTTGAAGAAGACAAACTCGAATTAGCGCAAAAAGAAATTCCTAAACTGATGCAAAGTGTGGCTGAACTCTCAGTACCTTTGATTGCAGATGTCGGCGTTGGCGATAATTGGGACGAAGCACATTAAATTTGTATAAACAAAACCTGTAAAACCATCTTAAAATGTGAACCGCTAGCGATCAAGGTTGTGAGTCATTTTGAAGCTTAAAATGGCTATCGTTAGCCGGTTCACATTTCTTACCAGTCTTTACAAAAGCTGACACTTTTCTTGCAACAAACTCACCAAACCAATGTCTATTTAACTGAGCGCAACGAATGCGCTCCCCGCGACTCCCTCCTTCCAGCGGGATTTGCAATTCGGCCCCCCCAAGCTGAATTGCGCATTTGGGGTGGTGCCTTTGTTCCCTCAGGCCACCCCTTTTTTTTGCCTCAAATAAATTCGTGATAATTATCAATAATAGAAACTGTAAGTCTTTAAAACATAAAGAAGCACGTATAATTTTTGTTCACATTTAATATTTCTAATATGAAATGAATTAATGCATAAATGACATTTTTGCTTGAAATGTGAACAAATCCCGCTATTATTCAACTCGCTAAAAAAAGCGCATTGTTAATAATTACATAGGAAATTCATCATGAATAATAAAGGGTTTAAGTTCTTACTTGTTTCTATTTTCTCTTTGGGAATTATCAATTGTAGCGGCGGAGGCTCTGACTCTTCATCTGAACAAGAACCTGTTAATCAAAAGCCTACAGCAAATGCAGGTGCCGACCAATCTGTTGATGAACAAACAGCAGTGACTGTCGAAGGTTCGGGTACAGATAGTGACGGAAGCATTGCTTCTTACGCTTGGACACAAACTTCAGGACCGCAAATTTCATTAGGCAATACCAGTCAACAAAATCTTGAATTTACTGCTCCAGTTGCAAAGCAGGCGACTAGCCTAGAGTTCACACTAACAGTAACCGACAATGACGGAGCCTCAGGTTCAGACAGCGTCACTGTAACCGTCAACCCTGTAGATGAGCAAAAAGTTACCCTACAAGGTGTTGTAACCGATGGACCAATAGCAAACGCAGCAGTAACTGCTGAAGTGGCAGGTCGAACTTACAGCACAACAGCCGATGCTAGCGGTAACTACACGCTAGAAATTGGTGCTGATGAAGATGAAAATCTGAGTGAGTTGTTAGTGGTTCTAACTGCTGACGGCGTGGATGAGCAGTTACATGTAAAATTAAAGTCACTTGTGGATAGCTTTGGCAGCATTTTAGAGCAAGCGGGGAATGACAATATCTTAACTGCTGATGAGAATAATGGAGTTAATGTTACTCACTTTTCAACAGCAATTTTGGGCTTGCTAGTAATAGAGAAAGGTGAGAATTATCTGACTAATAGCAGTAGCTTTGAAGCTGGACTCCCTACATTGTCAGGTATTGGCGTATGGGAAATTGCTACAGCCACTAAATTAATTATCGATTATTCTGATCAGTATCCAGAGTTAGGCCTTCCAGAGGGTGTTGAAAATAGTTGGGAGTTTGCATCAAATAAAAATGCCATTAATGAATATCTTAGTGACATTCCAGATCATCATGATGCTTTATATAATGAAATAAAGAACTCTACTTATGATCAAGCTCCATTATTCGAACCAAGCATCATAACACCACAGAAGTACATAGAAGTTAACAATAAGTTCATGACAACCACACAATTTAATTTTGAAGAGTCCGGTGGTGGACGCATGAACTACAGTGCGGTTGAGCAATCGCTAAGTGTGAATAATGCAGTTGATAAACTTCAATTAAGTCTCGAAGGAAAAGTAGTTTCGACAGGAAGTATTTTTAAAGACTACATGGGTACTGAGTATCAAGTATATCGAGATGAAATATGGGAGAATATTGAGGTAAAGGTTATTAAGTCAACTGAACTTGCAGATTTAGTAGCATTAAAAATTGATGGTCGATATCAGTTTGATACAAGCCCATTTTATGATTTTGAAGATGAGCTATTTTCTAAATATGACGTCAAATTATTTATCAAGAAAACGTTACCGATTACAAATGACGATCTGTTAGGCGTTCGAATGCTTCCTACATTAGCTCCTAGTTTAGATCCTGATGAAGATCTTGATACCCCTTATGGCACCTTCCCCAAAATTGTTTCAACAGAAGCTGTTGTAATAGAGTTCTTTGAAAATGGGACAGCGGAAAGTATATCTGGAAACTTTGGTAATGGTAGCTGGAATATTACTAGCGAAGGTTCCTTGGCTCTGTATTTAGAAAATGCCAACCTGAAAGTTAGAAAAGTTTCTACAAATCTATGGGCTGTTGAAGCTTATGATGCATTTGGTACTTCGCTTGGCTTTGCTGCAGGAATGTCCGCTTTAAAAGATGGAACGTTGCTGGATGAAGAGGGCGCTGTAGGTGTTTATGCGGTAGATGGTCTAATATCTGACACAAGTTCCACATATTATTGGTTTGAAGTTCAGGAGGGTGGGGTTGGTTATCAATTTGGAGGTAATGACTCTAATAATAATGGCATCCTTGAAACGAGTGAGTACAGTCGGAATCAGTTTTTCTGGGAGATTGTTGATGGCAAGCTACAGTTAAATATATACAGAAACATTTCAAATCAAGTATGTACTGTAATTACAAGTGACTGTTTTGTATATATGAGACGAACATTTGATATGTTTGAGAAATTACAAGGCAAGCAATATGTAACTTACCAATATCAAGTTAATATGTTACCAAGTATTTATGGAGATCTTTCTCCTGAGCTACAAGCTCTTTGGGTATATGACATGATTTATGCAAGATATTTAATTAAATCATCAGGGCGTCCAATCCCAACCGAAGTACAGTAGTAAAAAGGCCAGCATCTGCTGGCCTTTTTTTACCAATAATAAATACTTAAGATAGTAGCTCTTTAAATTCCTCTAAGTCATGTAGAGGTTCAAAGGCTGGTTCTCGGTCTATTTCTTCTGCTAATTTGGGCGCCTTTTCGACAGCTATTTTAATATCGCTTATAGCTTCTTGAAGAGCGCCGTTGGCCGCGTTGGCGCAGGCTCTTTGCCAGTAGGCAAGGCCATATTCTTCATCTTGCTCAATGGCTCGGTTGGCGAGACTGAAGGCCCATTCGTAGTCGCCTAGTTCAAAAGCGGCATCTGCTTTATAAATTAGTGCTTCGATATCGGTCGGGTTAATTGCTAGCAATTCGTCATACATTTTTATTTTTTGATGCATATTGGTTTCAAGAGCAGCACGCATCCAGATCGAATGGATTTCATTCGCTTTGGAGATGTCTTCCTGAGCGTCGATGATCTCTTGTGAGCGACGTTTAAGCTTGTCTTCAAGATCTTTTAAGCGAAGTTCATATTTACTGGTCAGTTCGGTGATTTTTGTTTCGACCACTTCGTTAAGTTTGCTGCGTACATCGCGTAATGAGCGCCAGCCCATTAATACTAATAGTGAGGCTGCGGTAGTGATGATAATGAAGACATTATTGAGCGTATCGGTGGTGTAACGGATCGCGCGATCAGAAACATCAAGACGAGCATTAGCAACTTTATGTTCAACCTCAGCTCTGAATGATTGTTGATCCTGACGAATACTTTTCAGCTCATCCAGTATGTAACGTTCTATCAATGGAGGATACTGGGTACTGGTAGCATTGGTTTTTGCTGGCTGCTCTTGGGGTTTGTTTTGCTCTGAAGCAAAAATGGTGGTGCTGAAAAAGAACAGCATAATTGCAATGATACGGATGGTCATGGGCTTCCTCGCTCGGATAAACAAAGGCTTAGTGGCTTGATCCTAGCGAAGGGCGCAGTGCTTTGCAAAACAAAGCACCACTAATATTTAATCAACATATATATGAGAAGGTATTACCGATGGAACGGAGGTTTGAAGTTAGTCTTGCTCGGTGGGTGATTCTATATCAGTTGGAATGGCATACCATTGATCGAGTACTGCATACAGTTGATCAAGGCCAACACGCTTTAGAGATGAAAATGCTTGAACGGTAGCCTTGGGATGGAGTTCTGAAAGTGCTTTTTTGCACTGCAGGACGGCTTTGGATTTGGCTCCCTGGCTGAGTTTGTCCGATTTACTGAGCAGGCAATGCACCGGAAGACCGACTTCTGCCGCCCACACTAACATTTCCTGATCACTGTCTTTTAGGAAATGGCGGATATCCATTAATAACACTAAGCCACGTAAGCATTTACGTTGTTGTAGATATCTAGAGAGTTCTGCTTGCCATTGCAGCTTCATCGCTTCTGGGACTTTGGCGTAACCATAGCCAGGAAGGTCGATTAGGCGTCGATCGTCATCTAGTGTAAAAACATTAATGAGCTGAGTACGTCCGGGGGTTTTACTGGTTCGGGCCAAACTTTTTTGTTGAGTTAAGGTATTAAGCGCGCTAGATTTACCGGCATTGGAGCGACCAGCAAAGGCAACTTCGATACCCTGATCGTCTGGCAGCTGGGTGAGTTTTGCAGCACCAAGTAAATATTTGGCAATGTGATAATTCATAAGAGTGTATTTTTTATCAGAGATATTGGCATTTTACTGGTTAGTTCCCTATAATTCATCGAACTTTTTTCGATTTCTCTGTCGTTGCGCTTCAGCAATGACCTTTTAACAGAACTATACGGGTAACCTGATGAAAAAGTTAGCAATTATTGCATTATTCTTATTTGGTGCTACTGCTTCTGCGCAGGATGGTGATGCCGCCAAAGGTGCCGAGTTGGCAGCAACCTGTGCCGCTTGTCATGGTAAAGACGGTAATAGCGCCAATGCGATGTGGCCAAAACTAGCCGGCCAAAACGCAAAATACTTGGAAAAGCAGATTAAAGATTTCCAAGCTGGTGCGAAAGATCAGTCTCAAGGTCGTTATGATCCATCAATGGCACCAATGGTTGCTAATTTGAGCGAGCAAGACATTGCTGATTTGTCTGCTTACTATGCTGCTCAAGAGACACAATTGGGTGCTGTGCCGAAAGAATTCGTGGATCTTGGTAAGAAAATCTACTTCCAGGGCGACGCAGAGCGCGGCATTCCAGCATGTTCGGCATGTCACGGTGCTACTGGCCAAGGTCTTGATTTAGCAGGTTATCCAGCAGTTTCAGGTCAACATCCTGAATATGCTATCAAGCAATTGAAAGCATTTGCCTGGGCTGAGCGTGCCAACGACAACAATGCGGTCATGCGTGATATTGCAAACCGTATGTCAGAGCAACAAATTGAAGCTGTTGCATACTTTATGTTGGGTCTTCATTAATTTGACCGCTTAAAGTTGCAATGACCTGTTGAATCAGGGTAAAAAAGGCGACAGTGGTCGCCTTTTTTTATGGCGCATAGTTTTGCAATTCGTTTCATTCAATATACTAGAGAACACTTATGAAGCATTTTTTATTAGTTTCTGGCTTAGTTTTCCTGCTTGGTGCCAATGTAGATACCGTTCATGCCATTGAGCAAGGTCAAGACTATTGGCGCATTACTCTGACCGACGAAAGTCAGCTGAACACTCAAGATAACCTCTATTTTAGTTGGTTGGGCTGCACTTCATGCCGCATGCTTGAACAAGAGCTTGCCAGTGAGCTAGATGAGCTGGAGTATGTTCCATTGATAGCACGCCCAGAGTGGCGGGCGGCCGCCAAGCTGCATTATGTGATGCAGCTGCTAGAGCTTAGCGATGAGCAAAAGAATAACATGATCACTAAAATAGATGCGGGCGAAATAGACGTCACTGACTTTAATGCCATGCAGGAAGAGTTATTGGCGATGGAGGTTGATGAAGAAGTTCTAACATTGCTACTTGAGAACAAAGAGCTGTATCGTAAAGTACAAAGAGCCGAAGACTTAGCAGCAAAATATCGAATTCAATATGCACCAACCGTTGTCATTAAAGGTCAATTCGCAACGGATGCTAACCACACTATGAAAATTGATCGGTTTGCTGAAGTGCTACGTTATTTGAAGTCGTTATAATCCATCGTTATCCGTCCACCATTTGATTGGGTGGACGGCTCTTCTTAATTAATATTTTTTAATATCATCCCCAATAATCCGGTAAGGGTTTTTCACTGCTGTGGTGGCTGGTGTTGTAGAGTGCCGCCAAGGTTGCTGAGCGGCATTCCCGACGATACAAAACCAGAACAACGATGCTGGCGCATAGAATAAAAATCCAGGAGTTGAAGAACCAGGCCAATACCGCGATGGCGAAGGTGTAGGCACGCAATCCATAATTGAAAGAGTTGGAAGCTCGGCTTAATAACCAGTTGGTGTGTTTGATAAAGAGTTGATGCTCTTTTTCATCGCAGTCCTGGTCGGGTGCGGCACCAAACAGGACAACCGCAAAGTTATACTGACGCATAGACCAGGTGAATTTGAAGAAAGCATAGGCGAAACAAATTACCAGCAGAATAATTTTAACTTCCCACACAGCCCGCGATGCAATCTCTATCCAGGGTAAGGCGGACAACAGATGAATGGCTTTTTCGGTGGACCCCAAAACGGTCAGCAAACCGGCGATAATAAAAATGGTGGTCGATGCAAAAAAGGTAACGTTACGCTGCAAGATGCCCAGACTGGTGACATCGGCAATTTTGACATCACGAGCAACCATTTTTTGAATCCACTGTTCTCGATTGGCCGCCAGTTGGTTAGCAATGGTCGGGCGTTTGCCGTGTTGAATGCGAGCATATTGAGTGTAACCAACCCAGCAAATTAAAAACCAGATTAGCGCTATCCAGTCGAGTAAAGGCAAAAAGGACAGGTTCATAAGTAAGCCTCAAACTTGGGCATAAGTGGTTGCAGAAGAGAGGTTAAAAGTGCCATGCTTTAGGATTCAGTTCAAGCAACTTTATGGTATGGCCTCATAACTTTATGACACAGCAATCAGCGGGCAAGAATAATTTGCAGGATGCAACCAGTCCATATTTACAGCAACATAAAGATAATCCGGTGCATTGGCAGCAATGGAACCAGCAAACGTTGGAGCTTGCCAAGCAGCTCGACAAACCGATTTTGCTGTCGGTGGGCTATTCATCCTGCCATTGGTGTCATGTTATGGCGCATGAATCTTTCGAAGATGCAGCGACCGCAGAGGTGATGAATCAGTTGTTCATCAATATCAAGTTGGATCGTGAAGAACGGCCTGATTTAGACAAAACCTACCAGCTCGCCCATCAACTGCTCAATCGACAGGCAGGCGGTTGGCCGTTGACCACCTTTTTAGATCCACAAACGCTTACTCCATTTTTTAGTGGCACCTATTTTCCCAAGCAGCCCAAGTACGGTATGCCTGCATTTACTGACTTGTTGAATAATATCGCTGGAGTCTTTTCTGAGAAGCGAGACGAAATCAAGCAGCAGAATGGCCAGATACAGGAAGCGTTACGCTTTATTTCAGGCTCAGCGGGTCAACAAGCTGAAAATAACGCTACGACCAGTTCGGCATCACTCAGCCAAGCTTTTATAGAAGAAGTGTTAAAGCGCTCTGATCAGGATTTTGGTGGTTTAAAAGGTGCTCCTAAATTTCCACAAGCTGCCATCTGGCAAGCTGCCTTTGAACTGCTTATTGATGAAGACGGCCAGCAACAGGCGTTAAGCGAGCATCTATCTAAAACCCTGCACGCCTTTGCTGACTATGGTTTGTATGATCACCTCGGTGGTGGTTTCTTCCGCTATTGTGTCGATGAATATTGGGATATTCCGCATTTCGAAAAAATGCTCTATGACAATGGGCAGTTAATCAAGCTGATGGCAGAAGCGGGTAATTACTATGCGCAAGGCGACTGGATGCAGCGGGTAAAACAAAGCATTAGTTGGCTGACCGAACAAATGCAAAGCGAACAGGCGACCTATTATTCTGCGCTCGATGCCGACAGTTTGAATGCTGATGGCCATAGTGAAGAAGGTGCTTATTACGTCTGGCAACAAAGTGACATCCAGTCCATGAATGAACAGGAGCAAGCGGTTGCCAAAGCTTATTATGGATTCGCGGACAAGCCTAATTTTGAGGGGCATTGGCACTTGGTTTGCCGCAATTCATTAAAGCAAGTGTCCGAACAGACCGGAATACATCCAAAGCAGCTGCCCTTGCTGATTGAATCGGTGCGTCAACAATTAAAGGCAGAGCGTGACCAGCGTCCCTTACCATTTCTCGATGATAAGCAATTAACCAGTTGGAATGGTTTGCTGCTTCAGGGGCTATTCAGTGCTGCGCGCCAGCTAGGCGATGATGCAATTTTGCAGCAGGCCAAGGATTGTCAGCTGGGCTTATATCAAACTGTCTGGAGTGGCACAGAACTGAAGGCTTGTTATCGAAAGGGACAGGCTTATCAATCAGCATTTCTGGATGATTACGCCTATTTTGCAAAGGCACTGCTGATGAGGTTGACCTTTGATTTTGATGAGCAAAGTTGGCATTGGTTACTCGACCTGTGTGATGGCTTATGGACCAAGTTTGCCGATAAGCGACAAGGGGGGTTTTTCTATACGGCTGAAGATGCGGAAATGGTCATAACAAGGCACAAAAGTTGGAGCGATGATGCCATGCCTAACAGCGCATGCCAGGCTCTGGAAGTGTTGTGGCTGGTAGGCGAGCTGACCGGTAAGATGGAGTGGTTGGAGTTTATCGAGATAAGTCTGCAACAGGCCAGCGCAGAAGCGATCAAAGCACCTTTGCAGTATCCATCGGTGGTACGTGTGTTGAATGCCTATGAAAAAGGTTCTGAAGTCTGGGTGCTGCGAGGTGATCTACATCAGACCGTAGGCTGGCAAGAGTATCTAAGTACCGGACAATATAGTCAGCGCTGGGTGTTTAGCCTTGAGTCGAACAGTGATTTACTAAAGGACAAGTATCCTGCACAAGAAAAAGCCGTGGCTTATTGCTGTCGCAATCGCCAGTGCTTCCCTGCGCTGGAGTCATTCGATGCGATACAGACTTTTCTGCAAGCAGAGTGAGTCTCTGTTTACTTCAGCAAGCTGGCCAGTTTTGCGATCAGTTTGTTAATACCGCTGGCGGCTTCTGAAACACTACCAGCCAGCATATAAGCTGGTGTTGAAATCAGGTTATTGCCTTCATCATACACAATGTCTTCGACTGGACAGGCCATGTGCACGCCGCCCATGGCTTCAATCGCCTCAGCAGTATCCTTATCATTACCAATCGTCAACTTGCTTCCCGCACCATATAGTCTTGGGATCATGGCTGGCGAAATACAGATAAAGCCGACCGGCTTTTTGGCCGCTGCCATGGCTTTGATAAAGCGTTCCAGGTCGGGGTTTACCGTGCAATCACTGCCTTTTACTGCAAAGTCACACAGGTTTTTAGCGGCACCAAATCCACCAGGTAACACAGCCGCAGCAAAGTCGGATTCTTTGGCCTTTGCTAAATCCTTGATATTTCCTCTTGCGATACGAGCCGCCTCAACTAACACATTGCGCGACTCACCTTCGCTAACATCACCGGTGAGGTGGTTAATGACATGCATCTGGTCGATATCAGGAGCGAAACATTGGTAGTCCAGGTCGTTTTGTTCAAGCGCTAACAGCGTTAGTACACTTTCATGAATCTCGGCCCCGTCATAGACACCGCAGCCAGATAAAATAACAGCAATCTTTTTCATAATTCTCCCTGCTCAAATCAATCGAGTGAAATAGAAATACCATCATAATATAAGCAAAATTTGCTGTCAGGCGGTAAGAATTTTGATTTTTGAGACGTTTTAACCGAAACTAGAGGACAGCCTGCCGGGTAGGAATACATAAAGGCGTCAATAACGTCGCAAAGGGCCAAAACATAGTGACACGAATTCTTTTTCTTTTCTGTTTAATTGGGACAATACTTTTTAGCCAACAGACTCAAGCAAACCAACAGCTTGTGGATGCTATTGGCATTGAAGATCAGTTGTCGCAAAGCGTGATCACTGCCATCGTTGAAGACCAGCAGGGGTTTTTATGGATCGGTACTGAAGATGGCCTTAACCGCTATGATGGTTATCAAATTAAGGTATTTCAAAAACAGAACAGTAACCTTTCCCATACCACCATTCATGACCTGTTGATTGCTGATAATGGCGATGTTTGGATTGCTACCGAAAACGGCCTTAATATTTATCAGCAAAATACCGGCAAAATAATCAGTTATCATCATAATCCCTTAGAGCCTTTTACTTTGGCGAATGACTATGTCACCAGTCTTGCAAAAGATGATAAAGGGGGCGTTTGGGTCTCAACCTTTAATGGCCCCTCCTATTTCGATCCAGAGATCGAAGGCTTTAAAACCTACCCCATCATGCTCAGTCGCCGCGTTACAGCAACCGTCAGTGAATTACGCAAGATATACGTTGATAGCCAGCAGCGAGTGTGGGCGGTTACTACGCGAGGTGAGCTGGCGCAGTTTAATCCGACCAGCGAACAGTTTTTTATTGTTAATGTGACTACCGGTGGCCAATTTGGAGTGATAGCGGACATTGCTGAAACGCCCGAGGGTAAAATTTGGCTACTGTCTTACCAGCAAGGAATCGTTGAGTATCAGCCAGATGAAAATCGTTTTAGTCTGGTGCACTTCGCTGATTTGGGTTTGCGTGATGTCAGCATTCAGGCCAGTACTTTGATATTTGATGGTGAAAATAATTTATGGCTGGGGACAGTCAAGGAAGGGCTTTACTCGATAAATCTTAAAACAGGGCGTTCGAACCACTATCGCTATGGACGGCCTGGCTCAATTGGCAGCAATACCATCAACTGTTTATTTACCGATAGTAATGGCATTTTGTGGGTCGGGACTTCGGCTTACCTGAATAAAATCAATCCGGATGCTATTTTATTCAACCATCATTACTTTCAGCCTGATTCGGTAGATTCGTTGGCGGGCGATACGACGTTTGCATTGCATGTTACTCAAGATGACAAACTACTGGTGGGAAGCGATGGACATGGTATTACGGTTATGGACGTACGTGATCCATTGGATTTAAAGCGCTTGGCAATCATCAATCCTTCTACGCTGGATAATAAAAGTATCCACTATATTGGAGGCGCCAGTTCGGGCAAAGCTTGGGTAGTGACCTATGATGCTGTTTGGCTTTACAACTTGACCACGCAAAAGTTGGAAATGGTATTTGAAAATGAAAGCTATACCGCTGAGTTACTTACCGCTCACTATCAGAATGGTAATTTATGGTTAGGTACGACGGAAGGCTTGTGGCGACTCGACCAAAATTATCAGGTCACACGTTATCGAGTGATTGATGCTGATTTCCACAGAAATAACAGGATCAACACCATACAGCCGAGTGTAGAGGGTGATAACTTATGGATTGGAACCGAAAGCGGCGTTCATTTATTCGATACCAAAGATATGAGTTTCGATGGACTGGGTCAATTGATTCAAGACCTGCCGGAAGAGGCCAAAGATGTGGTGTTAAGTTTAAACCTTGATCAATTCAATCGTCTTTGGATTGGAACTTTCGGTAATGGATTGATCGTTATCGATCTTACTCGACAGGTAGCTACCACTATTAACAGCACCAGCTCTGGTTTGCACGATAGTATTTACAGCATGGAGCTGGATGCCAATAATTATATGTGGCTTGGAACTGGAAGGGGTTTGTATAGGGTATCGCCCAATGATTTTAGTCTGACCCAATTTGCACTCGCAGAGGATCAGCCTATTTTGGAATTTAATACGGGTTCCAGTGCTAAGGACCGACATGGCAACCTCTATTTTGGCGGCATAAACGGTATCGTTAATTTCAGAGCTGAGGCCTATGAACCTGATGTGGCTCCTCCAAATCCTGTGATTACAGACATTCTCATCAATAATCTACCTATCGTGATCGATGATGAATACCAGAAGCGTTTGGATACCTTGCCAAATTTAGCTAACAAAGTAACCTTTTTCCCAGAAGACACCAGTATCAGCTTTGAATTTTCAGGGTTGAACTATGCTGACCCCAAAAGTAATCGTTATCGTTATATGTTGGAAGGTCATGACCAGGACTGGGTTGAAACTGACTATAAAGGTCGCCGCGTAACTTACACCAATCTTAAGCCAGGCGACTATCGATTTTTAGTTATGGCTTCGAATAAAGACGGTGTTTGGAGTGAAGAGCCAACCGCGTTACAGATTCATGTGAAGACATCCGGTTGGTTAACGCCTTCCGCTTTTACTTTGTATGGTTTTATCCTTGGGCTGATTATTCTGGCTTTCTCTTATCTGATCTGGGCACGTATGCGCGAGCGCAGAATGGCCGCATTACAGCTAACGCAAAGTGAGGAGCGGTTGAAGTTGTCACTATGGGGCAGTGGTGATGAGCTTTGGGATTGGCAGGTTCAGTCCGGTGCACTGCACTTATCCAATGAATGGCCCTATGATTTTCCGAGGGACGGAATACGTAGTGGCTATTCGATGGCTAATTCGAATATTCATCCCAATGATTTACCTTACGTGCGACAGTCGCTGAATGCCCATCTAGCGGATAAATCCATGCACTATGAAAGTACTTACCGGATTAGCGATGAACATGGTGGATGGATTTGGGTGCTTGATCGAGGCAAGGTGGTTAGCCGTGATGAAAACCAGAAGCCGCTCCGTATGGCAGGCACTTTAAAAAACATTACTGAGCTGAAGAATACCGAACAGCAGCTTAGTATGATTGTAAAATCATTCGATAATATTTCTGATGGTGTCTGGATTCTCGATGAAAATTTCCATTACATTGCAGTAAATAAAGCATTCACTAAGATTACCGGTTTTGATGAATCTGAAGTGCTGGGCAAGCTAATGAAGGTTAGCTCGTTACATCAAATCACTGATGATGAATTCTATGATTTGCGCAACGAATTAACGGAGAAAGGTTTCTGGTACGGCGAGTTGGTCGCTAAACGCAAAGATGGCGATACTTATCCGATAGAAATTAATATCGATGTGGTGCGCGATAATGATGGCGAAATTATTAACTATGTAGGTGTTTTTTCGGACATTACATTCCGCAAACAGGCGGAACGAGAGTTGCGTCGTTTAGCTACGGTGGATCAGTTGACTGACCTTAAAAACCGTACTAGTTTCCGAACTCTCTTCGAACATTTAATTGAGGATTCTGGACGAGGTGATCAGCATGCCTTGTTATTTATTGACCTCGATAATTTCAAGCGTATTAATGACTCGCTCGGACATGGTATAGGCGATGAACTTCTAATTTATGTGGCTAAAATACTCCAGGAGATTGTGAGTGACCAGAATGGAGTAGTGGCTCGTTTGGGAGGGGATGAATTTACTGTATTGTTGCAGGAAGTAGATACATGGAATAAACCGGCCAAAATTGCACAGGCGATCCTGGATGAGTTTGCCAAATCATTGCCTCTTTCTACCGCTGAAGTGGTGGTGTCACCTAGCATCGGCATTGTGATGTACCCTGAAAATGGCACCTCTGCCGAAGAGTTGCTGAAAAACGCGGATACCGCCATGTATTACGCCAAGAAAAAGGGTAAGAACACCTACCAGTTCTACACTCGCCAGATGAATGAGCAAGCCAAATTGCGTATTACATTAGAGAGCGAGTTACGCCAAGCAATCGAGAAAGATGAGTTTGTGATGTTCTATCAGCCGAAAGTGAGTCTGCAAACCGGCAAGATTACCGGTATGGAAGCCTTGGTGCGCTGGCGTAATCCGCGAAGAGGACTGGTCCTGCCAGGTGAGTTTATTCCATTGGCAGAAGAGGCCGGCTTCATCATCCCGATCAGTCAGCGGGTGATTGAGAAAACCTGTCTGCAAATCCGCGATTGGCAGAACCGAGGAATTTTCCACGGTAAAGTGGCGGTCAATTTGTCTGCTGTTCAGTTCTATCATGAAAATCTATGGGAAACAGTCAAAAACGCACTACATTTGGCCAAGATTGAGCCGGATGCGTTAGAGTTTGAAATCACCGAGGGTATGGTGATGGAAGACCTAGCTCAATCACTACAGCAGATGCGTACTTTGCGTGAGATGGGCATTAGCCTGGCCCTGGACGACTTTGGTGTTGGCTATTCTTCGCTGGGCAATCTCAAGGATTTCCCCATTGATACCCTTAAGATTGACCGAACCTTCGTCTGGGATTTAGAAGACTCTGACCGAGATCGCAATCTGGTCGCTTCGATTGTGACGCTTGCTCATAACCTTGATATCAAGGTGGTGGCAGAAGGAGTCGAGAATCGCAACCAGGTAGATGCATTGCGCGAAATGGGTTGCGAAGAAATTCAAGGCTTCATCTTCAGCCGTCCGGTTCCACCTTGGGATATCGAGACGATGCTCAATATTGAAGACTTTGATCTGGACGAATTCATTACTCAGAACGAATCGGACTAATTCTACTAATGGAAAACTCAGATTTGCATAAATTTGGCCACAATGCCCGAATTTATTGCCTTGCAAAGGAAAAAACTGAGTAAAAAACAGGCAAATCATTTGATTGGTCAGGGCGGGTCTGCGACAATATGCGGCCTAAAAAATGCTGCCTTTTGAGGAGACCTCATGTCATTGTCAGGTAACGACTCGCTTACCCGTTTTCAACTTGCTAATGCTATCCGCGCCTTGAGTATGGATGCGGTGCAAAAAGCCAAGTCCGGCCACCCCGGAGCTCCTATGGGTATGGCTGATATCGCTGAAGTCCTGTGGAATGACTACCTGGTTCATAATCCTGCAAACCCTGACTGGGTTAATCGTGACCGCTTTGTAATGTCGAATGGGCACGGTTCTATGCTGGTCTATTCTTTACTGCATCTCACAGGCTATGACCTATCGATCGATGATCTGAAGAACTTCCGTCAATTGCATTCAAAAACACCCGGCCATCCAGAGTTCGGTTATACCCCTGGTGTCGAAACGACTACTGGCCCATTAGGGCAAGGTATTGCCAATGCGGTAGGTTTTGCGATTGCCGAAAAGAAGCTGGCAGCAGAATTTAATAAGCCTGACCATGACATTATTGACCATTTCACTTATGTATTTATGGGTGATGGCTGCATGATGGAAGGCATATCGCATGAGGTTTGCTCACTAGCCGGTACACTCGGCTTGGGTAAACTAGTCGCATTCTATGACGACAACGGCATTTCAATTGATGGTGAAGTCGACGGCTGGTTCTCTGATGATACACCAAAGCGTTTTGAAGCTTATGGCTGGCAGGTAATTCCAGCGGTAGATGGTCATGATCCAGAAGCGATTAAAGCAGCCATTGAAGAAGCGCGCGCCGACAGTGAGCGCCCAACCCTGATTTGCTGTAAGACTATTATTGGCTTTGGTTCGCCTAATAAACAAGGTAAAGAAGAATGTCACGGTGCTCCGTTAGGTGATGACGAAATCGAATTGGCTCGCAAGCAATTGAACTGGCCACATCCAGCCTTTGAAGTTCCAGAAAGCATTCGTGAACAATGGAGCGCACGTCAAGTTGGTCAGCAGCAGGAAGCTGATTGGAATAAGAAATTTATTGCTTACAAAGAGGCTTTCCCAGAGTTAGGCAGTGAGCTTGAGCGTCGTCTAAGCCGTCGCCTACCTGAAGACTTTGCTGAACAGGCTCAAGCCTATATTGCTAAGTTGCAAGAAGAAGGCCAGGTAGTTGCTTCTCGTAAAGCTTCACAAATGGCGATCAATGCTTATGCGCCTTTATTACCTGAGCTAGTTGGCGGTTCGGCAGACTTGGCAGGTTCAAACCTGACCATTCATAGCCAGTCCAAAGGCATTGAAGCGAAAGACGCCAGCGGTAACTATGTGTACTACGGTGTGCGTGAGTTTGGTATGTGCGCCATCATGAATGGTATGGCCATACACGGTGGTTTGATGCCTTATGGCGGCACCTTCCTGATCTTTATGGAATATGCCCGTAACGCACTGCGCATGGCGGCGCTTATGAAACAACAAGCGATTTATGTATTCACCCATGATTCGATCGGTTTGGGGGAAGATGGACCAACACACCAGCCAATTGAGCAGTTAGCTAATTTACGTACCACGCCGAATATGTCGGTATGGCGTCCATGCGATGCAGTGGAAACAGCAGTGGCCTGGAAAGTAGCTATTGAGCGTCGCAACGGCCCTACTGCTTTGAGCCTTAGCCGTCAGAATCTACAACACCAGCAGCGTGACGCAGAGCAGTTAGCCAGTATTGAGCGTGGCGGTTATGTGTTAGTCGACTGTACTGACAAACCTGAATTAATTTTTATCGCCACTGGTTCAGAAGTTGAGCTGGCTATCCAGGCGGCAAAAGAGTTAAGTGGGAAAGGCAAGCAGGTGCGAGTAGTTTCTATGCCATCAACCGATGTCTTTGAAGCGCAAGATGCCAGCTATAAAGAAGCGGTATTGCCAAGCGACGTACCAAGTCGTGTCGCTATCGAAGCAAGCATTGCCGATTACTGGTACAAGTACGTGGGCCTTGATGGCCGCATCGTCGGCATGACCAGCTTTGGCGAATCAGCCCCAGCGGGTGACCTGTTCAAACATTTTGGATTTACAGTGGACAATGTGGTTGCTGTGGCCGAAGAACTTTTAGATTAAACGCGTGAGTAATTTCTGGAGATAAAGATGACAGTTAAAGTTGCAATTAATGGTTATGGTCGTATTGGACGTACCGCCCTTCGTGCGATTTATGAGCACGGTTACCGTGATCGCATTCAAGTGGTTGCGATCAACTCTTCACACCCAGCGGAAACCACCGTTCATTTGACGAAGTATGATACTACTCACGGTCGTTTTAATGCCGACGTTTCAACCGATGGCGAATACATGATTGTTAACGGCGATAAAATCAAGTTATACGCTGAGCGTAATCCAGAGCTAATCCCATGGGGCGAGCAGGACGTTGACGTAGTTTTTGAATGTACCGGCGTATTTAAAGATCAGGCTGGCGCATCCAAGCACTTCAAAGGCGGCGCAAAGAAAGTTCTTATTTCAGCACCAGGTGCAGCAGACGTCGACGCAACCGTAGTATTTGGCGTAAATGATGACATTCTTAAGCCAGAACACCGTGTCGTATCAAACGCGTCGTGCACCACTAACTGTCTAGCGCCATTGGCCAAAGTCCTAAATGACACCATTGGTATCAAAAAAGGGTTGGTCAATACGATTCACGCCTACACCAATGACCAGCGTTTAATCGATAATCAGCATTCAGATTTACGCCGTGCCCGTGCCGCAGCACAAAGCATCATCCCAACTAAAACCGGTGCCGCCAAAGCAGTGGGTTTAGTGCTTCCAGAATTAAACGGCAAGCTGGATGGCTTCGCTATGCGCGTACCAACCATCAATGTGTCATGCGTTGATTTAACCTTCGAGGCGGGTCGTGACACTACAGCTGAAGAAATTAACGATATCGTTAAGAAAGCAGCGGATGGACACGTACTTTGCTACAACGACGAGCCATTGGTGTCAGTAGACTTTAACCACAGCCCAGCATCATCAACCTTTGATTCTGGTTTGACTCGCGTACAAGATGGCAACTTTGTGAAAGTGGTTACTTGGTACGATAATGAGTGGGGTTTCTCGAACCGGATGTTGGACGTTGCCATCAAGATGATGTCTGTCTAGCAATTTTCTGATCTACACTAACCGATGTGCTTAGATTAGCGGTCTTTTTGTCGTGATACTCGAATCTAAGCTATCCAGAGTACTAACTTCTGGAAGGTATTATCTTTTGTAGGGTGCGTCGTGACGCACCGCTCTAAAATGTAGGGTGGGCCTTGGCCCACCATTTGTATTTATAAGCTAAGGTTAAATTTAGCTTAAAAAATTTAACTACCATGAATGGTTTAAGACTATGAATGTGTTAAAGATGTCTGATCTGGATCTTCAGGGAAAGCGCGTTTTAATTCGTGAAGATCTTAATGTGCCAGTTAAAGATGGCAAAATCACCAGTGATGTTCGCATTCAAGCGGCATTGCCGACCATTAAGCTGGCGTTGGAGAAAGGCGCTAAATTAATGGTGATGTCACACCGTGGTCGTCCGACTGAAGGTGTGTTGACTAAAAACGATTCCATGCAAATCGTTGCTGACTATTTAAATGATGTGCTGGATGTTCCGGTACGTCTGGTCACTGAATATTTAAATGGCGTTGAGGTTAACCAAGGAGAAGTGGTTTTATTCGAGAACGTGCGTTGCAACGTCGGTGAAAAAGCCAATGATGATCGTCTTGCCAAAATGTACGCTGATTTATGCGATGTGTTTGTGCATGACGCCTTTGGTACAGCCCATCGTGCTCAAGCATCCACTCATGGTGTTGCGAAATTTGCTCCAGTTGCCTGTGCGGGTCCATTGTTAGCCGGTGAATTGGAAGCCCTAGGCAAAGCGCTTGATAATCCTGCGCGTCCTATGGTCGCCATTGTCGGCGGTTCAAAAGTCTCAACAAAATTAACGGTATTAGATTCGTTATCACACATTGTTGACCAATTGATTGTTGGTGGCGGTATTGCTAATACTTTTATCGCGGCAACGGGCAATCCGGTAGGCAAGTCTCTGTACGAAGAAGATTTGATGCCAGAAGCCAAGCGCTTAATTGAACAGGCGCAATCGAAGGGTGGCGATATTCCGGTGCCGGTCGATGTAGTAACCGGTAAAGAGTTCGCAGAATCGGCAGCTGCGGAAACGAAATCGGTTAAGGATGTGGCAGAAGATGATATGATTTTTGATATTGGCCCTCAGTCAGCGGAACATCTTGCCAAGATTCTAAAAGAAGCGAAAACTATCGTCTGGAATGGCCCAGTCGGTGTTTTCGAGTTTGACCAGTTTGGTCATGGTACTGAAGTGATTGCTAAAGCAATTGCTGACAGCGATGCCTTTTCAATTGCGGGCGGTGGCGACACCATAGCGGCGGTTGATAAGTACGGTATCAATGATAAGGTTTCATACATTTCAACTGGTGGTGGTGCTTTTCTTGAGTTTTTAGAAGGTAAAGAATTACCAGCAGTGGCAATCTTAGAAGAGCGAGCGAAAGGCTAAGCTTAAAGACTGTCGAACAGGATACAAAGTTAAGGGGAAAGAAAATGGCTTTAATTACACTTCGCCAATTACTCGATCATGCAGCAGAGCATAATTATGGTATTCCGGCATTTAACGTTAATAACCTTGAGCAGATGCGTGCTGTTATGCAGGCAGCGGATGAAACTGACAGTCCAGTAATCATTCAGGCTTCTGCAGGCGCTCGTAAATATGCAGGTTCAAATTTCCTGCGCCACCTGATCGTGGCGGCGACCGAGGAATTTCCGCATATTCCAATCTGTATGCATCAGGACCATGGTTCATCGCCAGCGGTGTGTCAGCAGTCAATCCAATTAGGCTTCTCATCAGTGATGATGGATGGCTCGCTCGAAGAAGACATGAAGACACCAGCAAGCTATGAGTACAACGTGCGCGTAACCAAGCTTGCTACTGAAATGGCGCATGCCTGTGGTGTTTCTGTGGAAGGCGAGCTAGGTTGTTTAGGTTCATTGGAAACCGGTATGGCGGGTGAAGAAGACGGTTCAGGCGCCGAAGGCGTGTTAAGTCATGATCAGCTACTGACCGATCCTGAAGAAGCGGCGCAATTTGTTAAAGACACGAAAGTGGATGCCTTGGCTATCGCTATCGGTACTTCTCATGGCGCCTATAAGTTCACTCGTCCACCAACAGGCGACGTGTTAGCGATTGAGCGAATTAAAGCGATTCATGAGCGTATTCCAGACACGCATTTAGTGATGCATGGTTCTTCATCAGTGCCACAAGATTGGTTGGCTACTATCAACGAATACGGTGGTGACCTGGGCGAAACTTATGGTGTACCGGTTGAAGAAATTCAGGAAGGCATCAAGCACGGTGTTCGTAAGGTCAACATTGATACCGACTTACGTTTAGCGGCGACCGGTGCAGTGCGCAAATTCTTGAAGCATAATCCAAAAGAATTTGACCCACGTAAATATAACAAAGCGGCCCAAGATGCCATGCAGGCAATCTGTAAAGCACGTTATGAAGCCTTTGGCACCGCCGGTAACGCTGGCAAGATCAAGGCTATCAATATGGAACAGATGGCGCTTGATTACAAAGCTGGAAAGCTTGATCCACGCGTTAAGTAATTTCTCAGAAAATAAAAAAGGCCAGCATCTGCTGGCCTTTTTTGTGGTTGAACATTAAGACTAGTAGAGCACTCTTGCTCGTATCGTTCCTTCAATTTCCCGCATCTTCTCAAGTGCTATTTGACTCGACCCTTTGTCGATATCGGTGACCACATAGCCAATATCACCTTGTGTTTGTAAATATTGTGCGGAGATATTGATGTCATTTTGCGATAGGATCTGGTTGATTTGCGATAAAATGCCGGGTTTGTTGTGGTGAATGTGTAAAACCCGGTGGGTATTGACGTGTTCCGGCAATGCGACTTGTGGGAAGTTGACTGCTGATACGGTTGAGCCATTATTGCTGTATTTAATCATTTTCTCAGTCACTTCAATGGCAATATTTTCCTGCGCTTCCAGTGTCGAACCACCGATATGAGGGGTTAATATGACGTTATCGAATTCACGCAAAGGAGACTGAAATTCTTCGGTATTCGACTTGGGCTCGGTTGGGAAAACATCGATAGCCGCACCGAGAAGGTGCTCGGTACTTAAGGCTTCTGCCAAAGCATCAATATCTACTACAGTACCACGTGAGGCATTGATTAAAATACTACCTGGCTTCATAGCCGTTATTTGTGTTTTACCCATCATACCTTTGGTTTGCGGTGTTTCTGGTACATGCAAAGTCACGACATCAGATTCGGCTAACAGCTGGTCTAAATCAGCAACCTGGCTGGCATTTCCAAGCGTTAACTTGGTTTCTATATCGTAGAACTTGACCTGCATGCCAATCCCTTCAGCAAGAATGCCAAGCTGAGTACCGATATGGCCATAACCTATGATGCCTAAGGTCTTACCGCGGGCTTCATTAGCATTCTGAGCCGTTTTAAGCCACTGACCACGGTGTGCGGCTGCATTTTTAGCAGGAATGCCACGCAGCAACATGATGATTTCGCCCAGAACCAGCTCGGCAACACTGCGGGTATTGGAATATGGCGCATTAAATACCGGGATGCCTTTGTGCTGGGCGGCATTCAGATTGACCTGATTAGTGCCAATGCAAAAACAGCCAATTGCGACCAGCTTATTCGCTTCGGCCAGTACCTCAGGAGAGATTTGCGAGCGTGAGCGAATACCTAGGAAATGGCAATCTTGCAGAGCACTTTTAAGTTCTGAGGCCGATAGAGCGGTTTTCAGGTTTTCTACCTGATGATAACTATCTTGTCTGAACATTTGTTCTGCTTTAGGGTGGACTCCTTCAAGGAGTAAAACTTTCAGCTGTTGTTTATCAAATGATGTGCTTGCCATGTTGGATTATTCAGTGGTCGATAGGCAACGAAAGTCTATTAAAACAGATCCGATCAGCATGTAAAAGTAGGCAATAGTTATTAACTATAAATATTGGCCATAAGTGCAAAATAGGTGTCTAAAAGGGGCAATTTTGCTACAATCTGCCGCCTTGTCGCAATGGAGCGGCTGTGCTGAGCGGTTTAGGCACATATGATTAGCGCCTGATAATCGGGCATGAATGAGGAGATTTGCCGGATGGCATACCAGACCAACATCGATAAAATGATAGTCTTGCTAAGCGAGACCTTATCGATTGATGCCGATCAGTTGTCGGCAGAGACTTTGCTGCTGGGTAATTTGCCGGAGTTTGATTCAATGGCGATTGTTTCCATTTTGATGCAGATCGAAGAAAGCTTTGCCATCGAAATTTCAGATGATGAGTTGACTGGCGAGATCTTTGAGTCCGTAACCACCCTTACGGAGTTTGTGGAAGTACAGCAGGCAGCCACAGCAATTTAGTCTGACTTATAGATAGATAATTGATTTTTAAGGCCGAAAAGTAGCTTTTTCGGCCTTTTTCTTTTATAACAGCCATAGACTCCAAACAAATAAGATAAGCAGGGAAATGGCCGGATTTATTGCCTGTATCGTTTTGGCAGGCTTGTTGTTCATGATCGTTGTATTACGCTGGCGAGGCTCTACGCTTGGCTGGCCGATCCTGTTGTTAGCTTTGACTTTTATCGGCTGGAGTGGATTGAACTTGGTCGACACCGGCTTTGAGCTTAATCATTGGATGATTGAATGGGGACGATTGTTTGGCATCTATGCGGC
Organism: Kangiella koreensis DSM 16069; assembly: GCF_000024085.1. Lineage (NCBI taxonomy): Bacteria > Pseudomonadati > Pseudomonadota > Gammaproteobacteria > Kangiellales > Kangiellaceae > Kangiella > Kangiella koreensis. Next base: position 2,671,260 of record NC_013166.1, on the reverse strand, counting down.
GTTAACCTTCTTTCTGTTTTATTTTGCGACTCACCATAAACTATTAAGTTTCATTATCTTGCTCGCTTTTGCTGGTTGGATTAGCTTTATTATTATCTACTCTGCTGATATGAAGCGGGTCATAAACCCAGCAATCGCAGGATTCATTTTATTGCTGATGATGCAAATGATGGAGCGGGCTGGCAATGAATTTGCTGAAACCTTAAGAGCTGAAATTTCTACGCTAGGCGGTGCCTTAGGCATAGTCCTTGTCTGGGATCTGTTGTCGATGCTGGTGCTGATGCTGAACTTGAATGTTGATGTAGAAGCATTGGATGTTTCCCGTGCAATCATTGCCAGTATCGCTATGGCGTTCAGCCTGGTTCACATTCAGCGGATCGATCAGTCCCGTCTTGATTTAGAAAATATCCAGCAAACCTACCGCCCCCACAGTAGCCTCAATATTTTTGCCATTTTATGTTGGCTAGCAGTGGTTGGTTACATGCTGATTGGGGTAGCCTGGAGGCAACCACTTATTGGCCTGGCGGTGCTGGCGGCATCAATAGTGATTTTTGTCTGGCTAGCTTACAAGAAAAAGCTGCTAAGCCAGCTTAAGATTATGATTACCAAGCTATTCGCTAGTTATAAGTACGACTATCGGGAAAGCTGGTTAGGCTTCAACCGTGCGCTCGACGAGGCAAATGTACGTGGTGATTTTTATCAGCTATCGATCAAAGCTCTGGCCAATATTATCAGTAGCCCTGCGGGTAAGTTATGGAGTCGTCGCGGCGATTTATTTATTTATACTGACAATTGGCAATCACCACTTAATTCGCCATTAAATGGTGAGTTAGCCTATCAGCTACCGAGTGAGCTGGTTGAATTTATAGAGCGTACAAACTGGGTGGTTGATATAAAGGAGTACCAAAATAATCAGAATGTATATCAAGGGCTTAAGCTTGATGTTCGCTCACCATTATTCCAACAGCATCAGATTTTCATTCCGTTACGGCGAGGTGAAGAACTGGTTGCGGTTGTCGGATTACGCAGTAGTTATTCAAAACCAAGTTTGAACTGGGAAGATCATGATCTGCTTAAAGCAGCAGGCCAACAGATGGCAAGTTATCTGGCGTTATTTGAAGCAACCACGCAAATTTATGAACAAGAGCAATTTGATGCCTTTAACCGTTTGTCAGCATTTGTGGTGCATGATTTAAAAAATGTGACCGCACAATTGGAACTGATTACTCATAACGCACATCGCTATCGTGATAACCCAGAGTTCGTTGATGATACCTTTGAAACAGTGGCCAGCGCGACCCAGCGTTTGAACAAAATGCTGGAACAGTTGCAACGTAAGCAATTGCCAAAGAAAGAAATTGTACAGGCCTATATCCCAGAGGTTTTTGCGAAGTTTAAAGAAGCTGCTAATCGACTGAATGTGATAGGAGATATTCCTGAAGTTGAAGTGTATGCTAATCAAGAGCAACTGCTTAATATCATTCAGCATCTGCATCAGAATGCGATTGATGCCAGTAATGAGAGTGATAGAATTCATCATCGATTTGACCAGTTGGGGCAAGAGCTACACTGGCATATTGTTGATAAGGGCAAAGGAATGGATGCGGATTTTGTACGTAAACAATTATTCAAACCATTCGCCACCACCAAAGGTAATGCTGGGATGGGAATCGGTGTTTATCAGTGCCGCTATTTGCTCCAAAGCTTTGGCGGTGATTTAATAATACAAAGTGAACTAGGGAAAGGAACACGCTGCATTGTCATTTTGCAAACGTTAACGCCCGGAGATTAGAAAATAAAGAGGACAGGATGGCACAATCAAATAAACCCGACTTATTAATTATTGAAGATGACAAGGGGCTACAGAAACAGCTCAAATGGTCATTCGATCAGTATAACGTGATTCTTGCAGAAGACCGCGACAGCGCTTTGGTGGAATTGAGACGTTACCAACCACAGGTCATAACACTTGACCTCGGCTTACCACCAGATCCCGCAAACGCAAGCGTAGGTCTTGAACTACTCGAAGAAATCCTATCTTTATCACCGACCAGTAAGGTTATTGTGGTAACTGGCAACGATCAGCGTGAAATTGCCATGCAGGCAGTCAATGCAGGTGCTTATGATTATTATCAGAAGCCAATTCAGCCTGAAGAGTTGACGCTTATCATCAAACGTGCATTTGAGTTGGCAAAGCTGGAAGACGAGAATCGTCGCCACTTCCAACAACAAAAAGAAAGCTTCCACGGCATTATTGCCACGAGCCCGGAAATGATGGCTGTCTGTCAAAAGATCGAGAAAGTTGCACCCACCGATGTGAGTGTTTTATTGCTGGGTGACAGCGGGACTGGTAAAGAGTTATTGGCTAGGGCTGTTCATGATATCAGCCCACGGCGTAGCAAAAGTATGGTCGCCATAAATTGCGCAGCAATTCCCGATAATTTATTGGAAAGCGAGTTATTTGGATACGAAGCAGGAGCATTTACCGGTGCCAATAAAACCACCATTGGCAAGATCGAATACGCCAATGGCGGAACCTTATTCCTCGATGAAATTGGTGATATGCCAATGGCTTTGCAAGCAAAATTGCTACGCTTCCTGCAAGAGCGAGTGGTAGAGCGTGTTGGGGGGCGTGAGTCAATTCCGGTTGATGTCCGCATTATTGCTGCGACCCATCAATCGCTTGAAGACTTAGTGAATGAAGGCAAGTTCCGCGAAGATCTTTATTATAGACTTAGCGAAGTAGTGCTTAATATCCCAGCTTTGTCGAAACGAAATGGTGATGTTGTGTTAATCGCCCGTTCCTTGTTGGAAAAGTTCAATCGACAATATTCGCGTAATATCCGTGGGTTTGGCAAAGATGCGGTTCAGGCAATGGAAGCCTATGCATGGCCAGGAAATGTGCGTGAATTGGAAAATAAAATTAAAAGCGCCGTGGTCATGTCAGACAGCAATCAGATCACCGCTAAAGATCTGCAAATAGATGAAGATCAACTGCGCGAAATGCCATTGAATTTACGTCAGGTACGAGAAGCCGCCGAAACCCGCGCCATCCAACGCGCCATTGTTCTATCCGACGGCAATATTTCCCAAGCCGCAAAACTGTTAGGCCTAACCAGACCAACCCTCTACAGCTTAATGGATAAGTACAGTATTAGTAGTTGAGGACTCGATTGGTGATAAATAATAGTATGGAAATTCCGGCTTGCTCCAGTTACCCCTTAGAGTTAGCCGAGTGAAGAGAAGTTATAGCGTAAATTGGCCAAGGATGGCCAATTTAGCCACTTCGAAACAGGACGTTTCGTATTGGCGGCGCGTTTTAACTTTGAAGAATGAGGGAAGCCCGAAGGGCCTAACGACTGGGGTGTCATTCTTTTGCCTACTTTTCTTAGACAAGTAAGAAAAGTAGGTCGCCCAAAGCGAAAAGTTTGAAATCACAAAGCTACCAACTGCCCAACACACCCAGCTAACATCAACAACAACCCCACCATTGTCATTACTAATAATTGTTTTTGTCCTGACTCTGTAATGCCGCGTACTTCGCTATTGAGTTTGCGTAGCTTTCTCAGATAATCCAATCGCATGGCATTCTGTACTGGTCTTTGTCGATCTCGATTTTCAAATACTTCGGCTAAATACACTTCATATCGCGAACATTCTGTCAGCTTATTGAATCCTTGTATTAATTGATAGGCAAGCCAGATCAGCATGCATAGGGAAAATACAATAACTATCAGAGAAAGCGCTGAAAGATTGGATAGTTGCAGCAATTCTTGCCAGCCAGCAACAGAACCTGCAAGAGCCCAAAGACAGCCGAACAGGTAGAGCGGCAGGATTAAAAGCCAGAACCAAGGCTTAAATTTAGATTGGGGCAGTTGCTGCGGGGGATTCTGAATATCGTCGTACATTAGGCATAGAGGGAAAATTCGCAAGGGAAGCAATCATACCCATATTGAGAATATGGTTCTGAGAGTTTATTCAAAGTTAGTGGTTAATTAATGATACTCTTGTACCACATAATTTATGGCTGTCAAAAAGGGTTAAATTATTAAAAAGTTGGGACTAAGAAATGCTAGGTATGTTTGAAGGTATTGTTGGAGGAGGGTTGGCTGTAATTTTAGTTAACAGTAAGTTTGCCGAAACACAACCAATATGGTTAAGAGCTGTATGTATCACTATTGTTTGGTTCATACTTTTTAGCTTGATTGAAGTTAGCTTTAGACAAAGCTCAATAACTACTTTTTGGGATACTATTTTAAGAGTTGCTCTATGGATTTACTTACCATTAATTCTTTTTATGTATTTTTTTAAATGGGTGGATAAATTACGAAAGAAGCACAAAGAAGATTCGTAATAGGTTGGATTAGTCGTTTAGTAACGCCATCCAACAACCGACCTGTTTAAAAGGTTTGTACTTGCTTGACTATAAACGAGGGGAATATGGTTCTGAGAGTTTATTCAAAGTTAGAAAGTGATAGATGGATTAGTTAAAGTCTTATGAGTTATAGAATAAGTAGTGTGAATCGAAAGGTTTGCTCCAATTACCCCTTGGAGTTAGCCGAGTGAAGAGAAGTTATAGCGTAAATTGGGCAGGGATGCCCAATTTAGCCACTTCGAAACAGGACGTTTCGTATTGGTGGCGCGTCATAACTTTGATGAGCGAGGGTAGTCCGCAGGACCTAACGATTGGGGTGTCATTCTTTTGCCTACTTTTCTTAGACAAGTAAGAAAAGTAGGTCGCCTTACGGCGAAAAAATACCCTAACGCGTTATCGTTTCCACTTTACCTTCTTTACCCAGCAACAATACATCGGCTGCTCTTTCCGCAAATAAACCATTAGTCACAACACCAACGATATTATTAAGAATTCGTTCAAGCTTGATGGGCTCATTAATAACCAGACCATGCACATCAAGAATAACGTTGCCGTTATCAGTGACAAAGCCTGTACGATAAACCGGGTCGCCACCTAGTTTTACGATTTGGCGTGCGACATAACTACGCGCCATTGGGATAACTTCTACTGGTAACGGGAATTCACCCAAGCGACGAACCAGCTTAGACTCGTCAGCGATGCAGATGAATTGATCGGCAGCTGCTGCGATAATTTTTTCACGGGTCAGGGCGCCGCCACCACCTTTAATCAGCTCCAATAGATGGTTGGATTCGTCTGCGCCATCTACGTAGACTGGGAGCTTGCCCACTTCGTTGAGTTCGAATACTTCAATACCGTGCTTCTTTAAACGCTCGGTTGATGCTTCAGAGCTGGACACTGCACCTTTGATTTTGTGTTTCATCGTCGCCAGCGCATCAATAAAATAGTTGACGGTGGAGCCAGTTCCCACGCCAACAATCGAATCGTCGACCACATATTCAAGCGCGGCTTCACCCACTAACTTCTTTAATTCGTCCTGTGTCATAACGGCTCCTATTGCTTTTCTATACTTAAGATAAAATCCCACTCTTCCTTGGTGACCGGCATAATTGAAAGGCGGTTACCTTTTTGCACCAGTTTCATGTCAGCAAGTTCAGTGTACTGTTTCAGTTCATCTAGCGGAATTTCCCGCTTCAAGTCACGCACATGCTTAACGTCTACCATATACCAGCGTGGATTATCGGGATTGCTTTTGGGGTCGTAGTATTTTTGATCGGGGTCGAAAGCGGTGTGATCGACATAACCTTCTTTAACGACTTCCATGATGCCTACTATGGCTGGCGGTTTGCAGTTTGAATGATAGAAGAAAACTTTATCGCCTTTTTTCATCTCATCACGCATCATATTGCGAGCTTGATAATTACGAACGCCATCCCAGTGGTCAGTTTTTTTGGGCAGGGCTTTGAGGTGTTCAATACCGAAGACATCGGGCTCAGACTTCATTAACCAATAGTTCATAGTGCTCTAGGCTTGTTGGTGACTAAAGCGCAAAGTATAAAGCATGAGCTGTAAAATTGTTAGTTATGGCTTAGGGGTAAGGGTTGGTTTTGTGGGAGTTTTTGGTTTGCGATCAAACAGACGATAGTTGCTGGGGGTGATGACGGCATCCATTTGGATATCCCATTTTTCCTGAGGTATGTCGCGGACCTGTTGCAGATTGTAGGCAAGGCCGATGAGTTTGGGCTGTTCGTGCTTGGGGATGTTGGCCAGAACGGTGTCGTAATAGCCGCCCCCCATTCCAAGCCGATTACCTTTAAGATCGAAAGCGACCAGCGGCATAAAGATAATATCCAGTTCACTGGGTCGAACTGCCTTGCTGATAGGGGAGGTGGGTTCGAGAATACCAAAAGCCCCTTCCTTGACAGATTCTTTGCCGGAGTATGGCAAAAACCACATACCGCGTTTTTTATTGGGATAGATTTTGGGTACGTAGCATTTTTTACCCAGCTTTAATGCATATTCAATCATTGGCATACAGCTGATTTCGCCACGAGTAGGCAAATAAAAGGCTATAGAATGGTGATCTTCAATGAGCTTGGCTTCGGAGGCGTGACCGAGAAGGGCCAGGGCTGCGCGCTCCATAAAGGGCTTGGTCAGCGTTAAGCGTTCATGCTTAATTCTGGTTCTTAGATAATGTTTTTGAGCAACTGCTTCGTTCATTGCGTCTAAAATTAAAACCCCGGACTGCCGTTGTAGGTAATAGCCCATGAACCCAAAGGTTCAGGGGGGAGTCCATGTAGAAGATCAGGCTTTCCGGTCGAAACGGACTTGCGCAACACTTCCATTGAGGAGTCCCAAGTAAAGTATTATCGGCTCGAGGACGGTCGCTACTGACGAACAGCCCAGGAGGAGCCATTGTAACACACCGCACGCGGTCTGTTTCAAGTTATGCTGGATCCTTCCGGGTGCCAGTTGGCGAAAAGACGCTAACTGTCAGACACTTCTAACAAAAAAGTTAAAAGCGAAATTGCTTTCCTGCTCGATTAAGAATTCTTTGTTGTTTTTTTATTAAGAATCTGTGAGCTCTATTTGCTCACTGTGCTTTAGAGCCTGGTCAATTTTTTGACTCATATGGCTAAGCCTTTGCTCGATATCCTGTGCTTCACCGCTATCGAGCGTAGGTGTGTTAATCAATTCATAGCTTAGGTTCAAGGCCGCCATTACGGCGATGCGCTCAAGGCCTAATACTTTTCCAGCTTCGCGAATTTCTTTCATGCGCTTATCTAAAAAGCTAGCAGCCTGCAAAAGCTTCTGATGCTCGCTTTCAGGACTGGCGACCTGGAATTCTTTCCCCAAGATTGTAATGTTTATCGGTGTAGCTTTTGGTTTTGCCATATTGTTATAAAAACCTTAAATGCGACCTACATCGACTTCAGTCGAGAGATCATAATATCAATCTGCTTACGTGCAGTCTCATTTTTGCTGTGCAGACGATCACGCTCATTACGCAACTCGTTGATCTGTTGCCGTAACTGATTATTCTCAAGATTGATCTTCTCGAAGCGCGCTAACAAGGCGTTGATCTTATCTTCTAGTTTCTCTAATTGACCTTGTGTCATAGTGAGTTACCCGATTTTGTTAAAGCACACTATAAAGTTTAGCTGGTTTTTGGTCAATGTTTAATCAGCTCTACTTGTGATGACGCTAGCACCTTTTAACTCAAGAAATGCGCGGTCAGAGTGTTGGGTTTTAAGTGTATAGCGGGTTAAACTATGGGCCTGTCACTGATTTTACAAGATGAAAAGCGTTTAACTTAATGAATTATTTACAAATTAATGAGTTTTGCCAAAAGTATTTACCGGATTTGACCGGCTCAGAATTAGCCGGAATGTTGCATGGCCTGGTCGGTCATGGTTTTGTACCTGAGGCTGGGCGCTGGCCGCAGCAAATGAGTGACTTTTTAGCCAATGGCGAAGCTCTGGGTCAACAGGCTGAAGATGAGCTTGAGCAAATTATTGCTTTCACACAAAAAGACTATCAGCCCGAATCTTTCACTATTGAGTTGATAATTCCCGATGATGACAGCCCAATTGACCACCGAGCTCAGGCTTTGGGCGAGTGGTGTCAGGGTTATTTGACTGGCTACGGCTTGATCAAGCAGGAAAAAGAGTTAGATGATGCTGCCCAAGAAGCGCTGCGAGATATGAGTGAAATTGCCAAGATTGATTTTTCCATTGAAGATGATAACTCTGAAGAGCTGGAGTCTGCCTTTATGACCATCTCTGAGCATGTAAAAATGTCAGCGCAGATTATATTTCAGTCGAACAAGGCTGTTCCGATGGCGCCCCAAAATAAACAAATTCACTAGTCTTTCCAGATTACTTTTGACTCACAGGATTCTTGATGCAAGCAATCAACTTTGCCGCACGACGTAAAAAACTGATGCAATGGATGGGTCCTAACTCTATTGCGATCCTACCTTCTGCCACTGAAAAAGTGCGCAGCCATGATGTGCATTACCCTTTTCGCCAAGATAATGACTTCTGGTATTTGACCGGCTTTAATGAACCTGAGTCGGTGGCGGTTCTGATTCCAGGGCGCAAGCATGGTGAGTTTATTCTTTTTAATCGTGAAAAGGATGTTACTCAAGAAATTTGGCATGGAAAGAGACTTGGGCAGGAAGGCGTTGTTGAGCAGCTGGGTGCGGATGATGCTTTTCCGATATCCGATATTGATGACATTTTGCCGGGTCTAATGGAAGGCAAGGAGCGAATTTACTTTGGCTTCGGTGCTCATCCTGAGTTTGACCAAGATATTATGGATTGGCGTAGTCAGCTGCAATCACAATCGGTTCGTGGCTCTGAGCCTCCGGGCGAGCTGGTTGATTTACGTCACCATTTACACGATATGCGTTTGATAAAATCATCTGCGGAGATCCAGCGCTTGCGTCATGCGGCGAAAACAGCGGCCAAAGCACATTGTGAGTTAATGAAAGCCTGCAAGCCAGACAAGACGGAAATGCAGATGGAAGCGGTTTTGCATTATCACTATGTGCAGGGTGGTTGTCGCTATCCAGCTTATCCTTCGATTGTGGCTGGTGGCGATAACGCCAATATTTTGCACTATGTAGAAAACAGTGATGTGCTTAATGATGGTGATTTGTTGTTGGTGGATGCAGGTTGTGAGTTTGAACATTATGCAGCAGATATTACACGCACCATTCCAATTAATGGGCGATACTCCAAGGAACAGGCTCAGCTATACGATATTGTGCTGGAAGCGCAGCTTGCAGCCATCGAAATGATTAAGCCGGGCAATCACTGGGCGCAAATTCATGATAAGGCAGTAGAGGTTATTACTAAGGGATTAGTCGAGCTGAAAATTTTGAAAGGCAATCTGAAAGATTTGATAAAGCGCGGTGCCTACCGTGATTTTTTTATGCACAAAACGGGTCATTGGATTGGTCTGGATGTGCATGATGTGGGCGACTATCAGGTGCATGGGCAACCGCGAGTGCTAGAGCCTGGCATGGTTTTGACCGTTGAACCGGCGCTGTATATTGGAAAAGAGAATACTAAGGCTGCCAAAAAGTGGCGTGGTATTGGTATTCGTATTGAAGATGATGTGGTGGTGACTCGCGATGGCTATGACATCTTATCGAAAGACGTGCCGAAAATACGCGAAGAGATCGAAAGACTGATGGCAAAAGCAGACAGATAATTTGGAAACAGCAAGCAGATGAAACAGTATCCGGTGGTGATTATTGGTGGTGGTATGGCTGGAGCCAGTCTGGCTTTGTCGTTGGCTAATATCGGTATCGAAAACGCAGTATTTGAAGCCTTCGCACCAGAATCAAATGCACAACCGGGGTTTGATGATCGAACCGTAGCCCTATCAGCAGCATCGTTGAACATTTTAAAGAGGCTGGGGTTGGAAAAAGATCTCTATTCGGTAGCGGCGCCGATCAAAAACATTCATGTGTCGGATCAGGGACATTGTGGTTTTGCTCGAATTGATGCAAGTGAGTGTGGCGTGCCCGCCTTGGGTGCGGTGATAGAGAACTGGCAATTGGGTCAGGCGCTTAATCAGGCCATTAGTAAGCAGTCTTTAATTGACTACTATGCTCCGGCTAAGGTTGTCGATATTGAGCAAGCAGAGCAGTACGCTACACTTCGCATTGAATTGAGTAACGCTACACAAGAAGTCAAAGCAGGCTTGGTAGTGTTGGCCGATGGGGCGCGTTCGCCATTACGTCAACAATTACACATTGACGCCCAAGTAAATGATTTTAGAAAGTCGGCTGTAGTGTGTAACCTGACAACTCAACTGCCCCATCAACACTGTGCTTATGAGCGTTTTACTCAAGATGGACCTTTGGCATTGCTACCCTTAACCAAAAATCGTATGGGCTTGGTCTGGTCGAAGCCTACAAAGGAAGCTCAGTTGTTAGTGGAACTGGATGAAGCTAAATTTTCCAAGCAATTAGAAGAAGCGTTCGGTGCTCGTCTTGGCAAGATTACTAAAGTAGGCTCAAGAAAATCATTTCCACTGATTCAACTGAAAGCTGAAAGCCTTTTTCGCGGGCGTTGCGTTTTAATAGGTAACGCAGCCCAGTCTTTGCATCCCATCGCTGGCCAAGGTTTTAACCTGGGGCTGCGTGATGTAGCGGCATTAACTGAGATATTGACGTCTGTAAAAGAAGTTGCTGAAGACAGTGGTCAACCATTGGCACAGCAATTGGGCGACTATCAGGTATTAAGGCAATATCAGGAAAGTCGCCAGGCAGATCGAGAACAGACCTTATGGGTAACGGAATCTTTGGCACGTCTGTTCAGTAATCCCTGGTTGCCGTTGTCAGTTTCCAGAAACATGTTATTAAAAACGATGGATGTTGCCCCTGTGGCTAAGGGCGTATTTGCCAGTCAGGCCATGGGTTTTGGATTTAACAACAGTCGAATGGCGAGTCATGAAGAATAAAATCATTATCCTGCTGATGTTTGTATTGGTTGTAGTGTTGGCTGCAGTTGCTTGGCAGAGCTTTACCACGAGCGATGAAAGTAGAGGTCAGGAAAGCGGCAACGACGAGCTCATTATCGAGAATGCAGAAAAGCAAAGAAGCAAACCGGAAGAAGAGATAAAAGAGACTGAATATGTGCCACCAGAAGTTTCGCCAACCATAGATAGTAGCAATGAAATGAGACATGACGTCCAAGATGAGGAGCGGGATGAGGAGGGTCTTGACCCAAAACTTTGTGAGCTAGTGGAGACATATGATGATTGGCAGAAAACCTCAACGGGTTATACTTCGCAAAAATTAATTGATGAAATTAGAAACTGGGGTGATAGGCGGGGTTATTTTGAAATGGAATACAATGGTAGCCGCATGGAGATTAAGAAAACCTCGGATTATGATTATTACGAAACCGAAGATTTGCGACAAATGGCGGATGCGGGCGATACCATTGCTAACGTTAAAATGGCCTATCGCTTGTTCCTGAAAGGTGATGAAGCATCTCTAGAAGAAGCGCAACCTTACTGTGAACGAGCAATTGTTGATGGTTATTCAGCAATGCATGGATGTGTAATTACTTACGTAAATAATTTGCTCACCCATCATGAAAATCAGGAAGAACCAAACATAAAAAGGATTGAAGAATTGCAAGTTGAATCCCAGGCCTGGAAACGAATGTATGAGTTAAGACATGATCCGCTTGGCGAAATCATGTTTGAGGGCTCATTGTCGGAAATAGAAGGTGTTGAAGTCACAGACGAAGAAATTGAGCTTAGAACCAAACAGCTCTATCAGGACTTAGTCAGGAAAAGAGTTAACTTGGGCTTAGGACCATTCTTAGAAACACCTGCACCGAAAATTATTGTCTATGCAGTGCAAAATGGTGTTAATGATGGTGACATTGAACAATGTTTTGAGACCGATTTACTTTGAGGGTCTCCATTTGGATAATGCTCAGTGCTTTATGGCGAAAGAGTTAATATGAATACATGTACCAAAGTACATTTTTGTATGATGATAAGCGGACTGATACTTTGTGTTATGTCCGTTTCCGCTTGTGCAAAGCATGTTCGTCCTGCTGAAAATTATTCAGAGCAGGTTACTGCTGAATTGTGCAATGAAGTAAATCGTTATCAAGACTGGGTTTTGTATCACGATCAGTGGGTCTCTGATACTTTTGACTCTGAGCGTTATCAGTGGAAAGTAGGAAGAGGCTATCCAGTCAAAGAGTCAAAGTTTTACCAAAAAACGGATTATGACAAATACTCAACAGAAACCTTAATGCGTTTAGCGCAGGATGGTGATAAAGCAGCCAATTTAGAGCTTGCACAGCGTTACTATTACTTTAGTTCTGGAAACCTAAACAGCGCCGAACACTTTTGTTATATGGCAGTGGTAGATGGCTTAAGTGCCATGACCAGTTGCATGATAAGTAGTTATGGTGCAAAGGTAGCCAAGCAAATGGCGAAAGATCAGAGTGCACAATCTGAACGACAACTCGAGTTGAGACTCGTGCTACTGGGCTGGATCGACATTACTAAGGATTTTGATGATATTTTTGCGCAGCGATTTGCTGAGGTTATAAAACCAGGCTATCAACGCAATGATATAACTGATGCTATGATCGAAAATGCTGCTAGAGATATTCGGAAAAAACTTAAGTCGGATCGTCAGAATCGTAAGCAATACAAAGAAACATTATCCGCTAATGTCGAGCAAAAGATGCCTGAGTTATGGCGTCTTCTTGAGCAAAAAAAATTCGATGAGAACATCATTAACGGCTGTTTGAACGAGAGTCAGTATGCAACACAGTAACCCTGATTATGACCTGATTATTGTTGGTGGTGGCATGGTCGGTCTGGCGCTTGCTGCCCGACTGGCACAATCGCAACTTAAAATAGCCATCATAGATCCAAAACCTGTGGTAATGAGCTGGGACAGCAAAGAATTTGATCTCCGTGTTAGTGCCATTACCCGAGCCAGCCAGAAATTATTGGACGAAACTGGTGCCTGGGATTTTATTGATCAGAATGAAAAAACAGCTTATCAAAAGATGTCGGTGTGGGATGGTGAAGCCAGTCGAGGCAAGATTGAATTTGATGCTAATCTATTAGCTGAACCTAACCTTGGGCATATTATCGAGAATCGTGTGCTGCGTCGTAGCCTGTTTCAGGCAATAAAACCCTATCGAAATATTGACTTTATATCTCCGCAAAAATGCAACAGGGTTACGTATCAGGCGGAGCAGGCGAATATTGAACTTGCCGATAGTAAAACTATTTCAGCCAAGCTGCTGGTTGCTGCCGATGGTGCCATGTCATGGCTCAGGAAAAACAGTGGTATCGACATCAAGAATAAACCTTATGGCCATAAGGCGATTGTCGCCACAATAAAAACTGAAGATCCACATCAATACACAGCCTGGCAGCGCTTTGACCATAATGGCCCATTAGCCTTTTTGCCATTAACCGATAAACATCACTGCTCGATCGTTTGGTCAGTCAAAAGCAACTATGTCGATCAATTAATGGCGTTAAAAGATAAAGAATTCTTGCAGCGACTGGAGCAGACCTTTGAGTTCACGCTTGGTCAATGTCTGGAAACCAGCCAGAGAGTCGCCTTTCCGTTAATTGAGCGTACAGCAGAGTCACTGGTGCAAGATCGTATAGCACTGGTTGGTGATGCTGCCCACACCATTCATCCGTTAGCAGGCCAGGGCGTTAACCTTGGTTTGAGTGATGTAATAGAGCTTGCAGAAACTATTGAGAGAAGCCATGGCAAACAACAGGACATAGGCCTGAAAAGAAACCTGCGACCTTACGAGCGAGCGCGCAAAGGCGATATATTTATGATGCAAAAAGCCATGCAAGGATTTAAATTACTCTTTGAACAGGAAATGCCGTTAATACAAATGACCCGAAGCTATGGTTTGGCACTAACCAATCAGCATCCATTGCTAAAGCAACATCTGATTAAACATGCGATGGGATTATAAAAAAGGAGTGTTTTATGAAGTTGATCTTACCATTCATTATGTTACTTATTTCTCAGGGACTCTTTGCAGCAGAGCTAAGCCCAATAAGAGATGCAAAGGTTCCCATTTCTAAGGTAAAGGAATCGCAGAGAGAAATGTTTATTGGCGAGTGGATGTCGGTTCAGGAGACTGAAAACGGTCATACTAGGAAAGCCATCACTAAGCGAGCTGCTGACGGCAATTACACTATCATCTTTGAGCTTTATTCCGAAAAAGGTGATCTTGTCTTTAAGCAGGAAGAGTTTGGTCTGTGGGGAGTTTCAGGTGGAATATATTTTACAATATTCCAGGGTAGTCTCGAAGATAACAAGCCGGTCAACTCTGACCCGACTAATGCTAATAATTATGACGCTTACAAAATTGTAAAAGCATCAAAGCAGGAACTGGTATACCAAAGTCTCTCTTCTGGCGATATATATACCTATCAGAAAGTTGAGAGTGATAGCATCTGATGTATGTTGTCATTTTTAAAGCCAAAGTTCGTCAGTTTGATGATCAGTACTCTCAGACGGCGAACCGCATGCGTGAATTGGCCTTAACTGAATTTGGCTGTCTGGAATTTAATGCAGTCACCGAAGGTGATCTGGAAATAGCACTATCCTACTGGCCATCAGAAGAACATATCAAAGCCTGGAAACAGCATCCCGAACATCTAGCGGCACAGCAACTAGGCAAACAACGCTGGTATGAATCCTACTCAGTCGAAGTTGTAGAAATAAAAAGGTCGTATAAGAGTGGCTCGTATTAACTAACGATTTGGATGCCAACGTAGGATGTGTCGTGACGCAGATCCTGCCCTAGGGGTATCATTACAAAGCAACCGTCTTGTTCTGATGTTCATTGTGTGAAAAGTAACTCGCTGAGAAGCGAAACACAAAGGCAAAATGTGACCATAAAACCTTGATCTACATCATCCCCTCTCTTAATAAAACAGAAATAATAGCATCCTCCCCTTGTAATATTTAATGATAATAATTATCATTTACGCACTTATCTCATATGAACTACTGGTGTTATAACTATGATGAAAACATGGCTCACTGGCTTGTCAGCAACTGCATTATTGGTATTAAGCGCTTGTTCTGATGAGTCTGCACAATCAAATGAATCCAAAGCTCAATCTCAAGAGACGCAAGCGGCAACACAATCTAACGACAACAACAAAGAAATTGTGGTCTATACCTCGCGCAAGGAGCACTTGGTCAAGCCTTTCTTTGAGCAGTTCACTGCCGAAACCGGGATTGAAATCAATTACATAACTGATAGCGAAGCAGCTCTCATCAGTCGCTTGAAAGCTGAAGGTGAGCGCACCCCAGCTGATGTTTTAATTACGGTCGATGCAGGCAATCTTTGGTTAGCAACACAGGAAGATGTGCTACAACCCATTGAATCACAAGCTTTAGAAGCTGCTATTCCTGATAGTTTACAGGATCCCGAGAATCATTGGTTCGGTTTGACTGTTCGTGCAAGGACTGTTGTTTATAGTACTGAGCGCGTTAAACCGGAAGAATTAACCACCTATGAAGCATTGGGAGAAGAACAATGGAACGGTCGCCTGTGTTTGCGCACTTCGAAAAAAGTCTATAACCAGTCGTTGGTAGCGATGCTAATAGCTCGTTATGGCGAAGAAAAGACTCAACAGATCGTGGAAAGCTGGGTCGCTAATCTGGCAACCGATCCTTTTTCGAATGACACCAAGGTTATGAATGCCATCACTGCAGGTGTATGTGATGTGGGAATAGTAAATACTTACTACTTTGGTCGTTTACAGAAAGAGTCGCCTGACTTGCCCTTGGCGTTGTTCTGGCCTGGTCAAGCGGAAGAAGGATACGGCGTGCACGTCAATGTTTCAGGAGCTGGGATCACAAAGCATTCTGATAACAAAGAAAATGCGCTAAAATTGATCGAATGGTTGGCGAGTGAAGAAGCGCAACAGATGTTTGCCGGTTTAAATATGGAATACCCAGCAAATAAAAACGTCAAGCCAACCGAAGAAGTTGCAGCCTGGGGCGAGTTTAAAGCTGATAGCACCAACTTATCCAAAGCTGGAGAATTACAGCCTGCTGCTGTTAAGTTAATGGATCGCGCAGGTTATCGATAATTTAAAATAAGCGAATCATATTGACTGATAATACTGATCGACAGACCTCTCAGAACGCCAGCACTAAACGCTGGCGTTTTGGCGTTTTAAAGAAAGTGGATGGTTTCCTTCTATGGGCCATTCTGTTGATTTGTCTCTTGCCGTTGCTGCCTCTGCTATTTTCATGGTTCAACCTTGAGCCAGAGCTGTGGCAACATCTGTGGAATACCCAAATACCTCAACTCCTGAGCAATACCTTCTGGCTGGTGTTGTTGGTGGGGGTTGGTAGTTTCCTGATTGGAGTATCGCTGGCCTGGCTGATTGTGATGCACGACTTTCCAGGTCGCTCGATCCTGCAATGGGGCCTGATGCTGCCGCTGGCGATCCCGCCCTATATTCTGGCATTCACGCTGCTTGGTTTTACCGATTATGAGGGGCCGCTACAGCACATGCTTGAAGCAGTAGGCTTAGGAGTGGCCTGGTTACCGGATACGCGAAACGTTTTTGGTGTGGCTTTAATTTTTACCCTGTCGCTTTATCCTTATGTCTACTTGTTGATGCGCAGTGCCTTGCAGCGCAAAGGCCGCACTAGTTATGAAAGCGCCAGAACTCTGGGCTACAGTCGCGCCAAGGCCTTCTGGCGTTTGGTGATTCCGCTTACGCGTCCAGCCTGGATCGCAGGTCTGGGGCTGGTATTGATGGAAACCCTGGCCGACTTTGGCGCGGTAGCGATTTTCAACTTCGATACCTTTACCACGGCAATTTATAAGTCCTGGTATGGCTTCTTTAGTGCTGGAACCGCCGCACAATTGGCCTGTATCTTATTGTTATTTGTGGCTTTATCGGTGTTAGTGGAGAAGTGGGGACGTGGCCAGAGTCGCTACGATCAGACTGGCATCGCGCTGAAAGAATATCGCCAACCACTAACCGGCTGGTGGGGGTGGCTGGTACAAATCTTTGCCTGGACCGTTTTTGCGTTGGGTTTTGTTTTGCCAGTGATCCAACTGCTGGTTTGGGCAATTAAAACCTATGAGCGACATACCGATGGCACGCTTGAATTATTAAGTCATACCATGATTCTAGCGGTCGTTGCGGCTCTGATTACCCTGGTGGTAGCTGGAATTATGGTGTGGGCGAAACGCAATCGGGAGTCAACCAGTCGTAATTTGGCGATCGAGTTTTCACAATTGGGTTATGCATTACCGGGAACGGTATTGGCGGTAGGCATCATGATGGCACTTAACTGGATTGATGGTGGTATTGCGGGGCTATTCGGCATTAAGGGTCAATGGCTGGCCAGCGGCCTGTTTGCCCTAATCCTGGCCTACGTCATCCGTTTCTTGAGAATAGGTTATGGCCCGGTGGCCAGTTCCATGTCACAGATTAAACCCAGCGTGGTTGAAGCAGCTGCCAGCCTTGGTGCTAACCAGAAGGAGCGCTTCTGGCGGGTCTATATTCCTCTGTTGCGCCCTGGTGTATTTACCGCATTATTACTCATATTCGTCGAAGTAATGAAAGAGTTGCCAGCGACACTGATGCTGCGCCCTTTTGGTTGGGACACGCTGGCAGTTCGAATCTATGAGCTGACATCAGAGGGTGAGTGGGAGGTAGCAGCCTTGCCCGCGGTTCTGTTAGTGGCCGTCGGAATTTTGCCTGTGATTTATCTGATCAAGAAAAGTGAGTCTTAACAGATTTCACTGAACGAAATCCGTTTCTAAAGCTAAAAGACAAGCGTAAAATAGCCATAGCACTATCTATTCCTCCAAGTGACGGCACCATGTATAAATTATCTTCAGGCCCTGTGACCTATAACCTTGCAGTAGAAACTCTATTACAAGCGACTCAACTGTCAGTTGAAGATTTGCAAGACGTAGATTATCAAAAGTTTGTTCAGCTATTCACTTTGGAGCAGGATGACCAGATCATTGGAGTCGTCGGCATAGAGCTACATGGTGACCATGCTTTGGTGCGATCGCTGGCAGTAGCGGACAGTGAGCGTGGACAAGGCTTGGGCGTGCTGCTGTTGAAACATGCTGAAGAAGCAGCGCACATACAGGGCATCAAAGAGCTGTATTTATTAACCACCACAGCAGTTCCCTTTTTTAGCAAATTGGGCTACCAGGTAGCGGACAGAGCCATGGCTCCAGAGGCAATCGCACAATCGAAGCAGTTTGCTGGAATATGTCCCTCCTCGGCAACTTTTATGTCTAAGCTATTGGGACAATCTATTGGTCAATAAGTAAACCATAATTAAAGGTTATTTAGAGCGCTAATTCTAGCGTCACAGGGTTCTTTTAAGCCCTTTTCCCCTGTATAATCGCTGGCCATTAAATGAACCACTGGACACCACCTTAATGGCCAACAAAACCCCTCTCTATCAAGCTCATGTCGATGCCAATGCGCGAATCGTTGATTTCGGTGGCTGGGATATGCCTCTCAACTATGGCTCTCAAATTGATGAACATCATGCAGTCCGCCAAGATGCGGGTATGTTTGATGTGTCACACATGACAGTTGTTGAAGTTACGGGCGGTGAAGCCAAGGCCTACATGCGTTATTTGCTTGCCAATGATGTGGATAAGCTAAAAGAGCCGGGCAAGGCACTTTATAGCGGCATGTTGAACGAAGAAGGCGGCGTTATCGACGATCTTATCGTTTATTATTTGACCGATACGCATTACCGTACGGTGGTCAATGCTTCTACTCGCGATAAAGATCTGGCCTGGATGGAAAATGTGGCTCAGCAATTTGACGTGGCCATTGAAGAGCGCGTTGATGTGGCTATGATTGCGGTGCAAGGCCCTAATGCGGTTGAAAAGGCGCAAAGCATCATGAGCGACCAGCAGAAAGCTGTGGTAGCAGACCTTAAGCCCTTTGTCGCAGCGCAAGCTGGTGACCTGTTTGTAGCACGCACTGGTTATACCGGTGAAGATGGCTACGAAATTATCGTACCTGACTCGAAAGGCATCGAATTCTGGAATCAATTGATTGAGGCGGGCGTTAAGCCATGTGGGTTAGCAGCGCGAGATACCTTGCGTTTGGAAGCCGGTATGAATTTATATGGCCATGATATGGATGAAAGCGTATCGCCACTTGAGGCCAATATGGGCTGGACCATCGCCTGGCAACCAGAAGATCGAGATTTCGTCGGTCGTAAAGCTTTGGCTGAACAGAAAGAACAAGGCGCGCCACGCAAGCTCATCGGTCTTGTGCTTGAAGATAAAGGCATCATGCGTGAAGGCCAGGAAGTGGTCGTTAATGACGAAATTGTCGGTGTGGTCACCTCAGGTACCATGTCACCAACCACCAGCAAGAGTATCGCCATGGCGCGTGTCAATCGTGATTTAAACGAAGAAAAGGTCTTGGTTCAGGTGCGTAAAAAACAACTGGCAGCCAAGGTGGTAAAGCCTAGTTTCGTCCGTCAAGGCAAGTCACTGATATAGTCGAATCAGTAGGCCCAGGCAGTGGTTTCTGCTTGGGCAGACGAAAAGTTTCATATACAATACGCTTACTTTTTGAGCGACAATTGACCGTCAATTAACATCAAGCCGATAAACAGGCTAATCATTGAGGAATGTTTAAATGAGCCAGATTCCAGCAGAATTAAAATATGTATCTAGCCATGAGTGGATTCGTGACGAAGGTGATGGGGTAGTTACCGTAGGTATCACAGATCATGCACAAGAATTATTGGGTGACGTAGTATTCGTTGACGCGCCAGATGTCGACAGCGAAGTAGATGTAGGTGACGAAATTGCAGTCGTTGAATCTGTCAAAGCAGCTTCTGACATTTATGCACCACTAGCAGGAACTATTCTAGAAGTGAATGAAGAGCTCGAAGATTCACCTGAACATATTAATAGCGATCCATATGGTGATGGCTGGATGTTCAAGATGAAGTTGGTTGATGCGGGCGATTTGGATGGCTTGTTGTCGGCAGATGAGTATGCTGACGAGATCGCTGAAGACTAATTTAACTTCCTGCTGCGTTGTTAAATGTGTTAATTACTCAGCTCGTTTACCTAAGTAAACAACGCCTCATAATTAATACATTTGCCTAGCATCAGAAACTTAAATGACTTAAGGGTGGCACGGCTGCCTAGCCTAAGAAAATTTTTCTAAAGTTTTTTGCGCGGTGACTGTTTGGCGATTGATTCTGGGACTCGTTTACCCAAGTAAACTACGCTTCCAAATAAGCACGTTTGTCTTGCGCTAGAAACTTGAATAGTTTTAGGGTTGCGTAGTTGCTCAGGCTAAGAACATTTTTCTAAAGTTTTTATGCCGCGTGAAGCTGGGAAAGAATTTCCAAGTTTAAGAAATTACGATAAGTGTAAGATTTAAGGGCCTCGAATCAATATCGGGGCTTTTTCTGTTTTAATTAATGGCCGATTTTGGCCGTTTAACCAAAGTAGGTAATTGAAAGCTATGGCTGACACATTGAGTTTGAAAGGGGCACCTTTGCAACAATTGCAACAGTCTGATGACTTTGTACGTCGTCATTTAGGCCCTCGTGAGGACGAAATCCAGGAGATGTTGGAAGAGCTTAAGCTAAGCTCGCTGGATGATTTGGTGGATAAGGCTGTCCCACATAAAATTCAAATTAATGCGCCGCTGGCGGTTGAAGAATCACGTTCTGAAGCGGAGACTTTGAAATACCTAAAGTCGTTAGCTGATAAAAATGTGATTGCAAAATCCTACATTGGTATGGGTTATTATGACACCATTACGCCAACCGTTATTTTGCGTAACGTGCTTGAAAATCCAGGCTGGTACACTGCCTATACGCCTTATCAACCTGAAATCGCACAGGGTCGTCTGGAAGCTATTTTGAACTTCCAGCAAATGACCATGGATTTGACCGGTATGGAGCTGGCCAGCGCCTCATTGCTGGATGAAGCGACAGCGGCTGCCGAAGCGATGGCTTTAGCGAAACGTTCTTCCAAGAATAAAAAATCCAACAGCTTCTTCGTAGATGAAAAAGTATTCCCACAAACGTTGGACGTGGTGCAAACCCGCGCTGAGCATTATGGTTGGGATGTGATTGTTGGCCCAGTAACTGAAGCGACCAGTCATGATGTGTTTGGTGCTTTATTGCAATATACCGATGTAAATGGACAAGTCACCGACTTAGAGCCCATCATCAGCAAATTACACGACAACAAAGCGATAGCTTGTGTCGGCGCTGATATCATGAGTTTAGTGATGTTGAAAGCACCAGGCGAAATGGGCGCTGATGTGGTATTTGGTTCTGCGCAGCGTTTTGGTGTGCCGATGGGCTTTGGTGGTCCACACGCAGCTTTCTTCGCGACTCGTGATGCTTTTAAGCGTTCATTGCCGGGCCGCATTATCGGTGTGTCTGTGGATACCCGTGGCAATCAGGCCATGCGTATGGCGATGCAAACTCGTGAACAACACATTCGCCGTGAAAAAGCGACTTCCAATATTTGTACTGCGCAGGTTTTGCTGGCAAACATTGCTGGTTTCTACGCGGTTTACCATGGCAAGAAAGGTTTAACCACTATTGCTAACCGTATTCATCGTTATACCACGATAGTTGCCAAAGCTCTGCAAAATGCAGGTCTGGAATTGGTAAATGATAGTTGGTTTGATACGGTAACTTTTAAAGCGAAAGACATGGATGCCGTTCAGGATCGCGCCAAAGCTGCTTTGGTCAATTTACGTTATGATGGCGACAAGGTTAGTTTCTCAATCGATGAAGCGAAAAATCAGACAGACATCGAAGAATTGATTGAAGTATTAACTGGCGCTAAAGCTGATGTGCTTGAACTGGATTCAGAAGCAAAGAGCAGTATTCCTGCCAGCCTTGAGCGCACCTCAGATTTCTTAACGCACCCTACCTTTAATGACTATTATTCTGAAACGGATATGTTGCGTTATTTGAAGCGTCTAGAGAACAAAGACTTCTCATTGGCGCATGGCATGATCCCATTGGGTTCGTGCACCATGAAATTGAACGCGACCAGTGAAATGATTCCTGTGACCTGGCCTGAATTTGCCAATATCCATCCCTTTGCACCAGAAGAGCAAACAACCGGTTATCTCGACATGATAAAAGAGCTAGAAGCCGATCTAGTCGAAATCACTGGCTATGACTTTGTGTCGATGCAACCTAACTCAGGTGCGCAGGGTGAATACGCTGGTTTATTGGCGATAAAAAAATACTTTGAAAGCATTGGTGAAGAACACCGTAATATCTGCTTGATTCCAAGTTCAGCACACGGTACCAACCCTGCATCAGCACAAATGGCTGGCATGAAAGTGGTTATCGTTAAGTGTGATGAAAAAGGTAACGTGGATGTTGAAGACCTGGAAGCCAAAGCGGTTGAGTTAAAAGATAACTTGGCAGCATTGATGGTGACTTATCCTTCGACTCACGGTGTATTTGAGGAAGAGATTAAACATATCTGTCAGATCGTTCATGACAACGGCGGTCAGGTTTATATGGATGGCGCTAACATGAATGCTCAGGTCGGTATTTCTAAGCCTGGTGAAATTGGCTCAGACGTATCGCATTTAAATCTTCATAAAACTTTTGCCATTCCACACGGTGGTGGTGGTCCGGGTATGGGACCGATTGGTGTCAAAAAACACTTGGCGCCATTTGTTTCCGGCCATGCGGTTCGTAAAGTTCATAGTGTCGAAGCGCGCGATGGCGCAGTTTCAGCAGCACCATACGGTAGCGGTATGATTCTGCCAATTTCATGGGCATACATTAAAATGCTGGGCCGTGAAGGGTTGCGTAAATCCACCGAAGTGGCATTGTTAAACGCAAACTATCTGAAAAACAAACTGGCTCCACACTACCCAGTGCTGTACATGGGTCGTAACGACAAAGTCGCGCACGAGTGTATTATCGACTTGCGTCAAATTAAAGCTGAAACCGGTATCAGCGAAGTGGATTTCGCAAAACGTCTAATGGATTATGGCTTCCATGCACCGACCATGAGTTTTCCGGTAGCGGGCACTTTCATGATAGAGCCAACAGAAAGTGAATCCAAGTACGAACTGGATCGATTTATTAATGCCATGGTCAGTATTCGTCAGGAAGTCGAGAAAGTTCGTTCGGGTGAATGGGATGCGGAAAATAATCCATTGAAAAATGCCCCGCATACTCAATCCGATATACGTAACTGGGATAAGCCTTATTCAATTACTGAAGCAGTTTATCCATCGCCATCAACTATCGAGTCGAAGTTTTGGCCAACGGTCAATCGCATCGATGATGTCTATGGTGATCGTAACCTGATTTGTAGCTGCCCAAGCATTGAAAGCTATCAGGATCAGGACTAATCAGTAAGACAGAAAAGCCAGCGTTTGCTGGTTTTTTTGTAACAATAAGAAGGAAATTACTCAATGTCCGAAGTAAAAGGTGAATTTATTGCCGTTAGTACAGGCATGAATTTAGGAGGACAAATATCGGTTATAGCCAAGGACTACATTCAAAAAGCAGATGTGGTTTTTGCGTTGATGCCTCATACATTGGCTGAACGGTGGTTAGAAAGACTTAACCCTAACGTAAAAAGCTTGCAGCCTTTTTACGGAGTAGGTAAATATCGCATGCAATCATACGAAGAGATGATTGAAGCGATGATGGATGAAGTCAGAAAAGGTAAAAAAGTATGTGGTGCATTTTATGGTCATGCTGGTGTTTTTGCTTGTGTGCCACGCTTAACGATAGATAAAGCCAGAGAAGAAGGTTTCCGAGCGCTAATGGAACCAGGGATTTCAGCTGAGGCATGTCTATACGCTGATATAGGTATCGACCCTGGTGTGCATGGTATACAAGGGTACGAAGCGTCACAGTTTTTATTTTATAATCAATCACTTAATAATGCAGCCCATGCTGTTATGTGGCAAATAGGGATTGTTGGCGAACATACAGCCACACAATTTGAAACTAAGCCAGAGTGGGTTGAGGTTTTTGTTGAAAGGTTAGAAGAATGGTATCCATTGTCTCATGAAGTTATTCTTTATGAGGCTGCGGTATTGCCAATTGAAGAACCAAGAATTGAGTACTTGCAGCTAAAGGATCTACCTGTTGCTGAGATGTCGACTAAGACAACGTTGATTATCCCACCTGTCAGAAATCTTGAGCTAAATTCGAAGGTGTTAGAAAGGATGGGGCTGCAGCCAGAAGATATAGCACATGGTTAAGATGTTGGAACTTATCTAATAATCCTGTATAAGCAGTAAGTTACTATTCTTATATTTAAAAAAGAGGGAGTATTGTATGTCAAAGAAAAAGCTAGAAGAATTCATAATTCAGCTAAGCGAAGATTCCGAGCTTAAACAATCCTATATTGAGAACCCAACAGCTGTTATGCAGAAAATTGGCTTAGAAAAGCAAGAAATAAAGGCAATTATGTCTGGAGATAAAAGACAGATATCAGCAATACTTGGGCAGGATGCTGAACTTGTAATTACCGGTATTATTCATCTAGTAAAAAAGTAAAATTTAAAATAGGATGATTGAAAATCGTACAGTTAGGCGGGCTGTATGCTAAGCTAGGCGTACAGCTTCCGTCAGGGAATAATATCGAAATGGAGTTTAGGGCAATCACTGAATGAGACCTTTCTTAATAAAACTATGCATTATATTGATGCTACTTTCAGTAGCGTCAAGGGCTTTTGCAGTTCAGAGTTTAGAGGCGAGATTGGATGAAGTTCAGCATTTACTATCGTCTGACCCCAAAGCCGGTTCTCAGTATATTGCTGACTTAGAGCTGTCAAAAGAACAGTTTAATGAGTCGCAATCTAGTCGGTTTGCCCTATATAAAAGCCATAGTCTGTTGATGGCAGGAGATTATCAACAAGCTACAGCCCTTCTTAATAATTTGTTGGAAACTAATCAAAGTCCTGACGTAAAGGCACAAGCCTATTCGATGCTTGCAGTTATTTTTGCAAGTAACTCAGAGTTCATGAATGCTTTTGTTAATATTGAGAAAGCAAGATTAATGTTAAATGACTTAACAGACTCAAGAGCTATAAAAACAGTATTAGCAAATGCTGCAACCATATATACAGAAGTGGGATTTGTGGATAAGGCTTACGAGTACTCAAACAGCTATTTGAAGGAAGTTAGCAAAGCTGGACTAGAAAAGGAATTATGTTATGCATATTTCAATTCTGGAAATATAGAAGTTCAGCTACAAAGTTATGCGAAGGCGAAAGATTATTTTATTGAAGCGAGTAAAAACTGTAAAAGCTCTGGCCAAGATCTCTTCTTCTTATTAGTTTCGCAAGAGTTAGCGTCTATAAACATAACAGGCAAAAATACTAAAGATAGTTTAAAAGAGCTTGAGCTTATACAGGATAAGTTTCGAGCTATAGATTGGGATATTGGAGAGGTTAATGGACTTATTAAAATTGCAGATATACTACTCAAATTAAAGAAAAATGAAGAAGCAGTAAAATATGCGGAGAAGGCGTTCGCTGCCGAAACCACTGACAATTATTTCCCTCATAAAAAAGAGGCCACTAGAATACTCGCAACCGCATATTCAAATCTTGGGAATAACGATAAAGCCATAGAGTATTATCAACTGTATATCGACACAGAAAGACAAATTCAGTTGCAATTGAAGCAGCGTAAGATGGCTTATTTTATTGCAATGCAGAGTATGGAATAGGGCTGCAACATGAACAAATATTATTTTGAAAAAGCAATGAAAACAATCGGCACAATAATCTATATCATGGTAATGCTGATAGGGATTAACCATGTTTCGCAAGCTAAAGAAAGTGTCGAGACACAGACTTATTCCAATATTCTAGAAGCAATTGAAGTCGATAAAACATCGGATATTGAGTCGGCAAAGAAGTACATAGCGCTTCTTGAGACAGACTATGAAAAATTAAATACAGAAGAAAAAGAATTATTCAACCTCTTCAAAGGGCATGCATTAGCACTTGAAGGGAAGTTTGATGAATCTACAAAGAAACTTGAAGAGCTTATCGATAACTCCAAAAATGAAACCCTTATTACTAGAGCTCATGCGTTAGTCTCAAATATTTATTTATTTTCTGGAAATTATGAGCAGGCTTACCAGCATGCTTCTGATGCAATTGAGGGCTTGGAGTCTATGGATTCTCACCCTTGGCATAAGTATGCTGCATTACAGAATTTGACGAGTTTGTTCAGGCAATCCGGGATGACAAATACAGCCATTGTCTATGCGCGACAAATGCTAAAGGTTGTCAATCAGAATAAACATTCGTTACAACTTTGTGGTAGTTATTTTGAGTTGGCAGATTTAGAGTTGAGCATAAAAAGTGTCGATATGGCGCGCATACATAGCGAAGAAGCCATGCTACATTGCAGCAAGGCTAATGATCCTATTTATTATACTTTGGCTTTAGATTTACAAACAAAGTTAATGGCCCAGGCTAATAAAAGTGATAAAGCACTTGAACTTCTCAAGGAACATTATCCTGTCGTAAAGTCTGTTGATTATAAAACAATGACGAATGTATTTGAGATCAGGCTCGCTTCTACTTATCTCGAATTAAAAGACTTTATTAATGCTCAGGCAATTGCTGAATTAGCTTATCAAAGAGCTGAAGAATTGAATGATAAGGTACGTCTAATGGAGTTGTCGAAGATTTTGGCGAGTGTATATTCAGAAACTGGAGAGTTGAAGAAAGCAGTCGATTATTATCGTCAGTATATTGAGCTTGAAAAAGAAATTGATATTATGACCAACAAAAGAAAAATGGCTTATTACATGGTGAGCCGGAGAAAATAATCGCAATATTATTGCTTAAAGAAATCCTCTAGTATATGCCGTGTAAAAGACGGCCTTAAATAAAACCCTCTTGGTAAAGTTTTTATCGTCTCTCCTTCTGGCCCAATCGCTTCAGTTAACGCTTTAGCGTTGGCTGCTTTGGGCCTAACCTGCATCACTTCACCAAAACGCGCGTCAATCTGTTCAATTTGACCCAGTGCAACGGTTTCAATCGTATCCTCAAAATCTTTTCTTAATAAGCCTTCCTGTCGTGCATTGGGTTGCCAGATGAAAGGCATGGCTACTTGTCGCTGTTCAACTGGAATCGTTCTTTCGGCTAAAATCGGAATCCACAACACCTTCATTAATTTGTGACGAACAACCGAGTTGTACCAGTTGAGACCATGTAGATCTTTTAAAGGAACAACGCTGACGTAGGTTGATTCGAGCGGACGGCCAGCACTGTCGATTGGTAAGGTTTTAAGTTCTATACCAAGCTCAAGAAAGTCAGGTTGCGCTAGCGAACCTGAGGTGGCGCCGAGTAGATATTCAAAAAATTGCCCTATACGTCCTTTCTCTCGAAGAAGGTGCTGGGGTAACTCAGATTGGTGTTGTTCAGCCAGCTCACCAAGAGTCAGTCCCGCGAGTGATTGAGCTTTGTCTAGAAGCTCTTGTGCAGTGTTATAGGTGTGCTGATTCATAGGGCATATAATTTTTTATTGTCGAAAATCGAAGTCTGTGGAACAATGATAACAAAGTTTTATGATTTGGATAGATCGATGATCGACGCAGAAGGCTTTAGAGCCAACGTCGGCATCATCATTTGTAATGACCAGGGCCAGTTGCTCTGGACACGCCGCTTCGGTCAAACATCATGGCAGTTTCCCCAAGGAGGGGTGCATCCCGGCGAAAGCGCCGAGCAGACCATGTACCGAGAATTACACGAAGAAGTTGGCCTTGAAAAAGATGATGTCCGTATTCTAGGGAGTACGCAGCATTGGTATAAATACCGATTGCCGCAGCGTTTAATTAGGCAAAACTCACAACCATTGTGTCTTGGGCAGAAGCAAAAGTGGTTTTTACTCCAGCTGTTGGCTGATGAGAGTAAAATCGATTTTGCTGCCACCGACCACCCCGAGTTTGATGGGTTTATCTGGGTTAACTACTGGTATCCAGTGCGTAATGTGGTGAATTTCAAGCGCGATGTTTATCGCGCGGCCTTATCTGAACTGATGGGCAGCATGTTCCGCTTTCAGTTTAAAGGCAAGCCCTCAAAGCATTATAAGTCGGAGAAAAATGACACCAACCAGCGTGGTGTGACTCCACCGAGCGAGGAAGCTAAGTCTCGTTCCAACCATCAGCACCGGAATGATGGTGGAAGTAAGCAAGGTAACCGCAAGCGCCGCCCACGCCACCCTTATCGAGGCAATAAAGATCAAAAGAGCAGCTAACCAGCTGCTCTTTTTTTATGGACAGTTAAAAAGCTGAATTCTTTTGGTAGGCCAATAGCATATTATTGGCGGGCATTTCGTGGCGCTGTACCAGGGAGAAGCCATTATGGCGTGCGACACGATTCATATCCTCGTAATCTCGCAGGCCGCTTTCGGGATCGCGTTGCTTTAATGAGGCGTCAAATGCTTTGTTAGATTCGGAGGTGTATTCGCCGTTGACGTTAAATGGGCCATAAATTAACAAGTGACCACCAGGTTTTAGGACGCGGTTGGCTCCTTGAAATAAATCGAGCACACGCTCCCAGGACATGATATGGCAGGTATTAGCGGTGAAGATGGCATCGGCCTGGTTGACTGGCCATACGGCTTGGCTCACATCCAAAGTACGAGGCTTCCTAAGGTTCGGAAGTTCACTCGATTCAACCCAGGCCATGATCGAGGGGTGGTTTTCTCGCAGATCGCTGGTATGCCAAATCAGGTGGGGCATAGCTGCAGCAAAGCAGGCGGCATGTTGGCCTGTGCCAGAGCCAACCTCGAGAACCTCATTGCTATGTTGTAAATAGGGCTTAATTACGTCCAGAATGGGCCCTTTATTGCGTTCACATGCTTCGCTAAATTGGCGCATTGTTAATCCTTAATCATATCAAATGCTATGGTAATTATAGTAACCGATGATTCTAAACAGGAACAAGCTACCGATTAGCAAATGAAAACTGTTGTTAAAAGAGATGATGTTACTAATCATTGCTTCAGACGCAGGATGATAAGTAATACAAAAATGTGGATTTTCGGCCAAGAGCAAGGCGCAAGTGGCGAAAAAACGGAGGTGACGTTCAATTCACGAGTTTAAACGCAGGATTTTCTTTCGAATACCCACAAATAGGATACATAAAATGAGGATTTTGCTAGAGAGTGCGTGACTGGAAGAAATGCCCTCGGTGCGGCAAATTTACCGCGCATCGAAGGAGAGCATATCTAATGCATGACTGAGAGAGCTAGTGAATTTAACAAAGCAATCTCAGCAAAAGACCATTTTACTTTTTGTTTTTGACGTATAAGACTAGACTATGATCAACAATTTCAACACCATGCTTCTTGGCAATCTTGTGCTGTAACTCTTCGATTTCTTCACTGAAAAACTCAATCACAGTACCATCATCCACATTGACCATGTGGTCATGGTGCTCACCATCATCAATCTCAAATACAGAGTGGCCACCTTCGAAATTGTGGCGAGTGACAAGCCCTGCTGATTCGAATTGGGTTAATACACGGTAAACTGTTGCTAAGCCAACATCGTCTCCGGCTTCGAGCAACAATTTATAGACGTCTTCCGCGCTAAGATGACGATCTTCTGAACTTTCCAGGATTTGTAATATCTTAACTCTCGGTAGGGTAACCTTTAATCCGGCTTTTTTTAGCTGCTGATTTTCCAAAAACTCATCCTCCAATAGATTTGCGCGGCAAAATGATTATACTATGCCAAGAATTTATGAAAAGCCATTCAGTATACTTGTGAATGGCGATTACAGCAAAAAACACTAACTATCAGGATATTCATGAAAACTATTTTCCTTTCTGCGCTTTTAGTCAGCCTCAGCTTGTTAAGCGCTTGCGTATATAAACCAACCATCCAGCAAGGTAATATCCTTGAGCAATCAGAAGTGAATAAGATTAAACCTGGCATGACCAAGGATCAGATTTCCTACGTTTTAGGGAATCCAGCTTTGAACACCAATCTTGATTCAGACACTTGGTATTACCTGTATTATATGGTGCCGTCGAAGGGTGATCGACGCGAAGAGCGTTTGATTCTGCATTTTAATGGCGAGGTATTGCAGTCGATGGAAGGGACCATTAAGCCTGAAGCAGAGGAATAACCCTAAGCAATTTGGTTAAGAACCCTGCTTCGGCAGGTTTTTTTGATATTCTTTCAACAATTGGTAGCACATTTCTTCTGATGCCTGATGGTTTTTTTTCCTGCCTAGCATGGCCATAGTCAGTTTTAATTGCTTTAGATATCGACGGCAGCTCACGCACATAAAGAGATGCAGTTTTACCTGGATTTTCTTTCCTGCGCTCATTTCATCATCGATGTACTCACTGGCCTGCTCGACCAGATGCTTGCAACTTAACATTCGCCTGTCCTCTGGAATTTGGCTACTACCTGCTGAATTTTATCTCGGGCTCGGTGCAGCAGCACTCTAGCATTGGATGAACTGACTTCTAAAATGTTACAAATTTCTTCCATCTCCATGCCGGCTGAATCACGCAACTCCATAATGTATTTTTGCTGATCAGGCAAGCGAGTGAGATGTTTATCCACACAGTCTTGTAGCTCTTCAGCAGCTAAAAGCTCGTCAGGGGAACCCATCTCCCAGGCCGGATTTCGCTGATTCCAATGCCCACTACTGTCAAAACGCGGATCGCTAATCACTCTTGAGTCGGTCGCCCAGTTTTCATCTACCGACTCCAAAGATACGGAACGCGACTCTTTGCGATAACGGTTTTTGGCTTCATTGGCAACAATTCGAGTGACCCAGGTCTTCAGGGCCGAGCGGCCCTCGAATTTAGGCAGGGCTTTAATCACCGAAAGCCAAGCTTCTTGCACCACTTCGTCCGCAATTGAATGACCGACGATTGCAGCAGCGACACTATATAAAGAGGGGTGCCAGGTTTTAACGACAGTCACAAATAACTGTTGGTCATTGTTGATGAGCCTCTTAATCAGTGTACTTTCTTCGGGCAAGTCAGTTGTATTCATCAATCCTCTTTATAAGTTGTCTACATCAATATTGTCCACTTAGGCTCAAGGTGGCTATCCCTATTAGAATAACGACATTAGCGCAACATTACACTTAAGCCAACAATTGCAGTTTTCACCATCAATAGTATATTGAATGATAAATTATGTCAGCGCTCTCTCTTTAATAAACTAGAAAGGAAATACACGATGCAATCTGAAGGCTTTATGTCATTTGTTAAAACTGTTATGGAATGGATAGCGGGCATTTTTGTTATCGCTATCATCCTCTTGGTTTTGACCATTATTGTCTTCTATATAATTGATTCGACACAAAAAAAACATGCAATCCGCCATAATTTTCCGGTGATTGGTCGTTTTCGCTATTGGTTTGAACATCTCGGTGAATTTTTCCGTCAGTACTTCTTTTCCATGGATCGTGAGGAGCTGCCTTTTAATCGAGCAGAACGAACCTGGGTCTACCGAGCGGCTAAAAATATCAGTCGAACACAGGCTTTTGGTTCGACTCGAAATTTAAATCAGACCGGTACGGTTCTGTTCATGAATGACCAGTTTCCAACTCAGGAGGAAAACGCTGTTGAAGCACCTCCGGTGATGATTGGCCCCTATTGTCGTACGCCTTATCTTGCTCGCAGCTTCTTCAATATCTCGGGTATGAGCTATGGCGCCTTGTCGAAAGTCGCGGTAGAAGCCTTATCTCGTGGAGCGGCACGCGCAGGCTGCTGGATTAATACCGGTGAAGGCGGTTTATCATCTTATCACTTAGCAGGAGGCGGTGATGTGGTATTCCAAATAGGTACCGCAAAATATGGTGCTCGTGATGCCGAAGGCAAACTAAGCGATGACAAACTCATGGAAGTTGCTCAACATCCACAAGTTAAAATGATCGAACTTAAACTAGCGCAAGGTGCCAAGCCGGGTAAGGGCGGTATTCTCCCTGCAGAGAAAGTGACTGCTGAAATTGCTAGAATTCGAGGTATCCCCGAGGGAGAAGCCTCGATTAGCCCCAATGGCCACCGTGAGATTCATAACGTTGGTGACTTACTGGATATGATTAATCACATCCGTGAAGTTACCGGAAAGCCGGTTGGCTTCAAAACGGTTCTTGGTGGCGAACATTTCTTATTTGACCTTTGTGGTGAGATCCATAAACGCGGCATTGAGTTTGCCCCGGACTTTATTACTATTGATAGCGCCGATGGCGGTTCGGGCGCTGCACCGCAGCCTTTATTCGACTACGTTGGCTTAACCATTAAAGAAAGCCTGCCTATGGCCATTGATATTCTGCAGCAGCAGGGTTTGCGTGATCGCATTAAAGTTGTCTGCTCAGGTAAAATGATTAACCCATCGGCCGTAGCCTGGGCTTTAGCCATGGGCGCTGACTTTGCACTCTCCGCCCGTGGCTTTATGTTTGCCCTGGGTTGTATTCAGGCCATGCAGTGCAACAAAAACACCTGCCCAACCGGCGTTACCACTCACGATCCCGATCTTCAAAAAGGGCTGGATATCACAGACAAATCGGTTCGGGTCTATCATTATCATAAGAACATGGTTAAAGCGGTTGGTATGATTGCGCACTCGTGCGGGGTAAAAGAACCTCGCCGATTGAAGCGCCATCATATGCGAGTTGTAACAGAAACCGGACTTTCGACTCCAATAGATAAGGTTCATCCTTATCACGAAAACAAGATTCCGACCAAGAATCTATAAATTCACACCAAAAGGAGCATATTGATGCAAACTTTAGCGGACAAGTATTACAGTTTTACTGGGGCGGTCTGTAATTCAGTCAAGCACCTTGATGGGTTGCCACCCTTACTGTTTCGAGTACTGCTGTTCTTCCCTTTCTGGGAAGCTGGGACACGAAAATTTGCCAATTTCGAAAGCACTTCAAACTGGTTTGGTAATAGCGAATGGGGATTAGGATTACCGTTTCCCGATGTCATGACTTTTCTAGCGGCTAGCACTGAAACCGTTGGTGCCGTTTTGTTATTGACTGGTTTCGCTGTTCGCTGGATCACGATTCCACTGATGATTACCATGCTGGTCGCTATTTTTGCTGTCCACTTGGATAACGGCTGGTTTGCCATCGCTCAATCCACCGACCCTGAAATATCAGAGCGACTCTCTAGAGCGCGAACTATATTACAGAATAATGGTAACTATAGCTGGTTAACTGAAAAAGGTAATATTGTGATACTGCAAAACGGTATCGAATTTGCAGCAACTTACTTTATCATGCTGCTATCCTTATTCTTCACAGGGGCTGGGCGATACTTTTCGACAGATTACTGGTTAAGCAAAGCGTTTCCCCATAAAAAATAATGACGGATGGTATTTGCTAGCGCGAGCACTTAAAACTTTGCGCTAGCTCTATTTATTTCCCTACAATCTCGATGACCCCTGCTAATCCGACCACAATTCCCGTACAATAAGCGTATCATTGCACCCATTTATGGCGAACCCAATTAAGTTTGACTAACTTATGAGCGACTACTTCAAAAAATCTCTAGATATTCACCGTTATTTACGCGGCAAGTGGGCTATCAAAAGCAAAGTCCCACTTCAAAATCGTGAAGACTTATCCATTGCCTACACTCCCGGTGTAGCCGCCGTTTCTAATCACATCGCAAAAGACAAAAACTCCAGCTACCTTTACACCATGAAAGGTAATTCCGTCGCTATCGTGTCTGATGGATCTGCGGTATTGGGGCTTGGCAACATTGGGCCAGAAGCGGCGCTTCCTGTGATGGAAGGCAAAGCGATTTTGTTTAAAGAGTTTGCAGATATTGATGGTGTGCCATTGGTACTCGACGCTAAAAGTGCTGCGGAAATCATTACTGCAGTTAAGGCAATCGCGCCAACTTTTGGTGGCATTAACCTGGAAGATATCGCAGCGCCTAAATGTTTCGAAATCGAAGAAGCGCTACAGGACATTGGTATCCCAGTATTCCATGATGATCAACACGGCACAGCAATCGTATTGTTAGCGGCATTAATTAACGCCTGTAAAGTCACTGGTAAAGATATTAAGCAACTTAAAGTGGTCATCAATGGCGCTGGAGCTGCCGGTACCGCCATTGCGAAACTGCTACGTTGTGTTGGCCATGATGAAGCAGCCTGTATTCCGGTTGAAGATGTGCTGGTTTGCGATTCACAAGGCATCATTTCACCTGATCGCTCTGATCTGAATGATGAAAAGAAGAAATTACTAGCCTATACCAACCGCCATAATCGTAATGGCAAATTGTTGGATGCTTTGAGTAATTCTGATGTCTTTATTGGTGTTTCTAAAGGGAATTTATTAACCGGCGCCGATATCAAACTAATGAACAAGGACCCCATCATTCTGGCAATGGCTAATCCCATTCCGGAAATTATGCCGGATGAGGCAATTGCTGCAGGCGCTGCCGTAGTGGGAACTGGGCGCAGTGATTTTCCCAATCAGGTTAATAATGTTTTAGCATTCCCTGGTATTTTCCGCGGCGCATTAGAAGCTCGCGCAACCCGTATTACGGAAGCGATGAAAATTGCCGCTGCCTATGCTCTAGCCGATGCGGTCAATCACTTAGCAGCTGATCACGTTCTGCCCGATCCATTGAACCGCAATGTGGCACAAAAAATTGCTGAAGCGGTAAAGCAGCAAGCGATTAAAGATGGCGTGCAACGACCTCTTTAATTTTTTTGCTCGCAACTTAATATTTTTTCAACGGCCCGAGTTACTAGCTCGGGCTGCTCCATCATGATTAGATGTTCTTGAGATGCGACTGGCCAGTATGCGCCACATTCGCTATTTTGGGATAGCTGAAAAAACCAGTTCCTTCCGTCATCTCGCCATTGAATAACAGATGCTCTGACTGATTCATCCTCAATCTTCGGCAAGTAGCCAGTTTCAAAATCACTATCAATAATCACCAAAGGCAGACCGACTGGTAGTGGGTTTATTTGCGCTTCAAGTAAATCTTCACGGTAATGAGTTGTTTCCCAAAATTTTTCTAACTGATAACGTCGAGTATTTCTGACCTTTTCAATGGCAGAGTAATAATCCCAGTCCATATAATGTTCATGCTCCGCAGCAATAATCGACTTTAAATGTTCTCTCTCCTCACTGATTTTCTGCTGCATAATTTCATCGTATTTACCGTCATTGATAAACTGCTCGATCTCGCTCCAGCCTTTTCGATAACGCTCAGTTTCTGAGGTGTAATGTTCAATGGAATGATCGGTCAAAACATCGGGATCAATTAGCACGGCGCCTTTTACATAAGCTGCAGTTTCATTATCTTGCAAGAGCATGTGTAGCGATAGGTTTGAACTGGCAAACGCCACTATTATGACGGGGTTATCTTGCTGCACAATAAACTTAGCTAAATCCTTCGCAAAGTACTGGTAAGATGGATTTTCCAAGGACTCGGACCAAGCATGGCCGGCACGGTCAATGCTTATTGTCTGATAATCTTGTGCGAGAATATTTTGTGCTAATGACCACCAGCCGCTATCGCTATGCCAATTGTCGGTAGGGCCTGATAATAGCAATAAATATGGTTTCGCTCTTTGACTCTTTCCTAATTGACGAAAGTGCAATGTATGACCATTAATATTTATCAGCTCGCTAGCTTCAGGCAGAGCTCTATCGGCTACTGAGTCTTTCTCGATAGCATAAATTGATTCGCTGATCAGTAGCATCAGAATTAATAACAATAGCGACCTCATTACCTTGCCTCTTATTTTTGTTAAGCTCCCTATTCTATTCCTTAACCCACTGATTTAATGCAGATTTCTGTAACCAATTGTAACTGTTCAGCGTCTTATTGTTTTAATGTGATATTGTCGTAAGTTCTGAAAAACGTTCTCCGATAGATTGACATGATAGAAGCGGGGTAGCTCAAATGAAATCAATAATTACAGTCACAGGAAGTATTGTCTTAGTACTCACCTCTTTACTGAACTCATCAGTTTCTGCCCATAGTGGGTCGCATCCGGTGCGCTATGTTGCAGAAAATGGCTCTGATCAGGGCGACTGCTCTAAGCCATCCGCTCCCTGCGCCAGCATTGCCTATGCCGTAAACCAGTCCAGTAAAGGCGACAAAATCCACGTAGCATCAGGTACTTATCATGCTGGTGAGATGGATATTTTCTATTTATTGAACGATATGGTGGCAATTTCAGGCGGTTTTTCGACTCAAGATAATTTCACGAAGCAAAATCCTGACCAGCACCTGACAACCATCACAGGCATACCTGCCGACTACCGCGAGAAACTGGCCAACAAAGGTTTTCACTTAGTACGGGATGCTAAAGGTTTGCCCGAACAACGCCTTAAACCCGAATACCTCGATTTACTTGAGCGTTACCAAAAAATCACTACCAGTGTCGAAAAGCAATTAACCTGCGCTAATGGCCAAGCCGGTGAATACCCTTGCTTTAATATCGATTTAGAATCTCACTTGCCTTTAAGCCAGCTGACTTCATCTCCTTCAAGCGCTAATGATATATGGGGTTATATAGACCTCAACAATAATCGTGAATACGCTGTCATGGGACTTTATAACGGCACAGTACTAATTGATGTCACTGACCCGGTAAACCCGGTTGAAGTTGATACCATTACTGGCGCCAATAGTACTTGGCGTGATGTGAAGGTATATCAGTATTTTGATGGAGATACATCACAATACAAAACTTATGCATATGTCACCACCGAAGGGCAGGGTGGCTTGCAAATTATCGACTTGAGCAATGCACCTGATTCGATTGAACTAGTGAATACCATCAATGTTTTTCAGACTGCTCACAATGTCTATCTCGGCAATATCAATTACGCCGACGGTACAGCTCTTGATGGTCACCAAGCCTACTTATACATTACGGGGTCGAATCTTGATAATGGCTCTTATCGAGTCTTTGATCTGGTTGACCCAGTTAATCCAGCGCTTGTCACAACCCCCAGTTCAGCCGGTTATGTGCATGATGCAACTAATCTGATTATTGATGATACGCGCACTGGTCAATGTGCCAGCGGTCATAATCCTTGTGAGCTTTTTATCGACTTTAATGAAAATACGGTCGATATCTGGGACACCACCGATAAATCCAATCCATTTAAGATCAGCACAACCAGTTATGCCGGCGCCAGTTATACCCACTCCGGCTGGTACTCAAAAGATAAAAATTACATCTTTATTCAGGACGAACTCGACGAGCGGAATCGAGGTGTCAACTCAACCCTTTATGTGATGGATATTCAGGATTTAACCTCACCCAGGATTGCCGGCTCTTATGTCGGTTCGACACCAGCGATTGACCACAACGGTTTTACGCTCGAAGACAAATACTATATGTCCAACTACAAACGTGGGTTAACAGTTCTCGACGTATCCAATCCTGTTGCCCCCAAAGAAATTGGTTTCTTCGATACTTATCCAATTCCTGAAGGCAACGACTCACAGTTTGATGGAGCTTGGGGGACTTATCCTTACCTTCCGAGCGGAAATATACTAGTGAGCGATATCTCCAATGGACTGTTTATATTGAAAGACAACAGCGAGATCGGTGGTTCAGAGCCACCCGCTCCCCCACCCAGCCCACAGCCCGAACCAGATTCAGGCGGCGGGGGCTCCACACCAATTTGGCTATTACTTGGACTGACTCTGTTCGGCATAAGAAGGAAAATTATGTCTAACTAAACGACTCCTCAAGGAGGAGCAATTCTGGGATTCGCCGCATTAAGCTGCTATCCATTGCTGGAAATCCTACCCCTCCAAACCTCTGGCAGGATGGGTAGCAGTGCGGCCCCAGTTGCTTTTCTTTATTTAGCAAATCATGACTACTACTCAATCCATAAACCTTTTCAAGATTTGTCGACTGCCTCTTGCTAGGATATTCTTATCGTAACGAGGTAACTCTATGAAAAAAATCAATCTTTGGATTTATATTTTAGGCTTGTTGCTCGCCTCATTATTAGCCGGAAGTAAGGCATTAGATCACTTTGGTGAGGAATACACTGACCAGGCTTTGAAACGTGCCTTAATTTCTTTCGCTGTTGCTCGTACGCTGAATGGGCTTATTTCTGTGGCGCAAGAAGCCGAAGTTGCTATGCAGCCGGCTGGGTTAGGAGTGAATGTATCGCCCGGGGAAATTCTCGACCCCATCAACGACTTGGTGGAACG
Organism: Kangiella koreensis DSM 16069; assembly: GCF_000024085.1. Classification (NCBI taxonomy): domain Bacteria; kingdom Pseudomonadati; phylum Pseudomonadota; class Gammaproteobacteria; order Kangiellales; family Kangiellaceae; genus Kangiella; species Kangiella koreensis. Next base: position 2,633,131 of record NC_013166.1, on the reverse strand, counting down.
CTTCTCTATGGTGATGTTGATTGCAGCATCAGCAATTGGCGTGCAGAAACTTTTATTATCTATGTCAGCTTGGGATGTCTTCAATTACCTGGTTATAGGCTTTTGGCTCTTGTATGGCGTTATGTTAATTGCCAAGCGCAATAGCTCAAAAGGTTTGCATCCTATGTGGTATAAAACTGTCATTTTTCTCATTTTAGTGCGTTTTGCCACACCGGTTATGGCATTGACTAATGAGGGACTTTATAACCTTTTTCTTGCGCCTAACTACCAAGAGGCCAATCAAGAGCTTGAAGGAGTAAGCCAGACCATCGAAAGCAATACCTCAGAGCAGGAAGCTGACATTCAGCAACAACAATCAGCCTATGAGGGAGCTAAGGATTGGCTCGGTAAGGCTATCAGCCAGCTAGATATTAAAAAGCAAATTAAGGCTTATCAAGATGCGGCTGAACGGGCTAGTAAAAATGTGATTGAACTCATCACCGTATTTGTGGTGCAAACGGTTTTGTTCCCGATATTTTTCTTATGGTTGATTTTTCGTTCAGGGCGCAGTTTGTTAATCACTCGCTCTCAAAGTTATGCTCATCCAGACTTGAAACTAAATCATCGTTCATAAAAAAGGTCGGCGAATGCCGACCTTTTTTCTTACCTACTTTATCTTAAGTATCTAACAACCTAGAAATCTACAGTAGCAGTTTCATCAAGGGTTACAGTAACATTCTGAGTCGTACTGAATGTTATTGCATCATCTGTTTCAGGATCATCATTTGCGGCTTCACAAGTAAAGGCCAAGGTGTAGTCACCTGCCTGTACGAAACCGATTTCATACTCATAGAAACCGTCACTATTCATCTCAACATTGGTGGTAGTGATTGGCTCAGGCTCATTAGCATCGATATCATCAGTTTCCGCATCATAACCTGCGAATAAATAGACACCACTGGTGTCAGAACAACCCTCTGCATTGATGAGAGCTTCATCCACCAGACCATTGATATGGCCGACTTCCAGGTTATCTACGATACGTAAAGTTGGTCGTAAGAAATAATCATCGCTACCATTTTGTGGTTGATGCACCGATTTTCTTAAATCGAAATCAATGGTGAAATTCGAGATGCCACCGGCAGCAACTGTAAAGGGTCGATTCAGTTTTAGTCCTGTTTGGGCGCCACTTGGAACATATAAGGAGTAACGAGCACCATCAATATCAATATAAGAGTCGGTCACACCTTGATTAGCATTAACCTTTAGCCGTATCCATTGGTACTGACCGGCATTAACCGTCGTTTCAGGCAGTAGCTCAAGCGACTCATCGCCAGTCAGCTGCAATAAGTCAATAGTCATTGGAGTATCAAAATCAAAATTCAAACGCTCGCCAGGCCCTTGAACTTCAATGCCCGTAAACTCAACGACTACTGCTTCGGCGCCATCGACCGGCGCATCTGTGATTGCTAACGCTAATTTACCTTTATCTGGGTCGTCATCAGATTTACAGCCAGCCAAAGCTAATAAGACACTGGTTAGCACTAAGCTATGTTTAAATTTCATAATATCTACCTCCACGTACAAGTGGACGCTAGGTTACTCCAGTTAGTATTGATACATTGTGATACAAATCGCAAAGCAATTTAAACAGTGATCTTTCATCATGGAATTGTGAGCAATGTCAAAAATCCTGACAACTAACCTCACAAAACAAGAACTTATATCAAATGTACTCGATTGCTTAATCACTACTTATTATGATCATTAAGCATTACTGCCATAGGAAATCTGCTGGCTTTTTCGTATAATTGCGCCACTTAAAACAATCCAACCAAGGGATCCCCATGAGACCAAGTGGCCGCACCAGCAATCAGCTTCGTCCAATCACTATTACACGCCAGTTCACCAAGCACGCAGAAGGTTCAGTACTGATCGAATTTGGTGAAACCAAAGTGCTGTGTAATGCCAGCGTGGTTGATAATGTTCCACGGTTCTTAAAAGGCAAAGGCCAGGGTTGGATTACGGCTGAATACGGGATGTTACCGCGTTCAACACACTCCCGTATGGATCGCGAAGCTTCTCGAGGCAAGCAAGGTGGACGAACGCTAGAAATTCAAAGACTTATTGGTCGCTCACTGCGTGCTGCCGTTGACCTGTCACAATTGGGTGAAAACACCATTTATGTGGACTGTGATGTGCTTCAGGCAGATGGTGGTACTCGCACTGCTTCTATATCAGGAGCGAGCATTGCTTTGCATGACGCCCTATTTCACATGCGCAAGACCGGCATGATTAAAACTAACCCTCTTAAACATATGGTAGGTTCAGTTTCTGTCGGAATATACAAAGGCACACCTATTCTGGATCTTGACTACCTCGAAGATTCCGCAGCCGAAACCGACATGAATTTAGTGATGGATGAAAATGGCGGCTTTATCGAAATTCAAGGCACCGCAGAAGGCGAAACTTTCACCGGTGATGAATTGATGCAAATGTTGGAGTTAGGAAAACAAGGTATTCGCGAAATTTTTGATCTGCAACATAAAGCAGTTGCGGTTTAAATCGTTTAATAAAAAAGGGCAGCCACATTGGCCTGCCCTTAGCTTAAACACAAATTACATCATATGGGTCTGAACTACTCCCCACATTTCCCATGTTGATGCACATGCCCGTGAGCAACCTCGTCATCGTCGGCTTTACGCACTGATAACACTTTAACTTCAACTTTTACGGTTTGACCAGCCAATGGATGGTTGGCATCAATTATCACTGTGTCTTCGGAAATCTCGCGTACCACCACCGCATGCACGCCATCACTGCTTTCCGCAGCAAGCCGCATGCCTTCACATAAATTTTCCACGTCAGCGAAGGCTTCGCGCGGGACTTCGGTGCGTAGGTCATCCTCATATTCACCATAGGCTTCGTTAGGTGGTAGTTCAACTTTAACTTTCTGACCTATCGCCTTGCCGGTTAATTCCTTTTCCAGTCCGGGCATGACTTCACCATAACCATGCAAATACATCCAGGGGCCACCTTCGGCAGAGCTTTCCCAGACCTGACCTGCTTGGTCCATCAATTTATAATCCAGTTCAACAACAGTATCTTTTTCAATATTCATAACTATAAATTGGTTCCAAAAATTAAGTTAGAAGCTAATACAATCCACATCGCCGTAACGGTAATAAAGCTTAGGATAAAAGTTGCAAATCGATGCATGACTTTATTATAGGTGCAGTGAATAAAGCTATGTATCACTCGAAAAGCGACAAATGCCCACGCTAGTGCAACCAACAAGTGTGAGCCGTTATTGGTCAGCATGATAGTAAATATCGCCACGTAAAATAGCACGGGCAATTCAAACAAATTCATATAATTATCAGAAGCTCGTGTATCGGCAATATGTTCAACGCCACCTTGTCTTGAATGAACTTTCTGTGGGTGTATCCGCTTGGCCTTCATGTAACCGACGCGACGTCGATACATCACAATCGCAACAATCAAAGTCAAAAAGACCATCGCCACCAGTGGCAAAATAATCGGTTGTGTCATAGCGGTTCCTTAGTTTTAATCTAGACTGTTAGCCCAACACTTTATCAATCGCCAGAGCAGCCCAAGTCTGGGAAGTTGGCATCAATTCAATGCTATTAATATTCACATGCTGCGGTTGCTCAGCGGCCCAGAGCACTGACTCTGCAATATCGTCGGCCGTTAATGGGTTAGTGCCTTTATAGATATTATCAGCTTTTTCCTGATTACCATGAAAGCGTACCAATGAAAACTCTGTTTCCGCCAGACCAGGCTCAATATTGGTTACACGAACCTGGGTGCCCAATAAATCCGCACGCAAATTTCGACTGAATTGTTTAACAAAAGCCTTGGTTGCACCATAGGCATTGCCACCGGGGTAAGCATAAGTGCCTGCAATTGAACCGATATTAATGACATGCCCTGATTTGCGCTCAACCATGCCGGGCAATACTTTGCGAGTCATCAGATACAAACCTTTAATGTTGGTATCCACCATGCGATTCCAGTCAGTCAGGTCCGCTTGATGCGCAGGCTCTAAACCTAATGCTAACCCTGCATTGTTAACCAGAATATCGATATCGGAAAACTCTTCTGGAATGGCATTAAACATAGAATCAACCTGCTCCTCGGAAGTGACATCCAGAGGCAATACAAATACTCTATCTTCACCCAGCTCCTGCTTAAGCTCTTCTTTCAGATCCTGTAATCGTTCTTTGCGACGCGCGGCAGCAATAACTTTACAGCCTTTTTGTGCAAACGCTTTAGCGCAGGCTAAGCCAAAGCCTGAGCTTGCGCCAGTGACCATGACGGTTTTGTCTTTTAGATGGCTCATAAACTATTTCTCTAAACAATAATGCTTGAAATGAATTGTTTGAATATTAGCACAGGCTAATGGCTTTCACATCGTCAAATAAACTCTGACCACACTATCAAAGAGTTGATACGGGGTTGCACCCTATCCACGTTCCATAGACAATGAAGTTATCTAGTCAATCACAAACAACTGGCGATACTGATTAAAAAATGACTCAAGAATATCAATTTCAGATTAGCGTACAGACCCAATACATCGACGAACAGTCCGAGCCTGAGAATGAGCGTTATGTATTCGCATACACCATTCAAATCACCAACACCGGCTCACATGGTGCGACTTTAAATGCTCGCCACTGGGTGATCACCGATGCCAATGGTGAGGTAACCGAGGTTAAAGGACAGGGCGTGGTTGGCGAACAGCCCTATATCGCACCCGGAAAAAGCTATGAGTATTCCAGCGGCGCTGTGCTCAATACTCCGATTGGCACCATGCAAGGCAGTTATCAGATGGCAACCGACAGTGGTACAGAGTTTGACACGCCAATCCCTGTCTTCAGTTTGGCAGCCCCGGGAGCACTTCATTAGAGTCTATGGCGACCTATGCAATCGGCGATATTCAAGGCTGTTATGATGAGTTTCGCCTTCTTCTAAAAAAAATCCAGTTTAATCCGGCGCACGATAATCTATGGCTGGCAGGTGATCTGGTCAACCGTGGCCCGAAATCGCTGGAAGTTTTGCAATTTGCTTATGAGCATCAGGATGTCTGCCAGCTGGTGCTGGGAAATCACGATCTGAGTATGCTGGCCAGCTATTACACTAAAGCCAAGCTACCCAAGAAGAGTGAGTTCAACGGCATATTTGCCGCCGACAATATCAAAAAACTCATGAAGTGGTTGCGCAAACAACCGATGGCAATTTACGACAAGAATCTTAACGTGCTGATGACCCATGCCGGCGTACCGCCGCAGTGGGATCTGAAAACCACACTAGCCTGCGCCTACGAGCTCGAAGAAGTGCTCAGCAAAACAGAAACCGCTAAAGACTTTTTCAAACACATGTATGGCAACAAGCCAGCCTTGTGGAGTAAGAAACTGGAAGGAATAGAACGTCTGCGTTATATCACCAATGCCTTCACTCGGATGCGCTTTGTGCATCACGATGGAACGTTGGACTTTAAGAGTAAATCCTCTCCGGGCAAACAGGCCAAAGGCCTCTTCCCCTGGTATGAACTGACCGATATTGGCCATCAGACCCGCGTCGTCTTTGGTCACTGGGCTGCATTAAACGGTAAATGCCCAACTCCCAACCTACACGCCCTCGACACCGGGTGCGTCTGGGGTAACAAGCTGACCGCCCTGCGTCTGGAAGATGAAAAGCGCTTCCGTGTTAAAGCTCTCTAGACGATAGGCGTGAGCTGTCTATCCGCTCTTAATATTGCCGCTATCGCCAATCCCCCTAAAGATCGGTACAATTGCCCTTTTCGTCCGGTAATTACTGGGCTTTCGTTCGTAAATCGAGCTGAACACACTGCAAAAGGTCATTAATTTACATGGTTAGAAGCATGACAGCCTTCGCCCGTCAACAAGTGGCGACCGAGTGGGGCAACGTAACCTGGGAAATCAAATCCGTAAACCAACGATTCCTCGAACCTAATTTTAGAATGCCGGAAACCTTCCGTCATATGGAGTTCTCTCTACGCGAAGTACTGCGCAAGCAACTAAGTCGTGGCAAACTCGATTGCACCTTGCGCGTTGAGATGAACTCTAAAAGCGCGGGCAAGATTAAACTTGACCAAGAAATGGCCCAGCAACTTCTGACCGCCCACGAAGAGCTACAAGTACTTGCGCAAGACAACCAATCCCCGGATTTAACGCAACTTCTTCGCTGGCCTGGTATTTTGCAGCAAGAAGAAGCCGACACCGATACTATGGAGCAGGACGTACGAAATGCCTTTGACGATGCAGTTAAACAACTCATCACCGTCCGCGAACGCGAAGGTTCAGCCCTGGCCGAAATGATCGAACAACGCTTAAGCGGTATCAGCGTCGAAGTCGACAAAGTATCGGAACAAATGCCACAAGTAATGCAATGGCAACGCGATAAACTACTTACCCGCTTCAAAGAAGCTGAAGTAGAGCTGGATCCGGAGCGTCGTGAACAAGAGCTGGTCTTCCTGGCGCAAAAACTCGACGTCGCCGAAGAACTCGACCGCCTCAAAACTCACGTTATTGAAGCGCAGCGTATGCTTAAGAAGGGCGGCCCCATTGGTCGACGCCTCGACTTCTTAATGCAAGAGTTTAACCGCGAAGCCAACACCCTCGGCTCAAAATCCATCAACGCCGACATCACCTCGAGCGCTGTTGAAATCAAGGTGCTGATCGAGCAGATGCGCGAACAAGTGCAGAATATGGAATAGATTACTCATGGAAGGGGCTGGCCAAGCTGGCCCTCCATAAAACGCTCGATTTATTGCTTACTTTCTATACCGCGCGGGGTTTGTCTTGTGTTATGATCGCGCCTTTGTGTTTTCCGTTTGACCTTCCAAGCTCTATTATCCCTGCAGGCCTTGTGCTATAAAGGTTTGGCTTGGTTTGTTTATATTATCTGAATTGGATTGTAGCAGGATTTGATGACGACTATGACGCCTATCAACACCATCGCTAAAGGTACGCTTTATGTAGTTTCGGCGCCTTCCGGGGCGGGTAAAACCAGTCTGTTGAAGGCTGTTTTGCAGAAGTTACCCGAACTTAAGCTATCTATTTCGCATACAACTCGCCCGCAAAGACCGGGGGAGCAGGATGGCGTGGATTATCATTTTGTTGATCAGGCGACTTTCCAGAAGATGTTGGATGAGCAGCAATTTTTAGAACATGCCGAGGTGTTTGGCAACTTTTACGGCACCAGTCGCGCCTGGCTGGAGCAGCAGTTGGTCGAGGGACATGATGTGATTCTGGAGATTGACTGGCAGGGTGCGCGCCAAGTACGTGAGTTGATGCCAGAATGTCGCGGTATCTTTATTCTGCCGCCATCGCGGGAAGAGCTATCAAATCGTCTGACAAATCGCGGCCAGGATAGCGATGAAGTGATCGCTAAACGTATGGCAGCGGCAACTGCAGAAATGAAACACTATGATGAGTACGATTATGTACTCGTCAATGATGACTTTGAGACGGCTTGCGAGGAGTTGGAGGCGATTTATACTGCTCGACGCCTGCGCACTGCCAGCCAAAAGGTTCGTCAACACCATTTAATTCATGACCTGCTATCAGATTCTATGGAGTAAGCAGTTTTTTAAGGTACACTTACTTTAATAAGTCTTTTTAACGCTTTATTCACTGGTTTTTTGCTAAAAGCCTTATATTAAAGCACCGAATTTAACCCTTGGCACTTTCGCCACATTATGTATGTAGAGGTAAATTATGGCACGTGTAACGGTACAAGATGCTGTTGAGAAAGTTGGTAATCGTTTTGATTTAATCATGTTGGCGGCTAAGCGAGCTCGTCAAATCGCAACCGGCGGTCACGATCCTAAAGTGGATTGGGACAATGATAAGCCAACAGTCGTTGCTTTGCGTGAAATCGAAGACGAGTTAACCACGCGTGAAACAGTTGAAGCAGACGAGCGCGCAGCTAAGCGTGAGCGTGAGCAAAGACCAGTTCTATTTTAATAGACTGGTTAATACTCAAACCGAAGGTTAATTATTAATGTCCGATATGTCACATTTCGACAGTTTGCGGGATGTGCTCGGCGGGTACCTGGAAACTAACCAGGTAGCCGATATTGAGCGCGCCTATCAGCTGGCGGAGCGTGCCCATGAAGGACAGATGCGCTCCAGCGGTGACCCTTATATTACCCATCCAGTCGCCGCTGCGCATATTCTTGCTGACTTACACCTAGATCATCAAACCATCATGGCAGCTTTAATGCATGATGTGATTGAAGATTGTGATGTGAGCAAACAAGATCTCTCCGGTGAGTTTGGCGAAACGGTTGCCGATCTGGTTGAAGGTGTCAGCAAACTGACCCAGATTGATTTCCAATCCAAAGAGCAGGCTCAAGCCGAGAACTTCCGTAAAATGATGATGGCGATGACGCAGGATATTCGCGTCATTTTGATCAAGCTGGCAGATCGTTTACACAATATGCAAACACTGGGCGCGCTACGTCCTGATAAACGTCGTCGTATTGCCCGTGAAACGCTGGAAATTTACGCACCGATTGCCAATCGTCTAGGGATCTACCGCTTAAAAGAACAATTGGAACTGTTGGGATTCGCCAACATGTATCCATTGCGTTACCGAGTTTTGCAGCACTCGGTGAAGAAAGTTCGCGGCCATCGTAAAGAAATTGTTGAACGCATTACCGAACAATTACGAACGCGGTTAAAAGATTCCCGCATTACCAGTAAGGTGATTGGTCGCGAAAAAAGCGTTTACAGTATTTATAAAAAAATGCGCGACAAGGTGGGAACATTTACCGAAGTGATGGACATTTACGCCTTCCGCGTCATCACCGATAGCGAAGATTCCTGTTACCGTATTCTTGGACAAATTCATAACCTTTTCAAACCCATCCCCGGTCGCTTCAAAGATTATATCGCAATCCCCAAAGCCAACGGTTACCAATCTCTGCACACCGTTCTGCGTAATAAAACCGGTATGCATATCGAAGTTCAAATCCGTACCGAGCAGATGGACCAGATGGCGGAGAATGGAGTGGCAGCGCATTGGCTCTATAAAACTGGCAGCGCTCATCCAGCGGAAACTAAAGCGCGCGAATGGTTACAAAGTTTGGTTGAGTTACAACAAAGTGCTGGCGACTCAATGGAGTTCATTGAGAATGTAAAAATCGATCTCTACCCGGATGAAGTTTATATTTTTACGCCGAAAGGCAAAATCATAGAGTTACCAAAAGGTGCAACACCAGTAGACTTTGCCTATGCCATTCACACTGATGTCGGCAATAGCTGCATCGCCTGTAAAATTGATAAGCAATTTTCACCACTGAGCACACCATTAACTAATGGCAAAACCGTTGAAATTATCACCGCTCCTGGCGCAAAGCCGAATCCGGCCTGGCTCAGTTATGTGGTTACCGGCAAAGCGCGCTCCAATATTCGTAACTTTGTAAAAAATATTCGTCAGGATGAAGCTGTTCATCTTGGCCGCCGCTTGCTCGAACAAGTGTTGAAAAAACCGCTCGAAGAGTTCTCGGCTGATCATTTGGAAGCAGTTGCTAAAATTACTCATCACGAAACGGTAGATGATATGTTAGCCGGTATTGGCCTCGGTAAAATTGCCAGTGTGTTAGTAGCCCATCGCTTAACCCGTGGCGAAGAAGAGGTGGATGAAACGGTGGTTGAAATGCCACAAAAAGATCAGGCTCCGTTGGCCATTAAAGGCACTGAAGGCTTGGTGGTTAAATATGCACGTTGCTGTCGTCCGATTCCTGGAGATCCAATTTTAGCTTACGTTAGTGCTGGCAAAGGTTTTACCATTCACCGCGAAACTTGTCCCAATGTACAACGTGCCCACAAACATAATGATCGTTATGTACCAGTACAATGGTCAGACGATGTGCAGGGCGATTATATTGCAGAACTACGCATTGAAGTCTTTAATCAGCGAGGCGTTCTAGCACAGATTACTAATATTATTTCCAATCAGGAAGCTAATATCGTTAATGTCGATATTAATGAACAGGATGGTTCAACCAATATTCTGACGTTCCAGATGGGCGTGCATCACCGTGTTCATTTGGCCAACATCATCAAAAAATTAAGGGTCATTCCTTTCGTCAATAAAGTTCATCGTCACCCTTAATTAGAACTTCATTTAACCCTCATTGAGGAAATCTTTAAGGAAACTGCTGTGAGCAAAACAATTATTCAAACTGATAAAGCCCCCGCTGCTATTGGCACTTATTCGCAGGCTGTTAAAGCAGGTAATACTGTCTACCTGTCCGGACAAATACCATTGATTCCTGAAAGCATGGAGTTAGTCGAAGCTTTTGACGATCAGGTTCACCAAGTTTTTAAAAACTTAAGCGCGGTATGTGAAGCAGCTGGCGCAACACTTAATCATATTTCCAAGCTGAATATCTTCATGATTGATTTAAGTCATTTCGCCACTGTTAACGAAATCATGGCGCAATATTTTGAGCAACCTTATCCTGCACGTGCTGCTATCGGTGTTAAAGAATTACCCAAAGGCGCGCAAATTGAAATGGATGCTATCGTCACTTTGAATGAGGACTAACGTGTGCTGCCCCGTAGTCCCGCCCGTTTACAAAAGATATTAACCTTACTGTCAAACCGTCAGCCCGATCTGACGGTTTTCATGGACCAAGTTCATAAGCCGCATAATCTCGCTGCTATCGTGCGAACAGCCGATGCAGTTGGCATCGGCCATGTGCACGCGGTCTTTCCGGAAGATGTAAAGTTCACTGGGCATCACACCTCCAGTGGTAGCAAGCGTTGGGTCACTACCCATAAACACTCCAACTTAAAGTCTGGTATTGCTGAAATGAAGGCCAAGGGGATGCAGGTTCTGGCAGCTCACTTTTCTGACACAGCGGTAGACTTTCGAACTATTGATTACACTCAACCCACTTGCCTTCTGGTTGGCTCCGAATTAGTCGGTGTTTCTGACGAAGCTGCCGAGATTGCCGACCAGCACGTGATTATTCCGATGGTGGGCATGGTGCAATCGCTTAACGTTTCGGTTGCCACGGCTCTCATTCTTTACGAGGCACAGCGACAACGTTCTGACGCCGAGATGTATGGCGAATGCAAAATTCCGCAAGCCGAAGTCGATGAAATCTGCTTCAAGGCTTTGCATCCGACCATTACCAGATTCTGTGACAAACATAAAATCCGCTACCCTAAGATGGATGAGTTCGGTGACATTGATGATCCCGAGTGGAATAAATTACGTAAATCAATTAAAGCAAAATAGTTCCAGATATTTACATTTTGCTACAAGCTATAGTTGGTAATAGTTAATTTTCATGGTAAGAATAAGGTATAACAACCTATCTAATAATTCTCACTAAAGGATTAGTCATGACGACTGCACTATTACCAACCTCCTCTGAGCAACGTTATCAAGCCTTGGATCTGATTCGTGGCGTTGCTGTTCTTGGTATTCTGATTATGAATATCTACGCCTTTTCCAACATTTTTGCTTACTACATGAATCCGTATGCGTTAGGCGAGCCTTCTGATTCTGATGTTTGGGTATGGTCGATTACTCACATTTTTGCCGATCAAAAATTTTACACACTGTTCTCTATGTTGTTTGGCGCAGGCATTATGCTGATGGCTGAGCGCGCCAAAGCACAAGGTATATCGGCTGCCAAATATCATTACCGTCGCATATTCTGGTTGCTGATTTTTGGTTTGATCCATGCTTTATTCATCTGGCTAGGTGATATTCTGTTCATTTATGCATGCATGGGGCTGTGGGTATTTCTTTTCACCGATACAACGCCAAAAACCAAACTGATCACTGGTATTGTGCTTGTTCTGCTTTATAGCGCTTACATGTCAATGGCAAGTATTTACATCGATAGAATTCCTGCTGAAGATTTAGAGTTTATGCTCAGCATGTTCTACCCTGATCAGGCAACCATTCAGGAAGAAACGTTGCCTTACCTGACCAGCTATGCGGCTCAGGTCAGTGACAGAGTCGATTTCTTTAAAGAAAACGTCTTATCCATGGGATTAACTTTCGGTATTTTCCGCATCGGTGGCTCGATGTTAATCGGCATGGCGTTATATCAGTTCGGAGTTTTAACGGCCGCACGCTCTTCTAAGTTTTATCTAGTCTTGCTGTTCATTTGTTTTGCTATTGGTTTCGGATTAACTGCTTATGATATGCAAAATTTAATTGCTCATGATTTTGCATTTGAAGAGCTCATGTTTTCCTACATGACCCTGACCAATATCGCGGCCCTATTTATTGCATTGGGATACATCGCTTTATTGGCACTGTGGTGTAAATCATCTTCAAAGGGCACAATTCGCAAAGCGTTCCAGGCTGTGGGTCGCATGGCCTTCACCAATTACATCGCGCAAAGTTTAATCTGCACAACCCTGTTTTATAGCTTTGGTTTCGGCTTATTCGCAGAACTGTCTCGCTTGCAGTTAATGGGCATTGTTGCGATAGTGTTTTTATTACAACTTGTCTGGTCACCCTGGTGGTTGAAACGCTACCATTACGGCCCTCTTGAATGGTTATGGCGCTCACTGACGTATGCAAAAATCCAAGCTTTTAGAAAACACTGATTTCCCTATTATTGACCTGCGACCTGTCGAGCAGTATCGGCAGGGTCATATACAAGGCGCCACCAATATTCCGTTATCAGAAATTGAAGATTGTTGGTACGAATTACCGCCAAAAGATACGACGCTGATATTATTTACCAATACAAACGATCATCAAGATGTTCAATCTTTATTTGAGCGACAGCAATATCCGATCGAAGCCGTATTTACAGCCGAGGACTTTACAGAACAAGAACGTTCTAGTAAAAACTGGGTCACCGATCACAACAGCCGACGATTGTGGCGAGCCAGTCCGCTACTGGAAGATTACATTGAGTTGATCGAGCAACACCTGCCTGATACCGAACCTCTGGCTTTCGATATCGGTTGTGGTTCCGGCAGAGACAGTATCTTTCTCGGTCTGCATGGCTTTCGAGTATTAGCAATTGATCGCAATCCAATGGCCATCGAACGCATCAGCAACTTTATTGAACGCTGGCAGGTTGAGGTCACGCCGATGAAGTTGAATTGTGAAGCAGATTATCAGCAGCTAATCCAGCTGATTCATTTACAAAAGCCTTCGATGATTTTGCAGTGTCGCTATCTACATCGTCCCTTACTTGACCTTTATCATGAGCATTTACCAGCCGGTAGCCTGGTGGCTATTCATACGTTTATGGAAGAGGCAGCCAAGTATGGTAGTCCGAAAAAGCCGGCATACTTGCTGAAGCCAAAGGAGCTGGCCGAAAAATTTGCCGACTGGGACATACTGCTCGATCAAGAGCATGTACTTAGCGACCATCGCCCGCTATCCTTGTTCTTAGCTCGAAAGCCTTTTTAACCTTCACATTTAAATGACGCAATTAGCCTATAGTCGTTGACTTCTTTGTGCCACTTCTTGATCATAGATAGGCAGAGGCTATTAAAAATGACATTAACAGAGTTTAGATATATTGTTGCAGTTGCCCGCGAACGCCACTTTGGCCGTGCCGCAGAGGCCTGCTTTGTCAGCCAACCGACCCTAAGCGTTGGCGTACGCAAGCTGGAAGAACAGCTCGGCGTGATCCTGTTTGAACGCAGTAAATCCGATGTCAAAGTAACCCCCGAAGGCAAGCCTATTATCGAGCAAGCTCAACACATCCTTGAGCAAGTCAGCCAGTTAAAACAAATGGCCAAACAGAATTCTGATCAACTCGATGGCCCTTTAAAAATCGGTGCTATTTTCACCATTGGTCCTTATCTACTTCCTTCATTAATTCCCATGCTAAAAAAACTGGCGCCCAAAATGCCACTGCATATTGATGAAGACTACACCCACAATTTGCGCACTAAACTTCGTAACGGCGAATTAGATGTGATTTTCGTGGCGTTGCCTTTCGACGAGCCCGAAGTAGATGTCGTGCCGCTATACGAAGAAGAATTCATTGCTTTGCTGCCTGAGAAGCATCCGTGGGTAAAGCGCGATAAATTACACATTGTCGATATCGCCGATGAGGTCATGATCATGTTGGGTGCAGGGCACTGTTTCCGTGATCAGGTCATAGAAGCTTGTCCTCAATGCAAAGATTCGAGCCTCAACCCGCAAAAAGACTGGATCACCGGCAGCTCTATCGAAACGATTCGTCAAATGGTCGCCAGTGGCTTAGGCATTAGCGTGATTCCGCGTTCGGCAGCCAATTTCCACAATGAAAAACTGGGTCTGGTCACGCGAGAATTTGATAATCCCAAACCTAGCCGCAAAGTGGCGCTGGCTTTTCGTCGCAGCTTCCCGCGCAAGAAGGCTTTGGAAATCATCAATAACGCACTATCACAAATCACCATTGAAGGTGCCAAACCACTCGACTAATGGCCATTTCCAAACTTGCAGCTGATATCAACTTAGAAAAACTGCCCTGCACCAGTCTGAAAGGGGTAGGACCCAAAGTGGCTGAGAAACTGGAAAAGCTGCATATCCAATCGGTACTGGATTTATTGTTCCACCTGCCATTGCGCTACGAAGACAGAACCCGAGTGCGTACCATTGCTTCTCTAAAAGACGGTGAGCGCGCCTTAATTAAAGTCACCGTTGAGCTGGCACAAGTTAAATTCGGCAAGCGCCGTTCCCTGGTTTGTCGCGCCAGTGATGAAAGTGCCAGCATTGATTTTCGTTTTTTCTATTTTAATAAAGGTCAGCAACAGCGGCTGCAACGTGGAGCCGAATTTTATGCTTTTGGCGAAGTCAGACGTTATGGTTTCCAATTCTCTATGGTGCACCCTGAATTAACCGCGATTAACTCGACCACTAGCGCACCTTTGCTCGAATCCTTAACGCCGATTTATCCAGCTACCGAAGGTCTGCATCAAGCCAGTTTTCGGCATATGATGCGCCAAGCTGTTGCGCTACTTAAAAAGCATCCGATTGATAATTTGTTGCCGCAATCTTTGCTGCAATCTCTTAAGTTACCTGACGTTAATGCATCATTGGCCTGGATTCATTCACCACCTAAGGATGCTGACTTAGTACAGTTACAATCAAATCAGACGCCTGCCGTGCGACGCCTGATCAGTGAAGAATTATTAGCCCAGCAGTTAAGTTTATTGTTACAGCGCAATCAACAAAAAGATTATTCAGCACCAGTGCTAAAAAACTCCGGTAAATTACAAGACCAGCTATTGCAGCAGCTGCCCTTTAAGCCGACTAAAGCGCAGCAAAGAGTTACACAAGAAATTATCAGCGATCTGGAACAACCGCATCCCATGTTACGTTTATTACAGGGTGATGTGGGTGCAGGTAAAACCCTGGTCGCCGCCCTTGCTGCGTTACAAGCGATTGAGGCGGGTTATCAAGTGGCGATTATGGCGCCAACCGAATTATTAGCGAATCAACATTATCAATCCTTTGGTCAATG
This sequence comes from Kangiella koreensis DSM 16069, assembly GCF_000024085.1. NCBI lineage: Bacteria > Pseudomonadati > Pseudomonadota > Gammaproteobacteria > Kangiellales > Kangiellaceae > Kangiella > Kangiella koreensis. The sequence continues at coordinate 2,617,650 of NC_013166.1, read as the reverse complement.
GTTTGAGGCGATGAATATTCCTTGCGTTTTCCTGGCTAGCAAATTAACGGCTAGTCAGCGCAAGAGCGCTCTCGAGTCCATTGCCAGCGGCGAAGCAAAATTAATCGTCGGTACTCATGCGCTGTTCCAGAAAGGCGTCGAATACCACAAATTAGGTTTAGCCATCATTGATGAACAACATCGTTTTGGCGTAAACCAGCGCCTGATGCTGAAACAAAAAGCACCGGATGGTATGCAACTGCACCAGCTGATGATGACGGCCACCCCGATTCCTCGAACCTTGGCCATGACCGTCTATGCCGATATGGATGTCTCGATTATCGACGAACTGCCACCCGGCCGAACGCCCGTACAAACGGTGGCTTTATCCGATCAAAAACGCGATCAGGTCATTCAGCGCATCGAAACTGCCTGTCGTGATGAAAACCGGCAGGTCTATTGGGTCTGCACCCTGATTGATGAATCGGAAGAAATCCAATGTCAGGCTGCTGAGTCTGCCGCCAATCTTCTCACCGAACAACTACCCAATTGTCGCGTCGGCTTGTTGCATGGCCGCTTAAAGCCGGAACAAAAACAGTTGGTTATGGACAAGTTCAAGCAAGGGGATCTTGATATTCTGGTAGCAACCACGGTCATTGAAGTGGGAGTTGATGTTCCTAACGCCAGTTTGATGGTCATTGAAAACCCGGAACGTCTTGGCTTGTCACAATTGCATCAATTACGTGGCCGAGTGGGTCGCGGCTCAGTAGAAAGCCATTGTGTGCTGCTCTATCAGCACCCGCTTTCCGATAACGCCAAGGCTCGTATTCAGGTCATGCGCGAAACCAATGATGGTTTTGTTATTGCCGAAGAAGACCTGCGTTTGCGTGGTCCCGGCGAAATGTTAGGCACCCGCCAGACCGGTGAAGTTAGCCTGCGTTTTGCCAATTTAGTGCGCGACGCCGAATTGATTCCGGCCATTCAGCAACAAGCACATGATTTAATTGCCGAAAATAGTCAGCTTGCACATAAGATCTGCCAACGTTGGCTAGGCTCGCGTCAGGAATTTGCTGACGTATAGTTTAGATAGCACCCTCCAAATTAGACCATAATTTTTTTGCCTAAACTCTGCTTTATAGCCCGCCGATCATAGGATTTAGACTTAATTTATGCTAAAGTTGCGCCCTTATTTCATCATCTCAAATAACTGAGGATTCAGGAATGAAACAGCCTGTTCGCGTTACTGTTACCGGTGCAGCCGGCCAAATTTGTTATTCACTATTATTCCGTATCGCCAGTGGCGAAATGCTTGGCAAAGATCAGCCCGTTATTCTTAACCTTCTAGAAATCACTCCAGCACTTAAAGTGTGCGAAGCGGTTGCTATGGAGTTGAATGACTGTGCATTCCCATTAGTTAAAGACATCGTTGTTACCGACGACCCAGCGGTTGCCTTTAAAGACGCTAACATCGGCCTGATGGTTGGTGCTAAGCCTCGTGGCCCAGGTATGGAGCGTAAAGACCTATTAACTGATAACGGCAAAATTTTCAGCGCATTAGGTAAAGTGATTGATCAGGTTGCTGATAAAAACATTAGAATTTTGGTGGTAGGTAACCCTGCTAACACTAATGCCTATATCCTTGCTAAAAATGCTCCAAGCATTAATCAGCGCAATATTTCTGCATTGACTCGTCTTGATCATAATCGTGCAATTTATCAATTAGCTGAGAAAGCTGATGCTGACATTGCTGGTATCAAGAAAATGATCATCTGGGGTAACCACTCAGTGACTCAGGTGCCAGACATTTCTTTCGCGACGGTTAACGGTGACAAAGCTGCTGACAAAGTTGACGCAACCTGGGCAAAAGAAGAGTTCATGCCAATCGTTGCCAAGCGTGGCGCAGCAGTAATCGCAGCACGTGGTGCTTCATCAGCTGCTTCAGCTGCCAACGCTATTCTTGATCACATGCATGATTGGGTACTAGGTTCTGCAGAAGACGACTGGGTCAGCATGGCCGTTCCTTCAGATGGCAGCTACGGTATCGAAGAAGGTTTAATCTACTCTTACCCAGTAGTGTGCAAAAACGGTGATTACGAAATCGTTCAAGGTCTCGAAGTGTCAGACTTCATCAAAGACAAAATGATCGAGTCACAAAAAGAATTGCAGGAAGAAGCAGAAACTTGCAAAGACTTATTCTAAAAGTCTTTCAGGCACTTTAAAAAAACCGGCTCTCGTAGCCGGTTTTTTTTGCTCTGTTAAAACTATTAATTCTAATTTCCTCACGAATTTAAGTTAATACTATTTCTTTCTATCCTGACTTCGTGGCAAAGTACCTGCATACCAATTAATAACTCATCATCATGATCATTGCTGAAACAGAGCGCTTACGTTTACGTCATATAGAACTACCTGACGCCAATTTTATTTACCAACTCTATAACCAACCGAGTTTCATTAAATACATTGGTGACCGTGGTGTTCACTCAGTAAAAGATGCCGAGACTTTTATTCAAAAGGTTCAGGACAACTACCAGCAATACGGCTTCTGGCTCTACCTTGTGGAACGCAAAGATAGCAACCAGCCGATTGGTGTTAATGGTTTAATCCAACGCGACTATCTGGACGCACCGGATATTGGCTTTGCGCTGACGACTCAATTCTGTGGTCAGGGTTATGCCAAAGAGTCCTCTCTAGCAATCCTTCAACATAGCAAAGCAAAAGGCCACAACCACCTTTATGCCATCACTTCTCCTAATAACCACCTGTCAGAACATCTGCTTAAAAAACTTGGCTTTCAATTTCAGCGCCAGGACTACTTCGACAATAGCACTTCGCCTATTAACCTGTTTCAGCTAGACTTTGGTTCATAACTATTTCAAACGCAACACCTGTTAACATTTCAGGTAACTTTGTTGCGATTGATTGCTTTAAAACATTACTGCCTTACGCTTAAATAAAGCTATAGATTCAGTGAGGAACACACTATGTCACTATTAATGAATATTTTATGGCTATTGTTTGGCGGTATTTTTGTCTTTTTAGGCTATATCGCGGGCGGTATTGCCTTATGCTTAACCCTGATAGGAATACCATGGGGCGTGCAGCTGTTTAAACTGGCCATCTTTTCGCTTTTTCCATTTGGTCAGGACACTCGAATGCGCCACGACCAACCTTTTGCAGGCGTACCCAATGTACTGTTGAATATCATCTGGTTAGTTTTCGGTGGTGTCTGGGTGGTGCTTAACCACCTGTTCTGGGGCTTATTCCTGTGCTTAACCATCATTGGCATTCCATTCGGTATCCAGCACTTCAAGATGGTTAAACTTGGTGTGTGGCCTTTCGGGCGAGTGATTGTCGATCTCAAGTCATTACAACCTGCCTAAACCAGTTTCATAACCTCTCTACCCAAGAGACTGTTCGGCCTGCTTCGGCAGGCTTTTTTTTTTCTCAGTTAGCTCAATAGCAGTGGCCGCCATATTGCTGCCACATTTGATAATCAGTCTCCATTTTCCCAATCGATTCACGTCACAGTCTATTGTTCTAATGGCCCATAACAACCAATGAGTCAGGAGCAATCATGAAGCGGACACTTTTCTATTTATTGTGGGGATCTTTTTTTCTAGCCATTAATACTGCCAGCCATGCTGTCGAAGAAGCATTTCCTTCCAGTATCAACTATCGTTCACTAGAAAGTGATTTGACCTTTAAGCAATTACCTCTTTCTACCGACATCGAGATGCACATCAACAGTATTGTTTCTCGCGTGTCAGTTAAGCAAACATTTTCTAACCAATCAGACCAATGGCTCGAGGGTGTTTACCAGTTTCCTTTGCCTGAAAATGCAGCGGTCGATACGCTAAAAATGCATATCGGGCAGCGTATTATCGAAGGAGAAGTTCAGGAAAAACAACAGGCAAAACGGACTTACGAAAAAGCTAAAGCAGAAGGGAAGCGCACCAGCTTAGTTGAACAGATCCGTGACAACTTATTCACGACCAAACTTGCTAATATTGCACCAGGCGAAAGCATCACTATCCATATTGAGTTTCAACAACTGGTTCATAATGATGGCACTCATTTTTCTATGCGTATGCCGCTAGGCATTACCCCACGCTATAAGCCGGTTGATGCAACCCACGAATTTAGTAATAACGATAATAATGATGACTATAATTACTTTTCTTCGGACGATTCCGAAACAGTCTACCTGGACACGCCTGCTCACCATAGCGCTGAGCTGTCGCCAGCGTTCACACAATTCAATACGGGGTCGCAACCTGATCGTCCCGTCAGTGTAACCGTTCATCTTAACCCTGGTTTTGACTTGTCACTTTTAGAAAGTCCTTATCATAAAATGAACACTCAACAGACTGGCGGCCAATATACGATTCAGTTGGAAAACCCCGCTCAGGCCGAGCGTGATTTTGTGCTTAACTGGCAACCACAATTAGGCCAGCAACCTAAAGTTGCCTTGTTTAGCGAAAGCTATGATGATCATAACTATCATGTACTGATGATGTTGCCGCCCACTCATGATTTAGTTCAACAAAAGACACAGCCACGAGAAATGATTTTCGTCATCGATTCCTCGGGTTCTATGTCTGGCGAATCTATGCAGCAGGCCAAGCAGGGCTTGTATTACGCGCTATCACAACTGAGTATTAACGATACTTTCAATATCATCGACTTTGATAATGACGCAAATAAACTGTTTGATGAAGCAGTACCGGCAACACTGTCGAATCTTGAAATGGCAAAATATTTTGTCGCCACTCTGGAAGCTGACGGTGGCACAGAAATTGCCAAAGCGATTAACTTAGCATTAGACAAGCCCGACAGTAGCTTACTGCGTCAGGTTGTCTTCTTGACGGATGGTAGTATCGGCAATGAGCGCCAAATTTTTCAAATGATAGAAAATCAGCTAGGCAACAATCGCTTATTCACCATTGGTATCGGCGCAGCTCCTAACAGCTATTTTATGAGTAAAGCCGCCAACTACGGCCGCGGAACCTTTACATACATTGGCAAAGCCTCAGAAGTGCAAACCAAATTGGAACAACTGTTCAAGAAACTTCGTTACCCAGCCCTGGAAAACCTATCGCTGGAATCAAAATATTCTGATCAACTTGAGCTGTATCCCGGTCGTCTGCGCGATCTTTATCTGGGCGAACCATTGTTTGTATCCTATCGAATACCCAAAGGTGTCACTAACAGCGTTCAGGTGAAAGGGCAGGCTGATGCTTACGACTGGTCATTTAAACTACCACCGGTTACCAACGGCAAAGACAAAGGTATTGCACGACTGTGGGCACGCATGAAAATTGATGCCATTAAAAGTGACTTCAATTTAAGTCATGAGCAGTCGCGCGAGCAGATTTTAAAAACCGCCCTCGAGTATCATTTGATGTCAGATTACACCAGTCTAGTTGCGGTCGAAAAAACCCCGGCGCGAGTGATGGAAGAACTGAAAAAATTACAACTGGCTAATCGTACACCAGCAGGCTGGAAACCACCTCATGGCTCTCTGCATGGTTATCCTCAGGGCGGTACCGCAGCAAATCTTGCCATGCTGATAGGCTTTGTCACATTGCTGCTTGCTCTCGCGTACCAGTTCACACTGAGCCGTCGTGAGCGTAGTAATGCATAAGGGCAATGCTAAGAGAGTTAAAATGCAAAAGTTCTTACGCAAATACGGCGTTATCTGTGCCCTACTGACCATCAGCCTCGCAGCTTTTGGTCAGGCTGGTTACATCAAAGCCAAGGCCATTCTTGCGCAATATCTTCTGGAGGATGCCTGGCAACAGACCTTAGCCGATGGCCAAGCGCATAAACCCTGGGACTGGGCTGATACATTCCCAGTAGCAAAACTGACTGTGCCCAGCCAGGACATCGAACAACTGGTTCTATCCGGCGCTTCAGGCCGCAATCTCGCCTTTGGCCCCGGCCATCTGCTATCTAGTAATATGCCCGATCAACCCGGCCATACGATTTTAGGTGGCCATCGGGATACCCACTTCGAGTTTCTACAACACCTAAAAACTGGTGATAAAATTTCTATTCAGGATAAACATGGGGTAACACACCAATACATCGTCACCCAAACAGAAATTCACAATATTGAAACTAATCAGATTCACGACAGAGGGATTAACCAGCTAACCTTAGTCACCTGCTATCCTTTTAATACCTTAGAAGTTGGCGGACCGTTACGCTATCTGGTTCATGCGGAAAAAATATAAGCTATTCATTAACTTCTAATTAAACATCACAAAGTAAAGAACATGTCATTCTGACGAAAGTCAGAATCTGCTCTCAGTTTTTTCAAATGTCTACTTGGTGTAATAGCAGGGTAGCAAAGAGGGTTAGGCTTTACGACAAAATGCAGCTCCCATGGTGCGTCACGACGCAGATCCTGCCCTAGGGGTACCCTACAACTAGATATCTGATAAAAACCACTATAAGAATGGAATAAACCTCAAAGCTCCTCGTTATATCAATACATTCACGGTGAGGAGTATGATATGAAACGTTTAGTTCAGGGGATTTTGTTGGTGTTGATGTTGGTGGGAATTGTGATTTTGTTATTAAGATAACGAACCGTGTGATTCGAAATGGGCAGGCACACCGGCCTGCCCCTACCTGATATGAAATTTATGCACTAACTCTTTCTAATTCTACAAACTGATAATGATAGGGATTTTTTTCATCTGGCTGATGTTTGTCGCGGGAGACTTCTTTCCATTCTAAGTGCGTCCAGTCGGGGAAGTGTGCATCGCCGTCTGTATCCAGATCAATGAAGGTTAGGTAGAGCTTATCAGCCTGGTCGATCATTTGATGGTAGATATTGGAGCCACCGATGATCATTACTTCTTGAGCTTCGCCTGCCGCTTCGAATGCCTGCTCAAGACTGGTCACAACTTGGCAGCGCTCATTATGAAATTGCGAGCGGTAGTCTGGATTGCGGCTGATGATGATATTGTGGCGACCGGGCAGCACCATGCCAATTGACTCATGAGTTTTACGACCCATGATGACCGGCTTGCCTAAAGTGACTGCTTTGAAGTGTTTCAGATCAGCGGGCAGGTGCCACGGCATCTGGTTATCTTTGCCAATAACGCGGTCATTAGCCATGGCAACTACTAAGCTGATAATCGGTTTACTCATCATCAGTACCTATTACACTGCCACTGGTGCTTTGATATGCGGATGGCTCTCGTAACCGACAATTTCAAAATCTTCAAACTGATAATCGAACAATGAATCCGGCTTACGTTTTATCTTAAGCGCTGGCAGCGATAGTGGTTCACGTGACAACTGCTCGTTAGCCTGTTCGAAGTGGTTACTGTAAAGATGGGTATCGCCACCGGTCCAGATAAACTCGCCGACTTCCAGACCCGCTTGTTGTGCGATCATGTGTGTAAGCAATGCATAAGAAGCGATGTTGAAAGGCACACCCAGGAAAATATCAGCACTGCGCTGATAAAGTTGGCAGGACAGCTTGCCGTTAGCCACATAAAACTGGAACAGTGAATGACAAGGTGGCAAGGCCATCTCATCTGCAACTCCAGGGTTATAGGCAACAACCATCAAGCGACGGCTGTCAGGATTGGTTTTAATTTGATTTAGAACGCTGCTGATCTGATCAATGGTGGTGCCATCCGGTTTTTTCCAGGAACGCCATTGCTCACCATAAACTGGCCCCAAGTCACCATTCTCATCGGCCCAATCATCCCAAATCGAAACGCCATTATCTTTTAGATATTTTATGTTGGTATCGCCATTTAAGAACCACAACAATTCATAAATGATCGAACGCAGGTGTAATTTCTTGGTGGTAACTAACGGAAAACCGTCCTGCAAATTAAAACGCATCTGATAGCCAAATACGCTACGCGTTCCAGTGCCAGTTCTATCACCCTTGTCTTCGCCATTGTTTATTACATGACGCATCATATCGAGATACTGTTTCATAGTGACTACCGTTCTACCCTGTCATCTTGTCAATTACTAACAAATTAATTAAGCCTGTTTCTTTGGTTTGCTATATGCCATTACCATTAAGATTAAGCCACCAATAATCATTGGTGCGCTGAGCACTTGCCCCATGGTGAGCCAGGAAATAATTTCACCCAGATGGGCATCCGGCTCGCGGAAAAATTCTATTGCGAAACGCGCCGTTCCATAGCCTAGCAGGAATAAACCGGACACCGCCATACGTGGGCGTGGCTTGGCTGAATAGAACCACACAATAATAAATAATACTAAACCTTCAAATAGCGCTTCGTATAATTGAGATGGGTGGCGCAATAAACCAAGTTGGTCGCTGGGGAAGCGCATGGCAAGGAAGAAGTCGGCACTTGCTTCGCGCCCCCACAACTCACCATTGATAAAGTTGCCAATACGGCCAAACATTAAACCAAGCGGTACCAGAGGAATAATGAAGTCGGTTACTTCAAAGAAAGATTTTTTGCTTTTGCGAGCGAAATACCAGGCACCACCGGCAACTCCAAGCATACCACCGTGGAAAGACATGCCGCCTTCCCAGATTTTGAATAGATACCAGAAATCTTGTTTCCACCACTCGAGACCATAAAACAGCACATAGCCGATGCGACCACCAATAATGACACCGATAAAGGCATAGAATAGAAAGTCAGCAACCTGATCTTTAGTCCAGCCAGAATTGGGGCGAGTGGCGCGATAGTTACCTAGCATCCAGGCCGTAATAAAGCCCAACAAATACATCAGACCATACCAACGCAGCGCAATAGGGCCTATTTCAAAAATAATCGGGTCAATAGTCGGTAAGTTCATTTATCTCTCTAACAATTTGTTTTATAAGTATTCTGTAATAATTTTGATGCCAACGATGATTAACAATAAGGCAAAAAATCGTTTAATAACCTTGGTTGGCAAGCGGTGCGCCAGGTAGGCGCCAAAAGGCGCGGTCACGATGGAGCCGACGGCAATCGCAATCATAGCAGGCAGATAAACATAGCCCAAGTGATAATCAGGCAATCCTTGCACATTCCAGCCCAATAAAATATAGCCCACCGCAGCCATCACCGCCAAGGGTAAACCGCAAGCCGCTGCGGTACCAATCGACAACACCAGTTTTTCTTTATGAAACAGCAGGTAGGGAACTACCAGACTGCCACCACCAATGCCGACTAATGATGACAAAGCGCCCATGACTACGGCGCTGGGCGTGGCTTGCTGCCAATGCAGGCGTTCACCTTTAGCCACAGGTAATTTATCGATCATCATGCGCAGGCCCATCAATATCGAGAAAAAGCCAAAAATCCAGGCCAGCCACTCGGTATTCATCAGCTTAGCTAAATAGGAGCCCAACAAGGAGCCAACCATGATGCCTGGCACTAACAATTTCAATAATCGAATGGAAACCGAGCCACGACGATAGTGCGCTAAGGCGGACGAGACAGCGATAAAGCAGATGGTAGCCATCGAAGTGGCTAACGCCATATGCATAATGTGCTGATCCGGCACGTCAATTTGCGGTAACAGCCAGACCATGGCTGGCACAATCACCAAACCACCACCAATACCGAATAAACCGGCAAGAATGCCATTCAAAAGGCCTAGCGCCAGCAAGAGCAGTAAAAAGTAAGGTTCAATTGGCATGCAAGCGATCAGTTAGTGGTTGGATTTCTTTGCAAGGCATTATGACGAATGGCGGGGGGATAGGCAAAGAGTTGTGAGTTACCAAGGGATTGTAAAATAGATTGAAATTGATTGATTTTTGTACAGCTGTGGGTATGCTAATTGGTACTTAGGGGCTGATTTAGCACCTACCGCTTGTGCTTGTCTGGGGATGGACTTAACTACTAATAAGGAGTTTTACCATGTACAAGCACTCTCTCATAAAGATAGCGATCATCGCGCTGTTTTGCTTATTCCTTAATCCATTAACCGTGTTTGCAGCGGAAGAAAAGCCTCCTGCGCTGGTTAGCATGTGGACAATGGAGGTTAAACCGGGCTCGGAAAAAGATTTCGAAGCTGCCTTCAAATCGCACATTAAAGCGCGTCAAAAAGCTGGCGATACACGAAGCTGGCAAGTCTATACGCCTCACACAGGATCTCATTTTAATCGATATATTATTAGGTACTGTTGTTTTAAATGGGCCGATCAAGATGCCTATGATAAGTGGGCGGATGATTCAAAAGTGATGTCTGACTGGGAAAAGGGTGCGGGAAAGTACGTTGAGCACTACTCCCATCACTACAGTTGGGTGGATATGGAAAATAGTCATTGGAAAGAAGGTGAAAGCTACCAGTTTGTGGGGGTTCGTTCCTATCATTTGATACCAGGCGGAAATGCTAGTGATTCAGTTAAGGAAATCAGCAAGCTGGCAAAGGATATCAAGTGGGATCGGAGTTGGGGCTGGACTTATAATATTACTGGCGCAAACGAGCTCCAATTGGCTTTCCCTTTTAAAAACTTTGCAGATATGCAACCACCTGAGCCTAGCTTTGGTGATCTTGCCGAAAAACACTTAGGTTCCGAAGAGAAAGTTGATGAGATATTTGATCGGTTCAGTAAAGTCTACACAAAGACTAAATATAACATCTATCGTCATCACCCAGAACTTTCCATACCGGCAAAAAAATAAAGTGGAGATTCAAAAAAAGAGCGGAGTTTCCGCTCTTTTTTTATGCTGATTTCAACAGCTCCTTGGCGTGCTGTCGAATCGTTTCGGTGATTTCAACGCCGCCAATCATGCGGGCAATTTCTTCGATGCGTTGAACTTCGGTGATTTCCAGCAGTTGTGTCTGAGTCGCTTTCTTGTCTTGTGATTTGCTGACCTGCAGGTGGTGGTGGCCTTGGGCGGCGACCTGGGCCTGGTGGGTTACACACAAGATCTGTGCTTTGCTACCAAGCTCGGCTAATAATTTACCGACAATTTCGGCGGTTCCGCCGCCAATGCCAACATCGACTTCATCAAATATCAAAGTAGGTAATTGGGTGGTCTGAGCGTTGATGACTTGTAGCGCTAAACTGATACGCGACAGCTCGCCACCGGATGCGATTTTGCGCAATGGCATCGGTTTTTGACCGGGATTGGTGCTGACCATGAATTCTGCAGTTTCCAGACCGGTACTTTTATGGGCACTGGCATCCTGCTGATTAAAGGCCACTTCAAAAACACCATTACCTAGACCAAGCTGTTGCATCAACTTAACCACTTCCTGATTGAGTTTTTTGGCTGCCGCTTGGCGTTTAGTGCTCAGGGTTTTGGCCAGTTCAAGATACTGTTTTTCAAGTTTTGCCAGTTCTTTTTCAAGGTCATCAAAGGTTTGTTCGTCTCCTTCCAGGTTTTCCAGCTCCTGTTGCAACTCTTGCAAGGTTTGCGGCAGCTCTTCCATGCTGACCTGATGCTTGCGCGCCAAGTCATGTAACAGTGAAATTTGCTGATCCAGTTCATGATAGGCCTGTGGGTCGATATCAAGACCTTCCAGATAATCGCGCAGTTCATGACTGGCTTCGTCAATTTCTACCAAAGCGGATTGTAATAAGTCATGAGTATTCTTTAAGCCTTCATCGACTGCCAGCATGTCACTGATGGTATGAACAATGCGACCCAGGTTGGAGGAAATGGTATCTTCATCTTCGCTCAGAGCAGCGAGACTCTGTTGACCTTTTTCCAGCAGGCGACTGGCATTGGCCGCGCGCTTATGTTCTTGCTCAATATCGTTGGCTTTATCAATCGGCGCCTGTTCTAGTTCCTGTAACTGAAAGCTGATCAGATCCTTGCGGTCATTTTTATCTTTTAAGGCGCTTTGAAAGGCTTTGAGCTTGGAAGAAATGGAGCCGATTTTCGCGGCCACTTTGCTAAGCTCCGCGCTTTGCTCGGTCAGTCCCGCATAACGGTCCAGCAACTGCAAATGCACTTGCGGTTTGAACAGCGATTGATGCTCATGTTGGCCGTGAATATCGACCAGAAAATCACCCAGTTCGGAAACTTGCGCCAAGTTCACTGGCTGGCCATTAACAAAAGCTTTAGAGCGGCCATCGTGGTTAATCACGCGACGCAAAATACAATGGTCGTCATCATCCAGCATCTGTTCGTCTAACCAGTCTTTGACGTGCGGCAATTGCTTGATATCAAAATAGGCGCTGATTTCCGCTCGCTTGGCGCCATTGCGGACCACATTACTATCGGCACGCTCGCCCAGCGCATAAGACAAGGCGTCGACCATAATCGATTTACCAGCGCCGGTTTCACCGGTAATAACAGTCATGCCGGATTTCAGGTCGAGATCCAGTTGATCGATAATCGCGAAATCTTTGATGTGAATACTGGTTAGCATAAGTGGTTATAGGTTCTTAGTGGTTTGGACTGGAGGCCAGCTTAGAGCTTTGAGCCCCAGCCTAATTTGGTTCTTAATAAGCGGAAGTAATCATAATCTTTTGGGTGTAATAACCACAAGTCCTGTTTGCGTTTCCGGACACAGATTTTTTCGCCGGGTTGCACCGGGAAACGGACCTGGCCATCGCAACTTAAGCGCGCTTCGTTGGGATTGCTGTTGCTGAACACAATATCCACCTTGCTGTCGGCATCAATGGCGATGGGGCGGCTGGATAAGGTGTGTGGGAACATCGGCACTAGAGTGATGGCGTTAATGGATGGCGAAAGAATAGGGCCGCCAGCGGATAGCGAATAGGCGGTCGATCCGGTCGGTGTTGAAATAATCAGACCATCGCCGCGGGCGCTGTAAACAAATGAGTTGTCGATATAGACCTCGAACTCAATCATGCGCGAAATCTCACCGGGATAAAGCACAATGTCATTCAGCGCATCGCTCGAGCGGTCATCGCCATCGATATTGGCTTCCAGCAAAAAGCGTCGCTCTTCGGTGAAGTCTCCGGCCAGAATTTCGCTGACTTTTTCAGTCACCTGTTGCGGCTGAATATCCGTTAAGAAGCCTAAGTAACCGCGATTGACGCCCAGCAGGGGCTTATTGTATTGAGCCATCAGGCGTGAGGCATAGAGCATGCTGCCATCACCGCCAACCACAATGATCAGATCGCACTCTTCGCCTAGCGTTTGCCAGTCGCACTGCACTGTATCAGGGATATCGAGATCTTTTGCAACCGCCTCTTCGACCAACACGGAATAGTTTTCCTGTTGCAGGAAGGTAAATAAGGTGACAATGGTCTCGCCAACTTCGTGGTGTTTGGGCTTGCCCATGATGCCAACAGTTGCAAAATTCAGGTGTGACGGCATGATTAGTGGTTAACTACTTGTAATTGTCATATTGAACCACATTTAAGAATATATAGAGCAAATAGGCAAGTCGTCTGCCATAATTTGTGGTTTTATCGAATCGCGGGCTAGATTGACGCCAAATTGTTAAGATGAACTATGACCAAATTTGACCAACGCGCACAAACTCTGATGAAAGCCCTGGTGGAATCCTACATTGCCACCGGCCAGCCTGTGGGCTCGAAAAAGCTATTGGAGCAAACGGGGCTGACAGTCAGCCCGGCGACGGTGCGTAATGTGATGCAGGATCTGGAAGCGATGGGTTTGTTGACCGCACCGCATACGTCCGCTGGACGAATTCCAACCGCGCAAGGCGTTAGGGTGTTCGTCGATCAATTGCTGACGATCTCTAATGTTGAAGAAGTCTATTTGCAGCAGTTGCAGCAGCAATTGGGACGCGCCTCGGAAACCGGCGAAATGCTGGCCAGCGTCAGCCGAATGCTTTCTAACATGACCAATATGGCGGGTCTGATTCGAGTGCCCAGTCGTGACGTGACGCGCGTTAAGCACGTTGAGTTTTTGCCCTTATCGCAAAACAAGATTCTGGTGATTCTTATTTTAGATGATGGCGAAGTGCAAAACCGGGTTATTCAACTGGACTCAGAAGTCTCACGCGATGAGCTGCAGCAGGCGTCCAATTATGTGAACCATCATTTTGCTGGCAAAGAGCTGAATGCGGTGCGCCAAGAGTTGTTGCAGGAATTGAAAAGTGACCGTGCGCAGATGGATGCAATGATGGCCTCCATGATGGAAGTGGCCGAGAAAGGTTTTTCCAAAGACGATAATGATGATGAGGTGCAGGTCACGGGCCGTTCGCAACTGTTGAACTATGGTGGTGACATATCGGATCTGAAATCGGTGTTTGATGCCTTTGCCGAAAAAACACAAATGCTGACCTTGCTCGATAAATGCCTGAGTGCCGATGGCGTACAACTGTTTATTGGCGAAGAGTCCGGTTATGAAGGCTTCTCCCAATGCAGCGTAGTCGGTGCGCCTTATTCCATCGACGGCAAAGCGGTGGGCGTATTGGCAGTTGTTGGGCCGACGCGTATGGCCTACGATAAAGTGATTCCAATGGTTGATATTACCGCCAAATTAATCAGCTCAGCCTTGAAAAAGGATAGCTAAACCCTAATATATCGGCCAGTTTACCAATTTAATGAATGCAGATCGGAGAGAGTGCTAATGTCTGAAAAAGACAATAAAAATCAATCGGTTGAAGACAAGATTGAAGAAATCAAAAATGCGGTTGAACAAGAGGCCGCAGAAACAGAACAGAATGATGCTGAGCAATCTGAGGTGGATCCAGGCCAGGTATTTGAAGATATGACTGAAGAAGACCGTAAATTTGCAGAGCTTGAAGCTGAGCTGGAAGCCGCGCGTCAGGAAGCTGCCGAGAATAAAGACTTAGCCCTTCGCACCAAAGCCGAAGCCGAAAACATTCGCCGTCGCTCTGAGAATGATGTGGTAAGCGCACGCAAATACGCGATTGAGAAATTTGCCGTTGAACTGCTGGCCGTGGTTGACAGTATCGAACAAGGTCTGCAACTAAAAGCAGAAAGCGAAGAAAGCAAAGCGATTCAGGATGGTATGGAATTAACCCTGAAAATGACATTGTCCACTCTTGAGAAGTTTGGCGTTGAACAACTCAATCCGCTAGAAGAAGTATTCGATCCGCAACTGCACGAAGCCATGACCATGGTGCAAAGCCCGGAGCATGAATCCAATACCGTGATCGACGTCTTCCAGAAAGGCTACACCTTGAATGGACGCTTGATTCGTCCAGCGCGAGTTGTTGTCGCTCAGTAGTTGACTAACTTTCTGGTCAGATTTAGCTACTGAAATAGACACTAAGGTTAGTTGATTGTTTACTATAATACCTCCCCAACGGTTCAAGCAGATCTCTTGGAAAAATGGCAAAGGAATGACCACTGAATTAGCAATTAGTGACGGTGGAGATGTAAACGACTTTGACTGGCGATTGAGCATTGCGGGAGTGACTGAAGATGGCGCTTTTTCAAACTTTACAGGTATACAACGCTATCTATTTTTACTTACCGGAAATGGCATCAAACTTACCCATCAGCCCAGCTCTAAGACTGATAATACTGAAAGGGTAAGCTCTCACCGTTTGTTAGCCCCCTTAGATTTAGCCACTTTCGATGGTGGCTTGACAACTAACGCTACTTTAACTGATGGTCCTATCACTGACTTTAACCTGATGGTGAAGCAGGGTGCTTTTGAAGTTAAGATAAAGGTGATTGCGGATAATGGTTCGATAGAAGGCTTTCCACTAGCGGATATTAATTTTGTCTATTCGGTTAATGGCGATTGCCAAGTGAGTGGTTCTCAACAAGAAATCGCTACAGAAAACATACTGTTAGAGTCAGGTAGTTTACTAAAAATAGAACCGAAGATATCCCTCTCAACCAAGCCATTAATTGATGTTGATGGCAAACGAGCCATTGTGGTTGCATTGAAAAAAGTTTGCACCAATCCCGCAGAGGAGTAAACATCGGCCCTTCAAGCAGGGCGCACCTGTAAAGCACCGCGACTTGGGAGTTAATGAAGTCCGAGTACATAAACCTAAGGATGGAAGTGTGATGATTAAATTTGAGTGTCCATCTTGCTCAGCAAGATTAAAGTTCAATGGGATTGTCAATGAATTTGAGTGCCAGAGCTGTGGTTCTAAGCTAACCTCAAACAGGGGACTGGTTCAACTTCAGGCTTATATTGTATTTTATCTCACTTTACCCATTTCTTATGTTCTAGCTGAAAATATTCTGCAATACGTTAATGTATTGAGATACTCTACCTTGGGTTGGCTACTACCCTTATTAGTGCAGTTATATGCTATACATACATTCTTTTAAGATTGAAAGTGACTCTTCGAGGATAAGAAGGTTGCCCCAAGTAAGAATTAACTCTGTGAGCAGCGGGAAGAACAAAGAAGAATAAAATGTACTCTGACCCCATTAATTCCTGGGAAGTAATATGAAAAAAATATTTATGAGCCTTGTTATTGCTAGTCTATTGGCATTGTTATCGCTGATGATAGGGAGTATTTGGTTTAATCTGTCTATGTCACACGATGTTTGGGCTCCAGGTAATTACATTGCCACTTGGTTCGGACTTGATGGTGAAGCTAGTTATGATGCACTTTGGTGGGAGCAAACCTTTATTGTGCTAGTTATATTACTTATCGCTTTACCATTTTCGTTAAGTAAACTTCTTAAAAAAGAATCAAAGGTGTCTTTTATTCTGATTTCATCAACATTAGCGCTGTTTCTTGATAGCTTGATATTATATGACATCGTATCAAACTATTAGTCTTTGGGATTTAGAGTAAGCGTGAATTAATGGGATCAGAGTGAGAAGCCTATTAATGTAACTTTTGAAATCTTTAATGGCTATGAAGAGGAAAATTGTGGCTGCCCATAATAGTTCAAAAATAATCGGCTCTATCCTTGCACTAGGGCTTTTTGGTATTAGTTCCTTTAAAGTAATTTCTGCTTTGATTACATTAGAGATTACAACTCGTAGGGGGCGTCGTATTTTATACGAAAACAGTCCCATTGAATTCTTTATGACGTCGGGAATTTATCTCTTTTTAATTATAATTAGTATAATACTTTTAGTTATGCTTAATAAGAAATAATTAAAAAACAAGAATTAATGCAGAAAATTAATAGGAATTAATGGGGTCAGAGTAAAGTATGGAATATGCTCACGGAAAGGTTTTGAAAATAGGTGATTTTGTAGAGTGGTCAGATGGTGTTCGCGGCACTGTTGTTTGTAACATTTCTGGCTCAATATATTCAGATATGTATAAGCAAAAAGATTGGGAATATTTGAAGACAGGAATATTAGTTGACTCCGAAGAATCCGGATTAATTCATTATGTTGAATTAAAAGAAGTTAAACTATTAAGGCCCAGAAGTGAGTGATTGAAGTTTAAGCGCAAGACGCGTCTTGATGCACCTTGTTCTTATATCCAATTGATTTCATTTCCCAATAAGCTAAAAATAGAGGATAGCAATGCGATCAATAGGGATAGATAAAATAATAAATAATACAGTGGTTGATTTTGAGTTTGATGGGGAAAGTATTTATTTTGGCTTTAAAGGCGGTATTGGATTAGCTATACATAATGAAAGGCAAACACAGCCCTCAAATATAAACGATTTCAAAGATACTATATTAGGTAAGTATTTATTAGAAGTAAACGAAAGCGATAAATCCATAGAGTTTTTATTTGATGATAAAATATCAATAAAAGTTTTTTTAGATGATGAATCTTATAATGGACCAGAAGCTTTAGTGCTTGAAATACCAGGCGAGCCAATAATTGTATGGAATTAATTCACTGCCGAAGGTGCATTCATGTCAATCATTAAAATAATCTTAAAGCTGTTGAATTAATGGGGTCAGAGTCTGACGGCTCCCCATAAACTATTAATCCGTAACCCAACAAGGGTCAATTGAAACTGAAGGCGGACCTCTGGCTCGCTTTTTTTGTGCCCACTCAATATGTCATTGACAGTATCTGTTGCGGTGGGTAGAAATAGGGTTATCGTTATTAAAGGGTTGTCTATCATGATGTCATTCGTTCGCTTTATTTTACTGCTTGCCATTTGCTTTTGTGGTGTCGCTGTTGCTGCCGATCCGGTACCACCTCCAAGTTGCTCGAGCAAGGAGCATCGGCAATTTGATTTCTGGATTGGGGAGTGGGAGGTGTTCAACCCTGAAGGTCAGAAGGTGGGCGAAAATACGATCACTCAGGTGCTGGATGGCTGTGCTTTGCATGAGAACTGGCACAGTGAAGGCGCATTCCGTGGCAATAGTTACAACATTTATGATGCTTCTCGTGGGGTATGGCACCAGAGCTGGGTAGACAATACTGGAACCTTGTTAAGGCTTGAAGGTGGTTTTAAGGATGGCGCTATGGAGCTGACTGGGGAAACCCAGAGTGACAAGGGTAAGCTTTTGAATCGTATCCGTTGGACACAGGAGGAAGAGCATGTACGCCAGGTCTGGCAGGTGTCGCAGGATGGGGGTGAGCAATGGAAGACGATATTTGATGGCCTATATAAACAGAAGCAACAAAAACCACAGAGTGAATAAACGGGAGTTATATTAATATTTCCCAATTTTCCTAAACCCTAATACAATACTCCGCTTATTTATTCATCACATTTTATTGAGAGAGAATCCTATGGGACGCGCTTTCCAGAACCGCAAAGAGTCTATGGCCAAAACCTCGGATCAAAATGCCCGGGTTTACAGTAAATACAGCCGCGAAATCTATGTTTGCGCCAAGCAGGGCGGAGCAGAGCCCGAAAGTAATTTGGCGTTACGCAGCTTGATGGAGCGCGCCAAGCGCGATCAGGTGCCAGCGCACGTTATCCAGAAAGCTCTGGATAAGGCGCAAGGCGGTGCCGGCGAAGACTTTGCAGTTGCTCGATACGAAGGTTATGCACCGGGTAATGTGATGGTGATTGTTGAATGCCTGACCGACAATCCAAATCGTACTTTTGGTGAGGTACGCCAGTGTTTTGTTAAAACCAAATCGAAGATTGGCAACGAAGGCAGCGTCATGCATATGTTCGATCACAGTGCGATTTTCGTCTTTAAAAGCGATGATGAAGAAGGTGCTCTTGAGGCCTTAATGATGGCGGATGTAGACGTCACCGACATTGAGCATGAAGACGGCAAAATTACGGTCTTCGCTCCTCAAACCGACTACTTCAAAGCCAGCCAGGCTCTGCAAGAGCATTTTGGAGACATCGAATTCGAAGTAGACGAAATTCAATTTGTACCAAAAGTTATGACCCCGATTTCAGGCGAAGATCTGGAAATGTTCGAGAAATTTTTAGAAATGGCTAACGACCAGGATGATGTGCAGAACGTTTATCACAGCGCAGAATATTAGCTCCCGTTTTAGCCATTGTTATATCAAACCTCTTTAAGTGTTGGAGCCTTAAAGAGGTTTTTTTATCCCCGTTATGACCTCGCTAATTGGTAGAGGTTCCCGTCTAAAAAAGTTCGCTTTAAAATCGTGACAAAGTATACAGAGCAAACATTTTTTACAATAAAAATATCTTTATAATCAATCGGTTATCCTGAGTTTTGTTGTGGTTGAGTTGGCATGCATTGTGACAATTGGTAGCCATAAACGTAGTGCCTCTTTTCACATAAAAATAACAAATCAATAAACTTGGGCTTACAAATAATTGAGTGTGAACTGAATCGTGTTTCTTGAATTTTCTGCGTGCTAAAACATAACTCCACTTGTGACAAAAGGAGAAACATTATGAAGAAGTCAATTGTGGTTCTAAGTGTGATTTTTGGTCTGGCAACTGGTGCTGCGTATGCAGGTGATGCAGATGTTTTGAAACAGCAAGATGTGCGTGCATGTGAAGCACAAACACAGCAAAAGGCCAATCAGAAAGGACAGCAAGCTGAAAAGTCATGTGAGTGCGAAATCGACAATACTGACTATGAAGCGCTGGCCGAAGCTAAGAAAAAAGGTGACTTAGCGAAAATCCAGAAAATTAAGCAGGAAGCAAAAGAAGCTTGTACTGAATAATTAAGGAAAACTCTTATCCCCCACTCATATACTTTTAAAATGTAAAAGGTGATTATCATGAAAAAGAAACTATTAGCACTAAGTGCAGTTATTGGTCTTGTTATAGCTGGTACATCTTACGCAAATGAAGCTGACAGTAAAAAGCAGCAAGATCTACAAACCTGTGAGGCAAAAGCTAAGCAGTTACCTGAAGAAGTTCGTGAGAAGCAGCAAAAAACTTGCGAGTGTATCGTCGACAATACTGACTATGAAGCGATAGTCGAAGCTGAGAGCAATGGCGATGCAGCAAAAGTTCAGGAAGTTAAGACTAAGGCGCGTCAAGCTTGTCGCGGTAGCTAATAAAGAAACCTTAGATTCATGCTTAGCATGAGCCTCTCCTAGCTAGAGGTTTCTTTAAAAGTCTAAAAAGCTGGCCTTCGGGCCGGCTTTTTTTATCATTCCCAGTCGCAATCCCTCTCCACACTTGAAATTTGGATCCTAAAACCAATATAGCCTGATATTCGGTGGGTTGGTCGAAATACCATTCTGCTTTAGTGATTAACCATTAACCCCAAAAAAAGTAAGTTCAAGGGGTTGATCTCCAAAACCCGCCCCCCATATATGTTTCAAGCAAGTTTTAACGTTATTTTTGGAGTAGTAAGATGGCCAAAATTATTGGTATTGATTTAGGTACAACAAATTCATGTGTCGCCGTTATGGACGGCGATAAGCCGCGCGTTATCGAGAATTCTGAAGGTACGCGTACAACCCCTTCTATTATTGCCTTTACTGATGGCGAGACTTTGGTCGGCCAATCAGCGAAGCGTCAGGCAGTAACCAACCCGCAAAATACTCTGTACGCTATTAAGCGTTTGATCGGTCGTAAGTTTAAAGACGACGTCGTTCAAAAAGACAGAGGTATGGTGCCATACAACATTATCGAAGCTGATAATGGCGATGCCTGGGTTGAAGCTAATGGTAAGAAAATGGCTCCGCCACAGATTTCTGCTGAAGTTCTTAAGAAAATGAAGAAAACAGCGGAAGATTTCCTGGGCGAAGAAGTTAAGGAAGCGGTTATCACGGTTCCTGCCTATTTCAACGACTCACAACGTCAGGCTACTAAAGACGCTGGCCGTATCGCGGGTCTTGATGTGAAGCGTATTATCAACGAGCCAACTGCGGCTGCCCTTGCCTATGGCATGGACAAAGAACGCGGTGATCGCACTATTGCGGTTTATGACTTAGGTGGTGGTACTTTCGATATCTCTATCATCGAAATCGCTGAAGTCGATGGCGAACACACCTTCGAAGTATTGTCGACTAACGGTGATACATTCCTCGGTGGTGAAGATTTCGATATGCGCGTTATCGAATATTTGGCAGCTGAGTTCAAGAAAGACTCAGGTATCGACCTGAAAGGCGATGCTTTAGCCATGCAGCGTTTAAAAGAAGCGGGCGAGAAAGCTAAGATTGAATTGTCTTCAAGCACGCAAACTGAAGTCAATCTGCCTTACATCACAGCCGATGCAACAGGTCCTAAGCACTTAAACTTGAAATTGACTCGCGCTAAATTAGAAGCGCTAGTTGAAGACTTGATTGAGCGCAGCATGGAGCCAGTTAAGCAGGCGCTTAAAGATGCAGGTCTTTCAACCTCAGAAATTAATGATGTGATTCTAGTGGGTGGTCAAACCCGTATGCCTAAAGTTCAAGAAGCCGTTGCTGGTTTCTTCGGCAAAGAACCACGTAAAGACGTTAACCCAGACGAAGCGGTTGCAGTCGGTGCTGCAATTCAAGGTGCGGTATTGTCAGGTGATGTTAAAGACGTATTGCTACTGGACGTTACACCATTATCGCTCGGTATCGAAACCATGGGCGGCGTGATGACTCCGCTAATTGAGAAAAATACCACGATTCCTACTAAGGCATCGCAAACTTTCTCAACTGCAGATGATAACCAAACTGCGGTAACCGTTCACGTGCTACAGGGTGAGCGTAAAATGGCTTCAGAGAATAAGTCACTTGGTCGTTTTGACCTGGCAGACATTCCACCTGCGCCACGCGGTATGCCACAAATTGAAGTGACTTTCGATATTGATGCGAACGGTATTATGCACGTATCTGCGAAAGATAAAGCGACTGGCAAAGAGCAATCGATTCAGATTAAAGCCTCTTCAGGTTTGAGCGACGAAGAAGTTGATC
The DNA here is from genome assembly GCF_000024085.1 of Kangiella koreensis DSM 16069. Classification (NCBI taxonomy): domain Bacteria; kingdom Pseudomonadati; phylum Pseudomonadota; class Gammaproteobacteria; order Kangiellales; family Kangiellaceae; genus Kangiella; species Kangiella koreensis. The sequence goes on along the minus strand of NC_013166.1, from coordinate 2,595,618 downwards.
AAATGATTAAAGATGCCGAGGCGCATGCTGAAGAAGATAAGAAGTTCCAGGAGCTAGTCGAAGCGCGTAACCAGGCTGATGGTTTGGTACACGCAACTCGTAAATCGCTAAAAGATGAGAACATCACTTTCGAAGACGGTGAAAAAGAAGCTATCGAAACAGCTGCTAATGAGCTGGAAGAAGCGATTAAAGGCAATGAAATCGAAGACATCAAAGCCAAAACTGAAGCCTTAAGTCAGGCATCAGCCAAGTTAGCAGAGCGTATGTATGCTAACGCGCAGGCAGAAGCTGGCCAGCAGGCTGGTGGTGAGCAGGCGCAAGGTCAAGGCGCTGCTGATGATGTGGTCGACGCGGAATTTACTGAAGTTAAAGACGAAGATAAAAAGCAATAAGCTCTAACTAGCCCTTTTTGCTTCTGACTTTGTTGGAGTCTAGCAAAGTAAAGTAACGAAACGATAACGCAGGATAGGGTCCTTTGGGATACCGTCCTGCGTTTGCTGTAGTGAGCTGTTTAAGTCAGCCTGAAGATCAACAACCAAAGTAGTTAAGTATGTCAAAAAGAGATTATTACGAAGTATTGGGTGTATCAAAGTCTGCGGATAAAGCCGAGTTAAAGAAGGCTTATCGCCGTTTGGCTATGAAAAACCATCCGGATCGTAACCCTGATGACAAGGAAGCTGAAGCACGCTTCAAGGAAGCCAAAGAAGCCTACGAAGTTCTCAATGATCCGCAAAAACGCCAGGCTTATGATCAGTATGGTCATGCTGGTGTTGACCCGAATATGGGCGGTGGGCATGGTGGTTTTCACGGTGCTGATTTTGGTGACATCTTTGGCGATGTTTTTGGTGATATTTTTGGTGGTGGTCGTCGCGGCGGCGGCCGACGTCAGGCGCGCGGCTCTGATTTGCAGTACAACATGGAGATCACGCTGGAAGAAGCTGTATCCGGTGTGACCAAAACCATTCGTATTCCGACCATGGTTAACTGTGATACCTGCGAAGGTTCTGGTGCAAAACCGGGTTCGGGTACTACGACCTGTACCACCTGCCATGGCCAAGGTGCTGTGCGCATGACCCAAGGCTTCTTCTCTGTGCAGCAAACCTGTCCAGATTGTCGTGGTACTGGGCAAGTAATCAAAGATCCTTGTATGGACTGCCATGGTCAAGGCCGTGTTCAGAAAACCAAAACCTTGCAAGTTAAAATTCCGGCCGGTATTGATACAGGTGATCGCATTCGCTTGTCGGGTGAAGGCGAAGCCGGTGGCCCTGGAGCTGCAACGGGTGATTTATACGTGCAGGTGCATGTTAAAGAGCATCCGATTTTTGTTCGTGACGGTGCTAACTTATATTGTGAAGTTCCGGTTAATTTTGTGGCTGCTGCGCTCGGTGGTGAAATAGAAGTACCCACTTTGGAAGGGCGTGTTTCATTAAAAATCCCAGCGGAAACTCAAACTGGCAAAATGTTCCGCTTAAAAGGCAAAGGCGTTAAAGCCATGCGTGCGGGATACACCGGCGACTTGATGTGTCGCGTCGTTCTCGAAACTCCGGTCAGTTTAGGCAAGGAGCAAAAAGAGTTGCTGAAACAATTTGGTGAGACATTAGCCAGCGGCAAGAACAGTCCGAAAGAAAAAGGCTGGTTCGACGGAGTGAAGAAATTCTGGGAAAATATGACAGGTTAGGTCTAATAGTTACCATAAAAAAGCCCGCATTTGCGGGCTTTTTTATGTCTGCTAATTTAAAGCCAGACTGTTAGCCAGCTTGGCTGAACTGGTTGTCAGGCTTGTTCATATCCAGCAAAGTCTGATGCAGTTTAGACTCAACCTTTGACGCTTCCTGATCATTCATGTTGATGTGGCCTACCTTGCGATTAGGTTTTACAGATTTGTTATACCAATGGATCTGTAGCTCTTTATCAAGCAGCTGTTTGTCGGCCGGTGCCTGTCCTAATAGGTTGATCATCGCTGAAAAACCTTTGTTGGGAGCACTGGCTACTGCGCGACCGCTGATGGCTCTAATGTGGTTGAGGAACTGCGAGGAGTTGCAGCCAATCTGCGTCCAGTGACCGCTGTTATGGACTCGAGGTGCAAACTCATTGATTAATAACTGGTCATCAATCATAAAGAATTCAATCGCCAGTACGCCCACATAGTTTAGCTTCTCTAACATCGCGGTTGCGATTTCCTGCGCCTGTATCGTTAGCTGTTCGCTGATGTTTGTTGCCGGTGAAAAGCTATAATGAAGTATGCCATCTTTGTGAACGTTTTCAGTCAGGCTGTAATGAACAATGTTGCCATGCAGGTCGCGTGCCGAAATGATTGAAACTTCTTTAGTAAAGTTAAGCAGTTTTTCAGCGATAAATTTATCTGTGGGTTTAGCCTGCTCCAGAACTTTGCATGCCTCCTGAAGGTTATTGACACGCCACTGTCCTTTACCGTCGTAACCAGTTGAACAGCGCTTGATAATCATCGGCCAGCCGAGTTTGATGCCCGCTTCCATTAAAGCTTCTACATGATCGGCAGAGCTCCAGGGTGCAACCGCAAAACCAAGCGACTCAACAAAGCGCTTTTCATCTTTACGGTTTTGCGAAATGGCAATGGCTTCAGGGTTTGGATGAACGTCACAATGCTCATTCAATGCTTTGAGCAGTTCAACATTAACATCTTCTTTCTCCACCGTAATGACATGGGGTTTGCCGAGCAGCAGATAGATCTCTTCGGCAGATAGCTGCGATAAATCGGTTTTAACCAAGTGGCCAAGCCCTTCAACGGGCGAAGAGTCATCCTGTTCGGAACACAAAAATGAAAAGCTGTGGCCCATCGAGATTCCTTCCAGCGCCATCATTCTTGCTAATTGTCCGGCGCCAATGATCGCGACCTTATAGCTTTGTGAATTAAGCAACCCTATGACATTGCTCGAAATCATGATGCAACCTCCTCGGCAACTGAAGCCGTCTGTTGAGCTCTCCACTGTTGCAGAGCTTTTCTTAATGATGGGTTATGTAAAGACAATATTTGGGCTGCGAGCAAGCCTCCATTAAAAGCACCCGCGTCACCTATAGCCTGACAGGCTACGGCGACGCCTTTTGGCATTTGCACCATAGATAGAAGACTATCCATGCCTTTTAACTGTTTGCTCGACATGGGCACTGCAATCACCGGTAGCCAGGTCATGGCCGCTGCCATTCCGGCCAGGTGAGCAGAACCACCAGCACCGGCAATGATGACTTCAATGCCACGCTCAGCCGCTTCATCGCAGAATTGATAAAGACGATTGGGCGTGCGGTGAGCAGAGACAATCTTGGTCTCGTAAGCAACATCAAGCTCATCCAATACCGTGGTGGCATGTTGCATGCTGTTCCAATCGGACTGTGAGCCCATGATGATGCTGACTTTCGGTGTGGTTTGAGATGAACTCATAGTAATCTCCTAACTGAAAAGTAATTTGTGAATTAGGCTGTAGTACAAAGGAATACCAACCAGAACATTAAACGGGAAGGTCACACCTAAGGATGCTGTAATGGCAATTCCCTGATTAGCCTGCGGTAAAGCAACTGACATAGCCGCCGGAACCGCAATATAAGAACAGCTGGCACCGAGCGTGGTTAGCAATAAGGTGCCACCTTCGCTGAGGCCGAATGACCAGGCCAACAAGCCGCCGAGCAGACCGCCGATTAATGGCATCAAGATGCCAAAGGTGGCGATGAAGGTTCCGTACTCGATGAGGTGTTTGCTTTGACGTGCAGCAATCTGACCCATTGCCAGCAGAAACAAGGCTAATGAGCCATGGAATAAATCTTTAAACAGTGGAGCAATTGAGGCCATCTGTTGTGGGCCGGCTAACCAGCCAATGATAACGCCGCCGAACAGTAGCAGAACACCTTGATTTAATAACGACTCGTGGAGCAGTCCCTTTAGGTTTAGTGAGCTGTTCCGTTGTTTTGCCAGCAGGATTCCAACCGCAATGGCGGGTGCTTCGAGAATGGCCACAAACAGTGGGAAGTATGCCTCGTATTCAACGCCTTTGCTTTCCAGAAAAGCAACAGCTACCGCATAAGTCGCAACACTGACTGAACCGTAATGGGCGGCAATATTGGCAGCATTGATGCGATCCAGCAGACCAAAATATCTCAGTAGCGGGTAAGCAATCAGGGGCAGAATAAAACCAAAAGCCAGTACCGCAACGACCTGAATGATCAGGCTGGCTGAAAAATACTGCTCTAGAGCCGCGCCACCTTTGAGACCAATAGCCAATAAAAGAAATAGTACCAATCCCTTATACAGACCTTCCGGGAAATCAATATCTGACTTAAGGAAGGTTGCTAAAAATCCCAGCAGAAAAAAGACAACAACAATATCAATTTGCATGCTGTGCTTCCCTTGTGTTGCTACGACGAGTCATGCGGCGTAACACACGACTACTGCTCAATACAAATAGAGCTGCACCTGTTATGGCTAGCATCCAGCTACTGTATCCAAAGTAAGCTAAGTAACATCCAATCAGTGCAATCAGTAAAGAAGTTAATAATTCAAAAGCTTGAGTACGATTAAGCGACATATCATCAATCAGGTTGGTGAATTTGGCGCTATTATAAGAATTTGGAACTTAGTGTATAATCGATTTTATTTAAGGTTTGTATAGAGGATTATCTATATGGCTTCGATAGGAACTTTGCGACAACTGCAAATATTGTTGGCATTGAGGGAACATGGTTCGGTAACTGCGGCATCTGAGGCACTTTTTCTGACTCAGCCCACAGTGTCGATGCAATTAAAGAATCTGGCCGATAAAATTGGGATGCCGTTATATCAACAACAAGGCAAAAAATTACAGTTTACGGATGCTGGCTTAGAAGTTTTAAAGACGGCGAAAGATGTGGTCGATTGTTTTGACCAACTTGAAATGCGATTGAGTGCATTAAAAGGACTTGAGGCCGGTAAGTTGCGCATTGCGGTAGTCAGCACTGCGAAATATTTTATTCCGCATTTGCTCGGTGAGTTTTGCAAGCTGTATCCGAATGTAGAGGTTAATTTTAGCGTTGGTAACCGGCAACAAATTATTGATCGAATGAAAGACAATCTGGACGATTTTTATGTGTTTACCTATCCACCCAAAGAGATCAAGCTGGTAACGACCAAGTTTCTGGATAATCCTTTGGTTGCCATCGCGCATGACCAACATCCATTGACGCAGAAAAAGCGCATCAGTTTACAGCAGTTTTTTAAGTTGCCATTTCTATTACGCGAACAGGGCTCGGGAACGCGTTATGCCATTGAGCGATTTCTTGAGGAGAAAAGCCTACAACTTAATACTCGAATGATCATCGAAAGCAATGAGGCCATCAGGCATTCTGTAATGTCGGATCTTGGAGTGTCAATTTTGTCAGCCTACACTTTGGTTTATGGTGAAGATGCTGGTTTGTCAGTGCTGCCGGTAACGGGTTTGCCGATCCGCTCCCAGTGGTATCTGGGCTATTTAGAAAACAAACAGCTATCGCCGATAGCGCAACGATTCTTTGATTGGGTTACTACTGAAGGCTATAAGCAGCTCGAAAAGCAGTCGCAAAAGGTCTTGAAGCATAGTCGCTGATCGAAGAGCTAGAATTTGACAGGCGAATGCCCCCCCTATTTAATAGCGCATATTGCTGGTAAAAACTGGGGAGTTTCTATTGACCACTGAAATAAAAAAAGGGCTGGATGCAAAAGCCTATGTGCCACTAAAAGAAGGCGAAACCTATAAACCCTATGTCCCTGCAGAAGAGGATATGGCGGAGTTTACCTTTAAGGCTGTAGGCCTTGGCATAGTGTTCGGGGTTATCTTTGGCGCGGCCAATGCCTATCTCGGACTACGAGCCGGCCTAACCATCAGTACCTCGATTCCGGTAGCAGTGATGGCGGTGGCTGTTTTTAAAATCTTATCCAAGTTTGGTATCGGCAGTACGATTCTTGAAACCAATATTGCGCAAACTACTGGTTCGGCATCCAGCTCTTTAGCCAGTGGTGTGATCTTTACCTTGCCTGCCTTATTTATGTGGGGTGTTGCTCCTGACTTGTTGCAGATGACGATTCTGGCAATGAGTGGCGGTGTGATTGGTATTCTATTCATGATCCCGCTGCGAAAATTCTTGATTGAGCGTGAACATGGCAAGTTGCCTTACCCTGAAGGCACCGCCTGTGCGGAAGTACTGGTGGCCAACGAGGTCGGCGGCAATAAAGCCAAGTATATTTTTTATGGCATGGGCGTGGCTGCTCTGTTTAAAACCCTGACCTCCTGGATCAAAGTGATTCCGGATTATGCCGCGGTTAAAATTCCCTTCCTGAAAAAAGGTGTGATAGGTGTCGATCTGTCCGCCGCTCTGTTCGGTGTCGGTTATATTTTAGGACCACGCATTGCCTGGGTCATGGTCGGTGGAGGTCTTTTATCAGCCATTATTATCATTCCTGCTATTGCCTACTGGGGCGATACTCAGACCACACCTTTCTTTCCTGAAACCGTAAAGCTTATTGCGGATATGTCCACGGGCGAAATCTGGTCGCGTTATGTTCGTTACATTGGTGCGGGCGCTGTTGCGACAGCGGGTATCATCACCTTAATGAAAAGTATTCCGGTGATGATTCAAAGCTTCAAGGTTGGCGCAAAGACTATCGTCAAAAGCGTAGAAGAAGAAGTTCACGAAGATAAGCAGCATAAGGTTGTTGAGCCAAGAACACATCAGGACTTGCCGATTAAAGTGGTATTTTTCGGAATATTGGCTGTCATTTTAATGTTGACCTTGGTGCCGGGAGTGTTTGGCGCTGTGGGTGGTATTGATACGCGCTTGCTAGCGGCTATTTGTGTTGCCGTTTTTGCTTTCTTCTTTGTTACCGTTGCGGCTCGAATTGTGGGTTTGGTCGGGGTGACTTCGAATCCGACGTCAGGCATGACAATTGCTGCACTGCTAGGCACGGCAACGATTTTCCTGGCCATGGGCTGGACGGATACCAGCGGCAAGGCGGCGACTCTGATTGTCGGTTGTGTGGTAGCGATTGCGGCGTCAATTTCAGGTGATACTTCGCAGGATTTAAAAAGTGGTTATCTGCTAGGGGCAACGCCACGAAAACAGCAAATGGCTGAATTGATTGGTGTTTTGACCTCGGCCACTTTTGTTTGTCTGTCCGTTTTGTTACTGGCGGAAACCTTTGGTTTTGGCAGTAAAGAATTACCTGCGCCACAAGCGACATTGATGAAACTGGTGATCGATGGCGTGCTTGAACAAAGCCTGCCTTGGGTTCTGGTGGCAATTGGCGTCGGTATTGCCATTGTCTGCGAACTGGTGAAAATTCCTTCGCTTCCTTTTGCAGTGGGAGTGTATTTACCGCTATCAACCATGACCCCGATTCTAATTGGTGGTTTGATTCGCCACTGGGTTGAATCGAAGACCAAAAAAGAAGATGTCAAAGAAAGTCGCCGCGAGAAAGGTATTTTACTGGGCAGTGGTTTCGTCGGTGGCGAAGGTCTACTCGGTGTTGCGATTGCCGGCATGGCATTTGTTGAAGGCAGAAAACCTGATGGCATAGGTACAGGCTGGATTGGTAGCGATATGATGGCGATGATCCTTGGCGCAATTTCATTCTCATTATTAGTGGTATGGTTTGTTAAGCTACTGAAAAAGAGAGATGAAGCCTAATGGCAGAATTAAAGAAATACCTATGTTTGACCCTAATTCTGGTAGGCAGTGTATTGTTAACTGCCTGCAGCGACCCAAAGCTACAGCCGTTAAGTTCGAACGCGACCATTGTTGCTTTTGGTGATAGTTTAACGGAAGGTATCGGTGCTTCGAAAGAAGGCAGCTACCCCAGCCAGTTAGCAATGATTACTGGATTGGAAGTCGTCAACGCCGGAATTTCAGGTGAGACTACCGATCGGGGCTTGGCCCGCTTTGAGGATGTGTTGATGCAATACAATCCGGAGCTGGTTATTTTGCTGGAAGGGGGTAATGATATTTTGCGTAATCACAATCAGAACCAAACCAAGCAAAACCTGGCGCAGATGATCGATATTGCTAAACAGAATAATGTACAGGTTTTGTTGATGGGTGTGCCCGAGAAAAATCTTTTCTCATCGGTTGCAGGCTTTTATGATGAATTGGCCGAAGAGCATCAAGTGGCCTATATGCGCGGTGAGGTGTCGGATTTGTTGAAGACCAAAAAGTACAAGTCGGATCAAATACACCTGAACGCGCAAGGCTATCGAGTATTAGCGGAAAAAATCGCAGAGACTTTAAAAGATGAAGGCGCTTTGCCTTAACTGAATGCACGAATTTATAGGACAAGTTGTTTATGACCCCAATTGTAATTAATGCCTGCACTGGACGAATGGGACAGGAACTGCTCAAGGCCGCAGCTAGTGATAGCCAGGTGGAAATTGTTGGCGCTATGGCGCGTGCGCAACATCAAAAGCTGGGGACTGATATTGGTTATTTAGTTGGCATGGAACCGCAGGGCGTGTTTGTTGGCGATGATTTATCAGTTACTTTGAATGAGCGAAAAGTGCTAATTGATTTTAGTTTGCCAGAGCATTCAATCGAAACTTTGTCCCATGCAGTAAGTGCCAACTCACCGGTGGTTATCGGTACTACAGGTTTTAGTGATGAACAGAAGCAGGCGATTACTGAAGCAGCACAATCGATTCCGATTGTTTTTGCAGCCAACTACAGTCTCGGCGTTAACAGTTTATTAGGACTCGTGAAACAGGCAACCAGGTTACTCGGCGATAAGTCGGATATCGAGATTTTCGAAGCGCATCATAAATACAAGAAAGATTCGCCATCAGGCACAGCCTTGGCGTTAGGTGAAGCTGTTGCAGATACACAAGGTCGAGACCTTGATAATGTGGCCGAATGGGCGCGTCATGGAATCGGTGAACGAGAACCGGGAGCGATTGGTTTTTCAGTGATGCGAGGCGGCGATATCGTCGGCACTCATGAGGTGGTGTTTGCTTTAAAGGGTGAGTTGGTCACCTTACGCCACGAGGCGCAAACCCGACAATGTTTCGCTCAGGGAGCGATAGAAGCGGCCAAATGGTTGCTGGGAAAACCAGCCGGATTGTACGATATGCAGGACGTTTTAGGGCTCAAGGACTGACAAAAAACATATTGTTCAAAAAGTGTTCAATCAGATGTGCATTGCTTGTAAGAGATCGTCCATGGTGTTTGTAAGCGATCTCTCAAGGATCTGTAGTCTAGCGCCTTAAGATCATTCAGATAATATGCTTTTTCCGCTACAGATTTTATCTAGTTAATTGATTTATAAAGGTTTTTATATTTAATGCAGGCCTGACATCGTGTCAGGCCTTGTTGTTATTGGCTCAAAAAAGAGTAGATTAACAACTGTGCAAGGGACGCACGTAAGGAAATCTAACCGAAGGACATGGTGACACACGGAAGTAGCAGGGAGCACCTAAGGGGCATGAGGCCAATTGAAAATGGGCGGTTTATCCGCCCTTTTTCTTTTTCGGATAACAAACAAAAAATAAGCGGTTGCCATAGCTCTGTTATCTCATTGGTAAGCCCCGCTTAAATAGACATCAAACCCCATTTCCATTATAATGCGCAGAATTTGCCAAAATTCCACTAAGTAAACAATTTGCTGGACTCATTTAGATTGTGAGCCCAAATTTTTTGCGCCTAAAAAAAATGGAGGTTTCTTTGTTAGAACAAGAGTCTCAACAGCTGCTAAGACCCGCCCAGCAGCCCGCCATTTTAGTTCTTGAAGATGGTAGTGTTTTTCACGGAGTTTCAATCGGTTACGAAGGACATGCAGTAGGCGAGGTGGTTTTCAATACCGCCATGACAGGATATCAGGAGATTTTAACTGACCCTTCCTACGCTAAGCAGATGGTAACCCTCACTTATCCCCACATCGGTAACACCGGTGCCAATTCCGAAGATGTTGAATCGACCAATCTTTGGGCTGAAGCATTAATCATTCGTGACCTTCCTTTATTACACAGCAATTATCGCAGCGAAGAGTCTTTATCAGACTATTTAAAGCGCCATAAGAAAGTCGCCATTGCAGACATTGATACGCGTCGCTTAACGCGAATCTTGCGTGATAAGGGTGCTTTGAGTGGCTGTATCATTGCAGGTGAGGCTCCAGATGCTGATAAAGCATTAGAGCTGGCTAAAGAGTTTCCGGGCTTGAAAGGAATGGATTTGGCAAAAGTAGTCTCCACCAAGGAAAGCTACACTTGGCAAGACAGCACCTGGTCTTTAGAAGAAGGCTACGGCAAACTCAAAGAAGCTAAGTTCAAAGTTGTTGCTTATGACTTCGGTGCTAAACACAATATCTTGAGAATGCTGGTTGAGCGCGGTTGTGATTTGACGGTTGTGCCAGCACAGACTCCCGCGAGCGAAGTTCTGGCGATGAAGCCTGATGGTATTTTCCTATCCAATGGCCCAGGTGACCCGGAGCCTTGCGATTACGCGATTAAGGCGATTCAAGAAGTTCTAGAAACCAATATTCCAGTGTTCGGTATCTGTCTTGGACATCAGTTGTTGGCTCTGGCCAGCGGCGGCAAGACGGCGAAGATGAAGTTTGGCCACCACGGCGCCAACCATCCTGTGCAAGACGTAGCAGATGGCACGGTTATGATTACCAGCCAAAACCACGGTTTTGCGGCAGACGAGAAATCGTTACCGGATAACTTAAAAGCAACTCATCGTTCCCTATTCGATGGCACCCTACAGGGTATCAAGCGTACGGATAAGCCTGCGTTTAGCTTCCAGGGTCACCCTGAAGCAAGTCCCGGTCCACACGATGCTGCACCATTGTTCGACCACTTCATTGAATTGATGGAACAACACAAAGCTTAGGAGACGATTGAGACATGCCAAAACGTACTGATATTAAAAGTATTCTGATTTTAGGCGCTGGCCCAATCATTATTGGCCAGGCTTGCGAATTCGACTATTCCGGCGCTCAGGCCTGTAAGGCTTTGCGTGAAGAGGGTTTCCGAGTGATTTTGGTCAACTCGAACCCGGCAACCATTATGACTGACCCGAACATGGCGGATGTGACCTACATCGAGCCAATTCATTGGGAAGTGGTTGCGAAAATTATCGAAAAAGAAAAGCCAGACGCGATTCTACCGACTATGGGTGGCCAGACTGCATTGAACTGTGCGTTGGATCTAGCCTCACGCGGTGTTTTAGAAATCCACGGTGTGGAAATGATTGGTGCAACGCGTGAAGCAATCGACAAAGCAGAAGATCGTGAGTTGTTCGCCAAAGCGATGTCAAAAATTGGTTTAGACCAACCTCGTCAGCAAGTTGCACACAGCCTTGAAGATGCCTGGAAAGTACAGAAAGAAGTTGGCTTCCCTTGTATTATCCGTCCTTCCTTTACCATGGGTGGTACGGGCGGCGGTATCGCGTACAACAAAGAAGAATTTGAAGAAATCTGCTTACGCGGATTGGATTTGTCGCCAACCAATGAATTATTAATTGATGAATCATTAATCGGTTGGAAAGAGTATGAGATGGAAGTTGTTCGTGATAAGAATGACAACTGTATTATCATCTGCTCTATCGAAAACTTTGACCCAATGGGTGTGCATACCGGCGACTCGATTACCGTTGCGCCAGCGCAAACATTAACCGATAAAGAATATCAGCGCATGCGTAATGCATCGCTTGCAGTATTGCGCGAGATTGGCGTTGAAACCGGTGGTTCGAACGTTCAGTTTGCGATTAACCCCGAAAATGGCCGCATGACCATCATTGAAATGAACCCGCGTGTATCGCGTTCATCAGCATTGGCTTCAAAAGCAACCGGTTTCCCGATTGCTAAAGTAGCCGCAAAACTGGCGGTTGGCTACACCCTCGATGAACTGCAAAACGAAATTACCGGTGGCAAAACACCTGCTTCGTTCGAGCCGAGCATCGACTACGTAGTCACTAAAATCCCTCGCTTCAATTTCGAAAAATTCCCGAATGTTGATAAGACCCTAACCACCCAGATGAAATCTGTGGGTGAGGTCATGGCGATTGGTCGTAATTTCCAGGAGTCGTTCCAAAAAGCAATTCGTGGTTTGGAAGTTGGCTCTTCTGGTTTCGAACCAAAGCTGGCTGAGGATGATGAGAGCTGGGTTGATACGCTTCGTCAAAACTTGCGTGTGCCTGGTTCAGATCGTATCTGGTACATCGGTGATGCTTTCCGTAAGGGCTGGTCACTGGACGAAGTGTTTGAACTGACTGGAATCGATAAATGGTTCCTGATTCAGATTCAAGAGCTTATTCAAATTGAAGAAAGTCTAAAAGACAAATCGTTCTCGGACTTAGATGCAGACTTAATGCGTCACATTAAGCGCAAAGGTTTCGCGGATCAAAGACTGGCTGATATCTTCGCCATCAGTGAAAAAGAAATTCGCAAGCTTCGTAAAGAACTTGGGGTAATTCCAGTGTTCAAGCGAGTAGATACCTGTGCGGCTGAGTTTGCTACCAGTACCGCTTACATGTATTCAACTTATGAAGAAGAGTGCGAAGCGAATCCGACTGACCGCGATAAGATTATGATTTTAGGTGGTGGACCAAACCGTATCGGGCAAGGTATTGAGTTTGATTACTGCTGTGTTCATGCCGCTTTTGCGATGCGTGACGATGGTTACGAAACTATCATGGTTAACTGTAACCCAGAAACGGTTTCAACCGATTACGATACCTCGGATCGCTTGTATTTTGAGCCATTAACGCTTGAAGATGTATTGGCGATTGTCGATATTGAAAAGCCAAAAGGTGTGATTGTTCATTATGGTGGTCAGACACCATTGAAACTGGCGCGTGATTTGGAAGCAGCTGGCGTACCAATCATTGGTACTTCTCCTGATGCGATTGACCGAGCAGAAGACCGTGAGCGATTCCAGCGAGCGATTAACCGCTTAGGTTTGTTACAGCCACCTAACCGCACAGCGCGTAACATGGAAGAAGGTGTACGCCTGGCAGAAGAAATTGGTTATCCGCTAGTGGTTCGCCCTTCTTACGTATTAGGCGGACGCGCGATGGAAATCGTTTATAACGAAGAAGAATTGCGTCGTTATATGAACGATGCAGTGAGCGTTTCGAACGAGTCGCCAGTATTGTTAGACCGCTTCCTGGATGACGCGATTGAGGTTGACGTTGATGCGATTTTTGACGGTAAGAATATTCTGATTGGCGGCATCATGGAGCATATTGAGCAAGCAGGTGTTCACTCCGGTGACTCAGCCTGTTCGATTCCTCCATTTAGCTTAAGCAAAGAAGTGCAGGATGAACTGCGTCGTCAGATGTTGGTCATGGCAAAAGAGCTTAAAGTTCGCGGCTTGATGAACGCCCAGTTTGCTATTCAAGGTGAGAGAATTTTCATTCTTGAAGTGAACCCACGTGCATCACGTACCGTGCCATTTGTTTCAAAAGCAACCGGCACGCCAATGGCGAAAGTTGCTGCGTCAGTGATGGCCGGTAAGACATTAGCTGAAACAGGCTTTACTAAAGAAATTATTCCTCGCTACTTCTCGGTTAAAGAACCGGTATTCCCATTCAACAAGTTCCCGGGTTCTGACCCTATTCTTGGCCCTGAGATGAAATCAACAGGCGAAGCGATGGGGGTTGGTAAAACATTTGGTGATGCTTTCTACAAAGCAAAGCTGGGTGGAGGCCAGGCGGTACCGGATTCCGGACAAGTCATTATCAGTGTGCGTGAAGCGGACCGAAATGGTTTGCCGGCAGTAGCGCGTTCATTGGCAGAGCAAGGTTTTGAGTTGTTAGCGACGGGCGGAACAGCACGAGCAATTCGTGAAGCTGGTATTCCATGTCAGCGCATCAACAAGATGTTTGAAGGTCGTCCGCACATTGTTGACTACATTAAAAACGGTGAAGTGGATTACATTATTAATACCACTGAAGGTAAACAGGCGATTGCTGACTCATTCTTGATACGTCGTAGCGCACTGCAACATAAAGTGCCATACACAACTACCTTGGCGGGAGCTGTGGCATCTTGTGCAGCGATGAAGGAGAATGGTCGTAGTCAGATTTACTCAGTGCAAGAACTACACACACAGGTTGATGAGCGATGAATCGAGTTCCTATGACAGTCGAAGGCGCAGAAGCGCTACAGACTGAGTTAAATGAGCTGAAAAAAGTGAAAAGGCCGCAAGTAGTTGCGGCCATCGCTGAAGCACGTGAGCATGGTGACCTAAAAGAAAATGCTGAATACCACGCGGCGCGTGAACAACAAGGTTTCATTGAAGGACGTATTCAGGAAATTGAAGCTAAATTGTCAAACTCACAAATTGTCGATGTTACTAAAATAAGCAACAACGGCAAGGTGATTTTTGGTTCAACTGTTATTCTGATTAATATGGATGACAATAACGCCGATGAAGTTCAGTACAAAATTGTTGGTGACGATGAGGCTGATATTAAGAAAAATAAACTTTCCATTAACTCGCCAATTGCACGCGGTTTGATTGGAAAAGAAGAAGGTGATATCGCCAATATTCAGACGCCAAAAGGTAGTGTTGAATATGAAATTGCTGAGGTTTTGTATCTTTAGCTAGCTCAAGAAAAAAGAAAAAGGCCTCTGATGAGGCCTTTTTTGTGTCTGACAGTTATGGAAGTGCCTAGAGCACAAAGTCATCAGCAAGAATGACATTCAGTGGGGCACCACCACCTGCATTGTCACGAGCTATAATGGTGTAGATTCCACCATTAGACAATGAGATTGCTGCTGGGCCAATAGCTGCTGTTTTACTGCCTGTGGCAGTGACTATTACATCGTAATCACCTTCAGCAACAGAAAGGTAACCGGTTTCAGCCTTAAAGGGTACATTACTCAAAGTTGGCTCAACATCATTAACGTCAGTACCCGGTGAGACTAGATAGATATCAACAGCACCTGCGGCTGGAGAGCCGTGAACAACTCTTAGTTGAGCTTCTGTCGAAATGGCTCGACGGGTGTCGGCTAATACAAGTGGTTCAATATTGGCTAAGTCATTAACGGCTAACACAGAGTAAGAAGCACCTGCCTCTAATGCTAAATCGGCATCAATCACAACCGGCGTATCAGCACCTGTTGGAACTACTTTAGCATTATAGGTGGCTTCTGGTACGGATAGGTAACCAGTAAAATCAGGGAAAGCTAAATCAGTCACTACTGGATTGGCAAAATCATCATTGACTACTACATCAACATTTGGAGCATCAGCTGAGACGTGGAAAACACGGAAATCAGCCGGTGAGTTCACGTCAAGGATCTCAGTTGCGCCCTCATCGGTAATAGCGAGCAAACTGATTGGGCTGTCGCCAGTTGTGGTGTTAGCTACGGCTGCAACATTGAGCAATACTCCGGCAGGTAAGCTGATAGTTCCGCTATCAAAAACAACAGTACTGTCACCAGTAGGAGTGACACGTATTTGATAATCACCAGCTGGAATATCAGTCGCTGACAAAGTATCTTTGAAACTTAATGTTGTGGTTGGTGCCGTGCCAGAAATGTCAGTGCCCGGAGCGGTTAAATAAATATCAACGGTTGGCGCATTCGATGCCGCATGAATGACTTGTACCGTTAATTCACCATCGGCTGGGGTAAAGTCAGCCTGGTTAATCACCAGTGGTTCAATTGAGGCTGTTTGATTGACCGCTAATACGGTGTATAACTGATCAGGTGCAAAGTTGACATCTAGTGGACCAATAACGGTTGCATCGCCGCTTGGTGTGATGCCGTCGACTTGCAAAGTATAAGTCCCTTCATCTAAGGTTAAACGTGAAGAAGCCTGTTTATAGTTAACGTCTGACAAAGTTTCTGAACCGTTAACGGAAACATTAACATTAGGTGAGTCTTGCGAGGCATGAACAACCTGAACCTTGAAGCTCTGTGGCATCATCTCTTCAATCGGATCATTGTCGTCATCATCGTTACAAGCGATCAAGGGAAGCACTAAAAAAGGTAGTAAAAAGTATTTTAACTTCATGGCAATCTCTCCTGTTAGCATCATGAAGCAAACAATTTAATTTTAAGCTTGTGAAAAATACGTGGAGAAATTTTGGCTTTTCACGAGCTCTTCACACGGAGTTAACAATAATTAAAAAATGAGCAAAATAAAGATAGCGATCAGCTCGTGCCTGCTTGGAAATAAAGTTCGATTTGATGGTGGGCATAAGCAATCCAAATACTGTTTGAATGTACTCAGCGACTGGTTTGAGTACACGCCAGTGTGTCCTGAAATGGGTATTGGGCTACCAACTCCTCGACCACCGATCCACTTAGTTCGGGTGGGTGATGATATTCGAGTTAAAAAAGTCGATGACCATAGTCTGGATGTGACCGATGAGTTACGCGACTATGCCCACAAAACGATGCCAAGAATTCAAGACGCCTGTGGCTACATTGTAATTCGTAATTCGCCAAGCTGCGGTATGGAGCGGGTTAAGGTGTATCACGAGAATGGCAACCCAGCCGGGGAATCCTACCGCGGCGTCTATATTGATGAAATTATGAAATTGCATCCAAACTTGCCGGTAGAGGAGGAAGGGCGTTTGCAGGATCCGAAATTGCGCGAGAACTTTATTACTCGTGTTTTCGCCTACAATGAATGGAAAGAGTCTGTTGTAAACGAGCCGAGCATGAAGAAATTGATTGAATTCCATAGCCGCTATAAGTACCTGGTGATGGCACATAGCTATCAGGCTTATAAAGAGCTTGGGCGACTGGTTGCTAATACAGAACAGAGAGAAATAACCGAGCTGTTACAAGAGTACGAAGACACGCTGATGCGAATATTAAAGAAGATTGCATCCAGCAAGTCACACACTAATGTGCTCTATCATATTTTGGGTTATTTAAAACGCGATCTGACTTCAGCAGCCAAGCAGGAGTTGGTGAAGGTCATTGAACAATACCGAAAGGGGCTCGTTACCTTGGTCGTTCCGGTCACCTTAATTAATCATTACCTGACTCAATTTGGATCTGACTATATTAAGCAGCAGGCTTATCTTGATCCCCATCCTTTGGAGCTGGGATTGCGAAATTATTTATGAGTACCGTTTTATGAGTAGGGTTCTATGAGGAAGAATATTAACTTAGTCTGGTTTAGAAATGATTTAAGAGTAGGCGATAACCCTGCTCTTTTTTATGCTGCCGAACAGGGTGCAGTTATTGGCATTTATCTTGAACCCGTTGAGCAACGAGAGGCACATGACGACGCTCCCTGCAAAATTGGCTTTATCTATGACAGCGTAAATGAGTTGCGCAAAAAGCTGAACAAACTGAATATACCTTTGCACAGCTTCAAGGTGAAAGACTATCAGCAGTCGGTAGAAAAAATAGTGCAATTAGTCGAGCAATATAATACTGATGGAGTTTACTTTAATAATGAATACCCATTCAATGAAAGAAATCGCGATGATGAATTGGAAAAAGTGTTGCTAGGCAAAGGAAAAGAAGTAAAGCGTTTTGATGGTGATGTCATTATTCCCCCCAATAGCGTAAGTACGGGTAAGGGTGAGCCTTACAAAGTATTTACCCCCTATAAAAAATCGTGGATTGAATTTCATAAGACGCAAGGAATATCGCCTCTCCCGATACCGAGTAAACAGGACTTTAAGATTGAGAAGCAGCATGATTATGACTTCGGCCATGATTATCGAAAGGATTTGTGGCCTGCGGGTGAACTGGCAGCACAGGATAGGCTAAAGGAGTTCTTGCCGAAAGCTGGTTATTATAAAGAGCACAGAGATATTCCAGCAGTCAAAGGAACCAGCATGTTGTCGCCCTATTTGACTGTTGGTGCTATTTCAGCAAAGCAATGTATAGAATCGTTGCTGGAGTGGTATGAAGGTGATCAGGAAGCTTTCTATCTAGATACCTGGTTATCAGAAATTATCTGGCGTGAGTTTTATCGTCAGATCATCATAGATAATCCACAAATTAGTTATCACCTGCCTTTTAAGAAAGATGCCAAAGAAGTTTGGAATGGTCAGCATGAGTTATTTGAAAAGTGGTGCCAGGCTGAAACAGGGTTTCCACTGATTGATGCAGCCATGCGCCAGCTCATACAAACAGGGTGGATGCACAACCGTTTGCGTATGAATGTGGCCATGTTTTTAAACAAGTTATGTTTAATTGACTGGCGTGAAGGGGAGGCTTTTTTCATGCGTCATTTGATTGATGGTGACTTTGCTTCAAATAATGGCGGCTGGCAATGGTGTTCATCCACAGGCGCCGATGGTGCTCCTTATTTCAGAATTATGAGCCCGATTACTCAGTCGCAACGTTTTGATCCTCAAGGGAAATTTATTAGAAAGTTAGTGCCTGAATTAGCAAGCTTAAATAATAAAGACATCCACTTTCCGACCAGCCAGCAACGTAAAGAACTGGGCTATCCAGAGCCAATCATTGATTACAAAGAAGCAAGGAAAGCTGCGCTGGCATTGTTAAGTTAGAAATTTCTTAATTTAAACTTAGTTAAGGGATTTGAGTTTATCTTGCAGCTCGCTAAAGTCATCATCCATAGACTCCGGACCAAACCATATGTTGAGGTAAGGTGTTGCGCATTTGGCCTGATTGAGTTCGGCTAATTGAGACTGATTTAGTCGCAGGTTTAAACCTTGGTCTGGTGTCACAAACAGATCATAATAATCACCGTCAGCGACATCTTTATAAATGGTATTGAAGTCTTTAAATGCAGCCAGGCAAGTTTCTTTCTCGACGTCGGTAAGATTATCTTCCAGGAAGTCATCCGCACCTTCATTGAATTGAATGCCTTCAACCTCACGTAAATAGGAAAAGCGCAAAAGTTTGGGCTGGGAATCAAATACATTCTCTGCTTGCTGACAATTGGGGTAGTAAACACCCACATCAACCACGTCAAAGAAAAGGGCCTTGGTGACTCTTTGTTGTGCACACAGCTGGTAGTCGGTCTGTTGATAGCGAACGCTTGGCTCAAGTTTAGCGCGAGCTAAGGGGGATGCAATTAACAGCGAAATGCCAACCATTAGCCACCCCAGGGTGATCAGGAGTGGCGTTAGTATTAGGCGCTTACAGGCGATTTTGGACATAATTAACAAAGAATCCGACTATTGGTAACCGTGAGTAAAAACCTTCAGCGCCATCCCAGTAGTCCTGATGAAGAATGATTTTACCCTCTTCGTTAAAACGAAGCTGGGTCATGCCAATCGATTTAGAATCGATTTTTTTGCCAGCGGCCGAGAATTTCATATGCATTACCCAACGCAGATAATAGTCTGTATCTGATTTGGCTACGTCAATGATCTCCACAGTAGTAAGTTCTGTGGCATCTGCAGTTTCAGGCATATACTTTAATAGCTCATCGATATGGCCGAAAGTCTTAAAGGTATCATTAAAGTAGAATGTTTCGGCGTAAAGTTGACGAATGATGTCTTCTTTGGTGCCTGCTTTAAAATCACCAAAAAGGGTTAAAAAAGCCTTGTCCGGCGATTCAACGGTTTCGGTTGGCGGCATCTTGCTGGCAACCTGTAAAAAATCTTCTACGCGCTGATTATTCATCTCGCTCCTCGAATGGCTACAGCCAGAAAAAAATAAGGCGATAGCAAAGTACAATAAATAACGGGAAACTTTCATATAGCACTGATAAAGTGAAACCATGTTGCTACTTTATAGTACAGCTCGTAAAGATTTTGTGAAGAAAAGAGGGTGATTAAATAAGGGTGATTCACATGGATTTCACAAGGATAGACCTAGGATAAGGCAAATTGCCAGGCAGCTTCAATATGAAAATGAAACAATGGTTTGATAACAGTCAAATCAATACCCAAACAGGTCAGCCAGAACAACTGGAAGGCATCGATTGGCCAAGAGTTATACCCTATATCGGATTGCATCTAGTATGCTTGTTTGCCTTTGTCACAGGCGTGTCCTGGGCAGCTATAATAGTCTGTATCGCAGCCTACATGATACGCATGTTCGCCATCACCGCTTTTTATCACCGTTACTTTTCCCACAAAAGCTTTAAGACGTACCGCTGGGTACAAGCTCTATTTGGATTTCTAGGTGCCTCAGCTACTCAACGAGGTCCATTGTGGTGGGCCGCGCATCATCGGCATCACCATATTCACGCAGATACTGCTGAAGACACCCACTCGCCAAGACACGGTTTCTTAAAAAGTCATATGCTGTGGTTTCTGAACAAAAAGAATTTTCCTACCCAAGAGCAACGAGTTAAAGATTTAGCTCGATACCCAGAGTTAAGGTGGCTGGATCGATTTGATATCTTTCCACCGATAATTTTTGCCAGCCTTATTTTTGGCCTGGGTATCTATCTAGAAAAGTTTCATCCTTCATTGGGAGCCGATCGTTGGCAGATTCTAATCTGGGGCTTCTTCATTTCAACCATTCTATTATCGCATGTTACTTACTGCATAAACTCTTTAGCACATCGCTGGGGCACTAAGCGTTTTGAAACCAATGATGACAGCCGTAATAACTTTTTATTGGCATTATTTACGCTAGGTGAAGGGTGGCATAACAACCATCATTTCAGCCCAGGCTCGGTTAAGCAGGGATTTTATTGGTGGGAAATTGATTTAAGTTACTATGTGCTTAAAGGTATGGAAAAAGTTGGCTTGGTCTGGGATCTGAAGTATCCCGACAAACAATTAATTAAAGCGAAGGCAAAATCATGAGAGTTGCGGTAATTGGCGGTGGAATTTCAGGTCTGGTAGCAGCCGAAAGACTGGCATCAGATATGGAGGTCACTTTATTTGAGGCTGCAACAAGACTAGGTGGCCATGCTGACACACATCAGATTGAGGTCGATGACGGAAAAGGTGGGCAAAAAACGATTGCTGTTGATACTGGATTCATTGTGTTTAATCCGGAAAACTATCCGACTTTTTATGGGCTGTTACAAAAATACCAAGTGCCGTATAAAGATAGTGATATGAGCTTTGCTGTTTCGAATAGGTTAACTGGGCTTGAGTATAACGCCGGTACCTTGAATGGATTGTTTAGTCAGAGAAGGAATATCATCAGCCCCAAATTTTATAGAATGATGCGCGATATATTTCGCTTTTACCGCGAAGCGGGTGAGTTACTTAAAGGCAATAGTAACGAGACTCTAGGGGATTATCTCAAGCGAAATGACTATAGCCAGCAATTTATTGATGAACATATTTTGCCAATGGCTTGCGCACTATGGTCTGGTGATAGTGAGCTTATTTTAGAATTCCCTGCACGGTATCTGGTGTCATTTATGAATAATCATCAAATGATGCAAGCCTTTAATCGTCCGGTCTGGAAAACCATAGAAGGCGGCTCTAAGACCTATATTAATGCGGTAGCAAAGAACGCTGGCTTTCAGGTAAAGCTGGACTGTCCTATTCATAAAGTGATCAGAAATCATGAGAAAGTATGGCTACATACTGCTGAGGGTAAACAAGAGTTTGATTATGTGATTTTTGCCTGCCATAGTGATCAGGCGCTGAACATGATTGAAGGTCCGAGCAACGAAGAAACAGACATTCTGGGATCGATTAAATATCAGGAAAATCATATTACCCTGCACTCTGACACTAATTTACTGCCTAGTAAACGTCGTGCCTGGGCTAGCTGGAATGTGATGATTGATGAAAAAACTAGCAAACAGTGTACAGTGAGTTATTGCATGAACTTATTGCAATCACTAGAAACCAATACGCCCGTTATTGTCAGCTTAAATATGGGAGAGCGGGTTAACCCTGAGTTAGTCTGGAAGCAGTTGGTTTATTATCATCCTGTTTATACACAGGCAACCATTAATGCGCAGCAAAATAAGGGATTAATTCAAGGACTCAACCGGAGTTATTTCAGCGGCGCTTATTGGGGATGGGGCTTCCATGAAGATGGTGCACGAAGCGGATTGGAGGCTGCAGAACAACTTCTGAAGGATGCAGGTTATGCTTAAACAAGGATTTTTTGTCGGTTCTATACGACATCGTCGCTATCGACCTAAGCCACATGAGTTTACCTATGACATGTATTGGAGCCTGCTGGACTTAGACAAGCTGCCCGAAACATTTAATCAAAGTAAACTATGGTCCTTGGAGACGTGGAACCTGATTTCATTTCGTCATAAAGATTTCCACCAAAATCCCTTATCATCTGAAACTCAAAACAAAACTTCAAATAAAGAAGCTATTGTTGAAACTATTCGTCAAAGGACGGGGGAAACTTTTACAGGGCAGATATTTTTATTGTCCCACCTTAGGTATCTGGGCTTTAACTTCAATTCGGTATGCTTCTACTTTTGTGTCGCTGATGGTGAATTACAGTATATCGTTTCTGAGATCACCAATACCCCATGGGGAGAGCGTCATGCCTACATTCATGTTTGTGAAGAAGGCAAGCAGGCTGACAACTTGTATAAGTTTGAGTTTGATAAGGCGTTCCATATATCTCCCTTTATTGCCATGGATATGCATTACCAATGGCTATTTAAAGTTGAGGATGATGAGCTAAGAATCCATATGGTCGTTAATCAGAAAAAAACCAATGCTAAGTTCTTTGACGCCACCTTCACAGCTGATTTCATACCATTAACCCAAAGCAGTATGCGTAGCCTTGTTTTAAAAAGACCGCTTCAGCCATTAAAGATGGTTGCGGCCATTTACTGGCAAGCATTGAAATTATGGTTAAAAAAGATTCCTTTTGTGCCCCACCCTCAACAAGACAGAGAGTCACACAAGGGTAAGCCAAAATCGGATAACAGGTAGAGGAACACAGGTCGTGAATGATTATACTGAAAAACAGGCAATAACCACTAAGCAGAAGCAGAGCGATTCTGTTGAGTTGGCACTGCCTGAAAACACAAAAGCTTCAGGCTTTGAGCGGCTGATAAGAAGTCAGGTGCTTAAAACACTTAATCGAATAAAGGGCGGCCAGATTATTATTAATGACCCTCTTGGACAGTATTTCTGTGGGTCTGCCAGCCCACAATCAGATCTATGTGTCACCTTGAATATCAAGCAACTGGATTTTTATCGACAAGTGGCCATGCATGGCAGCATTGGTGCCGCAGAATCGTATATGAAAGAACAGTGGTCTACTGATAACCTGACCGGGCTGGTACGCATATTGGTTATTAATAAGCACATCCTGGATGAAATGGAGGGTGGCCTTGCTTGGCTAAAAAACAGCATTCTAAAACTGTGGCATTTGTTCAACCGCAACAGTCTAGACGGTAGCCGCAAAAATATTTCAGCACACTATGATCTTGGTAATGACTTCTTTAAGTTGTTTCTGGACAAACACCTGATGTATTCCTCGGCAATTTTTACCGAAAAGGCGAACACCTTAGAAAAAGCTTCAGAACTAAAGCTAAAAACAATCTGTGAAAAACTGGACCTTAATGCTAATGACCAGTTAGTGGAAATCGGCACTGGTTGGGGTGGTTTCGCGATCTATGCCGCTAAGAATTATGGCTGTCATGTCACGACTACCACTATTTCTGAGCAGCAGTACCAACACGCCAAGAAAAGAGTCAAAGAAGAAGGACTGGAAAGTAAAATTACTTTGCTTAAAGAAGACTATCGTAATTTAAAAGGCCAGTTCGATAAGCTGGTATCAATTGAAATGATTGAAGCGGTAGGGCATCAATATCTGGATACTTACCTTAAGCAATGTAGTGATTTATTAAAGCCGAAAGGTATGGCACTGATTCAAGCAATCACCATTGAAGACTCTCGTTATAAACAAGCACTAAAGTCGGTGGATTTTATTAAGCGCTATATTTTTCCGGGAAGCTTTATCCCTTGCGTATCAGTTATCGTCGATACCGCAAAAAAAGCATCCGACTTGAGATTGATTAATCTGGAAGATTTTGGCGACAGTTATGCTAAAACCTTGAACGAATGGCGAAAGCGTTTCTTTAGTCATCTTGAAGAGGTTAAGGCGCAAGGCTTTAATCAGTCATTTATTCAAATGTGGGATTTCTATTTCTGCTACTGCGAGGGTGGCTTTATGGAAAAAGCGATTAGTGATGTGCATTTATTATTTGCTAAACCTGCTAACAAGAGGCCGCAATGGTTAGCCTTACAAAGCTAAACAAGGTCTTAAACTTTGTGCTGCTGCAAACGGTCTGGTTTGCACTAGTCATCGGTGTGGTTTATCAGCATATCTGGTTAGGTTTTGCTATTTTTTTAGCCTTTAGTATTTGGCAATTACAACCAATCAACCGAAAATCCAACGATGTCACCATCATGATCACATTAGCCACGCTAGGCCTTGTCTTGGACAGCCTGTGGCTTCAACTCGGTTTGATCAGTTATGAAATGCAGTGGCCATACTCATTTATGGCTCCGGTGTGGATTATTATGTTGTGGATGGCTTTTGGCTTAACCATTAATCATTCCCTGAGCTGGATATTTGACCATAAAGTTATTGCTATTTTAATGGGGGCGATAGGTGGTCCAGTGTCTTATTTAGCTGCACAGCAGTTTGGTGCGGTGACATTGAATCAACCCGTTTGGTCATTAGCGGCTCTCGCTGCCGGATGGACTCTTGTGATGGTTATGCTCATCACCGTTTTTGGTGAGTCGTCAAGCTATAAAGAAAACCTGATAGGCAAGAGAGAAGCTTCATGGAATTAGATGCGGCTATACTGATTGTCATTACCTTGTGTATTATTGGGCAGACAGTTGCCTGGTTGTGGCAAATGCATACTAAGAATACCGATATTGTGGATATTACCTGGGCATTGTTAATTGTTGTGTCTGGCTTGGTCTATGTCTGGATGGCAACAGGAAATAATTTCCATCGTTATATTGTTTTGCTGATTCCGGTTGCCTGGTATGCACGCTTGGCGTGGCATTTAATTGATCGCTATCAGGTTGGTCATGAAGATGGTCGTTATCAGCAACTGCGAACACATTGGTCTGAATATACCCAGGTAAAATTGTTTATATTCTTTATGTTCCAGGCCGTTTTAGCATTTGCCTTCAGTTACCCCGTCTATATTATTGGTTCAGCTAATCATAGTCTGGATGTGTTTGATGGATTAGGAATTACGGTAGTGGTTATTTCTTTTATCGGCGTGACTTTGTCTGACTATCAGTTGCGACAATTCAAACGTAGAAAAGATTCTCACGGAAAGGTCTGTAATATCGGCTTATGGCGATATTCGCGCCACCCTAACTATTTCTTTGAATGGACCCATTGGTTTGCTTACCCATTAATTGGCTGGCACGCTGAACAAGGATGGCTGTTATATATCTACCCGGTGTTAATGCTGCTGTTTCTTTTGAAGTTAACTGGCATACCATTTAACGAACAGCAAAATATTCGAAGTAAAGGTGATGCTTACAGGGAATATCAGAAACAGACCAATAAATTCTTTTTAGGACCTAAAAATCCAGTGCTAACAAAGCCCAGTAGCGGCTAATTGCGGAGAGCTAAATGATTGCACAAGCTATTAATCTAATTGAGAGAGGATTGCTACCTGATCGCCTGGTGCGACTAGGCATACGAAAGCTGTGCGAGCAGCGATTGGCCGAAGAGTCGGCTTATGATTGTGAGGCACAGGGTGAACGCTATCATGATTTTTTACAGGAGCTGAAATCTTCTGAGGTTGCCATCAAAACTGATAAAGCAAATGAACAGCATTACGAAGTTCCTGCACAGTTTTATCATTATGCACTGGGAAAAAATCTTAAATACAGTAGTGCCTATTGGCCCGATGGTGTCAATAACCTGGATGCAGCTGAACAGGCGATGCTGGAGCTTTATGCTGAGCGTGGTGAGTTTGTTGATGGTCAGGATATTTTAGAGTTAGGTTGTGGCTGGGGTTCTCTAACCATGTTTCTTGCAGCCAAGTATCCAAACAGTACGATTACAGGAGTCTCAAATTCTAACTCGCAACGTGAATATATTGAACAACAGGCAAAAGAGCGTGGCTTAAGCAATATCACTATCATTACTCAGGATATCAACCAGTTTGATCCTGGCCGTCAGTTTGATCGAATTATTTCAATTGAGATGTTTGAGCACGTCAGAAATTATGAGGTGCTTTTTGAACGAGTCAGTCAATGGCTTAAAGATGATGGCAAAGTATTCCTGCATGTTTTCTGTCATCGCTATTTGATGTACCCTTTTCTAGAAGAAGGGGACGATAACTGGATGGGCCGTTATTTTTTCAGTGGCGGACAAATGCCAGCTGCTGATACTTTCCTGAACTTCCAGCACTATTTGCAACTGGATAGACGCTGGCTTGTTAGTGGACAGCATTATGAAAAAACGTCTAATGCCTGGTTGGCCAATATGGACCAGAATCACAAACAAATTATGCCGTTATTTGAAACCGTGTATGGTAAAGACTTGTCTAAAGTCTGGTTTCAGCGCTGGCGTATTTTCTTTATGGCTTGTGCCGAGCTATTTGGTTATGCTGATGGAAACGAGTGGATGGTTGCGCACTACAGGTTTGTTAAAAGATAGGTGAATTGTTAAAAGATAGGTGATTTGTTAAAAGGTAAATGGCTTATTAAGAGATCACCAATTGGTTAAGCGCTAACTAGTAGCAGGTGAATATATTTATAATTTAGCTCCCCGGGTAAACGGACACCAATATGAGTCAAAAACGTCACGGCATACATTATAAAATCATCAAGGCGATGGCGATTCAGTTATTGCTGATTAGTGCTGTGACCTTATTGGGTGTCTATGGCGCGGCAAAAGTAGTTGAAAATGTTCTGATTAAACAGGCACTGGAAGGCGAAGCTGAATTTTTTTGGCAAAACTATGAACAAAATAGCGCCTTTAATT
The DNA here is from genome assembly GCF_000024085.1 of Kangiella koreensis DSM 16069. Classification (NCBI taxonomy): domain Bacteria; kingdom Pseudomonadati; phylum Pseudomonadota; class Gammaproteobacteria; order Kangiellales; family Kangiellaceae; genus Kangiella; species Kangiella koreensis. The sequence goes on along the minus strand of NC_013166.1, from coordinate 2,568,836 downwards.
TACCCAACACTTTAAACCTCACTGGCTATATGTCATCGACCAGTGATTCTGATGATGTTCCCGATTATTTAGAAGTGCTAGAGGCAGGTTATCAAAGAGTCGATGTGGACAACAGGCAACCGCTGGTTCATATTTCAGAAAAGCACGGCCAACGTTTGTATTTGGTTTTTGAAGAAGGACAGGTTGCACGCCTGTCTTTTTACTTTGGTATCGCACCACTTGCCTTCGTTCTGTTAATTATTTATCTACCGGCATGGATTACCTACATGCTTTCCCGGCGTGCTATTTCTCCAGTAGTGAAGTTATCGCGTTTAATGGATAGCGTAGAAGTTTCTGAACGCTCCGATTTAAAGCTCGACTTTTCTGATATTGAAAAAAATGCTGATGCAGAGGTCATGACTCTGTTACAGGCATTTGATCAGTACGCCGAGCGAGTGAATGAATATGTGACTCGAGAGAAAAACTTTACCCGCTACGCCAGTCATGAACTTAGAACCCCTCTGGCGGTTCTCAAAGGCTCTATCTCATTGTTGGAAAAACAACAGCTCAACGGTTCCCAACAAAAGATTGTGTCTCGCATGAAGCCAATGGTTAAAGAAATGGAAGACTTGCTGGAAGCGTTATTTTTGCTATCCAGAAACCAGGAACCGGATATTGATGAAGAGCCGCTTAATATCAACGCTATTGTTAAGCATCAGCTGAGTGCGATCCAGCGTCTGTATCCAGATAAACAGATCAAGACCAGCCTGAATAGCAATGTTCAACTTAAGATGCGTGTTTCCGAACGTTTGTTGGTGATTTGTTTAAACAACATTATGCTTAATGCATTTAATTATACGGAGAAGGGTTCAATTCAAGTATTCATTGGCCGTAGTTTTGTCCGCGTTTCGGACACCGGTATTGGTATGGATGAGAAAAGCTTACAACGTATATTCGAGCCTTTTTATAGAGCCAATCGAGATCAGGAACAAGTCAAAGGATTTGGACTTGGAATGTCTATTGTTAAGCGCATCTGTGATCAAATGAATTGGCACATATCAATTGATAGTGAGTTGGGGAAAGGCACGCAAATTCAGCTAACGCTAAAAGAACATGCCGCAGAAGAATAGTTAGAGTTATTATTCTGGCGAAGTGATTTTAATGCCCAGACCAGGCACGGTCTGTAGCAGATGTTCTGCGAACGGCTTGTCGATCACTTTGCGTAAGTTATATAAGTGACTTCTTAGAACATCGCTGTTTGGTACCAGGTCGCCCCATAACTCTCGCTCAAGCTCTTCTCGAGTAACCACTTCCGGTGATTTTCGCATCAATAGCTTCAGGATATGCAAACCTGTCGGAGATAATTTGAGCTTTTGCCCTTGGCGCTTAACCTGCAGAGTTTTCGGATCAAGCTCCAGGTCATGGATAACCAATGGCTTTGAGTCTAGCTCGCCTTTATGACGTCGAATAATGGCATTAAGGCGAGCATCCAGCTCTTCAAAATCAAAAGGTTTAATCAGATAGTCATCGGCTCCGGCATCAAAGCCATCGAGCTTATCGCTTAATTGATCGCGCGCGGTCAGCATTAAAATAGGAATATCAGACTGGGCTTCCTGGCGAATACGCTGGCAAATGGTAAAACCATCCATACCAGGAAGCATCACATCAAGGATTAAAGCATCGTATTGATTGTTCTTAGCCAGATTAAGGCCAGAAATGCCATCCATCGCATAATCAACAATATAGCCACAGGCTTCAAGATATTCGCCAGTTGTGGCGGCTAACTCTTTGTGATCTTCGACCAGTAGAATGCTGTAAGCCATAGTAATTCCTAAAAATTAGAAGCAACTCATAAGGTAGCTGAATTTGATTATTTAGGCAAAATGATTTTAGGATTGGCTGATTTACGATAAATCGACAGGTTATGACCAATGACCTGAATTTTTGCTGCTTTGGTTTGTTGGCAAATATGGTCAATCATGGCTTGTTTATCTTCACGCTCTTCGGCTCTGACTTTAATCTTAATCAGCTCGTGGTGATTGAGCGCAATATTGATTTCTTCGAGGACGTTGTCAGTTACGCCATTAGCGCCGACCATAACGATTGGTTTCAGGCTGTGAGCCTTGCCGCGTAAGAATTTTACCTGGTTGTTACTTAATTGAGTCATTACATCTTTCTGATAGTGATTATTAGCGGTCATTTTACCTGAAAAAAGGTACAATAGAGACTTATTTGAGGAAAAAACAAGCATATTTTCTTTATGTCACGAAGCAAAAGCAGTCACCGCTGGATGAGAGAGCATTTTGACGATCCCTATGTCAAAAAGTCGCAAAAAGACGGTTATCGTTCCCGGGCGGTATACAAGCTAGAAGAGCTTGATCAAAAGTACAAGTTATTAGGCAAAGGTGTGACTGTGGTTGACTTGGGGGCTGCCCCGGGTGGTTGGTCGCAATATGTAGCCTATAAAATGGGTAGTCAGGGTAAAATTTTTGCCTTGGATATTCTGGAAATGGATCCCTTGCCAGATGTTGACTTTATTCAGGGTGATTTTCGTGAAGAAGCGGTGCTTAATCAGTTGCTGGATAAGATTGGTAAGCATAAGGCAGACCTTGTTTTATCGGACATGGCCCCCAATATGAGTGGGGTGGATGCGGTTGATCAACCGCGCGGCATGTATTTGTGTGAATTGGCGCTGGAGCTGGCTCAAACTGTGCTGGCGAAAGGTGGCAACTATGTGGTCAAGGTCTTCCAGGGTGAGGGTTTTGATGACTATATACGACAGTGCCGCGAAGTTTTTGATAAGGTTTTAATCCGTAAACCCGATGCTTCCAGAGGACGTTCACGCGAAGTTTATGTGGTAGGTATAGGATATAAGGGTTAGTTAGGTGTCAGTTGAACGATTGATAGGCTAACTGGATGGTTATGATTGTTACGTTTTGTTAAGCTTCAGGGCTTTCGTTACTGACAAAGCATGGCATAATGTGTGGTCATTATTAAAGGCAAAGCGTTGCCAAGATTGAGGTTCAGGTTTTGAACGATTTAGTAAAAAATATTTTATTTTGGGCCGTAGCTGCGGTCATCTTGTTCATAGTGATTGATGCCATCCAGGAGCGTCAACAGGACAATAGCCAAGTGACATTCTCTGAGTTTGTTAAACGCATTGAGGCAAAAGAGGTTGATGAGGTTGTAATCAATCCTAATAACGGCCTTGTTACTGGTAAAGATATCAGCAGTAATCAAGCTATTAATGCTGATATTCCAATGGGTGGCCATGAAAAACTGAATGAAATCTTATTAGCTAATGATGTCAGCTATACCGGTAAGAAGCGTGAAGGTGGCGGTATAGGCACTTTCCTGTTGAGCTTTGGTCCAATCCTGTTGTTAATCGCGGTGTGGATTTATTTCATGCGTCAAATGCAGGGCGGCGGTAAAGGTGGCGGCGCAATGTCTTTTGGTAAGAGCAAGGCACGCATGCTGAGCGAAGACCAGGTGAAAACCACATTCGCTGATGTTGCGGGCGTTGAAGAAGCCAAAGAAGAAGTAGGTGAATTAGTCGACTTTTTGCGAGACCCGCGCAAATTCCAACGCTTAGGCGGCAAGATTCCACGTGGTGTCTTGATGGTTGGCCCTCCTGGTACCGGTAAAACTTTATTAGCGCGTGCCATTGCAGGCGAAGCTAAAGTACCATTCTTTACAATTTCGGGTTCCGACTTCGTTGAAATGTTTGTGGGTGTTGGTGCCTCTCGTGTCCGTGACATGTTTGAGCAAGCTAAGAAGCATGCTCCTTGTATTATCTTCATTGATGAGATTGACGCAGTCGGTCGCCATCGTGGTGCTGGTTTAGGTGGTGGGCACGATGAGCGTGAACAGACCTTGAACCAGTTGTTGGTTGAGATGGATGGTTTCGAAGGTGGTGAAGGTGTGATTGTCATTGCTGCCACTAACCGTCCGGATGTTCTCGATCCAGCATTATTGCGTCCAGGCCGCTTTGACCGTCAAGTTGTGGTTGGCTTACCTGACATTAAAGGTCGTGAACAAATTCTTAAAGTGCATATGCGCAAAGTTCCGATTGGTGATGATGTTGAACCAGGAGTGATTGCACGTGGAACACCAGGCTTTTCGGGTGCTGATTTAGCTAACCTAGTCAATGAGGCTGCTTTGTTCGCTGCACGTGATGGCCAGCGTGTAGTAGGGATGGAGCAGTTTGAGAAAGCAAAAGATAAAATCTTGATGGGTTCTGAGCGTCGCTCAATGGTCATGACTGAAGAGGAAAAGCTGAATACCGCTTATCACGAAGCAGGGCATGCTATTGTTGGTTTGAAAGTGCCTAGCCATGACCCAGTTTACAAAGTAAGCATTATTCCGCGCGGACGTGCACTTGGTGTGACCATGTATTTGCCGGAACAGGATAAGTACTCACTATCTAAAGAAGCGCTGGAAAGCCAGTTATCTTCATTATTTGGTGGTCGAATTGCCGAGGAAATCATCAATGGTGCAGATAAGGTGACTACCGGTGCTTCGAATGATATTGAACGCGCCACAAGCCTTGCTCGCAACATGGTGACTAAGTGGGGCTTGTCAGACAAGTTAGGCCCGTTGTCCTATGCGGAAGATGAAGGCGAGGTGTTCTTAGGCCGTTCAGTGACTCAGCATAAAAATATTTCTGACGAAACTGCCCGCGCAATCGATGCCGAAATTCGTGACATCATTGATCGAAACTATAATCGTGCAAAAACTATTTTGCAGGAGCATATGGATAAGCTGCATGCGATGGCAGATGCGTTGATGAAGTACGAAACCATTGATGCAAATCAAATTAAAGAAATTATGGATGGTGATGACCCGAGCCCACCAGCTAATTGGTCTGATAAAAAAGGCCCTGGTGGTAACGGTGGTTCAGGACCTCAACCTGAAACACCAAAAGACTCACCAGTAACAGAACCTTCTGTTGATTAAGAAAAGGGCCTTTTGGCCCTTTTTTCCATTTAGTCGAAAGTAGCGATCATGAAAGAATTATTTCAGTCCAACAGACCACTGGTCATGGGAATTTTAAATACGACACCCGACTCTTTTTCTGATGGAGGCAATTATGTGCGTAAAGATATTGCACTGCGTCGTATCGAGTCCATGATCCAGGAAGAGGTGGATATCATTGATGTCGGTGGTGAGTCCACTCGCCCCGGAGCACAAGCAGTGTCAGTTAATGAAGAGCTGGATCGCGTTATTCCTATGGTAGAGGCTGTGGTCGCTAGTGGTAAGCCGGTGTCGGTTGACACCAGTAAAGCCGCTGTAATGACAGAAGCGATTAATGCTGGCGCCTGTATGATCAATGATGTGCGGGCATTGCAGGATGAAGGTGCTATTGACGCTGTGGCTTCGGATCCGAATGTATTGCTGTGTTTGATGCATATGAAAGGGCAACCCAGGACCATGCAACAAAATCCAGAATATAGTGACGTCGTTGCAGAGGTTAAATTATTTTTAAAAGAGCGAGTAGCACTGTGTCTCGAAGCCGGCATAGCGACTGAGCGAATCTGTTTAGACCCAGGCTTTGGTTTTGGCAAAAAGTTGCAGCATAACTGTGAACTGATGAAACATTTAGACAGTTTTAAAGAACTTAATTTGCCACTATTAGTCGGTGTTTCAAGAAAGACAATGATCGGCACCATTTTAGATGCTGATGTGAACGATAGAGCTAATGGTAGCGTCGCTGCTTCCATGTACGCTTTAACCAAGGGTGCAAGGATTCTTAGAGTGCATGATGTTAAAGCAACAATTGAAGCAGTGAAATTATTTTGCGCATTTGAGCAAGCCAAATAAACAAAATTAGGAACGAATAAAATGAGCGAGAGAAAATATTTTGGCACTGATGGTATTCGAGGAACAGTTGGTGATTTTCCTATCACACCGGAGTTTGTTTTAAAGCTAGGTTGGGCTGCCGGGAAAGTTCTCGGCAAAAAAGGCAAAATCGTTATCGGTAAAGACACCCGAATTTCAGGCTATATGTTTGAGTCAGTGTTAGAAGCTGGTTTAACTGCTGCAGGTGTCAGTAGTTTTCTTGTAGGGCCAATGCCAACGCCCGCGATTGCCTATTTAACACGAACCTTTAGAGCTGATGCTGGGATTGTTATCAGTGCTTCGCATAATCCATTTCAAGATAATGGCATTAAATTCTTTTCAGCGGCAGGTACTAAACTTCCTGATTCAGTGGAATTAGAAATTGAAGCCTTATTGGAGCAAGAAATGACTTCTTTACCATCAGAGAAACTTGGTAAAGCTTATCGAATAGAAGATGCCGCTGCCAGATACATAGAATTCTGTAAGGCGAGTGTTCCCAATGATTTTAACCTAGATGGGATGAAGATTGTATTAGATTGCGCCAATGGTGCGACCTATCATATTGCTCCTTACGTATTTAAGGAGCTAGGTGCTAAAGTTATAAAAACAGGGGTTGAACCAAACGGTCTAAATATTAATCACGAATGTGGCGCAACTCATCTTGAGCCACTGTGTAAGGCGGTTGTAGAACACCAAGCTGATCTTGGAATTGCTTTTGATGGTGACGGCGACAGACTGATGATGGTGGATGCTAACGGCACCGTTATCAATGGCGATCAGTTGATGTTTTTAATGGCTTATCACTTGCAACAGAAAGGACAACTTAAAGGCGGAGTCGTTGGTACTTTGATGACCAATATGGCGATAGAAAATGCATTAATTGAATTGGATATTCCATTTGAGCGTAGCAAAGTAGGTGACCGCTATGTTATGGAAAGTCTGCAAAAGAATGATTGGTTAATTGGTGGCGAGTCTTCAGGTCATCTTATTCATCTGGATTACAACTCTACTGGTGATGGCATTGTTGCAGCGTTACAAGTATTGAGGGTGGTTAGAGAGCAAGAAAAGGGCATCGGTGAGTTAGTAGCTAAATTCCCCTTATTCCCACAAACCATGATCAACATACGGGTTACGGATGCGAAAGCTGTGATCGCAGATGAAAATTTGCAACGATTAGCGCAAGAGGTTGATGCTGAACTTGCCGATCAAGGGCGTGTATTATTGCGTGCTTCGGGTACTGAGCCGTTAATAAGGGTAATGGTTGAAGCAAATGATGCAAATTTGGCAACAAAAATGGCGGAGAAGTTGGCACAAAAAGTGCGAAATATTGCCTAAAAAATGTAAAATTCTGTCAAAACGGGCTAATGCTTTGAATCTAACTTATTGTTTCCGTTATAATGCGATACACCATGGAACATAAATGAATAACTTAACGAGGGTATCAGAATGAAGAAGAAATTGTTAACCGCAGCTTGTTTGCTAGCCTTAGGCTCAACTGCATTCGCTGCAGAAGAAGTGCAAGATCGTCATGGCTTTTACGGTCATGTTGGTTGGTATGATTTAGAGTTGGATTCCCACTGGAACTCAGGTAGTAATCAGTCAGGCGGTTTAGGTCTAGGTTGGTTCTTTAACAAGAATGTTGCTCTAGAAGTTGAATACAACTATTTCAATGAGATTGCAAATTTTACAAGTGGTAACCGTACTGATCTTGAGAATACCGCTTTAAATCTTTTGTTAAACGATACGAGCTGGATGGGTAGTGCGACCACTCATCCTTTCTTGAAAGTGGGATATGGTGAATTGGGAGACAAGTACAGTGTTTACCACCCAGATTTGGAAGAGAGCTATTATAAAGTTGGTGTCGGTCTTGAACACTTTGCGACCGATAATGTCTTTATGCGAGTGGGATATGACTGGTTAGACTCTGGAGATCGTGGTGACCATAAGGTTTGGTACGTAAGCTATGGTTACTTCTTTGGCGATACAGTTAAGTCAGGAGCAGCTCCTGCACCAAAGCCAGTTGAGAAAGCAAAAGATTCTGATGGCGATGGTGTCCTAGATGCTAATGATCAATGTCCAGGCACTCCTGCTGGCGCTGCTGTAGATGCTAATGGTTGTCCTTTAGATAGCGACAATGATGGTGTTTACGATTATCAAGATGCATGTCCTGGTACAGCTCCTGGTGTGCAAGTTGATGAAAAAGGTTGTGAAGTTAAAGTTGCAGAAGAGGTCGTTGTTGATATGCGCTTGAACTTTGATACCAACAAGTACGAAGTTAAACCAGAAATGGTAGCTGAGATCGCTAAGGTTGCTGAGTTCTTACGCCAATATCCAAGTGTGAATGCTGAGATTCAAGGTCACACAGATAGCGTAGGTTCTAGCGCTTATAACCAAGGCTTATCAGAGCGTCGCGCTAATTCAGTAAAAGATTACTTGGTTAGCAATTTCGGTATCAATGCTTCTCGCTTAAGTGCGAAAGGCTATGGTGAAGAAGAACCGATTGCTGACAACTCAACTGAAGAAGGTCGTGCTCTTAACCGTCGTGCGGAAGCACACGCAGAGACAATGACTACTAAATAAAATTTTAGATTGTTTGAGCTCTATCAAAGCCCAGCTTCTTGCTGGGCTTTGTTTTTTCTGACAAATAAGCTACTATCAATTTAAAGACCAAAGCGAAAGCGCTTTTCAATTCTTACAATAAAATCAAGGAGTAGCTTTATGATAAAGTCCGTTCATGTCAGAGATTATATGACCTCGGCAATGATCACATTAAAACCTCAAACAGATGTAGTTGAAGCTGCTCAGACAATGTTGGAATACCGTTTAACGGGAGCTCCAGTATTGGATGACCATAATCGATTGGTTGGTTTCATTTCCGAAAAAGATTGTCTGCACACAGTACTCAGTGCCATTTATCACGGTGACTTGGGACATAGAGTTATGGACTTAATGACTAAAGAGGTCAAAACAGTTCATCCAGACGACAGTATTGCTGATGTCGCAGAACGATTCTTGAAAGACAACTGTCGTATGTACCCAGTTATGGAGAAAAGTCAGTTAGTAGGAATGATTTCGAGGCAAAGTATATTAAAAGCGATTCAGTTTGTGGGGCGTAAAGACTAACTGTTTTGCAATTAGTCTTCCAAAATTTCTACATTTAGGCGTCGCTCGTTTCTAAGACGGGCACGCTTTTTTGCACAGGGCTTATCACAATCACAAGCCTTATCAATTCCTAAGGCATCGAGACCACCGCAGCTACCGCTGATGCGCTTCTGCTGAAACAGGTGTCCCACAGCCATAATCACCATTACAGCTACAAATAGTATGAATGCAAGAATAAAAGTACTACTCACGATATAAAGCTCATCAACTGATATAGGCTACTATTTTATCATACTGACACTTAAATATAACTATCAGTATAAAAAATGAGCTAGAAAATTTAGAGGGTAAAAAAGGGTAAAAATGAAAATGAGCTGATTTTACCCCTGTAATCTTAAGGCGTTATTTCCAAGTTACTGATAAGTTCAACTTTGACCAATTGGGGTCGATAGACAATGCGTAATTTGGAGTTACACTATGAAATATCTAGTTTTATTATTGAGTATATTTGTGAGCGGTGTGGTTTTGGCAGAAGAGTATAATCATGGTAACCATAATGATCCTTACATTGAATTCTTTAATGGTACCGAAACATTTAATTGTGGCAGTTTGAGCTTTTATTCCTGTATGAGTCAAACAAATATCCAATCAATGGTGGAATCTCGTTGTGAAAGCAAAGTAGTTACCACTGACAATGGTGGTTATCCGCCTTATGGGCAGGCTTACTACCATGGTGTTAGCGGCTTTAACATTGTTGTTCAGAGTGTGACAGGCCCAGCACCTTATAGCATGCAGATTAGTTTCAAGTGCGGTGGCTTGAGGCATCCAGGGCAAAAATACGAGCTTTCTCTATAAGCTTTTTCAAGCCGAGTGTAAAAACTCGGCTAACTCAACTATTTAATAAAAAACTTTTCAAAAAGGTTATTCGCATGGGTAACTAACTCATCGTTTTGTCTCTCAATGACTAACACTGGCAATTGATACTGGTCTGCAAATTCAAGTGAAGCTTCACCACCCAAGACACTCATTGCTGTAGCATAGGCATCTGCGTACATATTACTGGGATGAATCACTGAAACCGATGTAAGATTATGCTCTATAGGGTAGCCGGTGGTGGGGTCGATAGTATGCGAAAAGCGTTTACCCGCTACTTCAAAATAATTACGATAATCCCCTGAGGTTGCTATTGAGGTGCTCTCAAGAGCGATGACTAATAGCTCTTGTTGAGAGGCGTTGCTAGATGGCTTCTCCACTGCAATCCGCCAGGGATAACCATGAACATTAACCCCTTGTCCTTTAGTTTCACCGCCTATTTCAACCAGGTAATTTGAAATTTGAAACTCTGCCATGATATCGGCTAGTTGATCGACTGCAAAGCCTTTGGCAATGGCTGAAAGGTTAATGGTCAGTTTAGGATTGGTCTTCGAAATGCATTGTTTGGCGGAGTCATATTCAAGTTGATCCGTGCCAACAGTTTCATGCAATAACTTGACCTCTTCTTCGGTGGGAACCTTCTCATCATATTCGGCTGCGTCAAAGCCCCAACGTTGTATTAGCGGACCTACCGTAATATCAAAAGCACCATTGGTTTGATGATAAACATCTTTAGCAGCGACCAGAACTGTCCAGGTCCGCTCAGAGAATTGAAAACATGCATCTGTAGTTAGGGCATTGAACTGGTTAATTTCGCTGTCGGGGATATAAGTGGACATAAGCTGGTTAATCGTTTCCAGCTCTTGTGTGAGAGCGGATTGCAGCTTATCTATAGAAACGCCATTTGAATCGAATGTAATGTTGTATTTTGTGCCCATAGTGTTGCCAGACAGCTTGTTATATTGCGGTTCCTGCTGGCAGGCAGAAAAGGTTAAAACTAAAAAAACAAAACCAATGAAACGTATCATAGGGGCATAAAAAAGGCAGTCATAAGAGACTGCCTATTTTATAGAACCTTCAGTTATAACCCAAGCGGATTAACCACCGAAGTCATCCAATAAGATGTTTTCACGCTCAACACCCAAATCTTCAAGCATCTGGATACAGGCTGCGTTCATCATTGGCGGTCCACACATATAGTACTCACAATCTTCTGGAGCTGGGTGGTCTTTCAAGTAGTTCTCAAGAAGAACATTATGAATAAAGCCAGTGTAGCCTTCCCAATTGTCTTCTGGTTGCGGATCAGAAAGTGCCACATGCCATTCAAAATTAGGATTCTCATTAGCCAGCATATCGAAATCTTCTACATAGAACATTTCGCGTGAGCTACGAGCACCGTACCAAAAGCTGATCTTGCGGTCGGTTTTAATGCGACGTAATTGGTCGAAGAGATGCGATCGCATTGGAGCCATACCTGCACCACCACCAATAAAGACCATTTCAGCATCTGTATCTTTGGCAAAGAACTCACCATAAGGACCTGAAATCGTAACCTTATCTCCGGCTTTTAAGCCCCAGATATAAGATGACATTTTGCCCGGTGGCAATGACATATCGCGTGGTGGAGGCGTTGCGATACGCACATTCAACATGATAATGCCTTCTTCTTCAGGATAGTTCGCCATGGAGTAAGCGCGAATAGTTTCTTCTTTAACCTCTGACTCAAGGTCAAACAGCTTAAAGCGGTCCCAGTCACCACGATACTCTTCAGGTACATCAAACTCGCTGAATTTAACTTTGTGAGGTGGCGCTTCAATCTGAATATAACCACCAGCTCGGAAAGGTACACTTTCACCATTAGGAATTTTCAGTACCAGCTCTTTAATGAAGGTTGCTTTATTGTCGTTGGAGATAACTTCACAATCCCACTTTTTAGTACCGAACACTTCTTCCGGCACTTCGATTTTCATGTCTTGCTTAACAGCAACCTGACAGGAAAGACGGTAACCTTCTTTAGCTTCACGACGTGTGATATGGCTTTCTTCGGTCGGCAGAATAGAGCCGCCACCGTCAAGTACCTTGCACACACACTGTCCGCAAGTACCACCGCCACCACAAGCCGACGATAAGAAGATACCGCTATCGGACAATGCGTTGAGCAATTTGCTGCCAGCAGGGACAGTAATCGCTTTGTCAGCATCCTTGTTAATATCGATATGAACATCGCCTGTGCTTACGAGTTGCTTACGAGCGAATAAGATCACTAGTACAAGTGCAAAAATCACTACCGTAAACAGGGCAACGCCTAATATTATTTCATTCATTAGTTAACCTCTTTACTCGTTTACAGTTTGATGCCGGAGAAAGACATGAAGCCAAGGGCCATCAAGCCAACGGTGATAAAGGTAATACCTAATCCACGTAAACCATCAGGAACGTCTGAGTACTTCATCTTCTCACGAATACCGGCCAAGGCAACGATAGCTAAAGCCCAGCCGAAGCCAGAACCAAAGCCATAAACGATTGACTCGGGGAAGTTATAATCACGCTCAACCATGAATAACGAACCACCTAAAATAGCGCAGTTCACGGTAATCAAAGGCAAGAAGATCCCAAGTGATTGGTAAAGTGCCGGGAAGAATTTGTCCAAAGTCATTTCCAGAATCTGAACAAGAGCAGCAATAACACCGATGTAAACGATAAGGCCTAAGAAGCTTAAGTCTGCCTCTGGGAAACCGGCCCAGGCTAACGCTCCATCTTTCAACAAGCCATTTAATAACAGGTTGTTGACTGGAACGGTAATCGCTTGCACGATAACCACAGCGATACCAAGACCCATAGCAGTTTGGACCTTCTTCGAAACCGCCAGGAAGGTACACATGCCCAGCAGGAATGCCAGAGCAATGTTTTCTACGAAAACTGCTTTAGCAAATAGGGATATATAATGATCCATTACTCTGCATCCTCCACTTGATCAGTTTTCCAGGTACGCAGTGCCCAGATTAATAAACCGATAATAAAGAAAGAACTTGCTGGCAACAACAGCATGCCGTTCGTGTGATACCAGCCGCCATCAGCAATTGTTGGGAAGATGGTAAAGTCTAACAGTTTACCAGAGCCAAATAGTTCACGGATGATACCGACAATGATGAGCAATACTGAATAACCAAGACCGTTACCTAAACCGTCCAGGAAGCTCATCGCTGGGCCATTTTTCATGGCATAAGCTTCGGCACGACCCATCACGATACAGTTGGTAATAATCAAGCCAACGAATACCGAAAGCTGCTTAGACACTTCATAAGCGTAAGCTTTCAATACCTGGTCAACCAGAATTACCAAAGACGCAATAATCGTCATCTGCACGATAATACGAATGCTTGATGGAATCTGTTTACGAATCAAGCTGATTAGCAGGTTAGAGAAGGCAACAACTGTAGTCAGAGCCAAACTCATCACTAATGCAGTTTCAAGTTTACTGGTTACTGCCAGCGCAGAACAAATCCCCAATACCTGAAGGGCAATTGGGTTGTTGTTAAAAATCGGTGATAAAAGAACCGATTTGGCTTCTTGTTTATCAAATGCCATTTTACAATTCCCCCGCTCTTACTTTTGCCAAGTATGGGCCAAAGGCATCATTACTTAGCCAATAACGTAATGAGTTTTCAACACCAACACTGGTCAGGGTTGCACCAGAAAGTCCATCAACTTGATGTTCATTCTTAGCTTCACCTTTGACGATCTGAATAACCGGCTCACCTTGTTCGTTGAGAACTTCTTTACCTGGCCAGATAGAACGCCATTTTGGATTTTCAATTTCGCCACCAAGACCGGCAGTTTCAGCCTGGTCATAATACTTCAGCCCAACAACGGTTGTGGTATCGGTATCTAGAGCGAGAAAGCCATACATGGTTGACCATAGGCCATAACCATGGAAAGGAAGGATAATCGTGTCGAGTTGCCCATCTTTCTTGACCAGATAAACATTGGCCAATTTAGAGCGCGTTCTAATGCCAGCAATATCATCTTCAATACGAACATTCATGCTTGGATCTTTAGCAGCTTTACGTTGCTCAAAACCTTTAGGAGCTTCGACGTACTCGCCTGTCGATAAATCAACAACTCGAGCTTCTATCAACCCAAACTGTTCTTCGATTTTAGCTTTGGTTGGATGTGCCTGACCATCAACCAAACCGGCAGCAATAAGGATGTTCAACTTACGGTCGAGTTCCTTATTCGTTTCCTGTAAAGGTTTCAACTTGATGGCAGCAACAGAAACTACTATTGAGCAGACTAAGCTCAAAATCACTGCGACCAGAATGGTTCTCATTGGACTTTCTTTCTTAGACATGACGACGAGTCCTCCGCTTGATGTTGCTTTGAACCACAAAGTGGTCAATCAATGGCGCGAACAGGTTGGCGAACAGAATCGCAAGCATCATACCTTCTGGGAAGGCTGGGTTTACTACGCGAATCAATATAACCATGATGCCGATTAGAGCACCAAAGTACCATTTACCTTTGTTGGTTAATGACGCTGAAACAGGGTCGGTTGCCATAAAGAACATACCGAAGGCGAAACCACCTGTTACCAGGTGCCAATACCAAGGCATGGCAAACATCGGATTAGATTCACTACCAACTGAGTTAAGAATCAGTGTCATACCGATCATGCCGAACAATACACCCAGCACGATGCGCCATGAAGCAATGCGAGCATAGATAATGAAAAGACCGCCAATGATGATCATTAGAGTTGATACTTCACCGATTGAACCAGGAATGCGACCTAAGAAAGCATCCCACCAGCTTTGAGTAATGCCGTAATCAGTAATAGTACCTGCAGCAGCTGCGGCCAGTGGTGTGGCGCTAGTGAAGCCATCTACTGCGGCCCAAACTTCAGCACCTGAAATTTCGCTTGGGTAAGCGAAGAACAGGAATGCACGACCTGCTAATGCAGGGTTCATGAAGTTCTTACCGGTACCACCGAAAATTTCTTTAGCAACCACCACACCGAATGAAATACCTAGAGCTACTTGCCATAACGGAATTTCGGCAGGCAGGATCAATGCGAAAAGAATCGAAGTGACGAAGAATCCTTCGTTGATCTCATGGCCGCGAACACTGGCAAATAAGACTTCCCAGAACCCACCAACAATAAAGGTGACGGCGTAAATTGGGATAAAGAAGCAGGCGCCGTAGAACATCAGGCCAAGCACTCCAGTTTCAGGCGTAATAACACCGCCAAAGAACTGGAAGAAATCAACCTGCCAAGCATCAGGCAGTGTTAAGCCTTGTGCTAGACCAAGCTGTGCCTGGAAACCAACGTTCCACATGCCCCAGAACATGGCAGGGAAAGTAGCAAGCCAAACCATGATCATGATGCGTTTCAGGTCAATATTGTCTCGAACGTGCGTGCCGCCCTTCGTGACATGACCCGGTGTATAGAAAATGGTCGCTGCCGCTTCGTACAAGGCATACCATTTTTCCCACTTACCGCCTTTCTCAAAATGCGGCTCGATTTTTTCAATAAAGTTTTTTAAACCCATGGTAGCCTCTCTTATCCTTCTTTCTCAATCTTGGTCAGATTTTCGCGAAGAATGGAGCCATACTCATATTTGCCTGGGCAAACATAGGTACACAAGGCTAAATCTTCCTCGTCCAGCTCCAGACAACCCAGTTCTTGTGCAAGGACTGTGTCATTTGTGACGATAGCGCGTAAAAGCTGAGTCGGCAGAATATCTAAAGGCATGACACGCTCATAGTTACCAATAGGCATAATAGAGCGATCAGAACCACCGGTTGTGGTTGTCATGTTAAAGCGCTTTTTCGGGAACAGGTGGCCAAAGAATGCGCGAGTCACTGAGAATTTATCAATACCCGGCATCGCCCAGCCAAAGAACTCTTTATCACGACCTTCGCGGATGACGGTAACTTGATTGTGATAACGGCCTAGATAGCCGCGACCGTCGATTGCATTAAAGCCACTGAGCACTGAGCCAGAAATATGGCGGTTATCCGCATCATTCTCTTCTTCGGCCAACAGCTCATTAATGCAAGCTCCGACACGAGTACGAACCAGGCGCGGCTTTTTAATCATGGTACCGCCTAATGCGATAACACGATCAGTATGAAGCTCACCTTCAATGAATAGCTTGGCTAGTGAAATCACATCCTGATAACCGATGTACCATACTGGATGATCCATAGAAGCAGGATATAAGAAATGAATGTGAGTACCCACTAAGCCAGCAGGATGCGGGCCAGAGAATTCTTCGTAGTTCACTTTGGCATTATTACTTTTAGCCAGTGATGAATTGGGGCCAGTCGCCACAAAAACCTTGTCACCGGAAAGTTGAGCAAGAATATCAAGTCCGTAGTTAAAGGCTTCATTCTGCTCACTGATAATGACTTCAGGATCGGCAGCTAACGGATTAGTATCCATTGCTGAAACGAAAATGGCTTGAGTTTCGCTATCGATCGCCGGAACTTTTGAGTAGGGACGTTTGCGCAACGCAGTCCACATGCCTGACTCAACCATTTGCTCGACAATCGCTTCGCGACTCAAGCCCGACAGTTGCTCAGGACTAAACTTGTTAAAGTTAACCGCTTCTTCTTGCTCGGCAACTTCAACCACTACCGACAACAGCTTACGTTTATTGCCACGGTTAATGGCTTTAATCGTACCAGCTGCTGGAGCAGTGTATTTTACTCCGGGGGTTTTCTTATCTTCGAAGATGAGTTGGCCTTTCTTAACAGTGTCCCCTTCCTGCACATGCATGGTCGGTTTCATACCAACATAATCTTCGCCTAATATGGCGACGGTTTTTACCGTAGCACCAGCTGAGATCGTTTGCTCTGGTTGCCCTTCAAGAGGCAAGTCCAGGCCTTTCTTAATCTTAATCATAGGTCGCTACTTTTAATACCTGATGGTTGTCACTTCACTATGGTGCGCTGTCAAATCCAGCCAATAACAAAAATACCTGGTGTGTAGCATGCTACAACCAGTCATATCTTGTTGTTATTACGGATTTTCAGGCGCCATAGTTCCAAATTAAGGTCAAATATTAGCCAATCGACCTTAAACGGCGCGTATTATACTTGGATCAATAGCTCAAAATCCATGCTTTTTCTGGGGAAATCGGCCCAGAAAAGCCAAAAACAGCTGATCAGAGTCAACAGAGCTTGTTTTAAAGTCTGCCCTCGGTTAATATTTGCGCCCTTTTGTTAAAAGGGGCGATTGTCGCTGGGCGTTTGATGGCTAAATGACTGGTAAAATAAGACAATTCGCGCAAGTTAAGAGTGATATAAAAGAGGAGTTATCCAAGTGCGTACTAAGCTCATCGCAGGCAACTGGAAAATGCACGGTAGTAAGCCATTCATTGAGTCATTGATGAAGGGTATGACTGAGCAGTTGGATGCGAGTCTGGAAAGTGACGTTCTGGTGTGCCCTCCTACTATTTATATACCTTTTGTTGAGAGCCTGATCGGTGATCATAAGATTGCCTTAGGTGGTCAGAATCTCAGCGAACAAGCACAAGGCGCCTATACTGGTGAAGTCAGTGGCGACATGCTTAAAGATAATGGTTGCCAGTATGTGATCGTGGGCCATTCCGAACGACGTAGCCTGTATGGTGAAATGGACGTTTTGGTCGCGCATAAAGTTGGCAAGGCAATTGAATCTGAATTAACGCCTATTCTTTGTGTGGGTGAGACCCTTGAACAAAGAGAAAAAGGCACCACTATGCAAGTAGTGCAGCAGCAACTGGACGCGGTTATTGATGCCTTAGGTATCGATGCATTACAACAGGTAGTTGTAGCCTATGAGCCTGTATGGGCAATAGGCACAGGCGTAACCGCATCTCCTGAGCAAGCTCAGGAAGTACATTCAGCAATTCGAGCTCATTTACGTGATAAGAATGCTCAAATTGCTGAAGAAATTAAAATACTCTATGGCGGCAGTATGAAAGCGGCCAATGCTGAAGAATTGTTGGCTCAGCCTGATATCGATGGCGGATTGATTGGCGGGGCTTCTTTAAAAGCAGATGAATTTATCGCGATTTGCAAAATAGCAGGATAATACGATGGAATTATTTTTAATGATCAGTTTGTTAGTAGTTGCCTTGTTACTGGTTGGAATCATATTGATCCAACAAGGTAAAGGGGCAGAAATTGGCGCTTCATTCGGTGCCGGTGCTTCTAACACTTTATTTGGTGCGCCAGGTGCGGGTAACTTCTTAACAAAGAGTACCACTATCCTAGCCATCATCTTCTTTGCTTTAGCATTAACCATTCATGCGATAGGTCAGGAGGAGGTTACTGAATCTGGACTTCTGGATGACCCAGAGAGTCAGGTTGAGGAAATAGGCGTCCAATCTTCTGAAATCCCAACAGAAGTACAGGATGAGATTCCTTCAGAGATCCCAACAGATACGCAGGAAGAAATCAGTACAGAAATTCCAACTGCAGACGAGCAGGCTATTTCTGAAACTATTCCAGAAGCAACTGAAGAAGAAACAAAAGAAGACGATCAAGATCAATAATTGATCGTCTTTATATTGCTCAGGTGGTGGAATTGGTAGACACGCTATCTTGAGGGGGTAGTGGCCGTAGGCCGTGCGGGTTCAAGTCCCGCTCTGAGCACCAAATTCAAAAGAAAGACCCTTCTATATTAATGAGACCCAACGAAAAAAGAACACTAACAACGCGAATACTCGGTTTAGTAGTGTTCTTATTGTTGCTTGGTCTTATCTATGCTCCTTTCTATCTGATTATTTACGGTTTTGCGTTAGGCATTGACTGGCTGATAGTCGATATTAATTTTTCCAGCGCATTAACTCATACAGTGATGGCCATCAGTGCCCTGATAGCCATGGTATCCAGCCTAAGCGGAAAAGGTGGAAGCGCTTTTATCAGCAGACTATTCGGCAAATGGTAAGCAAGCAACATCCTTTCAATATTTGCTGCAAAGACAACACAGCGAACACATAATAATCAACGCTTCCCCCAACCTATCGGCTTTGCTACTATCAATTGCAGTGAACACCGCTGTGATCTCCGGTTTTGTCGGGTATTAACCAGAAAACAGACATAAATAATAATTTATATTAAATCAATCAGTTACCGGCAACTACCGGTAATGTAATGTTAGAGCTCATGTAGTCCTGAGTATCAGTATCATTAAAGGAATGAAATGCAAAACCTTGTAAAACATACGCTTTATCTTTTTCTATGGATTACTGGTCTAACCGCTGCTATAACGCTTGCAGGTATTGGCTATGCTTGGTTTTTCTCGGAAGCGAAAGAACTCCCCCATTTAGAGTGGCTAATAGGCTCTGTAATTATAGAGGTGGTTGTAGTGATCCTTATGCTTGCTAAAAAAGGATTGAAATATCTTCCTGACACACAAACCGATAAAAAGGCAAAAGACACTCTTAGGTTTATGGAGAGTTTTATTTCTACGGGCACTAGTGCAACTGTTGTGAGTAACCGAGTGTCATGGTTGGTAGGTGACGACAAACTTATATCAATTTTTCAATCAAAAATTGAAAAAGGCACTCGCATTGAAATTATCACACCAAATGAAGTCCCAGAGCCACTTAGAGATCGGCTGAATGGCGCATCTTTTATTGTCACAAAAGAAAATGTATTACCTGAAGCTAGATTTACATTAGTGAATGGAGATCGCAGTGGTGCTGAAAGACTTGCCATTGCTCGTGGAGTTCATCCTGATCACGAGATCACAATTTTTGACAACAATTCTGGCCCCCAAATAATTGCAATGGCGAAGGACATAATTAGAAAGTCCAAGGAGTTGGCTAATGCCGCATAGGTGGTGTAATTCGGCGCAAATACGTCGAGAGCAAATTGAGTCAGGAGCAGACTTAACATTCAATGAGGTGTTTAAGCCGCTTTTAGTTAGTCGAGTTAAGAGCCTTTCACCTGGCAATGTCCTGGAAGTAGGCGCTGGCACTGGCCATATTTCCAAAGAGTTATTTGAATTAGGGTTTTCTGTTACAGCAATAGAGCCTTCTGCCGGAATGTATGGGGTCGCAAAAGATGTTTTGTCTTTAACCGATGTGAGATTGTTGAACTGTACTTCATTCGAATTAGAGAAAAGTGAGTTTTATGAGGTCGCTTTCTCTCATCTTGTTGCACACGTTGTTGATGACCTTAATGCATTTTTTGAGTCAGTCGGTCAACACCTGGAAGCCTCAAGTCATTTTATTTTTTCAATCCCTCACCCCTGCTTCTATAATGAATATAAGGGTTTTTTCGGAGATGAATATAATTATATGACCCCAATGACCAAGAACGTGTCATTTACAATCACTAAAGATTCACAAAATACGATCAGTGGAGTCCCATATCATCACAGACCGTTATCAGAATACTTCAATAGACTGGTTGAATCTGGTTTCGCTATTGATGGCTTTGACGAAACCTATCCAGAAGATGATATACAGCTAAAATATGGCACCAAATGGGAGTACCCACGATATTGTGTGTTTACTTGCAGAAAGCTCTAACAGATGCATGTTGTAGGGCTGGTTTTCTGCTGTGCTCGAAACCAGCCGCAAATGCGGGCGTTAAAGCTCTGACCTAAATCAAAAGTTCTATTGCACTAGTATGATTGATGACCCATACCCAGAAAAATGGCAAGACCTTCAATTCGGAGTCCGTAGGATATTTCGAAATGTAGGTCTATCAGCGGATGTCGAAGTAGATATAGTGACACCCCGTGGTTCAGTCAATGTTGATGTTTTAGCAATCGATTGGCAAAGCGTAGATAAGATAAAATATATCGTCGAATGTAAGAATTGGGGTAACGCTATACCTCAGTCGGTTGTACATTCCTTTACCACAGTCATGGCCGAGACTGGAGCCAACATAGGATTCATTATTTCCAAACATGGACTCCAGTCTGGAGCAAAGAAGTACACTCGAAATACAAATATCGTCGGGCTAACTTATTTAGAGTTTCAACAAAGATACTTCGAAGCTTGGTGGAAGCGGTATTTTTGCCCTCGGATTGGCGATGCAGCTGATCGAGTCCTGCAATATACAGAAGAATTTAATAGTTATCGGGATAAGGAATACAGTAAGTTACCACCTGATAAACAGAAGGAATTCGACCTTTTACGTTCTCAGTACACCGTTCACTCAATGATGTTTTCGATGTTCAATTTTCCGACAGTGAGCCCTATGTTAACTACTGGGAATCTACTTGATGTACCTTCAGATTTAGACGGATTTAAGAAAAATGTTTTATCCTCTATCGCCCCAGAGACTGAATGGCATTGCTCAACATTTAGAGGGTTACTGGAAATTATTTTACAGTTCCTCCAAGATGTTGAAGCAGAATTTAACTCCTTATTCGGCGGATATATTTTCGATATCTCTCCAATTAGCGGTGTAGGAGAAGAAGGACCTCCGATAGAGGATACGTGCTTATGATAAAAGTCTGTCACTATCCTAACGAGAGCCCTAACAAATAAAATTAATGGGGTCAAAGTACATTTACCAGTGAGCAATTAGAAATTAATCGGATCGAGGCCTGGTGAGTCATCACAAAAGAAAGTGAATAAGTCTTTATTACCACTGAATCAATTCTATCTGGTTTTCACCCTCTGCTAACACTTCGTTGACGATGCGGTTGTTTTTATCCACCAGAATAAAGCGCGGAATGCCTGCGCTGGCGAATTGTTTATAAATACTTCGATCGACATCGGCGACTAAGTCAATGGTGATATTTCTTTCCTGCCTGAATTTCTTAATCTCCTCAACCGTATTTTCGCGAGCAATAGCAACGATTTGTAAGTCTTCCTGATTCAGTATGTCGGATTCGTGGAGTGCCTTCATGGCGCGTTGAGAGTCGGAGCACCAGGTTGCGAACAGTATGACAAGTTTGCGTTTTTCGGGATTGGTCAAATCGATACTTTTACCATCGATGGTAGTAACTGTTTTTAATGGCATCAACTGGCCGACTTGAACGTAGGTTTCGTATTTAGGTTTTGTAGTCACAGGTTGAGTGTCGGATGACGAGGGCGCCTGAATGGATGCGCATCCAGCAAGGAATAAGATGCTGATGGAGGAAAAAAGTAGTTGTTTCAAAAGACTCTCCTTGAATGCAGAAAGGGTTAATAAATTAATAGGACAGGTTACTACTTCAAGCATATATAAAGAGCTTGGGATAAAGGCTCTTTATTAGTTATCTTGTTGTTAATCCTCTGGGAATATACAAGGTTTGATCTTCCAGGTACATATATTAAAAATATTACGACAGGTTCTTCAGCCTCTTCATATTATGGTTATTCTATATAATTAATAGTGGTTCTAGTCTTCTTTAAGCACATAAATTTCACCATCAAAACTGCCCTGAATCGTTAAGTTTTGGTTGGTGAGTGCTGATAGATATTCCAGTTGTTCACGTCTGATAATTTGGCCCGGAACCAGTAATGGTATGCCCGGTGGATAAGGTGTCACTAGGCCTGCACAGATTCGGTTTTCGACTTCAGAAATGGGTAAGCATTCCCTTTGACCAAAGAAGGCTTCGTTGGGAAGGCAGGCTAATTCAATAGGCGGTAAATTATTGGGAATTTTAGAGCGACGAGTGGCTGTGGTTAATTTAACCCGTCCACTATCCAGTTTTTTCAATGCGTTATACAGTCGAATAATTTTGGAGCGGGTACCGCCAAGGGTCAGCAATACGAGTATCGTACTATGAGTGTACTTCTCGATCTCGAGTCCAACTTCATCCAGCAGGTACTTGTGAATATCTTTATGTGAGTAAGGTAACTCACTAATATCGATAAGAATTTTAAGTGGATCGTGCCCCATGTTGTCGGATGCAAAATGAGGAAACAGTGATTTAAAATCATCCTTACCCAGTACCTTAATTCTATTTAGACTGGCCATCTGTTGTTTGAATTCAGCAACATGATTCAGTAAGGCATTGAGAATTTTGTAGCCTTCCATTTCTAATTGCTTGTGGCACACATCGAGCGAGGCGATTAACTGATATTTTGGCGAGGTGCTGGCATAGATGCTATAAATTTCACGGAAGAAATCTTCATCAAAGTCATGATCATTAATATGGATGTAAGAGGCTTGAGAAAAGGCTGACACGACTTTGTGGGCTGAGTGAGTAACGTAGTCAGCACCAGCATTGATGGCTGAGTAGTGACGGAATTCAGGGTGGAATAACGAATAGGCAAACCAGGCCTCGTCAATAAAGACCTTAATGTTATGACTATGAGCCAGCTCAACTACCTGTTTTAAATCACTGAGCAGGCCATCATAAGTACATCCCGTTAGCACTAATAATTTCGCATCAGAGTTTTGCTCTATTGCCTGTTTCATGTCGGCTAGGGAGGGTGGCGCAAAAATACCGTATTTAGGGTTAAGGATGCTTGATAAGTAAATGGGCAAACTCGCCGATTGCAGTATTCCGTAATGCACTGACTTATGGCAGTTACGGTCAATGATCACTTTGTCACCTTTGCGCAACAGCGTTTGCAGAATGATTTTGTTAGAGGTGGAAGAGCCATTAGTCACGAAGTAAGTTCGTTTGACTTCAAAGGTCACTGCTGCTGCTTGTTGGGCGCGGCCGATGTAGTTGGTGCTGTCGGATAGCGAGCCCAATGAGTCGACTGAAACTGATAAATCACCAACGAAAACGTTGCGGCCATAGAACTGATAAAAGTCGCTGATATAGGGCGAGTTCCTGAAACTGGCGCCGCCGCTATGTCCAGGCGTGTGCCAGGAGTCATTGGACTCTGCTACGTAACGCTTATAAGCAGTCCAGAAAGGTGTTTCGCAACGATCGTCAAAGTCGTTAATGATGTAGCCGAGAATGGATTCTGGATCGGACAGCACATCATCTTTGAAGAAGAAGGATTCGATGTCTTCTGATTCATTGACGATATCCAGTCCTTTACTATCATCACCTAACACATAAACCGGCAACTCAAGGCGAATAGATTTTAACTCGCTGATGAATTGTGCATAACGATTAGCAATAGCATTTTCTCGAATTTGCCAACTTACAATGACTGCCTGAATATCACCATCATCTCGAATGTGTTGAATACCTGTCACCAGGTCGGGGCAATTAATGACCTCAAGAGTAACGTCGGTGCGTTCAAAATTGGCAATGGTCTTGGTCAGATTGCTCGATAAATCTGTGAGAATAGAACTATCATCTTCGATAAGAAGAATTTTCAGTAAAGGAAGCACTATGAGTTCCAGCTATTTTATGTCTTGCGATTAGCATACATAAAAGCGGGGCAAGAAAGCAAAGCAGGAATTATTCTTCGGGCGATATTTCTACAAGCAGTTTTTCAAAGGTAATCATTTTTATAAGGTTAGAAGCGAGACAGAGTTCAAGTTGCTGGGCCCATTCAAAAATGACTTCAAGATTGTTCCAGCTGTAATAGTTATAGTCTGTATCATTGAGCTTGGGGAAAACATCAAGAAAATTGCTTAGCGATTGCTTAAGGATTTCATCAGGGATGAAAAGGTTCGGATCGGTTAGTACCAAGCGAGCTGCGGTCTGAATACTACGCAACTTAGCTAAAGGTACTCCCTTAACTTGCAAAAGTTGTCGAGCATCGAGTTCAATGAGTTCAGCAAGCGACCTGATTCCGGCTTTGGCAAGAGCCTGAGAGAGCTTTGTGTCAGCGGCATTAAGGTAGCGAACAGGTAGCTTGGATAGATAATCATAGGCGTAAAAGCTAGGAATTCCGTTTTGAGTTAACTGCACAAGGGCTTTTCGGTTCTTGTTAGAATTTGCGTCATAAGTCACTTCCAATTGCCAGCCTTCTTGTGCCAGCGGATAGCGCTCAGTATCCAGCTGTAGATTAGTTTGCTCCTTTGAGCTGGGAAACTGCCCCATGCGCACCTTGATGGAAGAAATCTCCACCATTGGTGCGTCATAAAATGTGCTGGTGCTGGCTAAAGCAGAGGTCAATTCGCCATGCACCAGATGAACCATATCTTCGATATCAACACTTGGCATAACAATTACCTGATTGACTTAAAGTTAAGCTCGATTTCACTGTAGATATTGGCAGTGGTCGTCGATGCCTGGGGGTCACGGTTATTGGCAGGTTTGATGGCAACCTTCACATCCCTTGCTAACCTAGGCTTTAAAATAGAAGCCTTTAAATTAGGGTTTGAAATTAAACGACTGCGCACATTAGAAGTCTGTTTATCGATGACTGACTTACGAAGTGAGTTCTTCAGCTTAATGCGTTTGTCGATAACTGCTTTTTTTGCTTTTGGCTTGGGTTTAGGGTTGGCCGCGTTGCCGTTAGAAGATGTTGGCTCTTCTTCAGTGTTATCACTTTCTACTGAGGTATTGAAAGTGAATTTGGCATTAATCTTCCCGCTGTCGACAATGATGTTTGAAAACCCATGTTCAATAGCATTTATCATTGCCTGGCGTTTTTGTTGGGCAAAAGGTCGGGCTACTGAACGGTAAACTTCAAGTACATCGTGATTCGTAAACTTGCCTTTTGTGGCTGAATCACTCTCGGATAGATCGAGACCCAGCTGCTCAAGAATTGCTGGTGATTCTGGACTATTACCCTTTTTAGCTTTGTAGGGAGCGCCTTCGTAAATGGCATGGATGTTTTTGTCATTTTTGGTTGGGAAATAACTGCTTAACAGGCGCTCAATTTGATCAAGAAAGGCATCATCCTGCAGTAAATTATCGACGAATAACTCTTCAGGCTGGCTGATCAGTTCCTTTATTTCCAGCAGTTTTTCTTCTTGCTCCGCTTGGGAAGTGACGACGGCATCGAACACTTCAGAAATGAGCTTCGCCACAAATTCAGCGAAGCCCATATCAGCGGGCGTCAAAATTTCTTCTGACATAATGTGCTCCCGCTTAGTCTTGGTCTAATGGTAAATAATCAGTTTTAAAGTTAAGGTGAACTCGACCATAAATTTGCACGCTACTACTTGAGCGATCAATATCAGTTTTAGTCGCTGTCGATACTTTAATGCTGTTATAGGAGGTTGAAGCAGAAGCTTTTACCCAACCTGACAAGAGTCCTCCGGTTTTGGCTTTTGCTCGGAAGTTAAAATCTTTACGGTTGTAATCGGTCGAACGATTTTGTAGGTAGGATGAACCGTAAGTGTTGAATGTAAGACGTGTTTCAATTTCACCCTGCTCAATGACTAGGCGTAGTAGACCTTGCTTAACCATTTCTTTAAGAAGGGTATATTTATCAGCTGCCAGACGGTTAGCAACGGCATCCAGAATTTTCTGAAACTTGCTCTCATCCAGTGAACCATGAGTAACCGCTTTGTTATCAGAGTCGATACCTGCATCTTTGACTTCGACTGCCTTATTAAGGTCAGAGGCTTGAGCTTGGGTTAATGTCCCACCGGGTTTAACCACTGGGTTACCATCATTGTCGGCGCCAACAACTTTGGATAGGAACTGCAACAGCATATTGCCATCGATGTCATCCTTGGTATCGTTGATAAATGCCTGTAATGATTTCCCCGTTTGTTTTAATAGCTCAACGTAGGCTTCAGTTTGGCGTAAATTAGAGGCGATTAACGTATCAAAAACATCGCTGACTAATTTGGTGGTGAATTCGGGAAAACCGATTTCGGGTAGGTGGGTAGCCAGTTCAACGGCTTCTTTGCTTCCAGACATAACTTTCTCCTTGTCTTGGGTTTTTGGTTAGTAAAACTTATGACAGAAAGCCACTTGCTCATCATGAGACCTGTGTCCTTTCTGTATTTCCGTAACCATTTAAAATTCCATTTGCAAGTGATGCTAGTTAAAGAGCTATACTTTGTCAACAGTTATAGATAGTCATATTTGCATTGCTAACTCTATGAAAACTGTCACGAAATTCAACGCATGACATCTGCCAAAAGTCATTCTATGATGGAAGTTAGTGGCAGAAGATTAGTCATAATAAAACAACTAAGGGATTCATATTGAAGGCTTGTAAGGTAATGGTTACAACGGCAAACCTGATGATGTTGGCAGTCTTGCTGACTGTTTTTGCTGCTGTTGGACAAGCCGATGAGCAAGTCAAAATTGACAAAATCAGGATAACGGTCAATCCGATTTTTAGTGAGGAAGAGCGCACCGGTTGGCTGTATGAAACCGCAGATAAACTGCACATTGATACTTATCCCTATGTGGTTAGTCGGTTGTTACCTTTTAAAGAAGGTGACTCAATCAGTCTGCGCAGCATTGATGAAGCAGAAAGAATATTAAGGTCAAAGTCATTCTTACGTGACGCCAGAGTGACCTGGAAAGAGTCAGCAAGTGGCGACGGCATAATCATTGATGTCAACACATGGGAAAACTGGACACTTGTGCCTAAAGTTGATGTCAGCCGCAAAGGGGGAGTCACCGAGTATTCCTACGGAATAGAAGACGATAACTTACTGGGGCACGGCCTTAGAGCTACCATGCTCTATTTCAAGGAGCAGCAGCGCAGCGGTTATTCGCTTGTCCTATCCTCTCAGGTTTCCACCGAGAGCCATATCCAGGCCTCTTTGGTTTTATCGGACACTTCGGATGGCGAGCAGTATTCCCTCGGCTTAAGCAAGCCTTTTTACACTCTGGATGATGAGTGGGGAGCTGAGCTATACGTCAACACCGAGCGTCGTGATGATACCATCTATAGTAATGATGAAGAGGTTAATGTATTTGAGCATAAGATAGATCATTTTGAGTGGTCGTATGGGGTATCTGAAGGCTTGATCAATGATCGAACGATTCGCTATGAGTTTGGTTACACGCAGCGTAAGGATAGCTTTCTGGAGTTGCCATTGACCATTGGTCTTCCGGAAGAGCGAGACTTTAGTTATCCCTGGTTCGGTGTTGAGTATCTTGACGATAATTTTATAAAAACAAAAAACCTTTATTTGATAGGTCGCACTGAAGATGTTCAATTGGGCTGGCGTCATAACCTCAGAATAGGTGTTAATACCAGCAACAGCGAATACCAGAAAGCTCTTCATTGGTATTGGTCTTCACGATATACAAACCAAATCAATAATGAACATATTTATACCTCCTGGTTGACCGGTGATGGTGTTGAACCTGAAGGTGGGATTGAATCGACTTACTACTATTCGGCGGGATATGAGTATTTTCACCATGCTTCTGATACTCGAATTTGGTATGGCAAGCTACAATTTTGGGGAGCAGAGAATCCTTTCATAGATAGGCCTATATCAATTGGAGGTGAGTCTGGTTTGAGGGGTTACCCACTGCAATATCAGCATGGTGACCAGGCTTATCTGGTTAATCTTGAGAAGCGGTATTATCCCGGAATTAATTTATTTAAATTGGTTGATGTTGGATTTGCTGCTTTTACGGATATAGGCAGGGCAAGAGGTGACACTCTGTATCCAAATCAGGAGGAGGGAACTCTTATATCAGTCGGGTTGGGTATACGGTTATTCTTCTCACGTTCCAGTGGCCGCAATCTGGTGAACATTAATTTTGCTAAGCCTGTTAATTCTGATTATCTCAGCGAATGGGATTTTAGTATTACTGCAACAACCAGCTTTTAACTTTACTCCTTCCCAATAACTGCAAAAGCTACTGAAATATCTATTGAGATATGTGTCTAGAAACATAATTTGGCATACATTCTTTACGCTTTCCCAAAAATGGTACAGTTATTTCAACAGAGACAAAGTTAGTTACATTTCCTCACAACAGTTTTTTCAAAAGTCGTGTCATATAGGTACAGAACAAGCATATTTTGCTATTAACAACCTAGTACAAGGAGTACCATTATGAACACTAATACTAAAAAAACCTTTCGCTTAGATCTGGAGGATGTTTTTCTTGACGTCTGCTGGGTAATAATCGCACTACTTTTGGTTGGTATGTTGATTTTTAGTATCATTTGATACGAAAAATAACTTTATTTTGTTTTGACGGTCTAACCTGTCGGAATGAGTAATACTAGCCCTCAAAACATTCAGGCCCACGTCAAAAGACAAGGAAATGGCGATGCAACAGCACCTTTCTGGAGGTTTCCAACTGGTCGATTGGCAGGTTGACCCTGCCCTGAACCAGCTATCGATTGATGAAAAGATATTTGAACTGGAACCAAAAGTGATGCAAGTACTAGTATGCCTGAATGAACATGCTGGAGAACTTGTCACTAAAGATACATTGTTTGAGGAAGTCTGGCATGGAGTTTCAATTAGTGATGATGCAATTTACTGCAGTATCTCCAAGTTACGTAAAACTTTCCGACAGGTGGCTGAGCATCGTAGCCCAGAGCTGAAAACAATAGCTCGGCAAGGGTATATGTTATACAACAACCCTTCGTATAAGGTGCTGAATTCAGCGTCACTGATTAGTCACGGTAGGCGTCATGATGATTGCTTAAAAAGTCATGGCGTTAGCATGGGGCTTGAGCAAAATGGATACTCAAACATAGGCATCGGAAAGAAAAACAGTATAGGGGCCGAAAAAAAAGTTAAAAGGCCTGTTCAGAGTTCTGAATTAAAGCTACTTAACATAGAGCTCTTTGTTAACGAAAACAAAAAGAAGAATCAGATAACAACACATCGTTCACTTAACCAAAAACTAAAAGTTCTTTTACTCATCCTAGTGATAGCTATTCTAATGCAGGTAATGATTATACTGTTCGTGTAACAGTTGTTTTGTTTTTGTCACAGAAGTCTGAAGAAAGTCTGTTCGACAGCATCTTAAAATTTCTGAACATTGATCTAAATCATTGCTTTTTAAGCCAGTTAAAAAGTTCGGGAAACAGACAGGACAATGCTGAGTTTTTGTTAAATACTGAAGTCTCATTGGATAACAGCGAAAGCAAGGAGAATCCATGAAAACTAAAATAGTTAAGCCTAAACATGTGCATGAGTATGATGCCGAAGATGTGTTTTTAAATGTCTGTCAGGGTGTAGTTGCTGTCTTATTGGCCACTATTCTGGTCTACAATATTTTCATTTAGAAAGTCTTGCATCACCTGGTCAATTAAGTGGGTTACCTGTTCAACAGTAATCTGTTGCATCAGGTTGTCGCCTTTCAATCGATAACCCCATGGCAGTTCGTTGACCGAGCAATTGAGTTGCTGTGTTGCTGATGCGGTATAAGCATCGGCAACATAGTCTAAATATAAATAGGGCCCGGTTCGTTGCGGGTTGCTATGTGCGTACAGACCAATCACAGGCGTACCTTGTGTGACAGCCATGTGTGCAGGGCCTGAGTCCGGAGCGATAACAAATTTGGCAGCTTTCAAAACCGCCAATAATTGCTTTAAATTGGTATTGCCTATTAAATCAATGATAGGAGATTTGGTGTGGCTTAAAATACTATCTCCCAGCGAGCGTTCCATAGCACTTGGCCCACCGGTCATAACTATAGTGAAACCTTTGGCGTGACAATAATCTGCGACTTTAGCGTATCGGGCTGCGAGCCAGTTTCGCTCCGCTTTGCTGGCGCCAGGTGATATCACCATGAATGATTCCTGAGGCAATTGATTGTCGGCCCACAATTCGACTTCGTGCGGCAGTGGGATATTCCATAAGGGCTGACTGTCTGGCACGCCAATAGCACGGGCAAAATTTCGAAAGCCTTCCAATACATGCATGCCTTTACTGTCGGTAATATGCTCGTTAACAAACAGCGAGTGCAGTTCTTTACTGCGTTTTTTCTCAAAGCCTAATTTTATCTTGGCAGGAATAAAGTAAGCAGCAAGATTGGCACGTAAAGCCAGTTGCATGTGCAGCAAAATATCGTATTCGCGTCCCTTCATAGCATTACGCAGCTCAGCATACGCTTTAATGCCCTTACTTTTATCGAAGATGACAAATTCAACGTCAGGTAAATGCTTTAGTAGCTGCGCCTCCACTTTGCCAATAACCCAGGTGATCAATGCTTCGGGATATTGTCGTTGAATGGCTTGGACGGTCGATACTGCATGACACACATCGCCAATAGCTGAAAGGCGCAAAATGCAAATTGCTTGTGGCGACTGAGGAAAGTTTTCTAACACAGTATGACCTTGAAAATTAGGGACTTGCGTCGATTTTAATGTATAGTAAGCCATAAACCAACCATCAGTCCCGTTTACGTTTCTGTGAAAATTCAACAAGTTGACAGAAATCGGTTCCTGGTGACAACCAAGCGCTACCGCGACAAAGTTACTAGTGACTGGTTTGACTCAAAAGTATTAGCAGAGCAGGGAGCTATCATTGGACACTCAACTGGACGAAGTACCACCTGGTTTTTTCAACAGCAGGACGAGCAGTTCGTGCTTCGAAAATACTACCGGGGCGGTATTCTATCGAAGTGGGTTGAGGACTCTTATCTATTCACAGGCTTAAAAAGAACACGAGCATATCGTGAGCTTTCTTTACTTAAAAAGATGTACAAAAAAGGACTGCCAGTTCCTGAGCCTGTGGCTTTGATGGTAGATAAAAATGGCTTTACTTACCGCGCATCGATCATTATTGGGCTGATAAAAAACGCTCAAGACCTTTTTCATGTTTTGCGACAGCGTTCTCTTTCTGCTGATGAGTGGAAAGCAGTAGGAGCGCTGGTTAAGCAGTTCCACGACAAGGGTGTCTATCATTCCGACTTAAACATTCATAATATTCTGTTAGACGCTCAAGGCAGGTTCTGGGTGATCGACTTTGATAAAGGTCGACTCATGTCTAATAAAAGCACCAAGCTGGAAACTAATCTGGCGCGGCTGCAACGTTCGCTGAGAAAGGAACTTTCAAAATTTTCAGACTTCAACTGGCAAGAAAGTGACTGGGAACACTTAGTCAAAGGCTATTATGGCAATTGATAAACGCTGTCGGTTAAGTCGACATCAATCCAATCAGTAACGCCACAATCAGCATAAACCCGAAAATCATAAAGTAGAGAATTCCAAACAGCAGGAAGCGCCAGCTGGTTGCCCAATAACCGGTCTGATAAAAATTCTTTTGCGCATAAAATAGATAGAGTATTAATCCAAAGAAAACAAACCAGCCGAGATGCAGCACTTGTAGCTGAGGCAACCAACCGACCAGTTGAGACCAGCCCAGATAAAGCAAAATAATGGCAAACATAAAACTGTGGCTGTGAATTAAGAGTACCAGGTGTTCAACGTACAGCCGCTTTTTGAAGAGATAAAACAGGCTCAACAGTAACGCAAAAATCGGCAGTGCAAACAGCATTGTTTGTGGGATCACTTCAATCATATTCTGTACAATTGAGAGCCCTAAAGCACTACGTGCAGCTTTCTGTTTTTCTTCTGGTAAGTAGGAGATGTCGTGGTAAGTATCACAGAGCTTATCAATGCGTTGCTCTAAAGCCTGGTCAAGCCATTGTGGCCATAAATGAAAGATATCTTTGGCTTCAGCTTTACAGTTTAGAGTTTGCTCAAATGGATCCAATGGCTTGTTATCTGCTGAATTGTTTTGAGCTTCTTCGATGGCCTTCAATACTTGTGGATTAATATTGTCGTTGTCACTTAATTGTACTCTTGCATCGGCAAGTTCTTGTTGTAGCTCTACTTGCTGCTCGGGAGTGAGTTCTTCACCGCCAAACTGAACATTAGTGAGAGTGAATCCGCCAGCCTTGGTCATTATCAGGAAAATAATCGATAGGATCAGATAGAGCTTGATTGGGGTGACGTAATGATTCTTATGGTGTGAGTTGGTGAAGTAATCTCGAGATAAGGCGGCAGGCTTTATTAGCATGCGAGCGGTTTTGAAAACTTTCGAGTCATAGTTCAGCCAATCTTCTACAAACTCGACTAACAGTTCTTTGATGGTTCTTTGCGGACGAAAGTTCTTTTGTCCGCACTGATTGCAATATTTACCAGCTTTTTGGGAGTTTGATTGATTCACTACTCGTTCCTTGGGGTGAAGTTTCAACCGGCAGGACGCTCTCTCTAAGCTCAAGCACACCAAAGTAATGTAGCAAAATTACAATGATAAACAATAAGATAGATAGGCCGATTCGCCAGCTTAAAGCTTTAACCAGTTTTTTGCTTGATTCTTCGTCGCCCTTGCCTAAAAAGAACAACCCTCTAAAAAGGCTGAATAATATGGCGAGCATCAATATAATAAGTACAACTTTAATCCACATAATTTAATTCTTTGCTGGTAACCAATCTGCAAAAGACAGATCGAATTTAATGGGGCTAGAGCCGCATTATACTCAGATTGGGCATAAAAACTGAAGCAGTAGAATGATAAGGGCTTGTTTTGTCTAAACCTTTGTTTCAATTACCAATAGGTGGCCGGTTGTTTGCACCTAGCCTGATTCCAACAATAGCCTTCCTGTTGTTATTACCTGTCTTGCTAAGACTTGGGGTCTGGCAGCTTGATCGGGCTCAGGAAAAGCGCGAGCTAATAGCAAGTTTGGAAGCTAAATCCAGTCAGCAAAGCATCAGTCTGGAGCAAGCATTGCAGTTAGAAAAACCAGATCAGACCAAAGTCATGGTTGCTGGGCAACCCGTTAATGATGTGCATCTGGTAGTGGACAATCAAAAGCATGATGGACGATTGGGTTATGAAGTTTATGGCTTATGGCAAACAGAGTCTGGTTCTCAAGGCAATCCTGAAGAATATATATTAGTGAGCCGAGGTTGGCTTCCGCGCCAGGATTTTTACCAAAAAGTGCCCAATATCCCGAAATTTACGGATAATAAGCTGTCAGGCCAGCTCTATTTCTCGAAAGGCTCTAATCAGGTTGTGGCACAAAATGCCCAGTGGCAAAAGTTTGATGATGCCTGGCTAATTGGCCAGTTTGATCTGGAAACTATTGCAGAAAAAGCAGGTGAAATAGGGTATTATACCGCTCCTTTTGTGGTCAGGCAGCAGGCAGATTCCAGTTCCCCTTTCGTCAGGCAGTGGGAGTTGGTGGCAAGCCCCCCAGAAAAGCATATTGCCTATGCGGTTCAGTGGTTTGGGATGGCCTTGGTACTGATCATATTATTCATTGTGTTAAATCTAAAGCGAGAGAGACAAGATGAGTCAGCAAACGGTTGACCCGAAAGTACGCAGTCAAAACCGAAAAGTCGTTTCAGCTCTGGTTCTGGTATTTGCCGCCCCAGTGATTCTGGCCTATGTGGCGATGCATATGGGTTGGTTTCATGTGGCAACCAAGAATAACGGCACCCTTTTGCAAACGCCCTACCCGCACTTCGATCAATTTGAATGGTTTGGTGTTGATGACCAGCCATTACACTTTAAAGATTTTGAAACTCAGTGGTGGTGGATTTATTTTCCTGAGCAGAACACCTGTGATGAAGCTTGTGAATTGAATATTCATTGGCTGACGCAGACTCACGCTACATTAGGCAAAGAGTCTGAAAAATTGACTCGTCTTATCGTTTTCCCTGATGACATTATTTATGAAGATAAGGTGCAGAACAGCGAACAACTAAGGCTTGCTCGTGGCACTGGACAGCCGACAGTGGGCGATAGCGTGCAACTTGAGGCTGGGAAGATCTATTTGATGGATGTGCATGGCAATATTTTCATGCGCTACGAACCAGTCGCTAATGAGCAGGAAGCAATAATGCGCAGCAAAGGTCTGCGTGATGATGCGCGCCGCGCCATTAAGACCACAGGTTTGTAAGCAGGTACTATCAATGCAAAAGAAAACATTACGTAAGTTTGCCATATTTGCCAGCGTACTGGCTTTGTGTGTGATTTTATTAGGTGCCTGGACACGTCTTAGTGATGCTGGCCTGGGTTGCCCCGATTGGCCGGGTTGTTATGGTCATTTCACAGTGCCACAAGATGCTGAATATATTAAGCAGGCAGAGGTTAAATACAATCAGGTTTTTGAGGCAGATAAGGCCTGGCCTGAAATGATTCACCGCCACTTTGCAAAGGCAATTGGCCTGGTCATTATCATTCTCTTTATCGGTGCCTGGAGAGGGCGTCGCAAAGACCCAACCATTCCGGTTCTTATACCTTCTATTCTTCTACCGCTGGTCATATTCCAAGGCTTATTGGGGATGTGGACAGTAACCTTAAAAGTGCATCCGTTTGTAGTCATGCTTCATTTGTTGGGTGGCTTTTCAATCATATCGTTGCTGTTTTTATACATTCTACAATTAAGGCCGAAGATTGTTTCCCTGTCAGAGGTTGTTGCTAAGAAGTTTAAAAAGCTGGCGATGGTCAGTTTTGTGCTGGTGATTCTGCAAATCGCGTTGGGCGGTTGGACTGCAGCCAACTATGCTGCAACTGCTTGTACTGAACTGCCTTTCTGTAATGATGGCTGGACCCAGAATGTAGACTTTCAAGGTGGTTATGATTTATGGCAGAAAGGCTTTGAGTTTGATGAATTTAAAGCGCTTGAACAAGAAAAGTTCGAAGCAGATTTAGCTAAAGCTCAGGGTGAGTCATTTATTAATTATGAAGGTGGCGTTTTAAGCCACGCTCAAAAAGTCGCGATTCATGTGAGTCATCGTATCGGTGCTTATCTTGTCTTTTTAGTGGTCGGTTTACTGGCTATTTTGATGATTCGTGAAAGAGATAGCGTGCTGATCCGTCATTTTGGTCGTGCCCTGGCATTAGTGCTCATCGGACAGATGCTGTTGGGTATCAGCAATATCATTTTCGCATTACCCCTATATGTGGCTGTTGCCCATAATGGAGGTGGCGTCATCTTATTATTAACCTTGATTGCAGTGAACTTCTTGGTCAGCTGGCAATTTAAGCAACCAAAGTTAGTGGGAGGCAAGCATGGCTAATTCGAATCAGCAAACCCAGGCAACAGAGGGTGCGCCGAAAAGCCAGGGACGTCCCATCACCTGGCGTGATTATTACGAACTGACCAAGCCGAAAGTGGTTTATCTGTTGGTTTTTACGGCCGTAGTGGGCATGTTTTTGGCTAATGATGTTACTCAAAGCTGGTTTCCGCCATTGAGTGCATTAATCTTTGGTACGCTAGGTATTGCCTTTGCCTCGGGTGCTGCAGCGGTGGTTAATCATGTGGTTGATGCGCGCATTGACACCATGATGGCGCGCACCATGCAGCGTCCGGTAGCACAAGGACGGGTTAAGCCACGCAATGCTGTTATTTTCTCGGCAGCACTGGCAATCGTAGCAATGGCAATGTTGTGGTTTTTAGTCAATCCGCTAACCGCAGTATTAACACTAGGTGGGTTAGTTGGTTACGCCTTTGTTTACACCATGTTCTTGAAGCGTGCCACACCTCAGAATATTGTTATCGGTGGTCTTTCGGGTGCTATTCCTCCACTCTTGGGCTGGACTTCTGTAACCGGATCAGCTGACCCTCATGCATGGTTGTTAGTGCTGATTATTTTTACATGGACACCGCCGCACTTCTGGGCTCTGTCAATCCATCGCATTGAAGATTATGCCAAGGCTGAGATCCCGATGTTGCCAGTAACGCATGGCGAAGATTTCACCAAGACCTCCATCGTGCTGTATACGGTCCTATTAATCTTATCGACAATATTGCCTTACCTGACTGGTATGAGTGGGATCATTTATTTGGTCGCTGCTGTAGCCTTAGGCCTGTGGTTTTTGTACTACACAGTGGTACTTAAGTATCGTGAGCGAGAAGGCATTGCCATGAAAACCTTTGGTGTTTCCATCGGTTATTTGACCTTCTTATTCGCATTCTTGTTGATCGATCATTATGTCGATCCCTTTATTAACTTTTAATCCAGAATAGAGGCTAACATGCAGAAAAATTCAGCATTTGCCAGAATGATTTTTATTATATCGGCGGTCCTTGCACTAGTGGCTGGTGTGATGTCTTATCAGCTATTGTTTGCGCCAAAAGAAATGCAACTGATGCGCACCTTTGGTGAGCCGCGCGCAATAGCACCTTTTGAGGGTAAGACTCATACCGGTGAAACTTTTAATCAGGAAAGCTTCATCGGTAACTGGAGCATTGTATTTTTTGGATTTACCACCTGCCCAGATGTTTGCCCGACAGCAATGAGCAACATCAATCAGGTGATGCAAAAATTGCCCCCCGAAATTGCCAGTTCAACTCAGGTGGTGATGGTTTCTGTCGATCCCGAGCGCGATAGCATTGAGCGACTAGCTAAATATGTTCCAGCTTTTAACAAAGACTTTATTGGCATTAATGCTGGTTTAGAAGAAACTCGAAAATTAACTGAGTCCATCGGCGTCACCTTCTACAAAATTCCAGGTCATGATGACCCTGATAACTATCTGGTCGAACACACAGCTCGTTGGTTTATCATCGATCCGCTTGGCCGACGTTACGCCTTGTTATCGCCGGATGAAGTGTTACCGGGTGAAGATTTAGTTGGGATTGTGGCGAGGGATTTTGAGATTTTGAGGGAACAGTCAGAATTTTAGTATTTTATTACCTTACTTTTGGTACTGAAAATTTATTCTAGATTAGAGTTATTTTATTTGCCCTTTTCTTTGCTCGTCCAAAGAAAAGGGCGAAAAGAAAAGACGCCCCAATCGTTAGGTCCTTCGGACTTCCCTCCTTCATCAAAAATATTAACGCGCCGCCAAACGAAACATCCATGTTTCGAATTGGCTAAATTGGGCTATCCATGCCCAATTTACGCTATATTTTTTCTTCTGTCGGCTAACTCCAGGGGGAAATTAAGAGCACTACCCTTGGCTTCAATACAGATGGCTTGCGAGTGGCGAAACCCACACTTAAAATTAATTAACCAGCCTGAAATTAACCAGAATAAACTACATGAAACTCTGGACTTATAAAACCTTAAAACAAGACTTAAAGCGCCGCGATCAACACTCGGCGATATGGCGGATTGCGTTGCCTATGGTGTTGTCGAATATGACGGTGCCGTTGGTGGGGCTGGTGGATTCGGCGGTGATGGGGCATTTGCCGGAGGCGCATTATCTGGCGGCGGTGGGGCTGGGTGCGGCTTTGTTTACGTTCATCGTTTGGACTATGGGTTTTCTGCGCATGATTACCACGGGTCTGGTGGCGCAGGCTTATGGTGCGGAAGATTATGTGGCGATCCGGCAGTGGCTGTTTTTGTCGTCTTTGTTGGGGTTGATGGTAGCTTTTTTGACTTTGTTGTTAAACCCCTGGCTGATTGATCTGATTCTGTGGTGGATTGAGGGGTCGTCTGAGGTTGAATCCAGTGTTCTGGCTTATTGGAATACTCGGATCTGGGGCTTACCGTTTAGTTTGCTCAATGCGGTGATGATTGGTTGGTTCCTTGGCATGCAGACGGCGCGTATTCCATTCTGGATGCTGCTGATTATTAATGTGCTCAACGTGATGTTGGATCTGTATTTTGTTCTTGGTTTGGGCATGACGGTTGAAGGCGTGGCGCTGGCAAGCGTGATTGCCGAAGCAGTAGGTTTTGTATTTGGTGCTTATCATGTGGTGCGACTTTTAGCAAAGTACCCGATTGCGCAAAAATTCAAACTGGCCTGGCACAAATTAAAACGCTTACTCAGTTTAAATGGTGACTTGCTGATTCGAACTTTGGCATTGGAGCTGGTCTTTTTCACCATCCACGCTCGAGGGGCTGAGCTGGGTGATGAAGTGATGGCGATTAATGCCATATTGCTTAATTTCTTGATGTTAATTGCTAATGGTCTCGATGGATTTGCTAATGCTGTTGAGGCTTTGGTGGGTAAAGCAATTGGCCGTAATAATTGGCGGGATTTCAGAGCCAGTATTAATGTGGGCGGTTTATGGTCGTTACTGGTCAGTTTAATTTTTGCGTTGGTATTCTGGTTGTTCATTGAGGAATTCATTGCGCTTATAACAACCATTGAGAGTGTCAGAGAGGCCGCCGAGCCTTATCATCTGTATATTATTTTTATGGCGCTGGTATCGGTCTGGAGTTTCTGGCTGGATGGTGTCTTTATTGGTGCTTCGCAAATTTCTGCTATGCGTAACTCAATGTTGATTGCCGTTTTAGTCGGCTTTGTCCCTTTGTATTTCCTGACCAAGGGTTACGGCAATCATGGCTTGTGGTGGGCTTTTTATGCCTTTATGCTACTGCGAGCACTCAGTTCGGTGTTATTTTTAAAAATAGGTATTCGAGCAGGTGTTTACATCACAATGGATAAAGGATTTTTATCTTAAAACTACAAGGATTAATGGGTCTTACACCTTCATATGATACTGTTCGATAAATAATTCACGACAACGCTGACTGTCTTTTAATAAGGCAATAGCTTCCATCATCTGCTGACGATCTTTTTCGCGCAATGACTCTTTAAGCTCACGATCATAAAACTCACAATTGGTTGGATTCAATAGAATGAACGAACCATTGGGCAGGATCTGAATATTGGTTTGGCGTATATCGCTTAAATAAACCCCTTCGCTGTGCAGATGTCGCAACCAGCTTCCGAGCAGGATGGCGGTTGGTTCATGACGATCAGCTGGAATATGGCTCAAGCTGACGCCAGGCACTTCAAGGTAACGTAACATGTACGCATTACGCTCTTCGCATAAAGTAAACTCCTGCGGGGTGATGGTATAAAAGCCGCGGAAGGTGAAGGCTGAGCATTTATCCAGCATGCGTTTAAGTTCCTGACGGGTGATATCAATTGCCAGGCTGGTGCGACGCGGGAATATATTAAGCAATTGGCCGTCAAAGGTGCGAACCAACTTTGGTAAACCATCTTGCCGGGTCAAGATTTTACCTGCACTTATGCCGCCATCATGTTGCTCAGCACTGATAGTTTTCAGCTTTGGGGGTTTTTGCTTGTAGATCGTACGTTGACCTTCCGGCAGAGTTTTAAAGCGGCGGTGTACCCAATAATATTGCTCGGGTGCCTGCATGATGCAAGCTTCGAGAATTTTATTGGTCATGGTGCAGTCAATATCATCTTGTCCTGTAAACTCAACTTCCGGTAAGACCTCGACGATCATTTTGCCTTTTTTGTCTTTGTGATAACTGACCGGCAGTACAATGGCGTTGCCCAGTTTGGTGATGCGCATTGGCGAATTTAGGGTTGCCATAGGGTTGCCAAAGAAGGGGGCGAACACAGTGGCTTTACGCCCCATGTCCTGATCCGGCATAAACCACAAATTTTTACCAGACTTCAACCACTTGCCAATCGAGCGAATGTCGTTACGGCCCATAGTCTGGGTACGATTATTGCGGCCTTGTTGGATATGATAATCGAGTGCTGGATTTTTATTAGGACGATAAAACGCAGCAAACTCCAGATAGCGCGACATAATGGCACCCGACAGCTCCAGGCTGGTGTTGTGATAGCCTAGAAAGAAAATACCACGTCCAGTTGCCTGGGCCTTTTCATAGTGCTCAATACCGCGAATCTCATGATATTTTTCCAGCTTGTTAAAGGGTTTGTACCAGGCCAGGGCTAATTCAGCAAAACCCTCACCAAGTGCCAAAAAATGCTGTTTACACAGCTTCTGGCGTTCTGAATAGCTTACATTTGAAAAGCAGTAGCGGAGGTTGGCTTCAACAATGATACGACGGCTCTTAACTCGGTACAGCAGACGACCTAGCTGACGACCACAAGCTATAACAAACGGATAGGGCAGTTTTGCGAATAGCTTCAGTAAGCCAAAGGCCAGGCCAATGAATAAAGAGGATGCTTTGCTGGGTTTTTTAGCCAAGAGATTCAAATCATTAGAAAATTTCCATCATTTTACCCGTAAAGCGGTACATTATAAAACCGTAGATTTTGTAAACCTTATTTCTCATGTAATACTAAGCCCTTTTAAAATTCTCAAACACATCAATGAAAAAACACTTTATCTTACATGGCGCCATGTTTATGGCGTTTGGCGTAGCGCTCGGGGCAATAGGCTCGCACGCATTAAGTTTGAGTAGCGACATGCAGAGACTCTTCGAGCTGGGTGTTCAATACCAGATTTACCATGCGTTAGGCTTGTTAGCTGTTGGATTGATGTCCGGTTATCTAGCAAATCGCAAGGGCGAACTGGCGGGCTGGTTAATGTTTGCAGGCATTGTAGGCTTTAGCGGTGGTTTGTATTTTTACGCATTGACGGGCAATGAACTGATCCGTAAAGTTATCCCTCTCGGCGGAAGCCTACTTATACTAAGCTGGCTGGTCTTTTTCTGGGCCGTTATTGCTAGCAAAATAGACAGTAAGAATTAGATGCCTGAATCAACGCATGGGGTTAGTTGATGGTTAAGGAAAAGCTATTAAAACATCACCAGGATAATTTCTGGGATTGGTCGTGCGTGTTTTATGAGGCATCGCAGGTCAAGCCCTTGTTGCTGAAATTACAAGACAGTTATCAACTGAATGTGAATTATGTGCTACTGGCCCTGTGGGCAGAAGATCAGGGTATCGAGATGGATAAAGTAGTCTGGAAAAAAGTGATTCGTGACGGCATTCAGCCGTCGCAGGCGGTTTCAGGGCTTAGGCATAGACGTCGCAAGGCCAAGCATTTAGGACAGAAGGCGGAATATCAGAAACTGCTGACTCTTGAATTGAAAGGCGAAAAGTTGGTTCAACAACAAGCAGTTAAGAGCTTGCTACCCTTTTGGCCAATTGTGCCTCATTCAGTTGAACCTATGAGTAATTTACGTTTCTATATTGAAACTCAAGCTCAGTCGCGAATTGAAGCGGATGAAGCTTTGCTGGAAGCTTCTGAACTAGGAGTAATAGTTCAAAAGTTACAGGTTTAGACCTCGCATTTTGTAGGCAACTCCTGCACAATGCCTGTTTTTCAACCACTATTTGGGGAAAATAAAGTGATAAAACCAACCATGAAGAAAACAACATTAGTACTAGCTTTTAGTGCTGCACTAGTAGCATGTGAGCAATCCAACGACGTGCAGTCAGAGAAGCCTGAACAAACTAAACAAGTTACTGAATTTAAAGGTGAGTACGATAAAACCGCTTACGCAATTGGCGTAAATTTCTCGACTCAAATGGGACAGAATTTTGAGTCTCTAAAAGAATATGGTGTTGAAATTGACCCTCAGATCGTTGCCGAGGGCATCAAAGATGGCTTTGCCGGTAATGCGAAGTTGACTGATGAGGAAGTAGCCGAAGAAATGGATGCCTTCCAAACTAACTTGAATACTAAAATGGAAGAGCATCAGGCTAAGTTAGAAGCCGAAGCGCAAAAAGAAGCAGAGGCAACCCTGGCCGCTGGCAATGCTTTCCGTGAAGAATATGCACAGAAAGAAGGTGTCAAAACTACTGAATCTGGCTTGATGTATCGTGTGATTGATGTCAGTGGTAGTGAGGAAAGCCCAGCTGCAGAAGACACTGTTAGAGTCCATTATCGTGGTACCTTCATCGATGGTAAGGAGTTCGATAGTTCTTATGAGCGTAAGCAACCTATCGACTTTCCATTACGTGGCGTCATTCCTGGTTGGACTGAAGGTGTTCAATTGATGAATGTCGGTGATAAATACGAGTTCGTGATCAAGCCCGATTTAGCTTATGGTGAGATGGATCGTGGCTCTATTCCGGGTAATTCGACACTAGTATTCGAAGTTGAATTACTTGAAATTAACCCAACTGAACCAGTTCCACCTGTAGAAGAGCCAGCCATTGATGAACAGCTTGAGGAGCAAGTAGAAGAAGCTGCTCAAGAGTTAGAGCAGGCTGCTGAAGCGACTCAGGAAACTGTTGAAGAAGTTGCTGAAGAAGTAGAAGAGGAAGTTAAAGAAGCGACAGGTGACGACCAGTAATTAACAGTAGTAAGGCATATGGCGGAAAAAAGTATCAAAAGCTTTAAAGAGTTTTGGCCTTTTTATCTCGGCGAGCATCGCTTGCCGAGTAATCGCCTGTTTCATTATACCGGCACTACAGCTTCATTATTATTACTCATTTTTTTGATCGCGACCCAGCAATGGGTGTGGCTACCATTAGTATTGGTCGTTGGTTATGGACCAGCCTGGATTGGACATTTTGTGATTGAAAAGAATCGACCGGCCACATTTACCTATCCTTTATGGTCATTAATGGCAGATTATAAAATGTTATTTATGGCAATGACGGGGCAGTTGAAAAAAGAGTGGCCTAAGTATTTTTGAGATAGTAATAGTTAATAGGTTCGTATAGGAAAAAACCAGCTCACTGAGCTGGTTTTTTTGTGAATGGTTAATTTCTTTGTACTATACTCAGTCACTAGCTTTTAAGATGACTGCTCTCTAGTACAGTAACTTTTTCATCTGACTCCAGTAGTGGCCTAATGGCGTCAAGCAAATCGAGTCGATGTTCAGACTCTGCCCACACTTCCCAAGTATCAAATGAGTCCCAGCATGACATGACGATGACATGATTGGGGTTGTCTTTAACGTGAAAAATCTCGCCAGTTAAGAAGCCTGCTGAGTTGCTGGCTTTATTTTTAGCTTGGCGGATCAGTGCATGATAATCGTCAAGTTTACCTTCTTGAATCACTCGCTCGATAATAACTCGGATCATAAGAGCCTCAGTTCTGCTTTAAGATTAAAGTGGTTTAGGTTGCTGGAATGCTTTAAACAATCTAAAGCTAAAGACCAGCGCCGCTATGATGAAAATGATAAGCATCCAGCCAGGCATGGATATTCCCCAGAAGCGCCAGCTGATTTTGGCGCATTCACCTGCACCTGTTAAAAC
Source organism: Kangiella koreensis DSM 16069 (assembly GCF_000024085.1). Taxonomy (NCBI): domain Bacteria; kingdom Pseudomonadati; phylum Pseudomonadota; class Gammaproteobacteria; order Kangiellales; family Kangiellaceae; genus Kangiella; species Kangiella koreensis. Next base: position 2,525,498 of record NC_013166.1, on the reverse strand, counting down.
GGTTTGAATGACTTCCATGAAAGGCAGTATATCCATCATGTAATCAAGCGGAGCACCACAGGCAGGTGCTTCACCTTCTGGTAGGCTTTGCAAGTAGACGTGACGTCCAGAAATGCCAATACCGACAAGAGCGGTTAGCAGGCCTAAAATCTGGTAAATACGATTACTGATGGAGTGAATAGTAGGGTTATGAATGGCATTAAGCAGTAACACAATCCCCATTGCAGCTACGGCCACTCGTTGGAACATGCATAATGGACAGGGTTCAAGTCCATCTACGTACTGAAAATAAAGGGCCGTTACCAATAACTGATAACAGATGAAAGCACCTAAAAAGTTCCAGCCACGGTTATTTAAATTCATGTTGTATGCTCTTGTGTCGTTAGTTCACAGCACGCGAATAGCGCACACTACCTTCACTTCAGTAAAAGTGCAAGCAGATGTGCATTGCAATACTACTCATGGCAATGCTGTATTAAAAGTGTCAATTTGTAACCATTTTCGCGATGTTACTTTTTCAGTGCTGCGGCCAGCGCATCGGCAAAAGCACCCTGTGGCTTATTTTGACCACGCTTATTGGATTGGTTTCCTTTCATTGGGCCTTTTTTATGCGCCTTGCCATCGCGTTTCTGGGCTGGCTTGGAGGCTGCCTGAGCGTCAGGGCCAATCATTGAAAGGCTAATACGCTTACGTTGCATATCAACGTCCAGCACCCAAACTTTAACGATATCACCAGCTTTAACTACTTCAGCAGGGTCTTTGATGAACTCATTGGCCATCATCGACAGGTGAACCAGACCATCCTGATGGACACCAACGTCGATAAAGGCACCAAAAGCGGTCACATTGGTGACAACGCCTTCGAGCTCCATGCCAATTTTCAGGTCGTTCAGCGTATCGACACCATCTTTGAACTGAACCATTTTAAACTCTGGACGAGGATCGCGTCCTGGTTTATCCAGTTCTTTTAGAATGTCATTGACGGTATGCAAACCGAAGGTGTCATCGATGAATTCCTGTGCTTTGATTTGACGTAACTTATCAGAGTTACCCATAAGCTGATGAGCATCCTGCATTTCAAGCGCCTGCATCATTTTTTCAACCACTGGATAGGCTTCAGGGTGAACCGAAGAGCTATCAAGAGCGTTATCACCATCACGAATACGCAAGAAACCAGCTGCCTGTTCATAAGTTTTCGGGCCCATGCGCTCGACTTCTAACAATTGCTTGCGGTTATTGAAGCGGCCGTTACTATCGCGCCAGTTGACGATGTTTTGAGCAATGGTTTTGCTAAGACCAGACACGCGGGTTAATAGCGGCATGGAGGCCATATTCAAATCAACACCGACTGCGTTTACACAATCTTCCACCACACCATCCAGGCTTTTGGCCAATTGGCTTTGGCTCACGTCATGCTGATATTGACCTACACCAATTGACTTCGGCTCGATTTTGACCAGCTCTGCCAATGGATCCTGTAAGCGACGAGCGATTGACACGGCACCACGATAGGTGACATCCAAATCAGGGAATTCCTGAGCCGCCAGAGCCGATGCTGAGTAGACTGATGCGCCTGCTTCACTGACCATGATTTTCTGTAATTTGAGCTGTGGTGCCATTTTCATTAGTTCGGCTACCAGCTTATCGGTTTCGCGCGATGCGGTACCATTACCGATACTGACCAGTTGGACTTTATGCATTTCGCACAGATTTTGTAATTTGCGAAGTGATTGATCCCACTGATTTTGTGGAGCGTGTGGGAAGATAGTGGTTTGGGTCAGTAATTTGCCGGTTTCATCCACAACCACCGCTTTGGTGCCGGTTCGTAAACCCGGATCAAGTCCCATGGTAGTTTTGGCGCCAGCCGGAGCGGCCATTAATAAATCATGCATATTACGAGCAAAGATACGAATCGCTTCGGTTTCGCCAAGTTCGCGTACTTTGGCTAATAATTCCGTTTCGAGATAAAGATGCAGTTTGATTTTCCAGGTCCACAATACTACTTGCTGTAGCCAATGATCCGCCGCACGCTTCTGGTCTTTGATGTTGAAATGCTCAGCGACCATCGACACACAAGGGTCGGAGGCATCAGGATCTTTGATAAGATCCTGATTAGAAACCATTTGCAGACTTAGGATATTCTCATTACGGCCGCGTAATAAAGCCAGAATGCGGTGTGATGGAATAGTCTTAAAGGCTTCGTTATGGTCGAAGTAATCCGAGAACTTGATGCCTTCTTTTTCCTTGCCTTCGATCACAGTGGAGTGAATAAAGGCATTGTTCCACAAATAGTCCCGCAAGGTTTTAAGCAGATCAGCATTCTCGGCAAACAGTTCCATCAATATCTGACGAGCACCATCCAGTGCATCTTTAGTGGTTTCAATCTTGTGCTCTTCATTAAGGAATTTAGCGGCCTCGGCTTCAGGATCAAGTGTCGGGTTTTGCCATAAATCCATAGCCAGTGGCTCTAGGCCTGCTTCGCGCGCGATTTGTGCTTTGGTACGACGTTTGGGTTTATACGGCAGGTATAAATCTTCTAATTCACTTTTGGTAGTGGCCGCATTAATCGATGATTTTAATTCAGGGGTGAGCTTTTCCTGCTCATCGATGCTCTTAAGAATGGCGGCACGGCGGTCTTCCAGTTCGCGCAAATAACCTAACCTTTGCTCAAGATCACGAAGCTGAGTATCATCCAGCGCACCGGTAACTTCTTTACGGTAGCGCGAGATAAAAGGCACTGTCGAGCCTTCGTCAAGTAGGCGAACTGCCGCTTCAACCTGTTGCGGGCGAACATTTAACTCTTGAGCTATCTGTTGGTTTATTTGTAACATCTTGTTAAGTGCTTATTGGGGAAAATATGGCGGCATAGTATAGTGCTTCGGCACCTATGAAAAAAGAACAAAATGCCCAAGTCGACTTTGACCCAGCACTCAATGTTGAGTAAATAAGAGCCAAAGCACTGAGGAGCATAGCTAATTGTTTGTTTTAATGGTCAATTATTGATTCTGAATACACGATAGAAATACAAGACAATGAATAGTCTTTCTGTTAAAAGTTATTGATGAAACGGGGGCGCTTAGTAAAAAGCGCAAAAAAGTAGAAGGAATGTTGGGTTATGACTGAAGAAACTCCAAAAATACTGGTTGTTGATGATGATGTTCGTTTACGAAGTCTGCTAGAGCGTTATCTGAAAGAGCAGGACTTTATGGTCCGCACAGTTGAAAACGCTGAACAGATGGATCGCTTTCTCGAGCGAGAAAACTATCACCTGATGGTTCTCGATTTAATGCTTCCAGGTGAAGATGGTCTGTCTATTTGCCGCCGCTTACGCTCACAGAATAACCCTATCCCGATTATTATGCTGACCGCTAAAGGCGATGAAGTGGATCGAATTGTCGGCTTGGAAGTCGGTGCGGATGATTATCTGGCGAAACCTTTTAACCCACGTGAACTTCTGGCTCGTATTCGTGCAGTGCTTCGTCGTCAGGCCAAACATATTCCCGGTGCGCCGAGTAATTCTGAAACGGTGGTCAGCTTTGGTCGCTTTACTTTAAATCTGGCAACCCGCGAAATGACTGATGATGGTAATCCTATTTCATTAACCAGTGGCGAATTTGCAGTGCTCAAATCCCTGGTTGAGCATGCTCGCCAGCCCTTGTCACGCGATAAGCTGATGAATCTGGCTCGTGGTCGTGATTATTCGGCGCTGGAGCGTAGTATTGATGTACAGGTATCGCGTTTGCGTCGTTTGATTGAAGCCGATCCTGCCCACCCGCGTTATATCCAAACAGTCTGGGGCGTGGGTTATGTGTTCGTTCCCGATGGTGGTGAGGCCTGATTATCAGGTCTTACTCTGTTTTCCTTAAAAGTCTCATTCAATAGCTTTCATGCGTATTCTGCCTAAATCAGCTTTTGGTCGTATTGCCGTATTGGTCGGCTGCCTGTTGCTGATTAATCAGTGGGTTTCCTATCTGTCGATTTCCTGGTATGTGGCTCAGCCTTCGATGAAACAGTTGGTGCAGCTACTTTCGGCTGATGTGAAAACTTCACTGGAACTGCAGGCTTTGGAGTTTGATGGGAAAATTGATGGTTCGGTACGCCAGCAGATTATGGACAACCAGCGTATCCAGTTTATTTCCACGCGCATGGGTGAACCAAAGCAACTCAGAGAGGCGCGCCCATACAGTGTATTAACTGAGCAACTGGCCAAGAGCCTTGGGGTCAGTGAGTCGCAAACTGAAATGCGGGTCGAAGAATCAGACAACATTTATTATTGGATCAAGTCACCGCAACATACCAATGTCTGGCTCAGAATTGCGATGGATCCATTTGAAGGTTTCTACATTCATCCACCTGTGGTTTATATCTCAGTGATTTTGTTATTGAGTTTGTTGGGTGGCTGGATTTTCACCAAGCAGATCAGTCGGCCCTTACGCCGTCTAGAATTTGCTGCGCGGGAAATTGGTCGTGGTGACAATCCAGGACAGCTAAAAGAGGAAGGTCTTGAGGAAATGGTGACAGTGACTCGAGCCTTTAACCAAATGGCACGCAATGTGCAACAGCTTGAGCAGGATCGTAATTTATTGCTGGCGGGTGTTTCCCATGATTTACGCACGCCATTAACCCGTATCCGCTTAGCAACAGAGTTCATGGCTGAAGCGGACGACGAGTTACGCGAAGGTATTGTGAGCGATACCGAGGACATGGATCAGATTATTGATCAGTTCATTTCCTTCGTACGAGATGGTCGCGATGAGCGTGAGCAGCTGGGTGATTTAAATGCATTGGTAGAGGAGTGCATCAAATCAGTCCGTCTGCAAACGCAGGACATCAGTTTTGAACTAGGAAAATTACCTAAGCTGTATTTTAAGCCATTAGCGATGAAGCGATTAATCACTAACCTGATTATGAATGGGCTGAAATATGCAGGACCACCGTTAAAGGTGACCACCAAGATAGAGAGCAATATGATTCAGCTATCTGTATTGGACGAAGGACCGGGCATCAAAGATACTGACATGGAACATTTATTTCAGCCTTTCTCTCGAGGAGACTCAGCACGTAGTGGCGGTGGCTCCGGTCTTGGGTTAGCGATAGTTCGCCGAATTGCGGAAATGCATGGCGGCACGGTCACTTTGCATAACCGTGCCGAAAAAGGTCTTGAAGCGCGTCTACAAATCCCTCTTCACTGAGTCATTGTTTGTTAACTAGTTAACTGCTTCAGTTCCCTGATTAGTGGTGATCAACTGAGCGAGCTCCTGCTCAGTAAAGACTTCCTTTTTGCTGCAAAAATCACATACGAGCTCGATTTTACCGTTATGCTCTTCGGCTAATTGCATCAATTCCTGTGGTTCAATGGTTAGAAGGGCGCGTTCATTTCTCTCGCGAGAGCAGCTACATTGAAACTTGATGGCTTTTTCGTCGTAGAGAGTGACTTTATCCTGATGGTACAAGCGATGCAGCAGATCATGGTGAGAGAGAGTCAAGGCTTCCTCGTCAGTAATAGTGTTTGCCAAAGTTGTGACATGCTCAAAAGCCACTTTATTGTCTTGATCCTTATTATCTGAATTAGGCATAGCTTGCAGGAAAAGTCCGGTTACTCGGTCCTTACCAATAAATAACTTAATGTAAGTCGGCAGTTGCTCGGAACTGGTGAAATAATCTTCAAGGCATTCGGCTAAACTATCTTTTTCAAGCGAGACTATACCTTGATATCGATGGCCTTGCTCGGGCTCAATGGTAATTGCTAGGGTTCCGCCCTGAGCCCAGTCTCTAAAGTTGTAGCTGTTAATGTCAGGAGCCAGGGAATGCAGGACACCTCGAATATGACCATGGTTATTGCATTCGCTAACTAGCAGCTTGACTTGGGAAGGGCTTTGCAACTGTAGAGCTACTTTGCCTTCAATCTTAATGATATCAGCCATTAAAGCCGTAGCTGCAAGCGCTTCACCGACAAGGTGACGGAGGGTGCTTGAGTAATTGTGCTGATCAGAAATGGTCTGGAAGCTGTGTTCCAAGCTGATGATTTCTCCGCGCACGGGTAAATCAGCAAAGGTAAATCGTTGGATATGGTCGGGCATTGGTTCTCTCTAGTTACTCATTTAAATCTATGGTGATACTATGTAAATAGTAGTGTAAATCGTATTAGTCCTGATCCTGTTGCCGTAAAAAGCGATGGATCTGGCGACGTTGTTTTTTATCGGGTTTATGCTCGGAGTGCGGCATCGATTTTCTTTGTACCGCCAATTCTTCACGTTTTTGTATGCTATCTTCAGTCTCGCTATAGAGAGTTTGTGCTTCTTTGGCGGGACCACGCTGTTCTGATAGCCCTTCTACAATGACAGTTTTTTCAGCAAAACCTTGCCTGATTTTTATCGTCATACCGAGTTGAACCTGGCGGCTTGGTTTGCCTCGAACCCCATCGCAATGTACTTTCCCTCCTTCGATAGCGGTTTTTGCGAGCGCACGGGTTTTAAAAAAACGTGCGGCCCAGAGCCATTTGTCTAATCTCACATAAATGTCAACTGCCATCTTGAACCTTACTATTCTTTACAGTATCTTGCTTGCTTTCTCCGTCCCTGCATGGGAATATCTCGATTATAGGCGATCTTCAGGAAGGATGCCGAACAATTACGAGGGAACAATACGAATTTTCGTGACAACTGTAACTCATGAATCCTATAACTCATAAAATAAACCAGTTTGTGCAACAACGGGGTAGGTTGATTGCGCAGGTTCTAGCCGTCTTATTGACATTGCTAACCTTATATATAGTCGCAAAGTTGATATGGTTGTGGATTGGTTTTTTTCAACCACCACCACAAATAGAAACTGTAGCTATAAACCAACCCCAACAAACGAAACGTGCGGCTGTTGATGTCAACAAGCTGGTGTCTCTGCATGTCTTTGGTGAAGCCGGGCGGGTAGAAGAACAGGTGGTTCAGGCGGAAGAAACCCGCTTGAATTTGAAGCTTCTTGGCACCTATGTGTCAACTGATGCAGAATTATCGAGTGCTATTATTCAGGCCAATGCCCGGGATGAAAAAGCCTATTTCATGAACGACAAACTGGAAGTTAGCGGTAATGTCGTTTTGCATAAAGTTGAAACCTTGCAAGTTGTATTAAAGAATAATGGCCGACTGGAAACTTTGACTCTTGAAGAGCAGTTGGATCAGAGTGCGTTGTCAGACTCACAAAACAAAATGAAACCTGTAGATAGTAGCCAAGAGCGTACTATTGATAAGCGACGTGATAGTCGGCTATCTAGCGAGCTTTCAGAGATGAAGGACAAGGTCTTTACCGATCCTCAGTCACTAGCGGACTTAGCCAAATTTGAGCAGGTGGTAGATGAAAGTGGGGTTGTAACTGGTTACAAGGTGGCACCTGGTTCTGATCCAAGAATGTTTGCTCGTTTAGGCTTAAGACGTAATGACGTTATAAAATCAGTTAATGGTACGCAGCTCAATGAACAAGGGTTGCTGGGAATTGCCAATGAATTAACTAATACCGATTCCCTGGAAATATCAATTGAGAGAGATGGACAGCCCGTAACACTATTGTTGGGTTTGTCTGAGCTGTCACAGCAGCAAAAGCCAGATCCAAATGAGAGAAGAATCCAATGATACAGACACTCAAGAAATCCCGAATGAAACAGCTTGGTAATAACCTGACCATGGCACTCTGTGCAGCTGGTTTGTTACTGTCTTCATTTAGCGCCAACGCCGAAAGATTGAATGTCAGAGACGCCGATATTCGTGAAGTGGTTGAAACGGTTGCCAAGATAACCGGCAAAACGATGATCGTTGACCCGCGAGTCAAAGGTCTTAAAGTGACCATTATCACCGCGGGTAACGTTGATTACACCAAAGACCAAATTTATAACATTTTCGTGTCGGCGCTACAGGTACACAAGTTTCAGGCAATTGAAGCTAATGGAGTAGTAAAAATCATTCCAGATCAACAGGCGCGTTCGGAATATTCGCCGGTCAATGTTGGTAATTTGGATGATTATGGTGATCGTTATATTACACAAGTTATTCCTGTACAGAATGTTGATGCCCAGCAGATCATGAATGTATTGCGGCCATTAGTATCGCCCACTTCAGGTCATTTATTTGCAGTGCAAGGAACTAACACTTTAATTCTTCATGATTCAGCATCGAATGTACGTCGTATAACTGAAATTATTGATCGTACTGACAAAGCCAATGATGAAGAAATTGAGGTGATTCCGTTAGAGCATGCCTCTGCCAGCGAAATCGTACGAATTCTTGAAAGCTTAAATCGTAGTGGTCGTCAGCCACAAGGCAATGAAGTACAAGAGCCTCGCTATGTCGCTGATGAAAGAACCAATAGTATATTGTTGAGCGCTAATGACCGCCAACGTGTTCGTCTAAGAGCTCTGATTGGCAGCTTGGATCGTCCTTTGAATTCAATGGGTAATACCAAGACCGTATTTTTGAAGTACGCCAAGTCTGAACAGGTTGCAGAAGTGTTATCGGGCATTGGTGAAATCAAACAAAAAGAAGAAGCTGCTGCTTCGGGGCGCGGTGGAGCAGGTGCTGGTGGCGGCGTAGCTACTCAGCGATCTTTGTATAGCATTCAATCGCATGAAGAAACAAATGCTTTAGTGTTAACTGCGCCACCCGATATTATGCGCGAGTTTGACTCAGTAATTCGCGCTCTTGATATCCGCCGTAAGCAAGTTCACGTTGAAGCCATTATCGTTGAAATTTCAGATAACAAAGCAAAAGAACTTGGCATACAGTGGTTGTTTTCTCCTGAGGGAAGCAATACGACTCCAGGTGGCGTTGTGAACTTTACTAACACTGGCCCTGGTATTGGGCAGGTTGCTGCCGGTGCCATCTCCGCGCGCGGAACAGAGGAAGAAGTCTTTACTCGAGACCCTGAAACTGGCGAGATTACCGGAACTGAAACCCGACGTGTCGGGGGTGACAATGGTGCTGCGCTTGCAGAAGTGTTGGGCGGTATGCAAGGTCTTGGTTTGGGTGTTGCCAAAATTAGACCCGATGGCTTTAGTTGGGGTGCTTTTATTCGCGCACTTGAAGGTGTGACTGATTCAAATACTCTATCTCGTCCTAGTGTAACCACACTTGATAATGTGGAAGCTATTTTTAAATCTGGTCAGGAAATCCCGATTATTACCGGCTCGACATTAGGCGATAATAATTCAAATCCTTTCCAAAATGTTGAACGTAAAGATGTGGGTGTGATGTTAAAGCTAACCCCGCAAATCAATGAAGGCAATTATGTTCGCTTGGATATTGAGCAAGAAGTATCATCAATTGCTGGCTCAACCAATGTAGATGTTGTAACCAATAAGCGTGAAGTAAAAACATCTGTATTGGTACCGGATGGCGGCATGGTTGTTCTGGGTGGCCTGATTGATGACGATATTCAGCAAAGCTCGCAGAAAGTACCGATTCTAGGTGATATTCCAGTTCTAGGTCATGCATTTAAATCGCAACGTACCCAGAAAATTAAACGTAACTTGATGATTTTTATTCATCCGACTGTACTAAAGGATGATGCCGAGTTGCGTGAGTTAAGTAGTGCAAAATACAGCTATATTCGTGCCCAGCAAATTGAGCAGGCTAATCGCGGTATCAGCTTAATGCCAGAAGAAGAGACTGAAGTATTACCAACTTACGACGAAGCCTTAGTTTTGCCTCCTACTTATGAAGAGTACATGCAGGAGGAGAGTGAAGAGGCTGAAGAAAACTAATGGCTGAGCAAATGGCAACAGAGCATTCAAACGAAGAGTTAGCAACGGAAGGCAGTGCAAAAGATGTCGGCTTTCGTCCTTTGCCCTTTAGTTTTGCCCGCCGTCATGGGGTTTTTTTGATTAGAACCAATGATGTCATGCAGTGCTTTATGCGCGAAGGAACTCCACCGCAGGCGTTGCTAGAAGTTCGTCGCCATTACCCGCACCGTTTCAAAATTGAAAAGTTGGACGAGGCTGAATTTGAAAGCCGTTTGAGTGCTTTTTATCAGTCGGGAACTGCAGATGCGCGTCAGACTATGGAAGATCTTGGCGACGAAATGGATCTGTTCCGTTTAGCTGAGGAGCTACCAGAAACTGAAGACCTGCTGGAAGCAGAAGACGATGCTCCAATCATTAAACTGATTAATGCTTTATTAACCGAGGCTATCAAAGAAAACGCTTCGGATATTCATATCGAAACTTTCGAGAAAACTTTATCGGTTCGCTTTCGAGTGGATGGAGTTTTACGCGAGGTGTTACAGCCAAATCGCAAACTAGCCCCATTGTTAGTATCTCGTATTAAGGTTATGGGCAAGCTGGATATTGCCGAAAAGCGTATTCCCCAAGATGGTCGTATCGCTTTAAGAATTGCCAATCGTGCGGTGGACGTTCGTGTATCGACCATGCCATCTAGTTTTGGCGAGCGTGTTGTACTTCGTTTATTAGATAAAGAAGCCGGTCGTCTTGAGTTCTCACACTTGGGCATGGAGCCTAAGACCATGGAGCTTATGGGCGATTTGCTACACAAGCCTCATGGTATTATTCTGGTAACAGGTCCAACAGGTTCTGGTAAAACAACCACTCTCTATGCTGGCTTATCCCTCCTCAATAATTCGACACGAAATATTTTAACGGTTGAAGATCCTATCGAGTACCTAATCGATGGAATCGGACAAACTCAAGTTAACCCAAAAGTTGATATGACTTTTGCCCGCGGATTGCGTGCTATTCTGCGTCAGGATCCGGATGTCGTGATGGTTGGTGAGATTCGAGATCTTGAAACGGCGCAAATTGCTGTCCAAGCCAGTTTGACAGGTCACCTGGTTTTATCAACGTTACACACTAATACTGCAATTGGCGCTGTGACGCGTATGCAGGATATGGGGGTTGAGCCATTCTTATTATCAACCAGTTTGTTGGGTGTATTGGCGCAGCGTCTGGTCAGGGTGCTTTGTCCTGAGTGTAAAAAGCCAGCGCCTGCAAACCAGAAAGAATGTGAGTTGATGGGTTTTGATGCGACCAACCCTCCAACTATTTATCATCCGGATGGTTGCGAAAACTGCAATTATCACGGTTATCGTGGCCGACAAGGTATTTATGAGCTTGTCATCATTGATGAGCAAATGCGTACCATGATCCACAATAATAACAGTGAGCAGGATATGGAGCGTCATGCACGAAAATTGACGCCAAGCATCCGTGCCGATGGCCGTAAGCGTGTACTCGAAGGAATGACGACCGTTGAAGAAGTGCTGCGTGTTACGCGGGAGGACTAATGGCCGCGTTTGAATATGTAGCACTGGATGCTCGAGGTAAGCAAAAGAAAGGGGTTCTTGAAGCTGATACTCCTCGCCAAATTCGTCAGCAATTAAGAGAAAAAGATATGACTCCACTTGAAGTGGTGCATATTGGTGATGCGCAAAAAGCGCGCGAGAAAAGCTCTGGCGGATTCTTTAAGCCTTCCATTAAGGTTGCTGATCTTGCGTTGGTGACGCGCCAGTTAGCAACACTGGTAAAAGCTGCTCTGCCCATCGAAGAAGCGCTCAAAGCGGTTGCTGATCAAACTGATAAAGGCAAAGTCAAAAGCATTATTTTAGGTGTTCGAGCGAAAGTTCTGGAAGGTCATACTTTAGCAGATGGTATGACAGAGTTTCCTAATGTATTTAATGAGCTGTATCGTTCAATGGTGGCTGCTGGCGAAAGAGCTGGTCACTTAGACAAGGTTCTTAATCGGTTAGCGGATTACACAGAGCGTCGCCAGAAAATTAACAGCAAGGTATCGGCTGCAATGGTTTATCCCGCAGTATTGATTTTAGTTGCGGTTGGTGTTGTCTCCGGCTTGATGGTGTTTGCGGTACCAAAGGTGGTTGAGCAATTTACCCATATGAGTCAGGAGTTACCAGTTCTAACAAAGATTTTGATCGGTATCAGTGACTTTGTCATTAACTATGGCCTTTATACGCTGATATTGCTGATATTGATGTTCATAGGAATGCGTTACTGGCTTCGTAATGAGGACAATAAACGCAGATGGCACGCTAAGATCTTGAAAATGCCGGTATTTGGTCGTTTGTCGAGTAACCTCAACACAGCCCAGTTTTCCAGCACTCTAAGTATTTTGCATTCCAGCGGTGTGCCCTTGTTAGAGGCAATGAATATCGGCGGCAAAGTATTGTCTAACCTAAAGATGCGACAGGCTGTAGCGGAGGCTTCCGTGAAAGTTCGCGAAGGCACCAGCCTAAAAGTGGCGCTACAACAGTCTCGCTTGTTCCCTCCAATGATGATTCACATGATTGGCAGTGGCGAGGCTAGCGGTGAGCTGGAGCAGATGTTGCAGCAAGTCTCAGATAATCAGGAAAGCTTATTTGAAAACAGTGTCGATGTGGCACTCAATATTATGGGGCCGCTGATTATTTTAGCTTTGGGCGGCATGGTCATGTTTATTGTGTTGGCAATGATGCTGCCAATTTTCGAACTGACAAATTCTATTACAGGTTAATTATTTTTTCGGAGTTGAAATGAAACGTATATTGCGCAAACAGAAAGGTTTTACCTTAACTGAGATTTTGATTGCCTTAGCAATCGTTGCCATTATGGGTACCGTAGTGACATTAAGTTTATTGGGTAATACTGATAAAGCTAATTTGCAGAAGTTGAAGTCTGATCTAGGTACTATCGAGATGGCTTTGCAAAACTACAAATTGGACAATGGCTATTTCCCAACTACTGAGCAAGGTTTACGAGCCTTGATTGAGAAGCCTTCAACTAATCCAGTGCCACAGAATTATCCACGTAACGGTTATCTAGGCAGCCGTGCGATCCCTACTGATCCTTGGAAGCGTGAATATGTTTATATGCAACCAGGACGTAACCATGATTATGACCTCTATACTTTAGGTGCTGATGGTCGTCCGGGTGGTGACGGTGAGAATATGGACATTAGTCCTTGGAATGTACATGAAGCCAATTTCAACCGCGACAATCAGTAAGCAGTCTTTTAGACATCCCATTACTCAAGCAGGGTTCACCCTGCTTGAAATTCTTATAGCCCTGGCAATTGCGGGCATCATGTTGTCGGTGGCAGTAATCGCCTTTTCGGATAATGATGCGGCAAAATTGAAGAATAAAGCACATCAACTCTTTGGTCTGATACAGATTGCACAAGAAGAATCGATCATTCGTGGTATTGAGGTTGGGATTCGAGTCGAGCAGGATGGCTACAGCTTCATGATATATGACGGAACGCGCTGGAACCCATTGCAAGACCATCCATTGTTGCGAAAGGTTGAGTTAGATGAGCCTATTGAAATGTATGTCAATGTTGAAGGGCAGGAAGCTTTGCTCGGAAGCTCAAATGATGACGTGGTGAAAGGTGATGCAGAAAATGAACAGGCCGAGGACGAGCAAACCAATAAGGTTGAACCACCACAAATCTTCATTCTCTCCAGCGGCGAAATGAATGAGTTTACGGTGACTATTGGTTTAGACAGAGATGATGCAAGGTTTTACCGTGTGACCGGTAATTACTTAGGTGATGTCGAATTGACACCAGCCATCGAAGGGCATTACCGCCATGACTGGGACTTGGAACTGAATGAATCGTTTTAATAGGCAAGCTAAAGTAAATTAATGAAATCAATAATGGGCAAACGACAAAAAGGCTTAAGCCTGCTGGAGCTATTAATAGCCTTGGCAGTGTTTGCTATTTTTATTACGCCCATGTTAACTGGGTTGTATGCTGCCAGCGTGACCGCGATTGGCAATGCCAAAGAACGGACATTAGCCAGCTACATTGCCCAAAATCATTTGGCCGAGTTGCAACTTAATGATGAATGGCCTTCAGTAGGGCGTAAACAAGGGGAAGTTGAGTTTGTGGGCCAGGAGTGGCGTTGGGAACAGGAGGTTGCCAATACAGCGGATGAAAATATGCGTAGGGTGACTGTAGTTATTTTAACGGGAGAGCAGGGCAGCTTTTCGATGATTGGATTTGTCGGTAAGAAAGAGAAAGACTGATGAAAAGACTAGATTTAAAGCAGTCAGCATTTACTCTTACCGAAATAATGGTCGCGTTATTTGTATTTAGTATTGTGGTAGCAGGAGCATTACAGGTATTTACCTTTGTACAAAAAGCTTCGGATTCTAATGACAAACAAATCCAGAGATTACGTGAAGTACAAATGGCGGTTCGACAGTTGGAAGAAGATATCCGCTATCTGGTTCCACGAACACGTCGGGATGAGTACGGAGATACCTCGCCGCTTATTGTTGGCGAAAGCAATAGCGTCAATAGTTATCTGGAATTTACTCGGGCAGGTTGGCGAAATCCAGCAAAGCTACAGCGTAGCGAGTTACAACATTTAAAATATGAGTTTGTTGACGATGAGCTATTACGACACCATTGGCTGTATATCGATCCAGCACAAGAAGGACAGGAATTAACGCGAGTGATGTTAAAAGGCGTCAATGAGTTCAAGCTTGAATTTCTAGATCAGGAAAGCTGGAAAGAAGATTGGATCATTGACCGCGGCACTAAGGGCTCTATGCCACAAGCTATAAAAGTCACTATTTCATTACAAGATTATGGAGAGATTTATCGGCTATTTCCGTTAACTGATTTTAGTACTAGCGAGCGTGGTGATGACGGTAGTGGTGATGGCAGGAGTGGTGGTGAATCAGAACGCGATAATGACGGTAGTGATAACCGTGGGAGGCGTTAGACTTGAACAAGCGATCTTCTACAACAGTGTCAAAACAAATATGCAAAGCGAATCGTCAAGATGGCATCGCTTTAATTACAGTGCTAGTGATATTCAGCGTATTAAGTATTATGTCGATTCATATTTTATCTAATCAGAATATGAATAACCGTCGTACAGCTAATATTATTAACAGCTCTAAAGCCTATCAGTATATGTACGGCGCTGAGGAGTTTGCTAAAAGCTTGTTGCAGAATTATTTTGAAGAAAGTGAGCAGGAAAGAGTTCACAGAAACCAGCCCTGGGCACAGAGTCCTATGATGTTCCCTATTGAACAAAATATGGGGCAGCTACAAGGTTCTATAAAAGACATGCATAGCTGCTTTAACCTCAACAGCATTATTATGGAATCAGTGGCTCAGGCTGGAGGCCCCAATGATGAAAGAGAGGGCGAACAATTGGGTGGTTTACAGGTGGTAGAAGAGTCAACTGGCGATAGAAATAAAGTGCTACCAGGTCAAAAACTTTTTACCAAGTTAATTGAGCCTCTCATCGAAAGCGGAGAATCATCACCTCAAGCCTTAGCTACAGCTGTTCGTGACTGGATTGATGATGACCTTGAACCTAGCGGTATCGATGGTGCAGAAGATTATACCTATACCGGCTATACCAAGCCTTATCGGACAGGCAATACATTTATGGCCCACACCAGCGAGTTGATGGTGGTGAAGGGATTTGATGCTAATATTTATGACAGCATAAAAGATTATATTTGTGTGTTGCCCACTGAACAGGGAACCATTAATGTTAATACGGTGAAGCCTGAGCATGCAGAACTGGTTTGGATACTATTAGAAGATGTTGACCTGGCTACGGTTAGACAGGCTTTAGAACAGTTACCAGAAGATGGTTACGATGAAGCCACCTTTTTTGAGACTTTGGGGAGTGGTAAGGTGTCTCAAGATGGGCGCGGCAGATTAGTTTTTGATAGCCAGTATATGCAGCTAACTGCAACGGCAATGGTGCAAACTGGAAATGCTAAAGTGCAGTCATTACTGATGAAATCTGACAATGAATTTCAAGTGGTTGCACGCCACATTGGAGATTAGCAATGAAAGATCGATTATTTATTCGATTAAAAAGTGATGAAGAGTCTTTGGAGTGGGGACTCTTAACCTATGAGGAGTCTGTTCCTAAACTTAAGGAGCAGGGTGAGTTATTGCTGGATGATATGATTGCGCTTGCTGAACAAGCTAATCAACAGGAAGTCATACTGCTATTACCAGCCAGTCGAGTACGCTGTTTTAATGTTAAAGCACCAACACGAAGCCGTAAACAATTGGAAAAAGCCGTTCCTTACATATTGGAGGAGCAGGTGCTCGACAATGTAGAGCATCAAATGTTTGCTTTAGGTGGTGTTAACAGTAATGGGATGTTAGCTGTTAATGTTATTGATAAGGCCTACCTGTCCAGTGTACTTGAGCGGCTTAAAGAAGCAGCTATTGAGCCAGATTTTGCAGTTTCAGATGCCGCATGCTTACCATTATTTGAGGATGCGTGGACGTTATTAGAACATGATGATTCTGTTTTAGTCAGACAGTCTGCCAATGAATACTGGTCAACTGAAGTAGACATGCTGGAGGATTTAGTTAACTGGAATTTACAGACTCAATTTGAAGAAAATCAAACAGTCTCACAGGCAGCCCGAATTTATAGCCCTGACGAGCAAAGTGAATTGCTTTCAGGTGTTGCAGGATTAGCTATTCAGAAAATGTCAGTCGATAACAGCTTGGAATGGTTATGTAGTCAGTTTGATAATTCGTCGATCAATCTTTTACAGCAAGAGTTTTCATCGCAGAAGAAAAGCCAGATGAACTTGGGCCAATGGAAACTTCCGACAATTGCTGCTAGCGTTCTTATTGGAGTCGGTATCATTTATATGATTAGCCAAATGATTGTACTGGGTCAACAGAGAGCGAATTTAAAGCAGCAGATGTTGGTCAGTGTTCAGGAGGTTTTCCCTAATATCAATGATGTGAATACTGGATTGATACAAGTATCAAATCGTTTTTCAACTTTGGGGGGGGATGCTGCTTCATCGAATAGCTTTATGCTCTTATTTGATAGGTCATTGGCAGCAATTAACCCAAAAGAAATTAAAGTTTCTCAGTTGGAGTATTTATCGAGCCAGGCGCAATTAAGCTTTGATGTCGAAGCAGCTAGCTATACAACATTAACCGGTGCACAAAATAAATTAGAATCTTCCGGTATGCAAGTCGAGATGCGAAATGCATCAGAAAACGGCGGGGTTTGGTCGGCTAGAATATCTGTAGGAGTCAAACAATGAGCGCTATTAAAACTTTGTATTCTGGATTGCAGAAGCGCGAGCAGAATATGGTGTTAGCACTCGGGATTGCTATGACTATCTTGCTGGTTTTTTTGTTGGTTGTGTTGCCATTGAAAAGTTATTTTGACAATTTAAATGATGATTTAAGTTACTACGAAAGTCAGATGGTTACTGTTCAGAAGCAAGTCGCAGCGATTAAAAGTGCGGGTCCGGCAAAGGCCAATAATACTAATGTGTCTCTAAACCAGTTGGTTAATCAGAGCGCAAAAAGTTTTGGTCTTAGTTTCTCTCGAATTGAAGAGCGCGAACGTAATAAAGAGATTCAATTGCGGTTGGATGATGTCGAGTTTGACCAGTTACTGCGTTGGATTTCACTGTTAGAGCAGGAGCGCGGATTAGTTGTTGATACATTACGAGTTTCAAAAAAGGATACTGTGGGCAAAGTGGATGCTTCGATCAAACTGATTAAAGTTTCATGAAGAAATGGGTTTTAGGCTCCATAATTGGAGTTACGGTATTATTGATATTCTTGGTTGTCATGGCCCCGGCAAGAATCGTGTTGCCGTGGGCAACCAATGATCTGAAACAACTGACACTCAATCAGCCTTCGGGAACTATATGGGAGGCTTCTTTAGAGTCAATCACATATCAAGGTCGCTCGATTGAAGATATCTCCATTAAGACTAGCTTTTTCAATTTGCTGATTGGGAACCTAAGTTCTCATATTACAGTCAATGATAATGGCGTGTCTCTGGAGGGTGATGTCATCCTTAATAGCCAGAACATGGTTGTGAATAGTGCTCGTTACCAGATTGAAGCATCGAGCATTCTGGATTGGGTACAACTACCGATCACCGAGCTTTCGGGGCGTTTCATAGGTGACATTAATGGTATTGAATTAGCGACTAAAGAATTGAAAACATTAGATGCCAATGGCTATTGGCAGAATGCGGTAGTTGGCTATCCCAATTCGGTTCTTGAGCTTGGCGACATTCATTTCACTGTTGAGCGTACTGACAATGGCCGAGCATTACTAACTATTACCGACAACCCAGGAATACTAGATCTGAAAGGTACGCTTGAAGTCGGTTTCGATAAGCAGTATCAACTTGATGTCAGCACACAGACTGATGTTCCTTCAAATATTAAACAGTGGTTAACTCAGTTGGGTCGGACTGAAGACAACAGGATCCTTATTAAATGGAATGGTCGCCTGCCTTAACACAAAGCCAGTGGGATGAGCTTGAAGCCATTTTATTAGATATGGATGGTACTCTGCTCGATCTGGCATTTGATAATGATTTTTGGCTAAGGCAAGTGCCCAGGCTCTACGCTGATAAGCTGGCCATTGACCTTGAAGTTGCACAAAAGCAATTGTTTGATTTGTACCATGACTATAAGGGCACCCTTGAATGGTATTGTACAGACTTTTGGAGCGAGCAATTAGGCATCGATATCATCAAGCACAAGTATGATCTGGCACATAATATTGCCATTCGTCCGGGAACCCTTGAATTCTTGAATAAGGCAAAAGCTCATAATAAAAGATTAGTGCTGGTAACCAATGCTCATCCGGATACATTAGCGGTTAAAATGGATCGAGTATTAATAGCTAAGTACTTTGATGATATTTACTCTTCGCATCAATTTTCTCGGCCCAAAGAATCGCTCGATTTCTGGGCTCGTTTGCAACAGGAAATAAATATACCGTTGGACAAGTGCTTATTTGTTGATGACTCAGAAGAGATTTTAACGGTAGCGCAACAGTCAGGAGTTAAACTGGTCTTGTCGGTAAGCCAGCCTGACATGTCGCTACCGGTCAAAAGCGGTTTGAAATTCCCGAGCATTAATCAACTGAATGAAATTATTGGATAAGAATATATGCGTGAACCACCTAAAATCAAACGGACTAAGCTTATTGCGCAGACGCGAATTTTTGGTGTGGAAGAAATGGAGCTTGAGTTTTCTAATGGTGTTTTCCGTATTTATGAAAGGCTGAAAGCAGGCAAACATGGCGCTGTGATGATATTGCCGCTGTTAGATAAAGACACCATGCTTCTGATTAAAGAATACGCCGCTGGGGTCGAGCGCTATGAACTGGCCTTTCCTAAAGGCTTGGTTGATGCAGGTGAAAGTAGTGAGCAGGCGGCGAATCGTGAGTTACAGGAAGAGGTTGGTTACGCGGCAAATCATCTTCAAGTGTTGCGTAAAGTTAGTTTGGCCCCAGGTTATTTAAGTCATCAAATGGACATTGTTGTAGCAGAAGGGTTATACCCAAGCAAACTGGAAGGGGATGAGCCAGAGCCGATTGAAGTGGTTGAGTGGAAAATTAATGATATAGATAAACTTTTAAAGGTTGATGAGTTTAGTGAGGCTCGCAGTATTGCGGCGCTGTATTTATTGAAAGATTATTTAGCTCAATTATGATAATTCATCAGGTTACAAAAAAACAGTGAGCAATTGCTCACTGTTTTTTTGTGATTGAAATAGTAAGTAAGAAAAAGCTTTACAGAATATCACTTTTCTTCAGCGGGCATCGAGATTACCGTTTCGCCATCTTCCTGCTGTTCCAGTCTGCCATTAATCTCTAGATATTCACTGACAGGTTTGTCTCCTGCAACGATCTGAATCGCTATCGGCTTCTCATATGCTACTGACAGTTCTTTTGCGAAAATAGTAACCAGGTGAATGCCTTCTTCTTGTGGGATAACTGTAATAACCAGTTCTTCGGATTGCTGCTTCGAGGTTTCCGCTTGGAAGGTGAGCTCCTTGCTACTGGTTGTTAGCAGCTTGTCAGTAGTTTGTAGTCGTGCGATAACATCTTGTTTGTTATTCACCGATGACAGATGGATTTGAACAGCTTCACCAACAGCGACGCGCTCCTTGCTTATGCGATAATTGATAGCAATATCGTTACCAGGTTTTCCTGGGCTTTGGTAAGCATGACTGGTTTTGCTGGTTTCAGTTTGGTTGGCACAGGCAGACAGAGACAAAATACCCAGTACCAAGCTACTAATAAACGTTAATATTGTAGTTAGAGATTTCATAATATGTGCCTTAATTTTGTGTTAGTTACTAATAAGCTGAGCGTCATAACAGGCAGCAGCAATGTTTGTCCCACCTGAGTCATAAGCGAGGGTATCAACAACGTATATTCCCGACTGAAGGTTTGTTGTAACGTTGACCACGCCCGTACCGCCATCCTGATTAAAGGCGATCAGAGAGCCTCGGGAGTAAATATACGCATCAACATCATTGGCAGCGTTTGGCGTAAGTCGAAGTGTGTAACTGCCAGATGTTGATATGTTCAGACGCAAAAATCTGTGGTTACCCAGCTTGTTTCTGTCACTGCCATTGGTTGTATTAGTGCAGACTTCAACTGCGGAGTTATTAGGGCTTATGGTTACATAAACCGGAAGGTTATTAGTATTACCACCATTATTTAACTCGTTACTTCCCCAGATATCCATATTGGTGACTATATTTTGTTCGTTGACTAAACTATTTATTTGGGTTGTTTGGCCAGGATTATTGTCTTTGAGGTAAGTAATAAAGCTGAAAATACTAGTAAAAGCTTCGGTATTTTTTTGCTCATTAATAAGAACTTCATAAATAGGAGCTAATCCAAGGTTTGCTGTGTCGTCAGTAAGGCCATCATAAATGTCGTACAGTATCGCTTGTACAGAGCTTTCATTAAACCAACCTTTATTTGAGACATTGTTATTTTCGACATTGATTGAAAATCCTTGAGACTGATTTGAACCAAGGGAGTCTCTATAGAAAGGATCGTCCGTTACGATACCTGCCCAGGCATTACCAAATCCTTCGCCAAATGCAACTCGCATATCTAGTCGGTCACCGCCAGAATGAGAGCCACCAATGCTGTCCGAGCGAGCCAGATTATCTTCGAAATAGTGCCCCCATTCGTGAATAATTACATGACCATCATATTCGTCGGTATCAGTATTTTCCGCTCCCAGCAAATAGATTTCTCCATTACTATAAAATGAGGTGCCGATCTGGCCCTGAGTTCGGTCGCCTGACTGAGGAATATTATTAACACTCCAGTTAATGCTTAAGGTTGGCAAATTAATGCTACCGTCCACGGCCTCAAGTTTTATTATTGTCTCGTAAACACGATCGAGTATATGAAACGGAGCTGCTGCACGAGTAGAGGTGTAGCTACTGCCACCCCAACCTGAGGCTGCATTCAAATTCAGTGTCTGGTTGGACGCTCCTGTTGAGAATATCGCGGAGTCAAGCACGTAGAGGGCTTTGCTATTAGTATTGTCAACTACTCGGGTGTTCCAACTCGGTGAACCAGATTTGGTTAACTCAGCGCGAACACGAATCCTGACGTCGGTTAAAGAAGGTAAGTTAAAGCTATAATTTCCGTTATTGTCCGTTTTAGAGCTGGCTATAACGGAGTTGCCTTGCAACGCCTGGATAGTCGCCCCACGCACAGGATCTTTGGTGGTATTGTTGTAATCCAGTCCATTAGTGGACGTGTTATGAGGGACGTTATCATAGGTGACTTTACCTGAAACAGTGACAGTTTCGGGGGCATTTTCCGTGTTAACTGTGATGACCACATCGTCACTGTCACTTGCTCCGTCATCA
The DNA here is from genome assembly GCF_000024085.1 of Kangiella koreensis DSM 16069. Taxonomy (NCBI): domain Bacteria; kingdom Pseudomonadati; phylum Pseudomonadota; class Gammaproteobacteria; order Kangiellales; family Kangiellaceae; genus Kangiella; species Kangiella koreensis. Next base: position 2,503,831 of record NC_013166.1, on the reverse strand, counting down.
TCGGTAACGGTTAATCGCAGCGTAATTTGTAAACTTGAGTTCGTGGCCGGTGCAGTAAAGCTGGTTGCTGCAGTATTGGTAGAGCTTAGGGTGACATTTGTTCCGTTAATTTGGCTCCAGCTATAGCTGCTTATGGTTCCATCACTGTCAGTGCCTGAACCATTCAATTCAACCAGTTCACCTTCAGAGACAGTAATATCAGCCCCGGCACTGGCAGAAGGAGATTGGTTGGTAGGTGTCTGATTGTCAGAGTCACCATCACTGCCACCACCACAAGCTGCCAGTAAGGCCAAAAGAGTGATAATAAGAGTGCCACGAATAATCTTCATTGATATTCTCCAAAGATATGGTTAAACCAAGGGTAAACTATGTATTCTTTATAGAATATGAACAAACACATGCTATTTGTAAATACTAAAGGGTTAATACCAGCTTATCAGACTTAGTGTGAAGGACAGTAGAAAATAAGAAAAGTACTATTAATTCAATAAGATGGGGTTCTGGGATGTTCTTGAACAGTCAAAGGGGCTTTGAGTGCATGAGTTGAATTAGGTGTTCGAAGGCCGACATCACCTGACTATCACTTTTGTAGTCACTCAATACCTGACCAGCGCGAGTGGAAACTGGGCCGTTCTGTGCTTTTTCAATCGGTTGAAATTCAACTGAAATATCAGGGCTAATACCAGAGTCCTGAATCGATTTACCATCAGGCGTATAGTACAAGGCGGTAGTAAGCTTTACTGCATTTCCACCATGGACTGGTAAAATGGTTTGCACCATAGCCTTTCCGTAAGAATCTGTGCCGATGATAGTCGCTCTGTGATGATCCTGTAAGGCGCCCGCAACAATCTCAGAAGCAGAAGCGGAGCTACCGTTGATTAATATAGCCATGGGTTTGCCGCGAAGGATATCCCCTGACGTTGCAGTATAAGATTCATTACCTTCAGGTAATCGACCTTTAGTCGAAACAATCACTCCGCCATTTAAAAATAAGTCACTGACCTCTATCGCACCATCCAATAAGCCACCAGGATTGTATCGCAAGTCTAGGATAAACCCAGCCAATGGTGCTTTATTTTGTTTTTCCATTGCGCTAATTGCTTTGCTCAGGTCATTGGCCGAGCGAATTTGAAATTCATTAATATGAGCATAACCAATCTGCTGCTCAAGTAGCTGATAGCGCACACTGGTGGTATGAATAATTTGGCGAGTAATGGTAATGTTTTTGGTCTTATTGGCATTAGCCTTTATGACGTTGAGGGAAACTTTACTGCCGGGCGGGCCTCGCATTAGTTCGGAGCCTTCGACATCTGACATGCCTTTTGTTGAGATGCCATTAATATCAGTGATTATGTCGTTGAGCTCAAGTCCTGCCTCTTCCGCAGGCGAGTTCTGGATAATCGCCATAACTTTGATACCTTCGGGTAAGTGGATGGCTTCAATACCGATGCCAGCGTAATCACCGGTAGCACTTTCTTCCAGTTGGGCAAACTCTTCAGCATTCAAGTAACTAGAGTATGGATCGAGATTATGTAGCATGCCTCGAATGGCGCCGTCGAGAATTTCTTTATCGGTCAACTCGTGAACGTAAGATTTTTTTATTTCAGCGTAGACATCAGCCAAAGCCGCTAGCTCATCTAAGGGCAGAGTTTCGATAGAGTTTTGTGGGGAGGCTTGTTGTACTGGAGCTTGCTCATCAGGGTGTTCTGCCGCTCCAATGAGTGGGCAGGTAGCTAACCAAAAGATTAAACAGTACACCATGTGATTCATAAGTTTCCCTCAGTACTCATCGTAGAATTATTTGATCCAGCTTAATGGGTTTTGTGGTTTGCCTTTATATCGAATTTCGAAATATAAGCCAGGTTCTGAACTGCCGCCACTTCTCCCCACGGTTGCGACAGGCTCACCTGCTTCAACCCAGTCCCCAGTGGATTTAAGCAAACTCTCATTCTGTCCATATAGTGATAAGTAGCCTTGACCATGATCGATAATAACCATTAGTCCAAACCCGCGCAACCAATCTGCAAAAACGACTTGTCCATTATAAATCGATTGCACACTTTGGCCAGATGATGCATTAATGACTATACCGTTCCACTTCACTTTGTTTTCAAATTTATTACTGCCAAAGCGATGTTCAACGGATCCCTTAACTGGCCAGTTAAGCTTGTTTTTGTGTTTTGCTAATCCTTTGAGAGACTGCTTGGGAGCAAACTCTTCAAGGGTTTGTTGCAGTGAGGAAATGATTGACTGCAATTCTTGCTCGTCTTTACGAAGCTGTGCCAGACGCGTATTTTGATTTTGGTATTCTTGCTTGAGCTGTTTGAGCGCATCTGTTTGTTGAGATTTTAAAGAAAGCTGCTGCTCAACTTGTTGCTTTTGCTTTGTTTCAAGTTCAGTTAACTCAAGTGTTTTAGAGTTAATCTGTTGTTCAACCTGCTGTAGTTCTTGTAAGGTTTTTTGCAAAGCCTCAATGTCGCGAATGCGTGCTTCGTTGAGGTAGCGGTAATACTGCAACATACGGGAGATTTTTGCTGGGTCTTCTTGATTCAAAAGAAGCTTAATGTATTCTTCCTGACCTGCAATATAGGCACTTCTTAACTGAGAAGAAAGCTGTTTTCTTTGCTGCTCTTTAAGGATGTTTTTTTCGGTTTTCTGCTTCTGCAGTTTGTTAAGTTGATTTTTGTTCTGTGTGATTTTGCTTTGAGTGTCGCGTAACTCCTTGCTGACCGCTGAGAGTTTAACGTCAATTGCTTGAATCGCTTTTTCGGTGTCACTCTGCTGGCTACGGTTTTCAGCTAAACGTTTTTGGAGCTGGCTAATAACTTGTTTTAATTGCTGCAGTTCCTGCTCTGCACGTTCCTGATTTTGTGCAGCTAGCGCAGAGGATGAAAAAAACAAAGTCAACGCCAGCAGTAGACACCGTGGCGTTGATTTATGAGAAAATAAAACCAAAAAATCAGTTAACTTCAAAAATTGGGCGCCCCGTCATTTCTTCAGGAATGGGTAAGCCCATCAAGGTTAACATGGTTGGAGCTAAATCAGAGAGAACTCCATCACTGACTTTAATCATCGCTTTTCGGCCGACATAAAGAAGAGGAACCGGTTCGTTGGTGTGCGCAGTATGAGCTTGGCCAGTTGAGGCATCAGCCATTTTTTCGGCGTTGCCGTGGTCGGCTGTAATTAAAGCTTCACCGCCCACTTTTTCCAGCGCATCTACGATGCGGCCGATACAAACGTCTAATGCTTCAATGGCTTTGACAGTAGCATCAAAGTTGCCGGTGTGGCCTACCATATCAGGATTAGCGAAGTTGCAGATAATCACGTCATAGCTTTGGTTTTCGATAACTTCAACTAAATGGTTCGTGACCAGGGCGGCATTCATTTCTGGTTGCAGATCATAAGTTGCGACCTGCGGTGAGGGGATGAGCTTTCGAACTTCGCCAGCAAAAGGTTCTTCACGACCACCATTAAAGAAGAAAGTCACGTGAGCATATTTTTCAGTTTCTGCAATGCGTAACTGTTTCTTACCGAGCTTCATCAGGTGCTCACCTAAGACATTGGTCATGGCAATCGGAGGGTAGGCGACGCTTGCAGCTATATCGGAAGCATATTCCGTGAGCATGACAAAGTCGGCCAGTTGTGGGCGAACCTTGCGTGAGAAGCCATCAAAGTCATCATTGACAAAAGTTTTGCTTAACTGGCGTGCTCGGTCTGCTCGGTAGTTCATGAAAATGACGCTGTCGCCATCTTCTATAGCTGCGGGTTCACCGATGGTGGTGGCTTTTACAAATTCATCATTTTCATCACGCGCATAAGCGGCTTGTAAGCCAGCGGCTGCATCATCAGCATGATAAGTGGCTTTGCCTTCCGTCAGCATCGCATAGGCTTCCTCGATTCGTTCCCAGCGATTGTCGCGATCCATAGCAAAATAACGGCCAATGATACTGGCTATACGCCCCACGCCCTGTTGCTTACAAACCTGATTCATTAATGTCAGGCTGGCTTCGGCACTGCGAGGTGGCATATCGCGGCCATCCAGAAAGGCATGGATATACACTTTCTTTGCGCCGCGTTGATGACACAATTTTAGTGCTGCGTGAAAGTGTTGCTCGTGACTGTGCACGCCGCCTGGCGAGAGCAGTCCCATCAGATGTACAGCCTTATTCTGCGCAACGGCTTTATCGATTGCTGTAACTAACGCCTGGTTTTCAAAAAAGTCACCGTCGACAATGGCTTTACTGATCCGGGTGTAATCCTGATAAACCACCCGGCCTGCACCTAGGTTTAAATGGCCTACTTCGGAGTTGCCCATCTGTCCGTCAGGTAGACCAACGTCGGTACCAGAGCCGGAAATGAGCGTATGGCTGTATTGCTGCCAATACTTGTCCCAGTTGGGCGTATTAGCAGCCATGATGGCGTTATCGGTCGGATCTTCACTGTAGCCCCAGCCATCAAGGATGATTAGGGCCATTGGTTTAGGCGTATTGCTCATGGAATCTTGAATTAGCTTGCTAAAAGTTGGCGCTATTGTACCTTTTGCCTTGATTCTAAGCCAGCCGGAGCCTACAAGTTTCAATCACTTGTCAAAAATTAGTTACATAAAAACGATTGATCTCATCAGGAAAGATTCCCTATAGTTATGGGCGAAAACAATTTCAATAACAAATTAAGGAGATATTAATGGAACTGGGTTTAATTATTGGGTTTGCTGTATTTGTCGTCTTTTTATTATTTTCTGGCGTTAAAACAGTGGTTCAGGGTTTTGAATATACGGTCGAGCGCTTTGGGAAGTACCGCAAGACGTTATCACCTGGCTTGCATTTGATTGTGCCTATCGTCGATAAAATCGGCGCCACGGTCAATATGAAAGAACAGGTGCTTGATATTCCCGCACAACAAGTCATTTCACAGGATAACGCGACTGTCACCATTGATGCAGTGTGCTTCTTCCAGGTGATTGATCCGATTAAGGCGACTTATGAAGTGAATGAGTTGCCTCGTGCTATGCAGAATTTGGTGCAAACCAATATTCGTACAGTGTTGGGTAGCATGGATCTGGATTGGATGTTGTCGAAGCGTGATGAAATCAATGCACGAATTTTGACTATTGTGGATGAAGCAACCAATCCTTGGGGTGTGAAAGTCACTCGTATAGAGATTAAAGACATTTTACCACCGCGTGATTTGGTTGATGCGATGGCGAAACAGATGAAAGCGGAGCGTCTAAAGCGTGCTCAAATTCTAGATGCCGAGGGGACCAAACAGTCAGAGATTTTGGAAGCTGAAGGTATGAAGCAATCTTCTATCTTGAGAGCTGAAGGTGAAAAAGAAGCAGCATTCCGTGAAGCGGAAGCGCGTGAGCGTCAGGCTGAAGCGGAAGCGAATGCAACGCAAATGGTCTCGAAAGCGATTGCCGAAGGTAATGTGCAGGCCATTAATTATTTTGTCGCACAAAAATACGTTGATGCATTGGCTAAAATCGCGACTTCTGATAATCAGAAAGTGTTAATGTTGCCTCTTGAGGCTACTTCTGTCATTGGCTCGGTAGCCGGTATTGCTGAGATTGCCAAAGAGTCATTTGCCAAAAAGTAAGGGGTAGCTATGGAGATTTTCCTACAAGTAGAATATTGGCACTGGCTGGTTTTCGGGCTAGTGCTATTAATCCTCGAGATATTTGCTCCGGGTGCCATTTTACTCTGGTTTGGATTGGGTGCATTGGCGGTTGGTGTTTTCCAGTTACTGATGCCTGGCTTGATGCCACCTGAAATTCAATGGCTTGTTTTTTCGGTGTTGTCGGTAGCCAGTTTAATTTTATGGAAGCAATACGCCCAAAAACATAAACTCGATCAGGATGATGATTCGGGTTCATTGAATCAGCGTAGCAAGTCTTTGATCGGCAGGGAGTTTAATCTTAGTAACGCCATTGTGAATGGAGTCGGTAAGGTTAGAGTCGGAGACTCCTACTGGCGCGTGGAGGGGCCTGATTTACCAGAAGGGCAAAAGGTAAAGGTCGTTGGCTTTGAAGGAGCGACTTTAAAGGTTATTGCTGTTGATTCCGAAGCTTAGAAGACTGTTCTATTTACCATAGAAATGGAGGCTCAGGCCTCCATTTTGACATGTAAGCAACTATATTTTTAATTAGACATCCTTATAGACTCTAGGCCTTGGTGCTGTTTTGTGTATAATGCGCTGTCTCTATTTTGTGAAATCCAAAGGCTTATCAGCAGATGCAACAACTACTCGAGTTTTACGGTAATCACCCTGTTTTGGGGACTGCCTGGCTGGCATTTACTGTACTAATTATTATTAGCTTGATTAAAACCGCAACCAGCGGCTCTAAGTCATTGACACCATTAATGATGACGCAAATGGTCAACAAGCAGAATGCAGTGGTGGTTGACCTGCGCGCGATTGCGGATTTCAACAAGGGTCATATCCCAGGTTCGATGAATATTCCTTTTGGTAAGCTTAAGGATCGGATTAAGGACCTTGAAAAGCATAAAGGAACCCCCATCATTATGGTCTGTAACGCAGGCGTGCAAGCAGGGAATGCTACAATGCAACTTAGAAAACACGGTTTCACCGAGGTACATAAGCTAAAAGGTGGAATTCAGTCCTGGACTACAGAAAACTTGCCTTTAGCGAAAGGCTAAGCTAAAACATCCAACGATATTTGAGAACTACAATGTCACAAGTAACCATTTACACCACTCGTTACTGTCCATTCTGCGTCAGAGCGAAATCGTTATTAAATGAATTACAGGTTGATTTTAAAGAGATTCCTGTCGATGGAGATGCTGAGCTTCGTGCTCATATGGAGTCTTTAACCGGTGGTTATACGGTTCCTCAAATAATAATCAATGAACGTGCAATTGGTGGTTGTGATGACCTGTATGCATTACACCGCAAGGGTGAGTTATTACCACTTTTGCAAGACAACAATGAATGATTTGTTAAAAATTAAGAGAGAATATTATGGCAGAACAAGATCAAAACATCGGAAATAATAGCGAGCAGAAAGTTGATACTCCAGAAGGTGCACAACTTCAAATCCAAACAGTTTACGCAAAAGACGTTTCTTTTGAAGCTCCTAACTCACCAGAGATTTTTCTGGAACAATATAAGCCAAGCATTGATGTCAATCTTAATAATAAAGTTAAAGACTTAGACAACAACAGTTATGAGGTAGAGTTGCAAGTAACCATTACTGCAAAAAATGGTGAGAAAACTGCTTATATCACAGAAGTAAAATACGGTGGTGTATTCGGTATTAAAGGCTTGGAAGATGAAGTAAGAAACCGTATGTTGAGAACTTTTTGTTGTGAACAATTACTTCCTTACGTTCGTGAAGCCATTTCTGAAACTATTGCGCGCGGTGGTTTCCCTCGCTTTACATTGCAACCTATTAACTTTAATGCTTTGTATGAGCAGGCTATGCAGCAAGCTCAGCAGCAACAGGCGGGTCAGGGCGAAGCGAACGCTTAATGTCTGCACAACTTTCCTTTGCGGTTCTTGGGGCAGGTTCTTATGGAACCGCATTGGCAGTTTTGCTTGCCCGTAATGGCCATAGTGTTCAGTTATGGGCTCGCAACTCTCAGCATGTTGTTGAAATGCAGCAGGCAAAACAGAATACGAAATACCTTCCTGATGTCGCTTTCCCTGACAATCTATCAGTAACCGATCAAATTGATGTAGCTTTAAAGCATCATCCTATTATTCTTGTAGCGGTCCCAAGTCATGCGTTTCGCGATACACTGTACCTCATCAAACCTCTTGTAAACCAAGATAGTAAGCTAGTATGGGCGAGCAAAGGGCTCGATCCCGATAGTGGTGATTTGTTAGGTAATGTGCTGAAAAATATTTTAGGCGATAATATGCCACACGCCATTTTATCTGGGCCAACTTTCGCCAAGGAAATGGCTATTGGTATGCCTACCGCTATCACTTTAGCAGCTAATAATGACGACTTTGCTGAGCAATTAGCTTTGGCTTTACATAATGAGCGTTTCAGAGTCTATACCAGTGATGACATCGTTGGTGTTCAAGTCGGTGGTGCGGTTAAAAATGTAGTAGCTATCGGTGCTGGAATTGCTGACGGACTAGGTTATGGTGCGAACGCAAGAACAGCCTTGATCACTCGGGGTTTGGCTGAAATGACTCGCTTAGGTGTTGCCGCAGGCGGAAAGCAGGAAACTTTCAATGGAATGGCAGGCATGGGCGATTTGGTCTTAACCTGTACCGATAATCAGTCGCGTAATAGGCGTTTTGGTTTAGCTTTAGGTAAAGGTGCTAATAGAGATGAGGCTGAGCATGCCATTGGGCAGGTAGTAGAAGGTGTTCGTAATGCCAAGGAAGTTAAGATGCTGGCGGAGCGACTAGGGGTCGAAATGCCAATCAGCGATGCGATTTATCGCATAATTTATGAAGGCGTCGACGCCCGTCAGGCCGCACATGAATTATTAACTCGAGACCTTAAATCTGAAGGTTAGGGTTAAAGTTAAAAATTCCACTTACAGAAACCCCTCAAAACTTCCCTGTCGCAACACTTCGTAAGTTACAATAGCCACGGTATTGGAAAGGTTCAAACTGCGACTATCGGGCCGCATAGGGATTCTCAGCAGCTGTTCCCCAATATCATTCAGGATATGATTAGGCAAACCACGAGTTTCTGGACCAAACATTAAATAATCACCATCTTGGTAGGCAATTTGATGAAAGTAGTGCTTTGCTTTGGTACTCAGTCCAAATAATCGCTTGGGCTGTTCGTTATTAAGAAATTCTTGATAGTTTTCATGGGTTTTAACTTGTGCCCATTCGTGATAATCGAGTCCGGCGCGACGCATTTTTTTGTCATCTATCTCAAAACCGAGCGGCTTGATTAAGTGTAGCTGGAATCCAGTGTTGGCGCACAGGCGAATGATATTGCCCGTATTTGGCGGAATTTCTGGTTCAAATAAAACGATATGGTACATTCAGTCGTTGTCCTGCTGTTGCCACTGTTGAAGTTTGCGGGTCAAAGTATTGCGCCCCCAGCCCAAAAGTTTGGCTGCTTTTTGTTTGTGGCCATGAGTAAGGCGTAGCGCATTGTCCACGATAAAGCGCTCAAAATCATCTTGAATTTGCTGCAATATTTTAGTTTGTCCCTGATGGTAATGTTGCTCAATGGTCTTGTGGATTTGTTGTTGCCATGCAGGCAAATAAGTATCGGGTTGCCGGCTATCAAGGGCTTTACGGCAAATGTTGATAACTTGATTGATATTGAATGGTTTGGGTAGGTAGTCAAATGCACCCAGGTCATGAGTTTGGCTGCCAATATCTGTATCGGCATAAGCAGTGATCATAATTACCGGCAGACTAGGATGCGATTGGTTGAGCTTTTCCAATAGTTCTAATCCGCTCATACCTGACATCTGTATATCGGTGATCACGATATTGGGCTGGTGCGTATTAACCAGCTCAATTGCCTCGGTTCCGTTATCACAAGAAATAACTTTGTACTCGGCATTGTGTAGTGCTCTTGCCAGCACCCAACGAATGGAGCTGTCATCATCCACTACCAGTATGGTCGCTTGCTCATTCATTGTTGATTAATCCTACTTCTTCCTCAGCTTTCACCACCGGCAGGTAGATGGAGAAAATGGTACTGCTTGGGTCGCTGATAAATTCGATGATGCCTTCTTGCTGTTGGATCAGGCTTTGTGCGATACCCAATCCCAGGCCGCTACTTTGTTTACCACTAATAAGCGGCACAAACACATTCGGTTGAAGAGCAGGGTCAATTCCTGGCCCATTATCAATAACATCAATACGAATAATAAGAGGATATTGTTTTATGCCGATACTGTGGCGGGGGATGGCACGGGTTTTGATGGTGATGGTCGCTCGCTTTTGTTCAGCACAGGCATCTACTGCGTTCTGAACCACATTGAGTAAAGCCTGATAAACAGATTCGGGGGCAATGTTTAACTCGGGCAAGCTTGGATCATAATCTCGCATCAACTGAATATTTTTCGGCAAGTTAATATTACAAAAGTCATAAACCTGTTCGGTGATTTCATGAATGTTAAGGGATACTTTGCTAGCTTTTTTTCCGCCAAGAAGCAATCGGTCCACCAGTTTAGAAAGTCTCTCAATTTCATGCTGAATGATGGCTGTAAACTCTTGCTGTTCAGGAGGGAGCTCTTGAGCAAGAAGTTGCGCTGCTCCGGCGATACCACTCAGCGGATTTTTAACTTCGTGTGCCAGTTGCGCGAGCAATTTATTATTGGTTTGGTTTTGTTGCAGAATACCAAGTTCGTTTTGATAGCGCTTGATACTTTGTCTGTCTTGCCACTCAACCAACAGATATGGTTTCTCCAGATGAATCCAATGCCCTGTGAAGTTAGCGATAATATTACGACCATTAAGTAGCTCTAATCTTAAGTCGTCCTGAGCAAAGCTACCATTATCTTTAAGCGTTTTTAGTAGTTCGCGTAACGGTAGGCTGTCGCTGGCGATGAAATAGCTGTAGCGTTGCCCTAACAGGACTTTGGAAGTCGTCATCAGGGCGCTCTCTGCAGTTTGATTCAGGTACGCAAAGCGACCGTGAGTATCGAATAGCATGACGGCTGTGGAAAGCTGATCAAGCAGAGCTTTGGTATTCATTGCAGGGTTCGTTGGCAGAGAAGTAGCTTAGTATAACAGGCTAAAACCAGCAGTGCACCATTCTGGTGCGCTGCTTAGTTAAACATTAAAGAAGTGTTTTTTAGCGGTTTAAAATCGATGTTCTCAATAAGTGGAAGGTTACGGATTTACTAGTCTGTACGATCTCTTGTGTTTCGTCATTAATGACCATAGCCACCAACTCATGAGTACCGCGGTCAATATTTGCTAAATTGAAATAAGGAATCTTCTGATCTTGACCAACCTGCATACCATCCATATGCATACGAATGCTGTGATTAGGTTGTATCTGCGGAGAAATGCCGACGACTATAGTTAACGAACCATCATTTGCCCGAACCCCTTGGTCATCAGCTGGACTGTCAATAGCGAAAACTTCATAGGCTGCGCCTTCATTTTCTTCTTCGCTATCGGTGGATTGTTGTGGGCTGCCTGAGTTCATTCGAGGTGTTGACACGACATTGCGATCAGTGTGAACGGTTATCGCTTCGGCATCATCACCAGGCTTATCGGTGTATGTGACTTTGCCATCTTTGTCGACTTTTTTATAGAGTACGGTGGCATCAGCTGATGTAAGCCAAGAGCAACTTACTATCAGAATAAAAACGTTGAATAAGTATGAAACTTTAAGTGACATTAAAATCTCCCTGTAAATCATTTACTGATTAGACAAAGTATTAGTCAGTTAGTGCTCGGTGTCAAAATAAAAAAGCCCAGCTTGTGCTGGGCTTTGTATGTTGCTTAGCATCTGATTACAAGCTGTAGTACATATCAAACTCAATTGGATGAGTTGTCATGTTCAAACGCTCGATATCAGCACGTTTCAGATCAATATATGCATCTAACATGTCATCGGAGAAGACGCCGCCGCGAGTTAAGAACTCACGGTCTGCATCAAGTGCATCAAGTGCTTGCTCTAATGATTTAGCTACGGTTGGAATAGCTTTTGCTTCCTCTGCTGGTAAATCATACAAGTCTTTATCCATAGCATCTCCAGGATGAATCTTGTTTTGAATACCGTCTAAGCCCGCCATCATTAGTGCAGTAAATGCCAGATATGGGTTAGCCATAGGGTCAGGGAAGCGAACTTCGATACGACGAGCTTTAGCGCTGGTTACATGCGGAATACGAATTGATGCTGAGCGGTTTTTGGCTGAGTAAGCCAACATAACCGGAGCTTCGAAACCAGGAACCAGGCGCTTGAAGGAGTTAGTTGATGGGTTGGTAATCGCATTAAGCGCGCGAGCATGCTTAATAATGCCACCAACGTAATACAATGCTTCTTCAGAAAGACCAGCGTATTTGTCACCAGCAAAAAGGTTCTTGCCATCTTTAGCCAAAGACATATGAACGTGCATTCCGGTACCATTATCACCAACGATTGGCTTTGGCATGAAAGTGGCTGTTTTGCCATAGGCATGCGCAACGTTATGAATCACATATTTAAGGATCTGAACTTCGTCAGCCTTTTTCATTAGCGTATTAAATTCAGTCGCGATTTCGTTTTGACCACCAGTTGCCACTTCATGGTGGTGCGCTTCAATTCGCAAACCCATTTGCTCCATCACTAAACACATTTGCGAACGAATATCTTGTGATGAGTCGACTGGAGGTACTGGGAAATAACCACCCTTTACACGCGGACGGTGAGCATAGTTACCGCCTTCGTAAGTTTTGTCAGAGTTCCATGCCGCTTCTGGATCGTCGATTTTAACAAATGAACCACTCATGTCTGTTTTAAAACGCACATCTTCAAACATGAAGAACTCTGGCTCTGGGCCAAAGTATGCAGTATCAGCGATACCCGTTGATTTTAAGTATTCTTCTGCGCGACGTGCAACAGAACGTGGGTCACGATCGTAACCAGTCATGGTTGACGGTTCTAAAATATCACAACGCAAATTTAGCGTAGTATCTTCAAAGAAAGGATCCATAACCGCAGATTCAGCGTCTGGCATTAACACCATGTCCGACTCATTAATGCCTTTCCAGCCGGCAATTGAAGAGCCGTCAAACATCTTGCCCTCGGTAAGCATTTCCTCATCAACTAAGCGCGCAGGAATCGTGACGTGCTGTTCTTTACCTTTTGTATCGGTAAAGCGAAGGTCGACAAACTTAACATCCATTTCTTCAATCATTTTAAGAACGTTTTCAACTGACATTACTCTAGCTCCAGTGTGTCAAAAAGAATTTGATGGTGTGTATTATAAGCAGGTCATAAAATTATAACTAATAGTAAAAGAAGGAAATAGGAAAGCTCACGCACCAAACTGGTGCAATTGTGTGAAAGGTCAGCAAAACTCCATGATATGGGAAAAACAAACCAGAAGTGATTTTATGCTGGTCAAAAAAGAGACAAAGTTAATTATTTTTTGAGGGTGAATATTAAGCTCTAGAGCAGCCCCTGTAAGGGAAAACAAGGTCTATCACTATAGTAACTTAAATGTAAAACTTGTTGACCAACTATAGAAAATTATGATAACTATAGCATTCTCCAAGGCTGTGTTTGGCCGTGGTACTTTATTGTGGCACGACAAAATGTGGTTTTGGGTAAAAAGAAAGAAAATTTACCAACTTATCTATAGGTAGGATTTTATGACTAACAAGACAATGATAGCTAAAGCAGTTAAGTACGCTTTATATAGCGGCTTCGCAGCTTCAATGGCTGTTGCTGCGCCAGCTACTTTCGCTGCAGAAGAAGAAGCTGACGACGCAGAAACGGTTGTTGTAACAGGTTCTCGTTTAAAAAGAACTGACGTTGAAGGTGCAAACCCAGTTACTGTAATTACTCGTGAGCAAATCGAACTTTCTGGTGAGATTTCAGCAGCCGAATTACTTCGTAACACAACTTTTAATACAACAGGTTCATTCCGTCCACAGTCTGGTTCTTCAGCGCAGGGTGTTGCGATGATTGACCTACGTGGTATTGGTTCATCTCGTTCATTAGTATTGGTTGATGGCCGTCGTTTGACTATGTCACCATCAACTGGTTCTAGCCAGGATTTGAACTCAATCCCAATGGGCGCAATTGAGCGTGTTGAGATTTTGACTGATGGTGCATCAGCGATCTACGGTTCTGATGCAATCGGTGGTGTTGTCAACGTAATCACTCGTAAAGATTACAATGGCGCAGAAATTAGTTTGCAAAAAGCTGAGCCAAGCGTTCCAGCAGAAGGTGGTGAGCGTGAAGCAGGTAGTTTGGTCTTCGGTTCATCGAACGATACAACTAGCTTGCTAGGTGGTGTTTCTTGGAACAAGCGTGAAATTGTTTTCCAGCGTGATTTCCCATGGACTCAGCCAGCATTATCTAGGTATGGTAATAACTGGAGAAGATCTGACTTTTCTAACCCTTACCAAGCGATACCTGGCGGTTGTGAAGGCGAAAACTACGTTGAAATTGGTGACTTCTGTGGTTATAACTTCAATGCGACCAACGCAAATGAAGCTTCAACTACGAATGAATCTTTATATTTGAAAGCAAGCCACATGATTAATGATGATTGGCAGTTGTACTCAAACGCAACTGTTGCTAAGAACCAATCATTTGGCCGTTATGCACCAATCCCTGATACTAACTATTTCCAAGGCTATGCAATTAGTAGCGATAGTTACAACAACCCGACTAACCCAGATGCTTGGATGTATGACACTGTTAACAACCCAAATGCGGTTGCATACGATGCGGCTAGAGTCGGTGCGCAGACAGATGTTCACATGTTCCACCGTTTTGCAGCATTAGGTAACCGTGATAATACAGTAGACAACGAAAATGTTGACTTCTTAGTAGGTGCTACGGGTTTTGTCGGCGATGTAGAGTTAGATTTCAATATGCGTCGTGTTCGCAATAAGTCATATGATTATGGTAATGGCTATTTAGCGGCACAAATTGCCTGGAATTTCGTAAACGAGTTTAACCCTGGTTACGATTCAGGTGGTGTTTTCGTGGGTGAAAGCGAATACTACGGTTATGACATTCAAAACCCATTTGACAACCCTGCTAATGTGCTAAGCGGTTCAGCTATTACAATTCTACGTGTAAGTGACTTCAACTTTGATGAAGTTGCAGCTTCTGCAGCATTTGATCTAGGTGAGCTAGATGGTGGCGCTATTCAGATGTTTGTTGGTGCTGATCGTCGTGAAGAGTACTACTCTGACCAATATGACGCGCAATCAGAGGCTGGTCAGGTTGGTGGTTCAGCAGGTAACTCTGCAGGCGGTGGCCGTGACGTAAATGCAATGTACTTCGAAACGTTGCTTCCATTTACTGAAGACTTCGAGCTATCTGTTGCAGGCCGTTTCGATGACTACTCAGATTACGGTAACGATTTCTCTCCAAAGGTATCTATGCGTTATCAGCCAATGGAAGAGCTAACCTTGCGTGCGTCGTATGGTGAAGGTTTCCGCGCTCCAACACTGGATATCTTGACTCAGCTGACATCATTCTCAGCTGATGCTGTGAGAGATCCTGCAACATGTTTGGCTCAAAACTTACCAGCAAATTGTGAAACTCAAATTAATGCATACCGTATTGCTAACCCTGACCTAGAGTCTGAGCAGTCTAAGCAATATGCATTCGGTTTGGCTTATCAGCCTACTGATTGGGTTAACTTCACTTTAGATTACTACGATATTCAAATCGATAATCGTATTGCATTCTTTAGTTCTGGTAACTTGTTAGCACGTGAAGATGCCGGTGATCCAATTCCTCCAGGTTTGGGTGTAACTCGTCGACAAGATGGTTCAATTGCTGAAATCCTAACTGGTTATGGTAACGAGGGTGACCTTGAGACTAATGGTGTGGATATGAACACTCGCTTCAACTTTGATTTCGAAGATGCGGGTCGTTTGGCTTCAAACTTCCAGGTTTCTTGGATTCATGACTACAGCGTAGACGGTGGTCGTAACTTAACTCGTGACCCAGGTGTTCCACAATGGCGTGCAGCGTTGCAAAACGTGTATAACATTAATGACTTCACTATTGCATGGAACGTGAATGCAATCGGTAGTCAATATATTGATGTAGAAAGCATTTCAGGTGGACGTGTTGGACGTACAGGCAACTGGGGTACATGGACTACTCATGATCTTCAAGTTAGCTATAACACTTCATGGGATGGTCAAATCTCAGTGGGTGCTCAAAACGTATTTGAAAAACTTCCACGTTTAGAGCCATTCGATAACCGTGACTACAACTACTACTTGTATAACGGCTATGGTCGTGTAGCTTACGTTCGTTATACTCAAACTTTCTAAGTTTAAGTTAACAAGCGAAATAAAAAAGGCGGGGGTTTCCTCGCCTTTTTTTTAACACAAAGGAAATTGTGTTAGGACGAAATAAATACGTATATTAATAACTCATACAACACTTCTTACCTCATACTAACCACAATAGTCATGAATCAATTTTAAAGAATATCCATTTCTTGGTTTAAACAGTAAAAATAAATAGATTAGACTTAGACTAAGTATTTAATAAGTGAGTTTCATGCTTGTATTGTGGTTGTTAGTAGCTATACCATTAGGACCTTAATTATAGAGTTAAAGCCGTAGGCTTTATTATATTAATAACCTGATTATAAAGGTGTCACATGCAACAATATTTACCCTCGGCAAATCAACTCATTCAAAAGGTACATTTCTTAATAAACTCGAATCAGCTGGGAGAGGCTTGGGATTTATGTCTACAGTTAATCAAAATGTTTCCTAAGTTTGCTGATGCATGGATGACAAAATCATTCATCGCAGATAAAGTTGGACGTTATGACGAAGCATTAGTTGCTATTAATAAGGCTATTAGATTAGAACCTGGGCAGTTGCGCTTTAAGCTCCACAAAGTTTTGCTACTTGAAAGAATGGGAGAGCTGAAAAAATCCTTAAGATTATCTGTGGAACTTAAAGAAAATAATATAAAAGATAAGAGGTTTTTTATGACTTTGGCCTCTTTTTTTAATAGACACCAAAAGTATAAAGAGCTAGAAGCGTGTTACAGAAAAGCCTTGGAGTTAGATCCCAATAATCCTGAGATAATGCTAGCACTGGCCAATGCTGTGCTCTTTATTGGAGATTTAGATGAGGCTAATCACTTAGCAACTAAGGCGCTCAGGGGTAATGAGTTTGATTGTGAGGTGCATTTTTTTCGTAGTAGCCTAAAGAAAATGAGTCAATCAAGGAATAATATAGAAGAGCTAAAGGCATTAACAAATAAGACTATTCAAGACCCAGTAACAAAAGCCAAAGGTTTTTACGCATTGGCAAAAGAGCTAGAAGATTGTGAGAGTTATGAAGAAAGCTTCAAAGCAAGAGAGAGAGGGGCGGAGATATTCAGGAAAAGTCTGAAATATGACTTCAGAGATGACATTGATTCATTGATTGCTTTGCGCGAAACATATAGTGAAGAAGTCATAAAAGCGCTATCAAAAAGCCAGAAGCAGAGTAATGAATCTAAAGAAGCGATCTTTGTCGTTGGTTTGCCTAGAACGGGAACAACGTTACTAGAAAGAATTGTGAGTAGTCACGGTAAAGTGTCCTCAGCTGGCGAGTTACCTCATTTTATACGTTTTATGAGCGCAGGTGTGGAAAAATTAAAGCTAAATCCGGACTTTTCCCGGAGTGAAATGGTTCCAGAGTCCACCCATTTAGATTTTCATGAGTTAGGAGAGAAATACTTAACTACTTGTCGAGCGGTTGGCCACAAAACTAAATGTTTTGTAGATAAATTCCCGCACAACGCAGTGTATGCTGGTCTTATCCATTTAGCATTGCCTCAATCAAAAATATTAATACTAGAAAGGCATCCGCTTGATGTATGTTACTCCGTTTATAAGCAATTATTTACTGATATCTATCAGTTCTCATATGATTTAGAGGAATTAGCTGAATATTATTATCAGCATCAGTTATTAATGTCTCATTGGGAAAAAGTTCTGCCTGGGGTTGTAAAAACGGTTAGATATGAAGACCTAGTTAATAATCTTGAGGTTACTGCTAGAAGCGTTATTGAATTTTGTGGGCTTGACTGGGAAGAATCTTGTCTAGATTTCCATGAAAATAAACAGCCAACAGCGACAGCAAGTGCCAGTCAAGTTAGGCAGAAAGTATACTCAAGTTCAATTGGGATGTGGAAGAACTATCGAAATGAGTTACAACCCTTAATTAGTAAGCTTGAAGCTTATGGCAGCCTTGAAGGTTGGGAATACTGAGAGCGCATTGGAACAACGTATTAATTGGGCCAGCGTTAAACGCAGGCTCAATTATTCTTCAATATAAGATAACATCAAAGCTATTTTTGCATAATTAAATGAAAAGCAAATAGCTTACCCTCAATATAAAACTCTTCAACTTTTAAAGATATCCCGTTCGTCTTGCAGTGCTCCTCTATTTGTTCGAGTCGCGTTTCTGAAAGGCAGGCATTGTTTTGATCTTGGAGTCTTAACCTATGAGATACAAGGTTGTGATAAAGCTGTTGAAGGTGTCTCTTTAATTGAAGAGGATCAATTGTACCAACCTGTTTTAGGATATTTACAATTTGGCCAATGGTTAATTTGCACCAATATTCCGCATCGGCGTCTGCGCTATATTTATCAGTTAATTGTGCAAAGATCCAGTGAAGAGTCGTATTTATAACTTGCTTGTGAGGGTTTTTGGTCCAATTATGCATCTGCCCGGCTTGGGTTTGTTGGAGAGCAATATCTAATAACAGATCAGTTTGCATGAAGGCTGGTGATTCTTCGAGAATGTACCTTATAACTTTCTCACCAATTAAGCTGTCATATGATATATGGGATTTTGGATGATGAGATATTATTGAAATTATACCCCCGGGTTTTAGACAGTTGAAGCAATGCTGAAGAGATTTTTTTAAATCTGAATATTCAAAAGCGAATTGAGAAATAAAAGCATCAATACTTCCAGCTTGAAAGGGTGCTGTTTCGATCGGAGTGTTCGCTATAAATTCAATGTTGTTTAAACTTCGTTTAATAAGTTTATCTTCTAGATTTAGCTTGCGAGGATCAATATTGGCAGCATCAATTCCAATTACATTCCAGTCTAGTTGGTTGTTTTTGGAGAATAGCCAAGCTAATACAGCAACAGCACCGTTACCGGTCCCTAAGTCCACAACTGTACCACTTGGGGTTATTTGTTTGAATTGATTCTCCCAAAAGTCAGCAATATCCTTTTGATAGCCTTGCCCCTGTTTTCCTTCCGAAAAACTGTTTAAAGCATTAGTATTTTTCCAGTAATCTGTCCAATGTTGCATAATTATCAATAAGTATTCTATAAACTATAACTATACAACAAAGTAGAGCAGATGTAATAAAGTTAGGCAAATAGACTTCAGTTATGTATATAGATGATGTTTCTGATGGTAAGTTATAGTTTATTCTTCTTTTGTTTTGGTATTTTATGAGAGGAAAGATTTATTGTTAAAATTTGACCAAGGCTAACAGTTAGAGATAGTATTTATTTCAAATAAAGCTCAGTATAAGAAAGATATCAATAAATGAATATACTAAAAAATGAAATTATACCAATGTTCTCTGTTCCATTGGGGGTGGCTCATAATCCAGATCATAACGAGTTGAACAATGAACTGGCTAAACTGTTCCGGCATAAAGCAGCTAACAGTGAGATAGATCAACATGGTTTTGTTACTAAAAACAAGGAGGTATTTGAAAGTTCTTTTGATTTGTTTAATTGGAAAGATGATTGCGTACAAGAGCTACAAAGATTCTGCTGGGCGCAACTATATCAATTTATAGGTACATTAAATCAGTATGATATGGATACTCTTCGCAAGTTACATATCGCTAGCGAGAGTTGGTATCATATTACAAAGAAAGGAGGATACTTTGGTATTCATAACCACCCTATGGCTTCTTGGTCCGGAGTGTATTGCGTAAAGGCTGGAGATAAAATGAATGATGACCCCGATAGTGGTGGTCTAAATTTTATTTCACCACATATTAGTACGACGAGTTTTATCGATAAGGCCTGTACAAATTTAGGAGGGCAATTTAGTAGGGGGAACAAGCTCGTTCAATTACAGGAAGGGCAGTTGGTATTATTTCCATCATGGTTGTTGCACGAGGTAAAGCCTTACTTTGGTGAGTCAGATAGAATCACCGTAGCTTTTAATTGCTGGTTTAAATATTCTGGCTAGAGCATCAGGCCGTAAGAAATCGCTAATTAGCGGTTTTTTTTATCGTGAAGATGATTGTTCTGTCATGTTCAATGGTTTCTAATACTTCTTGTTGGTTAATACGGCACCAGGTGGGGATATCGCTTAATGTACCTGGGTCGGTGCAGGTGACCTCCAGTATATCTCCCTCGTTTAATTCTTTTAGTGCGTTTTGCGTTTTTATAACCGGCATTGGACACAACAGGTTTGAGCAATCTAGCTTATGGTTTGTGCTCATACGTGCCATTCCTCTTTGACTTCATGCGCTGCCATTGGCGGGACATCCATGACATATGAAGTGCCATTATAGTTTTCTACCTGAACGGTTACCGATTCAGCGCTTTTACCACCAGAGTAGCGCGCTGTTATTTGTGCTGCCAACTTAATGTCCTCTTTGTCAAAAGCGCCGTCAAGTAAGGTCAAGGGTCCACCATGGCTGACGGTGTGGATGCTGGTAAATTGTTTTTTATAACCGGTTAAGAAGTTATTTTCCCCTTCTTCGCGGCTAACAATAAGCTTGAAGTTTGGTTTGGGGCGGATATGGCGTCCAACTTTTAATAGCATAATATCGTCCAGTTCGTAACGTCTTTCACCACGCGCTTCCCAGAGATCGGCAAGTTTGGCAGAGTAATTTGCATCGGTTAAGAAGCAGCAGCCACCGGCTGGTTGTGCAAAATCCTCGAAACCAAATTGTTTTGCTAATTCAAATTGAGGTTTTCGGCTACGCCCAGAGAAACCATAGAGTTGTTCACGATCAACCCATCCTTCACGCTCGGGGAGAGTAGGCATCAGATTTTTTGCACACAGAGGGCGTAACAGTCGGTCATCTGCGCCGGATTCGCGAGCAATAATGGGCATTGTTTCTTTGCGCTGTGACTTGGGGCGCTGACCGATCACTTCGCCTGTGATTATGAAATCAAAGCCATTCTCTTCGGCCCAGGCCCAAGCTTGAGCTTGATTGACCATAAAGATCTTACAATCCAGGCACGGATTGAGGTTGGCGCCATAGCCATGTTTTGGGTTGAGCACTATATCTTTATATTCCTCCGAGATATCAATGATATGGAGTTTTATGCCAAGCTGTTCTGCAACCCACAATGAGTTATTCCGTTTCTGCTTATCTTTGTCTTTTTTGCGAATGGCGTGGGTATGGCCCTCGACACAAAAGCCTGTATAGAAATTAATGCCCTCAACGTGAATACCTTGTTCTTGGATCACTTTTGCAGCAAGCAAAGAGTCCAGGCCGCCGGATATTAAGGCAACGGCTTTACGCTGTTTTTGTGGGGCTGTAGTCGAGTTTTGTGCAGAGTTAGCTTGAGTCATAGTTAGAAAATCAATAAGTTAAGTATTAAAGGGTGTTCAAAAAATGGACAGGGATTATATATTAGCAAGCCATTGGAGGCAAAGGCTGAACGGCTAAAAGCCTTTAAAATTGAAAATAACACCTAAAGGGGGATGTTATGACTTGGCAAAAAGTCAAAAAAAGTTTGGTAAATCAAAAGATTAGGTTACTATGGGAGTGCTAGCAACAGGAGGCAATTCTGGAAACTAGAACCAAAAAACAGCAAATAGTTACTGAATTGGGCTATGCATTGACGTATGGCCTGATCGCTTTGTTATTCAATAGTTATCTCATAGCCCATCTTTATGGCAATCTTAGCCTGCACTTTGGGCAAGTTTTTGTCATATTCTGTCTTATAACAAGAGGACTAAAGCCTGCTGCATTGGCGGCTTTAATAGGCTCAATAGGTCTTTATATTGAGACTCATAACCCCGCCTTTTTCATCAATTCATTAATTGAAATCCTGGTTTTATACTTACTGAGTCGCAGAGGTTGGGTGTTGCTGATTGCAGACATCGTCTATTGGTTGCTGATCGGTATTCCAATTACCTATGGATTTGTAACCGTTTTTTATGGCATATCATCCAGTGACTTTATCCAGGTCATCATGTTGAAGCAGCTGCTGAACGGAGTGATAGTGGTATCGGCAGCTTCACTACTTTTACCATTCATACCGCGTCGCTGGAGTAATCTGGAAGTTAAAGTCAAGCTGCCAAAGCTATCATACCGGATATTCGAGTTGTCGATGATTAGCATTGTCTTACCATCGTTGGTGATAACTTTAATTCTGTCTAACAATGCGGCTAAGATTGCAGAGGAACAGGTTAGTGAATTGTTGGGAGTACAAGCAGAGCATTACGCTGAAATTACCAATAACCATTTAACATTTCATCAGAGGATGGTTGATAACTTGGCCAACACATTCAGCTGGCAAATCTATGACAGTAACCACAAACTAGAATTATTATTGGACTCGCATAGCCAGTATCCAGATGTATTCTCTATGCTGATAACCGATCATACTGGGTTTGTAACCCATGGAGCCCCTGAAGACTTTGAGAAAACATTGAGGGAGTTGCCAAGAGAAGAAAAGATGGTTGATGATAGACTTTATTATCAAGTACCTCTTTCGAGGAATACTCATTATATATCGGATGTGTTCCAGGCAAGAGGCTACGGTAATGACCCTATAGTGGCAATTACCGCTCCTTATTATGAAAGCGATGCATTTGCAGGGATTGTGCAGGCGACCTTGAACTTAGCAAACTTTAAAAAATTCGAAAGTGGTTCAGAAGCACTTGATGTTTTAGTGGTTGTTACTGATGCGAAGAAGCAATTGGTTTACGCCTCTGATGCTTTAGGACTTGAGCGGTTAACCGAGTTTAAGGTGGAAGAGGTAGAGCAGGTATATACCGAAACACTTCCTCTATTAGCATTAAATGATAGTTTTTATTTATACAAAAAAAGCATTACGGACAGTGGTTGGAGAATTTTTACATTAAGTACTCCGGATACATTGATTGATGCCTATAGAAGTGATTTTTATCGCTTGATTGTTAGCTTGTTGATCATTGCTTCTATTGTCTTGCTGGTAACTAGAAGGTTCTCCAAACAAATTACTCGACCATTAGAAAATATTGTAAAGCATTTTGCCGCAAACGATCCTATACCTCAAAAGTCACGCTCTGTTTACAGTAGCGCAGAAATTGAATCAGTTCGGGATCAGTTGCAGCAGGCGCAGTTCTTTATGTTGGAATATCAAAGAACCTTACAGCAACAAGTTGAGGAAAAAACAAAGGAGCTTCGCGAAGCAAATGAAAAGTTAGCAGTGGTTAGTGTGCAGGATGAGTTAACTCAGATTTATAACCGCCGCGGCTTCAATCAGAATGCTAAAAATGCTTTTGCAGTGTCGATACGCCACGCTACTCCTGTAACGTTAGCGATACTCGACATTGATCATTTTAAGAATGTGAATGACCAGTGGGGGCATAGCGCTGGTGATCAATGCATTATTATGGTTGCGGAGGAAATGAAAAAGCGATTCAAGCGCGATTCTGATTTTGTAGCGCGTTATGGTGGTGAAGAGTTTGTAGTATTTATTGCTGGCGGAGATGTGGATGTTCATAAAAGAATGCTTGAAGAGCTGAGGACTAACATTGCCAACCATGAAGTCTACTATGAAGACACAATTATTTCGATCACAGTGAGCATTGGTGCATACAGTATCGTCGAAGATTTAAATATTAGTTATGATAAGCTAGTCTCTAACGCGGACAAACTTCTATACCAAAGTAAGGAAAATGGTCGAAATCAATTGACCATGGAAAAGCAGTAGAAAGTAAATAAAGCTAAATGATGGGAGCAGGTTAACAGGAGAGTTATGAACCAATATATTTCAGGATTGGTATATGGGGCGTTAGCATTAATTGCTAATCTTTATTTTGTTTTGCCTGTTTATGGTAATTTGAGCTTGCATCTTGGTGAATTTTTTGTCATTTTTTGCTTGGTCACCAGAGGTTTATCCCCAGCACTTATGGCATCGATACTGGGCTCTTTAGGACTGTATATCACTACCGGTAATCCATGGTTTTTTGCTGTTTCGATATTAGAAATACTGGTTTTACATTATCTCTTAAAAAAAGAGATCGTCTTATTAGTAGCAGATTTGCTCTTTTGGCTCTTGATTGGGTTGCCCATTACATACTTGGTCATCGTGTTTATTTATGAGGTCAGTACGCAAGACTTTGCTCATGTCGTTCTACTCAAACAGGCGCTTAATGGCATACTGATCGTCTCAATTGTTTCTTTGGTGAGACCCTTCGCTCCAGCGTCATGGTACTCGAAAAACTATACCCGGACAACGTTAAAGCTGTCGAGCCGAATATTTGAGGTTTCACTGATAAGTATCGCGCTTCCATCATTGATTGTTGCTTTAATTCTATCTGATAGCTCTGCTGATAATGCCGAAAAACAGATTTCTCAGCTATTAAAGATAAAGGCAGAAAATCATGTCGACTCAATAGAGAGCCATGTCCAACACCATAGAGATGCAATCGATAGTTTGGCGCTACTATTAGTTGAGTTTCAACTGGATGAAACCAAAACTCGAGAACTATTAGAAAAGTGGAACAGCACCTATGAAGGGTTTCTCACAATGCTCATAGCTGATGCTTCTGGAAGTATTATTCATGGTTCACCTAAAACTGCGTTTGATAAAATAACTCAGTTACCAGCCAGTGAAAGAATAGTTACTGACCGTAGCTATTTTTATGTGGCTAAAAAAACCGAACAAAATTTCATTTCAACAGCTTTTAAAGGTCGAGGATTTGGACATGCACCAATAGTAGCTATAAGCTCGCCATTATTACGCAATGGCGATTTTAAAGGGATTGTCCAAGGATCTTTGGACTTGCCCCAATTCGATGGTTCTGATAATAAAGAGGGACGAGTAAGCTATTTGATTGTAACGGATAGCAATAACAGCATAGTTTACGCATCTGATGGACTAGGATTAGAAAATTTGAGTCGATTTGAGCCTGTTGACGAGACCATAACTTTTACCAATACCTTGCCAGTGTTGACGCTTTCTACTGGTAACTACCTGTATCATTTTGAAGACTCAAAGCAGGGCTGGAATATATATGCCTTAGCTGACGCGAGCCAGTTAATAGGCTTTTATAAGCAGAATTTTTATCGACTTATGGTCGCCCTGTTTCTTATTTCAATTTTAGGACTGGTCTTTACACGTCGTTTATCAAAGCAAATTACCGACCCTTTGGTGGGAATAGTAAAAAGCTTTGCCGCACATAAAGTTATTGTTCAAGAACCGAATTCAATTTATACCAGCAAAGAAGTAGAGTCTGTTCGCTATCAGCTACGTGAGGCGCAGCAATTAACTTTAGAATACCAAGAAAATTTAAAGGAAGAGGTTGCTGCAAAAACATCTGAGCTTATCGCGATGAATGAAAGGCTTGAGAAGATGAGTGTCGAGGATGAGCTAACTAAAATATACAATCGACGTGGATTTGAGGCGGCGGCAAATGAGGCATTCAAGCTTGCGTGCCGAAATCGAACAGCACTAACTTTTGCAATGCTCGACATAGATCATTTTAAGAGAGTTAATGATACCTGGGGGCATGTGGTTGGTGATGAGTGTATTGTGATGGTTGCAAAGGAGTTAAAGAAGGTCTTTCTGCGTGAGACGGACTTTTATGCACGCTACGGTGGGGAGGAGTTTGTAGTGCTGTTAACAGGAGGAAACACTGATAAACATTGCAGGATGCTTGAACAGCTAAGGAAAGATATTGAGAACCATAAAGTGGCCGTTGATGGGGAGAATATTAGTTTAACCGTAAGTATTGGGGTGTTTAGTTTGAAAGAGGACTTTAATATCAGCTACCACCAATTGGTGTCTAAGGCCGATAAATTGCTTTATCAAAGCAAAACCGAGGGAAGAAATAGAATTAGTTCTGATTGTCAGTAGAAACCTGTTGAAAATCATTGCATTCACAATCTGATTTGATCTTCCTATCTAACTGTTATTTATCATGTTTTAGGTTAACCGTCGTAACCACTGTAGAATTCTTTTAATTAAACTGACTATTTTCTGTGCGAATGGCGCTATCTAGTATAGAATATGCGCCATTTTTTCACCTTTGAGAAATTTATGATCGATAAGTTACGCAACATTGCGATTATTGCCCACGTTGACCACGGTAAAACAACTTTAGTTGATAAGCTGTTGGAGCAATCAGGCACTTTGGGCGACCGCGCAGGCCCTCAAGAACGTGTGATGGACTCTAACGACTTGGAAAAAGAGCGCGGCATTACCATTTTGGCGAAGAACACAGCCATTAAGTGGAATGACTATCGTATTAATATCGTCGACACCCCTGGACACGCTGACTTCGGTGGTGAAGTTGAGCGTGTGATGTCGATGGTGGATTCAGTTTTATTGTTGGTTGACGCTGCCGAAGGCCCGATGCCGCAAACACGCTTTGTTACGCAAAAAGCGTTTGCACAAGGATTGAAGCCGATTTTGGTCATCAACAAGATTGATAAGCCAAGCGCTCGTCCTGACTGGGTTATGGATCAGGTTTTTGACCTATTCGATAACTTAGGTGCTACTGATGATCAATTGGATTTTGAAGTGGTTTACGCGTCAGCCCTGAACGGCTGGGCGAGTCGTGATGCAGAAACGACCGGCACTGATATGCAACCATTGTTTGAAGCGATTGTCGACAATGTTGCACCACCACCAGCCAATGCCGAGGGTGGTTTCCAGATGCAAATTTCGCAGCTGGACTATAACTCATACGTAGGTGTTATTGGTGTTGGCCGAGTGAGCCGTGGTAGCGTAAAACAAAATCAGCAGGTTACTATTGTCAGTGCTGATGGCACTAAACGTAATGGCAAAGTAGGCCAGGTACTAGGCTACCTTGGTCTTGACCGCCATGAAGTCGATTCAGCTGATGCTGGCGACATCATTGCCATTACTGGTTTAGGCGAGTTGAAAATCTCTGACACGATTTGTGATCAAAACGCCGTAGAAGCATTACCACCTTTGTCTGTTGATGAGCCAACCGTAACCATGACCTTCCAGGTCAACACCTCACCGTTTGCTGGAAAAGAAGGTAAATATGTTACTTCACGCAATATTCTTGAGCGTTTGCAACAAGAATTAGTACACAACGTTGCTTTGCGTGTGGAAGAAACTGATGACCCGGATAAGTTCCGAGTTTCAGGCCGTGGTGAACTGCATTTAGGTATCTTAATTGAGAATATGCGTCGCGAAGGTTTTGAGATTGCAGTTTCTCGTCCTGAAGTAATTCTTAAAACGATTGATGGCAAGCTCCAAGAGCCATTCGAAACTGTGACCATTGACGTTGAAGAGCAGCATCAAGGCAGTGTTATGGAGCGTATGGGTACCCGTAAAGCGGAGTTAACCAATATGTCTCCTGATGGTAAAGGCCGAGTTCGTTTAGACTTTATGATGCCAAGCCGTGGTTTGATTGGTTTCCAAACTGAGTTTATGACACTAACCTCCGGTTCTGGTTTGATGTATCACTCGTTTGACCATTATGGACTACATAAAGGTGGCGATATTGGACAAAGAGCCAGTGGCGTACTTATTGCCAACATGACCGGTAAAGCTTTGACTAACGCCTTGTTTAACTTGCAAGAGCGCGGTCGTTTGTTTGCTAAGCACGGTGACGAAGTGTACGAAGGTCAGATTGTCGGTATTCATAGCCGCTCGAATGACTTGACGGTTAACTGCCTGAAAGGCAAACAGTTAACCAACGTACGCGCTTCCGGTACTGATGAAGCACAGGTTTTGACTCCGCCAGTTAAGTTGACTCTAGAGCAGGCATTAGAGTTCATTAATGATGATGAATTGGTTGAAGTGACGCCAAACAGTATCAGATTGCGTAAAAAGCACTTGTCGGAAACTGATCGTAAGCGTGCGAGTCGTCCACCGAAAGCGTCTTAAGTTTTAAAAGACCTTTATAAAGCCGTTATCTGCTTAGCAGTTAGCGGCTTTTTTATGTCTGTGATGATCAAATTAGGTGAATGAGTTAGCAATAACTCAATAAAATCGTTACACTTTTTGCAGAGGGCTAAAATAATTGCAACCATTTGCAATCAAGCCAATCAGATACACCATAAATTACAAAAAGGTCATCTATGAATCAGATTAAATCGCTGACACTGTGCGTCTCACTGGTTGTTATAACTGCTTGCACCACCACACAAGGTACCGATGCACTTAAGGCCTTGAGTTATTTATTCGGTGGTCAGCCAGATCGCGCACAGATGCTTGATGCCACTGTTGAAGAGGCTTTGCAGTATGAATTTGATCGCTGCATAAGTGGGCAAGAGCTTACTGCAGAAGTGCAATCAGAATGTATTAAGACAGCATACGCTACCGTCAAAGAAGATATGAATCTTGAAGAACGAGTAGGGGAAGATGGTCGTGTGATTATAGAGCGTGTCGATGATGAAGATATGATTTATGAGGACGATGGTGGGCAAGAAAACAATAATTAATAAGAATTGAGTAAGTAACGGATGATAGCTGTATTGCAACGTGTGTTGGAGTCTAAAGTGGTTGTCGATGGTAAAACGATTGGGGCAATCGATCAGGGACTGATGGTTTTACTGGGTGTTGAGAAAAATGATGACCAGGTCACTGCTGATAAGCTGCTCCAGCGTATCTTGAAGTATCGCGTGTTTGGAGATGCGGAGGGTAAGATGAACTTATCTTTACAGGATGTGAGCGGTGGTTTGCTCTTGGTACCGCAATTTACTCTTGCAGCCGATACACATAGTGGTTTGCGTCCAAGCTTTTCTTCAGCCGCACCACCAAAACAAGGCAAAGAGTTATTTGGTTATTTTGTTGAACAGGCGCGTAATCAATATGACAAAGTTGAGTGCGGCCAGTTTGGAGCTGATATGAAGGTCCATCTCATCAATGATGGACCTGTTACTTTTTATTTAAAAGTTTAAAGCTCTATTAACAATCTAATAATCGACTTCGCCATTGAGTTCGTCAGGAGAGGTCCCTTCAATCAGTTTTTTGAGTTTTTCAAGATTGTCCTGATTGACCTCTTCAATGCTTCCCTGAATTAAAAATAAAATCGCATTTTGCACGATGCCTTTGCCTGAATACTGTTGCACCATGGTGACATTAGTTGTCTTGTCGTCCACCGCTTCAAAAGTAACCATCGTCTGACCGGTTAGCCATTCATTAGCATAGTCATAACCAACTTGTTGATTAGCCACATAGGAAGTCAAAGTATGTTGCATCTTAATTAAGTTACCCTCGGCCGATTTGTAGTTCATAGTCCACTCACTGCCTACTTCATTCAAAGAACCGCTAACATTCTCCAGGGAGTGGAATTCTGCCAGCCAATGATTCAATAAGAGTGGATTGTTATAGACAGCAAAAACCTGTTGCACCGGCGCCTCGATAGTCACGCTAGCCTTACTATCAAAATCTCGTTTGAAAATTCCTATGGCAACCAGTATCAAGAAAAGAGTGCCAATAAAGATGAAACCGTACTTTAAAACTTTCATACTGTATAAATCCTATTAAGGTTTGTTATCGCGAAGTTCACTAACCACTTCCTGTAAATATTCTTTGGAAACTTTTCCAGGTTCGATCGGATCGCCAACCACTAATGTTACCTTTGTTCTTAAGCGTTTTAAACGATCGATAAACTTATTAACCGTTTTACGGCTGAATAGACTTTGCCATAGACCTTGTAGCGCCATAGGAATGACTGGAACAGGAGTCGTTTCGATTATACGCTCAATTCCAGACTTAAAGTCATTCATCTCGCCATCAGTGCTTAGCTTTCCTTCTGGGAAAATACAGACAACTTCACCATTATCGAGTGCTTCAGCAATTTGGTACATGGCTTTATTCAGTAGCTCTCTCTCCTCGTTGGCCCCGGCGATAGGAATTGCTTTAGCTGTACGAAAAATAAAGCTTAAAACTGGAATCTTAAAAATTTTATGGTACATCACGAAGCGTACGGGTCGGCGAATAGAGCCTGCAATGATTAATGCATCCACATAACTGACATGGTTGCATACCAGGACATAGGCACCTTCATCAGGAATTTTATCCAGCTCCTTTTTGCGCACGCGATAAATGGTGTGAATCAGAATCCAAACCAGAAAACGCATCAAGAATTCGGGTACCAGAGTGAAAATATAGATAGCGACTAAGGCATTAAGAATCGCCACCAGTAAGAAGAATTGAGGAATGGTCATGCCGTTACCAAGTAATATTGCGCCTAACACCGCGGCGACGACCATAAACAAGGCATTAAGAATATTGTTACCTGCAATAACGCGCGACAGATGTGAGCGCTCGCAACGCTCCTGAATCAAAGCATATAGCGGCACTATATAAAAACCACCAAAGATACCGACAAAGGCACAATTCAGCAGAGTTCGAATGGAACCATCTTGAGACAAGTACTCTGTCGGTGATAAAAGACCCTGATAGCCGCTATATGGGTTAGCGAGGAAAATATCTATCGCAAACCAGGTCATGCCGATCGCACCAAAAGGAACTAGGCCTAGCTCTACCTTCCGGCCCGAAAGTTTTTCACAAAGAACCGAACCAATGCCAATACCAACTGAGAAGCAAGCAGAAATCAATGTTGCTACTAGCTCATTACCATTCAAACTTACGCGGGTGAAATTTGGAATCTGGGTCAGGAAAACGCTGCCATAAAACCAGAACCAGGAAACTCCGAGAATGGATAGAAACACCACTTTTTGTTTGCGGGCAAATTTGAAGGTCTTCCAGGTTTCTGTTACTGGATTCCAGTTAATTTTAAGATTTGGCTGGGCTAACGGCGTTGTAGGAATTCTTCTGCTGAAAAGGTAACCGACAACTGCCAGGGTAATTAATAAGACGCTGAGGATTTGCATACCACTTGCTCCTCGCTCCATTAAAACTCCACCAATAATGGTACCAATAATGATTGATAGGAAGGTACCCATTTCGACCAGGCCATTACCACCCAATAGCTCACTGTCTTTTAAATGTTGCGGTAAGATACTGTATTTGATCGGGCCAAATAAGCTGGACTGAAAGCCCATTAAAAAGAGCACAAATAATAAGAACCAAATATTGTTAAAGTAAAAGCCAATAGCTGCAAACATCATTACTATAATTTCAAACAGTTTTATTTTTCTGATCAGCGCAGACTTTTCATATTTTTCAGCAATTTGTCCTGCGGTGGCGGAAAAAAGGAAAAACGGCAGTATAAATAGGCCAGCGGCCATATTGGTCATAATGTTTTCACTGAAATTAATTTCAGAGGCAACCTTGAAAGATATTAATATAATGATTGCTTGCCGGAAGATATTGTCATTCATCGCCCCCAATGCTTGGGTGACAAAGTAGGATGAAAAGAATCGTTTTTTGAATAATGAAAACTGATTAGCCACTAGGTTTCCCTTCTGTTCAATATGAGTCAGGACTTGAGTCCAAAAAAATGTTTTGCATTGTGATAGCTGATGCTGGCAACATGCTCTAAGCTCTGCTGGCGACAGTTAGCTACTTTTTGCGCGATATGCGATAAAAACATGGGTTCATTCCGACCATCCTTTGGTTTTGGCTTCAGATCTCGCGGTGTGAGCCAGGGTGCATCGGTTTCGAGCATCAGCTTGTCGTCAGGAATTCGATGGACCATGTTTGCAAGTTCCTGTCCGCGCCTCTCATCGCATATCCAGCCAGTGATACCAATGTATAGCCCAAGCTCTAAATACCGCTCCAGAGCCTGCTCAGAGCCAGTGAAGCAATGAATTACGGCTGGTGGTAGCTCAGCTTGGTATTCCTGCAATAACTCCAGCATGGTATCGCTGGCATCGCGTTCATGCAGAAACAGTGGTTTTTGTAGTTCACAAGCGAGTTCTAGCTGTTTCCGGAATACTTGAATCTGGTTGTCGGGAGTAGAAAAGTTACGGTTAAAGTCCAGTCCGCACTCACCAACAGCTACTACTTTGCTCACTTTGTGCAGTGCTTTGATGGCTTCAAGTTCAGCATCAGTCATTCGCTCCGCGTCATGCGGATGGCAGCCTGCGGTGGCATAGCAATGTTCATATTGCTGGGCAAGTTCCAGCGCTTGCTGGCTTTCTCGAGCATTGGTGCCAGTGATAATAATGGCTTCCACATCGGCCTCTAAAGCGCGTGCAAGCACCTGCTCTCGATCCTTATCGAAACGATTGCTGGTGAGATTGACCCCAATATCAATAAATTGTATTTGTGCAGATTGCGCCATAAAGTCTGATTGGCATTAGAAAAAACCTTGTAAGATGTTATAAACTAATTCGACTATAAATCAAAGAGATAACAAAAAGGGAATACCATGTCAGCAGAAACCTCCAGAGTTACCAGTGCGTTAGTCGCCATCGCTGCAACTTTTCTGATTATTGCCGGATTAAAAGCAGCCAGTGTCTTTATCGTACCGGTTATTTTGTCATTGTTTGTGGCGATCATTTTAGGACCGCTCTATTTTTTCTTTGCCAGAGTAAAACTGCCCATTATTAAAAAAGATATGCCCGATTGGCTGGCCATAATTTTGGTGGTGGTCATTATGAGCCTGTTCTTTTTTGTTATCGGTACCCTGGTCGGCAACTCTGTCGAGCAATTTTCCAATAACCTACCTCGCTATGAAATGATGCTGCGGGCAAAATTTGAGGGGCTTGTGGTCTGGCTCGCGGGACATGGCGTGGAAGTGCCGCAAACACCATTGGCTGAGCGTTTCTCGCCTGGTGTCATGATGAATTTGTCGGCCTCTATTTTGAACGGCTTAGGCGGTGTCTTGAGTAATACCTTCTTAATCATCCTGACCTCTATCTTTTTATTGATGGAAGCCAGTATTTTTGGAGACAAAATGAGACGTGCCTTCCCAGATGTAGAAAGTAAAGCGCACCTTGGGTTGGGGGAAGTAATTTCAAAAATCAAACGCTACGCTTCGATCAAATCAGTCGTAAGTTTATTGACTGGCGCTATTATCAGCCTCTGGCTATGGTTGATCGGTGTGGAGTATCCCTTTCTGTGGGGCTTAATTGCATTCATGTTCAACTTTATTCCTAACATCGGCTCAATTATTGCCGCCATTCCAGCGGTACTGCTAGCCTGGTTAACCTCCGATACTTTATCTACGCCCTTATTGGCTGCCGCAGGTTATTTGGCAGTGAATTTTGTTGTCGGTAATATCATAGAACCTAAATTTATGGGTAAAGGCTTAGGTCTTTCAACACTAGTTGTTTTCTTATCATTATTGTTCTGGGGCTGGGTATTAGGGCCTGTTGGTATGCTGCTATCGGTACCATTGACCATCATTGTAAAAATCTTCCTTGATGCCAATAAAGAAACTCAGTGGATTGGAATTATGCTTGGGGATAAATAACACACAATAAAAAAACGCCCGAGGTTAATCGGGCGTTTATATTTTTGCAAAAAGTCGTCTAGACATTTACTGACTAACGGTATCCCCACCACCCAGTGCTTTGTACAGGGTGACGGTATTGGCTAAACGGGCGCGTTCGCTTTCCAGCTTAGCTTGTTCAGCTGCAAATAGATCCTGCTGCGCACTCAACACTTCAAGGTAGCTGGCGAGCCCGGCTTTGTATTTCGCTTCAGCCAAATACAGGCGGCGTTTTTGGGCTTTAACCAGATCAAGGTTGGCATTGAGCTCATCATCATAACTCTTGCGGTTTACCATCAGCTGATAGACTTCGGCAAAGGCCTGTTGGATGGTTTGCTCATAGCTTGCCACCATTTGCTCTTTCTGCGCCTTGGCGACGTCAAGTTGAGCGTTTAGAGCATTACCAAAAATAGGTACAGAAATGGAGGGCATGAAAGTCCAGGTTTCTGAATCACCATCAAACAAACTATCGAACTCGTTGCTGGCAAAACCGAAATCTCCAGTTAAACGCAAGCTGGGGAAGTAGGCAGCCCGCGCTGCGCCAATATTACCGTTGGCAGCGTACAGCTGGTGTTCTGCTGCTAACACATCAGGCCGGCTTAGAAGCACGTTAGAGCTGATATTGTCAGGCAACTCCAGGCTCATCATCTCTGGCATCTGCTGGCTATCGGTCATTGATACTTGATTAAGCGGTGTACCAATTAAGAGTTCAAGATTGGTTTTCGAAACGGTATATAAGCGTTCTAGCTGAGATTTGCGCGCTGATACTTGTGCCAAAGCAGCTTGAGCCTGCGCTAAATCCAGATCGCTGGCTATGCCATTGTCTTTGCGCTTTTGAATCAGATCCAGGCTTTCCTGGCGACTATTAAGTGTTTGCTGTGCAAGGTTCAGGTTTTCTTTTGCTGATAGCCAGGAATAATAAGCGTTAGCAGTTTCTGCGATAACAGAAATTTTCACGAAGCGTTCGGCCTGCTCAGTGGCGTAGAATTGATTTAAAGCAGCGTCGCTTAATGAGCGAATGCGACCAAACAAGTCTAGTTCATATGAAACTAAACCAACCTGTGCATCGTAGCGATTGAACATGACGCTACCGCCAGTAAAGGTCGACAAGTCCCTGCCGCGGGTTTGGCTGACTTCGCCGCGGAAACCAGGGATAAACTCTTCCCATTGGATCTGGTAACGACCCTTAACTTCAGCCACGCGTGCTGTTGCTATCCGTAAATCACGGTTATGCTCCAGCGCTTGAGCAATCAGAGCTTTGGCATTGTCATCGGTAAAGAAGTTTTGCCATTCACTTAACATTAGCTGCTCAGCAACGTCTGTTTCTTGCTCAGAAATGGTCAGGTTTTGAGCCACCGGTAATTCTGGTTGCTCATTATCGGGCGCCATGGATAGACAACCCGATAATATGAATAGTGCCGCTAAAGGCGTTAAACTTGTTTTAATCATCATTAATCTCCATTCCTCTGGCAGCCATTTCATAATGTTTTAGTTTGCGTGGGAAAATCTTGCGCACCAGTAGATAGAATACTGGTACAAATATAATGGCAAGTATTGCAGCTGAAATCATACCGCCAACCACGCTGGTGCCGATTGCTTGACGGCTTGCTGAGCCAGCTCCGGTGGCAAGCACCAGAGGCAGCACTCCCATGACAAAGGCCAATGAGGTCATTAGGATGGGGCGCAAACGAAGCCTACAGGCTTCAGTTACTGCTTCCAGTGGGCTCTTGCCTTCTCCTTCAGCTTCACGAGCAAACTCAACAATTAAAATGGCATTTTTTGCGGATAGGCCGATGATGGTAATCAGTCCAACTTTAAAATAGATGTCATTGGGTAAGCCGCCAATAAATGCAGCAATGATCGAGCCCAGGATCCCGAGCGGGGCGACCAGAATAACCGAGAGTGGCACTGACCAGCTTTCATATAGCGCAGCCAGAACCAGAAAGATCACCAGGAATGATAAGGAAAACAGCAGGGTGGTTTGATTACCCGCGACTTTTTCCTCTAGTGATTGCCCCGACCATTCGTAACCCAGCCCCTTGGGGAGCGTTTGTGCGAATTCTTCCATCAGCGCAAGTACTTCACCCGAACTGACCCCGGGGGAGCCGCTACCGGTTATCGGTAGCGAGGGTGAGCCATTGTAACGGGTGAGCTTAGCTGGTGCTTCGGTCCATTGGGCTTTTGCTACTTCCGAAAGGTTGACCAGATCGCCTTGATCGTTGCGCACTTGCATGGTCAGGATTTCATCAGGTGTTGAGCGCGTTTCAGCGTCTGACTGCAACCAGACCTGACGCACTTTCTGCCCTTCTACATAGTCGTTGATATAGGCTGAGCCGAGAGCAATTTGTAGAGTACTGTTTAATTCGCCGATATCAACGCCCAATGAGCGTGCCTTGATGCGATCGACTTCAATGGTCAGCAGTGGAGCAGGCGGCAATGTATCGGGGCGAATTTCAGCAAATTTACCAGACTGAGAGGCCATGCCTACTAGTTGGAATGCGGCGCCCATAAGCTGGTCGGTACCTACTCCAGACTTGTCCAGTAGCTGGAAGTCAAAACCGCTGCTGTTACCAAGTCCCGGAATGGGGGGCATGTTGAACGCAAAAGTCGAGCCTTCTGAATATTTCATAAATTCGGCAGTAGCGGCTGCCGCAAATTGGTCTGCGTTACGCATACCTTCGCGCTCAGCCCAAGACTTAAGGTTAACAAAGGTAATCGATGTATTTTGTCCGGTACCAAAAAAGCTGAAGCCGGCGACTGTAATAATCCGCTCCACCTCGGGTTGTTCTAAGAACCAGGCATCGGTCTTCTGGGTCAACTCAAGAGTACGGCTACGGGTTGAGCCTGAAGGCATCAAGGAAGAGGAGACAATGAAGCCTTGGTCTTCCGAAGGTACGAAACCGGTTGGCATACTGGCAAAACGCCAACCCACCAGCCCGCAGATAACCACAAAGATAGCCATTGTGATGAGCTGACCGCGTTTATTGAACAGTTTCTCCTCTTGGCTCATATAGGTTTCAGTAAACCAGTTAAAGCCTTGGTTGAACCAGCGGAAAAAAGCCCACTCCTTTTTTTCTTTGGTTTCTGTTTTTAAAAAGCCTTGCGCAATGGCAGGGCTGAGAGACAGTGATAAAAAGGCGGAAATGGAAACGCTTAATACGATGGTTAAAGAGAATTGCTGATAAATGCGACCTACTGAGCCAGAGAAAAATGCCATTGGTATAAAGACCGCAATCAGTACCGCGGTGGTACCGATAATGGCGCCAGAAATCTGTTTCATGGCTTTTTTGGTCGCCTGATATGGGCCAAGCTTTTCTTGATCGATAATCCTTTTGATATTCTCAACCACGATAATGGCGTCATCGACCACGATACCAATCGCAAGCACCATCGCAAACATGGTTAGCATGTTAATGGAGTACCCTAATAAGTAGAGTCCCATGCCGGTACCAATAAGTGATACTGGAACAACAATGAGCGGAATGATAGTGGTGCGCCAGCTCTGTAAGAACAGAAACATCACCAAAGTGACCAGAAACACTGCTTCAATCAAGGTTTGCAAAACCTGGCCAATGGATTCATCGATGAATATTGAAGTGTCGTATGGTACAACCCAGGACATATCGTCAGGGAAATACTGCTCAAGCTCCGCCATCTTGGCTTTGACCGCTTCCGCAGCTTCTAATGCATTACCAGTATTGCTTAGCTTTAAGGCAAATGCTGCTGACTCCTGACCATTTAGAAAGGCTTGAGCGGTATAGCTATTAGCGCCACGCTCAACCATTGCCACATCCTTAAGTCGAACTATTGCTCCTTCTGATGAGGAGCGCAGGATGATGTCGCCGAACTGCTCCGGCGTATTCAGCCTGGAGGGCACTAAGATAGTGGCATTTATTTGCTGCTTGTCCGGTGCCGGCAGGGAGCCCAGTTCGCCAGTAGCCAGCTGCGCATTCTGATTTCGGATTGCTTGTGCTATCTCGTCCGCAGTAATGGCAAAAGAAGCCATTTTTTTCGGATCAACCCAAATTCTCATGGCATAAGTAGCACTGAACAGTTGCGCACTACCAATACCATCAATACGACGCATTTCACCCAGGATGGCACGATCAATATAGTCCCCCAGGTCGGTTGCGTCATGGCTGCCATTAGGCGAGTAGAGTGATACTACCATCAAAAAATCTGGGCGAGTTTTGTCAATATTCACCCCTTGAGTACGAACGGACGAGGGTAGGCGCGCTTCCACTCTTTTTAAGCGGTTCTGAACTTCTACCCCAGCAATGTCGGTATCGGTTCCAGTTGCAAAGGTTAGAATAATGGTAGAGGTACCAGTGCGTGAGCTTTCCGATTTGATATAACGTAGCCCTTCAATACCGTTCATCTCTTCTTCGATGACGCTGGTTACCGTGTCTTCGATCACTTTAGCCGAAGCACCCGGATAGGTGGCGTTGATTGTGACCTGGGGTGGTGAAATATCAGGGTAAGCCATGATCGGCAGATTTTGCACTGCTAAGGTGCCACCCAACAGAATTAACAGCGAGATCACCCAGGCAAAAATGGGCCGGTTGATAAAAAACTGTGCCATTGTCTATTATCCCTATTGTTGTGTGTGCGAGCTATTTGATGGAGCGGACATCGCTTGTACAGGGGTCCCAGGTTGCAGAAACTGGGTATTGCTGGTGATGATTTGATCACCGGCCTTAAGGCCGCTTTTGATGACCCAGTTCTGCCCCATCATAGGACCGAGCTCAACCGGTTGGAAAGCGAGCTTTCCATTTTGAATGACTTTGACGACCGCACCTTGTCCTGTTAGCTGGACTGCTTTCTGGGGCACTTGCACCAAGCTTGATGAATCGGCAACAGGAGCTTTTACGCGGACAAACATACCGGGTAGTAATTGATAATCTGGATTTTTTACCGTTGCGCGAAGAGCAACTGATCCTGTATCTGGATCCACCGATAAGCTGGAAAACTCTAATTGTCCTCGGTGGCTATAGGGAGTGCCGTCAGCAAACAGTATTTGCACCTCTCTTGAAGTCGCATCGGTTGCTTCAGAATTAGCAAAAAGCTCACGCAACTGATTGATTTCGGTAGCTGATCGAGTGAAGTCAACATAGACCTGGTCCAACTGCTCAATGGTGGCTAAATGGGTGGCAGAGCTAGCGCTGACCAGCGCTCCTTCGGTCACCAGTGCTCGACCAATACGACCAGAAATAGGTGCTTCAACAGTGGCATAATCTAGATTGATCTGAGCTTTTTGCAATTGGGCTTTAGCTTGTTCAACCTGGGCATCGGCCTGCAGGCTTTGTGCCTGGTAGGTATCAAACTCCTGTTGGCTAACCGCGCCTTGTTCTAACAGTTGCTCATAACGCTTGAGCGTTTGTTTAGTAAGCTTTTGTTGCGCCTTGGCTGTATTCAGGTCTGCGTGGGCAGCAGCTAAGTTGGCTTTCATGATTCGATCGTCAATTTGGAACAGTGATTGTCCTTTCTTGACGTCCTGCCCCTCGATAAAAATGCGTTTTTCCAGAATGCCATCAACGCGGGCGCGTACTTCTGCGGTACGAATTGCCAGTACTCGGCCTGGTAGGTTTTCGGTTAACGTAGTTTTTCCTGCGGTAACTTTTGTGACTTGTACTGGTACTGGTTGCTGGGCCTCGTCGGCAGCCATTGCATTACCTGTAAAAGTAACCAAAAGTGCGCTAATAATTACAGCATATTTCATGGGGAATAAATCCTTCAGTGATTTCAATTTTTAATAGCGGCCCAAGCGAACTCGACCATTTGCTCGATCAGTGACTCATTAATTGATTGGTTGTTTAGGTATTGCCAATGCATAAAATAGCTAAAGCCACCATAGATCTGAATGTGAGTATCAGGAATGGTGTTCACACGGATGATTGCCTGATCATAGGCTTCTTGGTAGAGCTTGATGAAAGGCTCAAACACGTGGAGTAGTTGCTCCCGAGTCTTATCTTCAATAACAGGAGATAGTCCATAAAGGTGACTGAAGCGGAAGTAAAGGCAATTATCCAGCATGAACTGGATCGTTGAGCGGTAAAGCTCCTTGAACCTTTGTTCGTAACTGTCCTGTGAATGATAATGCTCAAGCAGAAATTCTGCTTCGCGTCTCTTCACATATAAAAAGATTTCATTGATTAGCTGCTCTTTACTGTCAAAGTAATTGTAAACACTGCCAGTTGCCACATTAGCCTCTTTGGCCAGTAGCGACATGGAAGTGCCTTGCAGGCCCCGCTCAACGAATAAACGAATCCCTGCCTCAAGGATTTGCTGTCTTTTAGGCATAGAATAGAAAGTAAAATGAATGTTCATTCATTTTATGCGAGATGGGGGCATAAGCACAAGCTTAAATGAGCAAATGAAATGTAAAAATGTGTTTATTTGCGATTAGATCTGTGCTTAATCAGCTACAAAAACCAGATTACCCTTTTGATTTTTGGCTTTGTACATCGCTTGGTCGGCTACTTGAATTAGCTCCAACACGGTATTGCCATGAGTGGGGTAAAGCGCAATTCCAATACTGCAGGAAATTTCAATATCAATACGGTTGATTCGAAAAGGGCTGGAAATAGCTTGTAACAGCTTCTCGGCAATATGGGTAGCGCTATCGACAGATTCGACATGAGGTAACAGAACTAAAAATTCATCCCCGCCAATTCTGCCGACAGTATCTGACTCGCGAAGACAATCTTTCATTCTTTGAGCAACTTGCTGAAGCAGGATATCGCCGATAGCGTGGCCGTAATTGTCGTTAACGGGCTTAAATTTGTCTAAATCAAGGAATAGGAGCGCTAGTTGCTCATGTTGTCGGTGGGCCAGCCGTATGGCTTGCTCCAAGCGATCTGAGAAGAGTGAGCGATTGGGAAGATCGGTCAGTGTGTCATAATGCGCCTGATGTTCAACTTGCTGCTCGATAAACTTGCGCTCTGTGATATCGCGGGCGATGCCGACTGTTGAGGTCACTTTACCATCTTTGTCTAAAATCGGCGAAGCATTGGTGGTGTGCCAGCACCAGTAGTTGTTCTTGTGTCGTACTCTATATTCAAGTCCACTTTTCTTGGTGCCTTCTTCATAAAGCTGAACCAAAAACTGGGTACAGCGATCAACATCGTCAGGATGAACAAAGTGAGCAAAATGTTGGCCTAGAACTTCGGAGGTCTCATGGCCCAGTTTATCGGTCCAGTTGGGTGACACATAGGTGAAGCAACCATCGGCAGAGACGCTGTAAATGATATCGTTGGCGGTTTCCACAAAAGCGCGGAATTTAGCTTCGCTCTCTTCCAAAGCCTTGTGCAGATCTTTGTGTTCAGTATTGTCGATGACATAGCCGGTCCAGATGATAGAACCATCATCAAAAACTTGAGGACGGTCATAGGCCGCTACCCAGATAGTGCGGCCGTCTTTTAAGCACATTCTAAATTCACCGTGCCAGACAACACCGTGTTGAGCGGTAGTCAGGCTTTCAGTGATGACTCGGTCAAAATCACTGGTATGTATCAGGGAAAAAATAGACTCAATATCAGCCATTGCTTGTTGGGCCGTAACACCGCAGAGTTGTTCAATGCCATCACTGATGTATAAAAAACGGAATTCATCCCCTTTGTATTCAAGGCGGTAGACTGCACCTGGCAAAGTGGCAATCAATTCTGTTGAGATGTCATTACCCATAAAAGGTTGATTCATTAAAGTCTTCCTTCATCAATAAGCGATACATACAATGCAAATATGACCGTCACTTTATGCTAGCGTATTTTTTGAGCAAATCCCAAGAGTTTTATAGATAACAGCAAAGCCAGGTTTATTGCTTGATGAAGTTCTTTAATATAAGCGATTCATTGAAGTGACAAATATTATGGTAGGATTTCCTCAACCATTCGTAATGGCGATCCACTCTCTGGGAGAATTAAATGAAACTTACTGTGCGATTATTGATTGGGGTTATTGGATTACTGTCTTTGAATGCGCTACATGGTAAAACATTTGAACAAGGCATAAACAAGACTGTCGTGCCACAAGTGCTTGCTCATCGTGACCGAGCAGAGCCGATAAATGAAATGTTAAAACATCGACTTGATGTCTTGTTGCCCGAATTGATGGCTGAGTCAGAGCTGGATATGTGGCTTGTTATTAACAGGGAGTACGGTGAAGATGCACTGTTTTATACTTTGGTTCCTGAGCCAACTTTTGCGGCGCGAAGAACAACGCTTCTGGTCTTTGTTAGAACCGATGAAGGGGTGGAGCGATTTAGTGTAAGCAGATATCCAATTGTAGGCTTTTATGAAAGCCGCTGGCAAGGCGGTAGTGATCAAGAGCAATGGCAGCGTCTAGCGGAAATTATCGGTGAATATGATCCGAAAAAGATTGGTATCAATGTCAGTGAAGAATGGGCGGTCGCCGATGGTTTGTCACAGGGACTATACAAAACACTCATGAACCACCTGCCATCAGAATTACAAAAACGTGTGGTTAGCTCTGAAGAGTTGGTTATTCGCTGGTTTGAAACTCGAACTGAGCCAGAGAAAGAGGTTTATCCGCAAATTGTTGGCATAGCCAGAGGTGTTATCGCTGAAGCATTTTCAACCAAAGTTATTACTCCCGGGGTGACTACCGATCAGGATGTTAGCTGGTATATTCGCGAGCGTTTTGAGGAGCTTGGGGTTAAGCCCTGGTTTCAGCCTTATGTGACGGTACAGCGTAAGGGCGACAGTAATGATCCAGAGTCGCCATTCTTTGGTAAAAGTGACCGAGTCATTATGCCGGGCGACATCATCCACACCGATGTCGGTCTATGCTACTTGAAGCTCTGTACCGATACTCAAGAGATGGGGTATGTGGGCAGGTTCGGTGAATACCAGGTGCCGAAAGGGCTAAAAGACGCATTGGCAAAGGGTAATCACTGGCAAGATATACTAACCAGTGAATTTAAAACGGGTCGTACCGGGAATCAGATCCTACAAGCAACTCAGGCAGTGGCTAAGAAACAAAAGCTACAGTCCAGCACTTATACTCACCCATTGGGATACGTTGGACACGCTGTCGGACCAACGATTGGCATGTGGGATAATCAAGGACCGACACCTGTAAAGGGCGATAGAAAACTTTATCCGAACACCGCTTACGCCATTGAAGGGAATGTTAAAGTGGCACTGCCTGAGTGGGATGGTCAGTTGGTTCAGATTATGCTGGAACAGTCAGCTCTATTTGATGGTGAAAAAGTTGTCTATTTAGCAGGAAGGCAAACCGAATGGCACTTTGTGCGGTAGAGCTTAACAATTAAAAGAGGAGCCGACTGATTGGCTCCTTATTTTGAAGCCTGCTTTTTCGCGATATGGATGGTTTTCCAAACCTTTGCGATTAGCAGGCCATCTTCATCAAGAATATCTACTTCGAATACCGGCTCAATAACATCCTGCTCTTTTAATTGCAGATTGATATCCAGCAAGTCTTGTTCGGTTAGTTTAAATTCAGCAAAAACATCTTTGCGGCCTGGTTTTATAAACTTGATTTCAGCCTTCTTATCCCACACCACATAGTCACGTCCCAGCTTGTGCAATAGTAGCAACATGTAGAAAGGATCGGTCATTGAAAACAGTGCGCCACCGTAATGGGTATTAACGTAATTACGGTTGAACCAGTATTTGCGCAGCCGGATTTTGGCGTAATTCCACTCGTCATCCAGCTCCAGAACTTTAATCCCGGAACCCCAGAAGGGGGGCCACAGGTTCATCACTAATTTTAGTTTTTTGGCGGTAAGATGTTTCATTTATGCACTTAATCTTTGGATTCTTCGGTATTTTCCTGAGCAGCTTTGGGAGCATACAGCTTGGCGAATATCAGGCCTAGTTCAAACAGAATCCACATTGGGATGCCAAGCAATACCTGAGAAATAACATCGGGTGGTGTCAGTAGCATGGCGAAGATAAAGACGCCGACCACAATGTAGGGCCTCTTATCGCTGAGCGACTGGTGGCTGGCCATGCCTGACCATATTAATAACATGGTGGCGATCGGAATTTCGAAGGCTAATCCAAAAGCAAAGAACAGCTTAAGAGCGATTGACAAGACACTATTAATATCGGGTAGATAGTTGATGCCTTCTGGACCAATGCTGGATAGGAAACCGAAAATAATAGGAAAAATAAGAAAGTAGGCAAAGGCAATCCCTGCATAAAACAGGATGATGCTGGATAGCAGTAGCGGAATCGCGAAGCGCTTTTCGCTTTGATATAAGCCCGGTGAAATAAACATCCAAATCTGATGCAGCACATAGGGCATGGCAATAAAAAACGCGGTAACAAAGGCTAATTTAAAAGGCGCAAATAATGGCGATGTAACATCGGTGGCAATTAAGCTGGAACCGTAGGGTAATTGTTCGATCAGTGGTTTAGCCAGCAAAAGGTAAAGCTCATTGGCAATGAAGGCTAGTCC
This sequence comes from Kangiella koreensis DSM 16069, assembly GCF_000024085.1. Lineage (NCBI taxonomy): Bacteria > Pseudomonadati > Pseudomonadota > Gammaproteobacteria > Kangiellales > Kangiellaceae > Kangiella > Kangiella koreensis. The sequence goes on along the minus strand of NC_013166.1, from coordinate 2,460,249 downwards.
AATAAAAAGGCAAACGATGACTAAAACGATGCGTAACAAACGATTACGCAGTTCAAGCAAATGGGCAATTAAAGGTTGTTCTGAATCTTGGCTCATCAGGATGGCTTATCTGAACTTGGGTTGGATGACTGGAGTTTTTGTTGTTCGTTAGCCAGAGCTTGCTCGCTTTGTTTTAAGGCCTGCTCAGCTTTAGCGATAGTGGCCTGTGCCTCTTCGCGCAGGCGCTGTAATTCTTCATCAGATTCAGTCTGCTCCATGATCATTTTCTCATGTTCAGCAATACGCTTCTTCATTTCTTCGAGTTCGAGTTCGCGGGACACTTGCTGGTTGAACTGGCTAAAGCCACGCTTGGCTTTGCCGACCCAGCGCCCTACTGTGTGCATTGCTTTAGGCAGTCGTTCAGGGCCAAGCACTACTAGCGCGATGACCACTATCAGCAATAGTTCAAAAAAACCAATATCAAAAGGCATAATTAGGGTTGGTGGTTATCGATGAGAAAGTTTCAGGACTGTTTGTCTTGGTTGTTATCAGTAGAACTTTGCTCAGCTTGCTCCTGTCGCGGACGATTGTTGTCAAAGTCAGCATCTTCAGATTGGTCTTCGACATTTTTGTCGGCAGCCTGTTTGTCTTCATCCTTAACCGCTTTTTTGAAGTTCTTGAATGCTGAGCCAATATCGCCTCCAGCATTGCGTAACTTTTTAGTGCCGAATAACAACAAAATAATAACTAATAGTATGAGTAATTCCCAAATACCAGGTTTCATGCTTTTACCTCAAGCTTTAAGCTTATACAAATGGCATGCGACCAGCGCCGCCCAAAATATGAATATGGATATGATACACTTCCTGACCGCCATCATCACCTGTATTTATGACGGTTCTAAAACCACCCTCTAAGCCGGCTTCCTTAGCTACCTGTGGAACTTTGGTCATCATATACCCCATGATCTCAGCATCCTGCTCGGTTACTTCAGCCAGGCTGTCAATATGCTGCTTAGGGATCATCAATAAGTGTATCGGTGTTTTAGGAGAGATATCCTTAAACACTAGAATTTTATCGTCTTCATAGACCTTGTCGCTAGGTATGTCATCAGCAATAATCTTACAAAATAAACATTCACTCATAAGGTCTCCTTTGTCGGCAATGCCCAATCATTTTGTGGGCCATAGACTTTTAATCATAAACCAGGCAGCGCTTGCGCCCAGGATTGCTGCTGGCCACCAGTCATGGGGAACAGCAAGATAACTAATGCCACTTAAAATAGCCAGCGAGCCACCAATAAAGGCATGCTTCAATGCATATTGCTGTTCTAATTTATGGCGCTCCAGCTCCGTGAACTGGGCTTTGAGTTGTTCAAATTGATTAAGGCTTTGTCCAATACGGTGAAAATTATCGAACAGTAAGCCTGGCAATTTTGGGGCCTTGTGTAACCAGTCAGGGAATTGTCGCTTAATATCTTCAAACATGGCCTTGGGACCAATTTGTTCGCGAACCCATTGCTTCAGATATGGCTGTGCGGTTTGCCATAAATCTAATTGCGGGTAGAGCTGGCGACCAAGTCCTTCAACATAGAGCAATGTTTTTTGTAATAACACGAGCTGTGGTTGAACCTGCATATTGAAACGACGCGCTGTTTGGAACAGCTGGATTAGGAAATGACCAAAAGATATTTCAGCCAATGACTTTCCGAAAATGGGCTCACAGGCAGCACGAATTGCTGATTCGAATTCTGGAATCGAAACATCTGCATCAATCCAGCCAGACTCCACATGCAATTCTGCAATACGACGGTAATCACGATCGAAGAAAGCCAGGAAGTTATCCGCTAAATAGCGCTTATCACTTTCATCCAGCGTGCCCATAATGCCGCAATCAATAGCGATATATTGCGGCTCCTGTGGGTTGCTGACGTTGACGAAAATATTACCTGGATGCATGTCAGCATGGAAAAAACTATCACGAAAAACTTGAGTGAAGAAAATCTCAACTCCACGATCAGCTAGCGCTTTCATATCAACGCCACTGGCTTTAAGTGCTTCGATATTGCCAATCGGAATACCAGAAATTTTTTCCATCACTAGCATTTTAACACGAGTATAATCCCAATAAATTTTAGGAACATATAGCAGGTCAGAGCATTCGAAATTATGACGCAGGTGAGAGGTGTTGGCCGCTTCAATGCGTAAATCAATTTCACGAGCCAAGGTACTGTCGTATTCTTTAACCACTTCAATGATACGTAATCGCCGTGCTTCGCTGGAATATTTTTCGGCCCAATGCGCCATAGAGTGCATCATCTGCATATCACGCAGAATTTTTCGGCGAATCCCAGGGCGTAAAATTTTGACTACAACTTCTTCACCATTATTTAAAGTGGCTTCGTGAACTTGAGCAATTGAAGCTGATGCAAGCGGAGTATCGTTAAAGCTGGCAAAGAGTTCATCAATGGGCGTATCTAATTGTTTTTCGACAATTGAACGAGCAATATTGGAATCAAAAGGTGGTACTTGATCTTGCAGCTTGGCAAGTTCATCGGCAATATCCGGTGGCACCAGGTCGCGACGAGTAGAAAGCATTTGTCCGAGTTTGACATAAATGGGTCCAAGTTCAGTCAATGCCAGACGCAAGCGTTCACCGCGAGATTTATCTTTCGCCTTGCGACGTAGGCTGAGCGAAAAAAGTTTCGCCAGTGGCCGAAAACGAGCCAAGGGAGTGGGGGCTAGAAACTCATCCAAACCATAGTGCACAAGTGTTCGGTTAATTTTAAGTGCATGGTGTAATTGTCTAATGGCATTCATGCTAGCGTCTCGTTGGTTTGTTCGTGGCTAATGAGCTGTCGGATTTTTGTTAGCAATTTTTTGAGAGAGTCGTTCAACCCTTTGCTTAAGCTTATCACTATCAGATTTCAGATCTGCAATGGCATCATAAAAGTTTTCTAGCTCAATCGATGCGGGCGAAAGCTTGGCTTCAAAGCGAATGTACTCACTGAAATTTTGCTTTGCAGTAGTCGCTGTTTTCTGCAACCAGTCACCGACTTTCTTGCCATGGCCTACCATCTGGTGAGCAACAATATCGCCAGTGTATTTCGATAAGTGTTCTTCCCAATCAATATTAAGTTGTTTGAAGAAGTTCTGAAAGTTTTGTGCCGTACCAATCTCGCCCGCAAAATGCACTTCACCTTTAAATATAGAATCGGAACCTTTTTCGCTTAAAGCCAAATTAAAGAAGCTGGCTGAAGAGCCGGTAAGCTCAGCATTGGGTTGTTTATTAAGATCTGGCTTTACTAAGATCAAACTGTCTTCAATGACAATAAAAAAACTGATATTTAAATCGGTCAGTACAACTTTTATGATTTTGTTGTCTAGTGACTCAAGGCGTGACTGTGCATCTGGATCAAGCTTTATGGCCTGATTGATCATCATTTCGATGGCTGGTGCAAATAGTGGCAAAATCATGTGTTAATCCGGAGCCTTAAACTCGATAGGTTTAGAATTTTTTACCAATGTGTAAAGCGACTATGCCGCCCGTTAAGTTGGTGTATTCAACCTCATCAAACCCAGCATCTGACATCATCTGCTTTAAAGTTTCCTGATCGGGATGCATCCGAATGGACTCGGCTAAATATTTATAGCTTTCTGAATCGTTGGCAACCACTTTGCCCATTGCTGGTAACAAGGAGAAAGAGTAAACGTCATAGACTTTAGACAGTGCAGGAAGTGCCGGCTTCGAAAACTCAAGCACCAGTAATTTACCACCGGGCTTTAAGATGCGATACATAGACTGAAGAGCTTTTTCTTTTTCGGTCACATTGCGCAAGCCAAAGGCAATCGTGATGCGGTCAAAGTAATTATCGGGGAAGGGCAAACACTCTGCATTTGCTTGAACATATTCCACATTTCCAACAATGCCGTTATCGACTAGTTTGTTGCGACCAACTTTAAGCATCGATTCATTAATATCGGCTAATACGACTTTACCGGTCGAGCCCACAATCTTAGAAAACTTTGCCGTTAGATCGCCGGTACCGCCAGCTATATCGAGAATGGTTTGCCCTGGACGAGCGGCAGCACGCTCAATGGTGTAGCGCTTCCAGATTCTGTGTACACCGAATGACATCAGGTCATTCATCACATCATATTTGGCGGCTACTGAATGAAAGACTTCAGCAACTTTAGAGGCCTTCTTGCTCTTCTCTACGGTTTCATAACCAAAATGAGTAGTGTCATCCGATGTTTTTTTATCGTGCTCTGTCATAGTATTGGACTTTTTTAATTAATCTCGGTGCTTGGGGTGGAAGGTCTTAACCGAAGTATCGTTACTTCGTGCAAGTCCTGCAGCTTCCAAGCGTTTTAAATACTGGTGCCAGTTCGTCTGGTAATCACGACCCAGCTCATAAAGTGTTTGCCAAGTATACAGGCCACTGTCATGACCGTCATCAAAGGTTAGCTTAATCGCATAGCGGCCTACCGCTTCGATGTCGGTTATTTGGACATTTTTTTTACCACCAATCAAGGTCATTTCCTGATTACCGTGTCCCCTGACTTCCGCCGAAGGTGAAAATACGCGGAGATACTCGTAAGGTAATAAGTAGCTATTACCGGGAAAGGTGACTTCCAATTGTTGGCTTTTTTGATGCAATTTGATTGCGGTTGGTATCGGTATACCTGTTTTGGTCATTTTGTTGAAACTATACTGGCTAATAAATTGGTTCGATTGTATCAGAAATATAGTGGGCAGGCTGTAATGTTAAATGGATATAACGGAAGTATGAATATTTCAAATCAGGCCTAAATTTAAGGCATAAAAAAAGCTGACCCTAAGGTCAGCTTTTTAGTTATCGCCAAAGCGATAATTATTGCCAGTCAACCTGCAGTGACACGCCTGAATAAGAGGTGTAACCACGGATGCTGATGTACCAACGGTCTTGAGCTGGGTTAGAGAAAGAACAGCTCTCGTTATTACCGTTGCGGTATGGACGGCAGTCATAGCTTGATGTTGTAGGTTGTGAACCCTTACGAACATACAAGTCTGCATCACCTGAACCGCCACTCATTTGAACATCCAGGCTGCTCATGCCAGCAGGAAGGTCAACGTAGTAGTGAGTGAAGCTACCTGAAGCACCTGATAGGTTATCAAGACGTGCACTACCGCCTTCTGGTGGTGGTTCAGTGCTACCGCCGCCATCATGCGTTGCTACCAAGTTAACATTTGAGTAGCTAGTGTAACCACGAACCATCACATAGTAAGTACCAGTTTGTGCTGAGAAGTCACACGACTCGCTGTTACCGTTACGGTACGGACGACAGTCATAGCTAGAAGTTGTAGGTGCGCTACCGAACTTAACGTATAAGTCAGCATCACCTGAACCACCAGACATATCGAAGCTTACGTTAGAAGCATCAGAAGGAACTTGGAAAGTGAAGTCAGTTTCTGAACCAGAAGCACCTGAGAAGCTTACTGATACACCATTTTCAAGTTCATTACCTGGTTGTGGCTCTGGATCCGGATCTGGAGTTGAACCATCAAACAAGCTGTATAGCAACAAGTTTGGTGAACCTGATTTTGCATCACTTACTTTACCAGTTGATGCAGCGCCTTCGATAGCAGCTTCAACCTGGCTAGGAGTAGCGCTTGGGTTGTTTGCTAAGTAAAGAGCAGCAACACCGGCTACGTGTGGAGAAGCCATTGAGGTACCGCTGATAGTGTTAGTACCACCGTTTGACCAGGCTGAAGTGATGTTAGAACCTGGGGCATAGATGTCTAAGCAAGAACCGTAGTTCGAGAAGCTTGAGCGTGAGTCGTTAGAAGCAGTTGAACCAACAGTGATTGCGCTTGGCTCACGAGCTGGTGAGTAGTTACACGCATTGCTGTTATCGTTACCCGCAGCAACTGCAACGGTAACACCAGAAGCAACAAGGTTAGCAACCGCGTTATCAGTAGTCGATGAAGCACCACCACCCAAACTCATGTTAGCAACTGCAGGTTTAACATGGTTGTTAGCAACCCAGTCAATACCAGCGATTACGCCAGAGTTAGTACCGCTACCGTTACAACCTAGAACTTTTAAGCCATAAAGCTTAACGCCTTTAGCAACACCGTAAGTAGAACCACCTACAGTACCAGCTACGTGCGTACCGTGACCATTACAGTCATTTGGGTTGCTATCGTTATCAACGAAATCATAACCACCCATGAAGCGTCCACTAAACTCACTGTGTGAGCCTAAGATACCAGTATCGATGATGTATGCGTTAACATTGCTTGCAGTTGTGTTGTAAGTGTAAGAACCACTTAAAGGAAGGTTACGCTGATCAATGCGGTCAAGGCCCCAAGTGGCATTGTTTTGAGTAGCATTGATGCTAACGATTTGATCTTCTTCAACAATAAGAACGTTAGGATCCTGAGCTAGCTTCTGTGCAGCTTTCTCAGACATATTGAATACGCCGCCTTTAACGGCTTTAGTAAAGGTGCGCTGAACTTGAGCTTGATATTTACGGCTCAAGTTATCGCTTACCATAGCAATAGCTTGCTCAGAAGCATTGCTTGAGAATAATCCCATATTAGCAGCCACTGCATCGTCCTTGAGGACAACAATGTATTGCCCTTTGATGGCTTTTTCAGGTTGAGCTGCAGCTTGGAACTCACCAGCATATGCGCCAGTTACGCCCGTCGCTAGCAAAACACCTGCGACTACTTGGTTTAATTTCATTTTAAAACACCCCTTAGTGTTGTTTATTTTATGCACCTCGAAATCGAGGTCTTAGGACTCTATAAAATTCAGGACTTCGGAACAATATAATTTATGCATTTAGGGTGAACTAATAAGTAAATTTTGACGGCCGTCTAATTTGTACAGAGTGTTACAAATGTATTACAAAACAAATGTTAGTATTGACTATCGCTACATCCCTTTTTCTTGATGCATTTGTGAAGATTTCTCAATGCAACTTGGTTTTTTGTCAAATAATAGAATTTTCCTTGTATTTATCTTAGATTCTATCTGTTGGATTGAAATTGCTAATCCATAAATCTTAATAGGCTATAAAGTTAGGTATTTCAAGGCGTTGAGGTATTCTTAAGGTTTTTAAAGTTAAAAAGCCCTGCTGTTGCAGGGCTTTCTGTATGAGCTAAATTATTATTACAGAATAAAGCGGCTTAAGTCTTCGTCATCAGCCAGTTCAGAAAGTTGCTTAGTGACATAAGCATCATCAATCAATAATGTTTCATTATCTTCACTGGCATCGAATGATATTTCATCCAGTAACCGTTCCATGACCGTATGTAGGCGGCGGGCACCGATATTTTCTGTGCTCTCATTGACCTGAAAAGCGTACTCAGCAATTTTTTCGATACCGCTTTCATCAAACTGAATTTTTTTGCCTTCAGTAGCTAACAGCGCTTGATACTGTTTGGTTAATGCTGCATCAGGTTCAGTCAGGATGCGCTTAAAGTCATCTGGGGTTAAGGCCCGCAATTCGACACGAATCGGTAAACGACCTTGTAGCTCAGGAATCAGATCAGAAGGCTTTGATAAATGGAAAGCTCCCGATGCTATAAAGAGTATATGGTCAGTTTTTAACATGCCGTATTTGGTATTCACGGTGCAGCCTTCAACTAAGGGCAACAGGTCGCGCTGGACGCCTTCTCGCGACACTCCGCCATCGTTGTGTTCTCCGCGCTTGGCGACTTTATCGATTTCATCAAGAAAGACAATACCGTGTTGTTCAACCGCTTCAACCGCTTTAATCTTTAACTCTTCCTGATCAATCAGTTTGGCAGCTTCTTCTTCCGTTAGCATTTTCAGCGCATCTTTAACCTTCAGTTTGCGCTGCTTGCTTTTGCTCGGTGACATGTTCTGGAACATGGATTGCAACTGGCTGGTCATATCTTCCATGCCAGGAGGAGCCATGATATCAATGCCGACAGCCATTTGAGCCACATCAATTTCGATATCTTTATCATCCAGTTCGCCTTGACGCAGTTTCTTGCGGAAAACCTGACGAGCGGAAGAGTCTTGAGATTGGGGTTGTTCATCCCACTGGCTATCGCTTGTTTTACGAGGCGGCGGTAATAAAGCATCCAGCACTCTTTCTTCAGCTGCGTCATGAGCACGGTTCTGCACTTTAGCCATTTCTTGCTCGCGCAGCATCTTAAAGGCAGCATCGACCAGATCACGGATGATTGATTCAACATCACGGCCAACATAACCGACTTCGGTGAACTTGGTGGCTTCGACTTTAATAAAAGGGGCGTTAGCCAGTTTGGCCAGGCGACGGGCTATTTCAGTTTTACCAACGCCTGTGGGGCCAATCATTAAAATATTTTTAGGAGTGATTTCGTTGCGCAGCTCTTCGTCGACCTGCATTCTGCGCCAGCGGTTGCGTAAGGCAATGGCGACTGAGCGCTTGGCATCTTTCTGGCCAATAATGTGTTTATCCAGTTCGTGGACAATTTCACGAGGTGTCATAGACATAATGTAATACTCTTTATTGTAATTCAGTTGATTTAGCTTGGTGGAGGATAAAAGCCTTTAATAACTGAGTTCTTCAATGGTTTGGTTATGATTGGTGTAAATACACACATCGCCGGCAATAGTTAGCCCCGTCTCAACAATCTCACGGGCACTTAAATCAGTTTTTTGCATTAGAGCTTTTGCTGCTGATTGAGCAAAAGGGCCGCCTGAGCCGATGGCTATCAAATCATCTTCAGGCTGAATGACATCACCATTACCGGTAATGATCAGAGAGTTCTCTTTATCAGCAACTGCTAACAAGGCTTCAAGGCGACGCAGAGCGCGGTCAGTTCGCCAATCTTTGGCCAGCTCAACCGCTGCACGCATCAACTTGCCGCCATGGGCTTCGAGCTTTTTCTCGAAGCGTTCAAATAAAGTGAAGGCGTCAGCAGTACCGCCAGCAAAGCCAGCGATCACCTGGTCGTTGTAAAGACGACGAACCTTGCGCGCGTTTCCTTTCATAATAGTGTTGCCCAGTGACACCTGGCCATCACCACCGATTACGACAGTGCCGTTTCTACGCACTGATAAAATAGTTGTTCCACGATATTGTTCCAAAATATTCTCCGGATTCAGTCTTATTCTTGGCAATAGAGGCTAGATGGGGTCTGAGGCAGTAAATTCAAGGAAAATTTACAGTTTGGCGGTGGGTATAAGTTGTAACAAAAAGCCCGAATAAATCGGGCTTTGGTATGGGGTTGTGCGGTATTAAGCTTAAATTAGGCTGTGTTACCAGATGCGACAATCCTGATAATTATTATCCTGTAATTTGTGGCGGTCGCTTTCTGCGGCGCGTTTGGTGCTATAGGGGCCGAGGCGAACACGATACCAGCCGTCTTTTTCTTCAACATTGGCCTGAAACCCGATAAAAGCCATTTCTGCTTTCAAAGATTCAGCATCTTCGCTTTTTCTAAAAGCTCCGCATTGCATGATATAGGTGGTATTACTACTGGTTTGCACAGCTTGTGTTCCATCCACTTTGATTTCTTTGTTGGTCAAAGTTTCATGGTAAGTGAAGGTGGGCTCTGAAGAGGGCTCCTCAGCCTTTACTTCCTGTGGTTTATCTTGCGTTTTAACGGTTTGATTGTCTTCCTTCGCAGGGAGAACTTCTTTTATAATTTCAGGCTTTTTGACTAGTACCCACAAAAATACGGCGAATAAAGTGAGTAGTACACCGCCAACAAAAATCAGAATAGGTGACATTGGCTTGCGGGAAGGCTGGCTTTGACGTGAGCTGCGCTTATTGCTTTTGCGCGCTGTTTTACGTTTTTTGGCGTAATCCTTGGTCATTCTTTAACTCTTTTATTATGTACTTTAAATGTAAAGCACGGTCTTTGGTAATGATTGTTGAATATAGTCAGCAAGCACGAAAGTAAAATATCCTTCACTGGCACATAACCTAGTTAGGAGAAAATTATCAATGGCGAGTATTGTAAGGGCTATTCAGTGGTTAGCCAACTGGCAATATGAAATGTGTGAGCCGGTGCTATTGCAACATTCGACCTGCTCACTATTTTAGAAAGGATCCTGTGGGTCGATATCGATTGACCAGCGAACCTTTCTCGCGCTGGGTAATTGTTCAATGATAGAAATAACAGGCTTAATAGCACGCTGAATCAAGCCGCGTTGTTCGGCCTGACATAAAAGCTGAGCGCGCATCTTGCCAGCGCGTTTGGCCATCGGCGCTGGAAATGGTCCAAAGCAGTCAAGACCGGGGACTTGGCCCAATTGTTTTGATACTTCATTTAAAAACTCCATTGGGTATTGCAGTGTACTGGCCTCGGCGCGAAACAATGCCATAGAAGTGTAAGGTGGCAATTGACCTGCTTGTCGCTCGGATAAAATTTGCTGGCTTAACGACTGGTAATCCTGTGTAAACAGGTTGAGCAATAAAGGGTGCTCAGGATGGTGGGTCTGGATGACCACTTCTCCAGGCTTATCGGCTCGCCCTGCGCGACCGGCAACCTGAGTCAGCAGTTGTGCGGTGCGTTCAGTCGCGCGGAAGTCAGCACTGAACAAGCAGCCATCGATATCGACCACTGCAACCATGGTTAGATTCGGGAAGTGATGGCCTTTGGCCAACATTTGAGTGCCGACTAAAATATCCACCTCGTTATTTTTTATGGCGGTGACATAATCTTGCATGGCCTGCTTGCGACGGGTGCTGTCGCGGTCAATACGGACCACAGTCTTATTGGGAAAAGCTTTAATCAAAGCTTGTTCAAGGCGTTCTGTTCCCAGACCAATAGGGAAAAGTTCAGGTTCGCCGCACTCTGGGCACTTCTTCGGCATGAAAACCTGCTTATCACAGTGGTGGCAGTGAAGGCGCTTTTGCTGCAAGTGCAGGGTCATATGTTTGTCGCAACGCTGGCAATCGGCAATCCAGCCGCAACCGTGACACATCAAACTGGGGGCAAAGCCACGACGATTAAGGAAGACCAGGCATTGATTGCCGTTTTCAAGGTGGCGCTTCATGTTATCGAGCAAAGCTTGTGACAGGCCATTTTCCAAATGACGTTGGCGAATATCGAGAACTTTAATATGCGGCGGCTTAGCGTCAGCGGCTCGCTTGCGTAAGGTCAGATGGGTTAATTTACCCTGATTGACATTGTGGACCGACTCCATAGAGGGGGTAGCGCTACCCAGCACAATCGGGGCCTGCTCATCACGGGCTCGCAGAATAGCCAAGTCGCGTGCCGAATAACGGAAGCCATCTTGTTGCTTATAAGACACATCATGCTCTTCATCGACCACAATTAAACCCAGATCTGAAAAGGGTGTAAAGAGCGCTGAGCGAGTGCCTATAACGATCGAAGTGAGTCCTTGCTTCGCCTTAAGCCAAATGTTCAGGCGTTGCCTGTCCGTTAAGCCGGAATGTAGCATGGCAATATCGCAATTGAAGCGGCGCTGAAAGCGCTGTACGGTTTGCGGTGTCAGTCCGATCTCCGGAACCAGCACTAATACCTGTTGCTTCTTTATTAAGACCTGCTCAATCAGTTGCAGATAAACTTCAGTCTTGCCGCTGCCCGTCACGCCATCCAGCAGAAATCCATGAAACTGACCAATCGATTGCTGCATAGCACTGACGGCATCGTGCTGTTCGGGATTTAAAGCCAGCGGCTGATTGCTCTGAGTGTAAGGTTTGGCGCTTAGCTCAATTTGTTTTTTTATGAGCCAGCCTTTTTCAGTTAATGGTTTGAGTTCACTGGGGATCAATTCCAGTTGATTAAGATGTTCCGGGCTGATAACTCCCTGGTGCTGCAAAGCCCAGTTGAGAATTTTATGCTGTTTAACGGCGTTTTTACCGAGGTTACTGAAGGCCTGTTCACCTTCTTCGGTTAATTGCCAATAGTATTCAGGCTCTAAAATCGCTGGTTCGCCTTTATTCAGTAAACCAGGCAAACAGGTATTAAATACGTCTCCCACCGGATGCAGATAATAATCAGATGCCCACAGCAGCAATTTAAAAAGGTGGGCAGGCAATAAGGGTTGATCATCGATGGTTTCAAGAATGGGTTTGAGCTTGTTGGATGGAGTTGTCGACTCTGCAATATGATCGATAACCACCCCCACCAATTGCTGGCGTCCAAACGGAACTCGCACCCGTGCTCCAATCGCAGGAATGATGCTTTGCCCTACTAGATAGTCGAAACTACGACGCAAGGGCGTTGGTACTGCGACTTTAAGTATGGGACTGGATGGGGGCATGAGTTGATTCTTGGTTGAAGTTGGCCTAAGGATAGAAAGACTGGACTGTGAAGGCAACACTAATTTATGGGCGATTAATTGTGAGCAATATTTGTACTGGTATGACTTGTGTTCAAGAAAAAGTCTGCTAATGTAGCAATGGTTACAAGATTTGCCAACAACCATGTCGAAAGACACAAGATATAGGTAAATCAAAATGTATATCAATCAAAATATCAATACAACTGGGGGTAATCTATGAAAATCGGTACTTTGGCCTTTCTAGCAGGTTTAGTGATCGCAGTCATTGGGGCGTTTATCAATGTAGAATGGTTTCCATGGCTTTTAGCGGCGCTAGGTCTGGTCGTTGGTTTTTTAAATATCTCAAGTGGTGAGACTCGTCGCTTCTTGATCGCGGCTATTGCATTCATGATGTCAGCATATTCATTAGATACTCTACCAATGGTTGGACAAACGATAGGTGATATCATGCATAACATTGGCTTCTTTGTTGGATCAGCAACATTGTTAGTCGCCATTAAAGCCCTATTTGAACTCAGTAAAGATTAGATATCATCCTGAGTTAGACTGAATTCTTTTTATAATAGTAATAACTGTACATAACATTTAACGGCCTTTTTAGGCCGTTTTTTTATGCAAATGCTGTCAAGTCTATATTATGTAAGCAATTCATATTTAACAAGTTTGCAAGTCAAATGTGACTTGCTTGAAGTTGCGCTTAACTTTTTGATTTTATGCAATTGTATCGAAATGTATCAATTTAAAGGTACAAAAAGCATACAAAAAGTAATGCGGATCTGACTCGATCTTTTGTCTATTTGTGTGATACAGTTCGCAAAACTTGGCTCGATTAGAGGTTTCTCCCATGAAATATTTGAAAAGAACTGCTTTAACATTTGGTTTACTACCTGCTTTTCTGGCTGCTCCAGCTATTAATGCAGCTTCACTAGATGTGGATGTCGATATTGAGCTTCCTAATGTCGTTATCCTTTATGGTTACACTGACATCGATTTGACAATGACCGCTGATCAGTTTGGCCCATTGCTTGACTCAAACTGTACAACGGATGATTGTTCTGTTGCTGATACTGCCGCTCAATCAGGCGTACTTAACAATGGTTCAGTTGACTTAGCTTTTACAAACAATGCTGCAGGCACTAATCCAACGATTACCCTGAATAACAGCTGGGGTGTTCGTAGCTTCGGTTATGCAAGCTTACAGCCTTCGATTGTTGATAACGGTAGTGATTCAGCCGTAGGTGGCTTAGCCATTGAACAAATTACTACACCATCTGCATCGTTGCAGACTGGCTCTGTATCATTTGACTTAGATTTGTCACAAATCACAACTGACAGCGTAAGAGCTAGCTACACTATCACAGTTGTAGGCTCTTAATATCGAGTTAGCAGGTATATTTCAAATGTTTACCTGTGCAAAAAAGCCGAGCATGAATTGTTCGGCTTTTTTTGTCTTAGCGACTATTTCAGCTTTTAGTTTGTTGAATGCCGAAGTAACGCAAGCTGCTCAGCAGGCAACTGCCTGGTGTGAGTCTTCTCGCTTGTCCATTCAGTTAAGACGAGGCGATTTGTCTGGTACAGGTAATAATAATTCCTCACAGTCGATTGGAATTAATACGACCAAAACAGGCCAGATAACCATTGGCACCCCCATCGACCTCAACATTGCTGCTGATGTTAACACTAACTTCAATGGTATTGTCACTACTGATACTAGCGATTGGGTGTGGCGAGCAACCTCCAATAGCGGAGGCGGCTTCAAGGGATTCCTAAGCGCTGAATTTCAATTCAGTGGTTTAGCTATTGGGGACAATAAAATCTGTAGCAGCCCGAGCTCATGTCTGACAGTTACAAATGTTGAAAGTATTGTAACGCCTTTGGAATATAAGCAGGGGAGTGGGAAATTGCTATCCGCAGAAGGGCGCGTGCGTCTTACTGTGGATGTCAGCCAGGCTAACGAATCAGGCAATTATAGTTCAAACTTGTCGGTAAGTATTTATGACAATTGGAACGGTAATCAAGCGCTGATAGACTGTCTATAGTTTTTCAAACTCAGTGAGCCAGATATGCATTCCCTTATTTTGAGATTAACCACATTACAAACTACTCTACTCGTCGCTATAGTTTTATTGTTTGGTGCAGAAGTTAATGCTGCACAGAATTTAGAACCAAAGTTAGCCATCTCCCCATCTCGAATCGAAATCTCTCCCGAGAAAAAATCCACAGAGAGTATTACTGTTTTGAATTTAGGCAGTAAACCGATGCAGGTAGAAGTTAATGTGCAAAACTGGGATTTTGATAACAATAACAATTACCGAGCATTGCCACCTAATGAGCAAAGTCTTGACCAGTGGCTAATCATTAACCCAGTACGTTTAACGATTCCTGCAAAGAGTCAGCAGACAGTGCGTCTAGCTGTTCGTCCGCGAGTCGAGCCCGAAGCCGGTGAACATCGAGCTATGGTGTTTTTCCGTCAGCTTAATGATCAAGGGAAAGATATCAATTTCAAATTTAATGTTGGCGTTCCTATCTATGCCTATTTTGGTGAAGTGGAACGCGAGGCTGATTTGTTGGGCATGGAATTTGATCCGATCAAGTTGCAATTTGTGTTTGATATCGCCAGTAAAGGAAATGCCTATGTGCGTCCAGAAGGAGTCTTTATCGCGATGAAAGCCTCAATTGCAGGAACTGATGAAGAGATTCTTGAGCGTTTAGATTTAAATAAAATGACCGTTGATAATCTGGGAGCTTTAGCGGGTGGCAAACTGGCTGCTAAACCTGTTTTTGCAGGAACTAGACGTCAGATTACTTCGCCTGTACCGATAAAAGAAATTTTAAATGAGCCTTATGTTGTGGCAATTAAGGCTACTGTCGGTGATCGTGCTATTCAAGAGATATATCGAATTAATATTGGGGAATAAGCTTAACCTTGAAAACGATTTTATGGACAAAATTGATTTTGTCAGGTGTGTTATTGTGCGCGCCTTTGTTGGTATATTCTCAAGAGCAAACAGACGCCTTTATTGATAGCTCATCAAAAGACCCTCTTGATTTACATCGCCCAGTAAACATACAAAACGGTTTATTTGATGCGGCAAGCCAAGGTGCCGGTGGTGGGCGCTCTTATGGCTTTCGCAAAATTCTGGTCGGGCTTGAAGTCAATAACCAGGAAGTCCTGGTGCTGGATATTGTCCAAACAGAAAGCGACTACCTGGTCCCTATCAAAGAAGTATTCCCGGTTATTCAAGCAAGCTACACTTTAGAGCATGGCATCTTGACCATTCGCGTGCCCGGCAGTGAGGTCGAAATGTCTTCACGCGTAACCTACCGCATTGATGGCGAGTTGTGGGCTTCGCTTGGTACTTTGAATGAATATTTAAAAGTTAATGCACGTTTTGATCCAGCTAAATATGCAGTGACATTTTTGCCTCCCTGGCAAGAAGAACAAAAAAAAGGCAAAGCTCCAGCAGAGTCCTTAGAGGTTGAATTCGGTCCCGACCCTTTCAGTGTGCGTCAAGTTCGTTTGTCGCATGAAGTGTTAGGGGTTGAAAAAAATGATGAAGCATTAGAATTTGATATTTTCAGCGAACGAAGTGAGTTAGTGGCTACCGGCTCTGCTTTTGAAGGTTCATGGTTGGTCGATGCTGAAAAATTAAATGACAATCAATGGAAGCTAGATGATTATTTTTGGACAAAGCGAACTGATAATCATCAGTGGTTATTAGGTAAACAAACCATTAGTCCCTCCGTTATTTCTCCAGCGGTCACTTTAACTGGTGGGCAATACTTCTACAGTAACCAGTCTATCCCTTATAACGCTTATCAAGATATCTCTCAGTCGAGTTTTTTTCGCGAGTTAGGTAACTCAGTTCAACGGATACGCGGGACGGCTGAGCCAGGGGCAATAGCTGAGTTATATGTTAATAATCAGCTTGTTAGCGAAACCTTTGTCCGTCTCGATGGTACTTATGATTTTGGTGAATTCAGAACTGAGTCGAGTTTATTTAATGATATAGAAGTTGTCATACTTGACCCAGTAAACCGTTCGGAATTGGAGCGCCAATTAAAAACCAGAGCCAGCTCAGATTATTTATTGAGTGAAGGGCAGATTGTCACCAGTGTTGCACTCGGCCGTAAAGGCAACTGGCTCGATCCTGATTATATCAATCAGGGTGAGGCTGGAATGTTTTTATATCGTTATGGGATAACGGATAGCACCACAGTAGAGGCTGGTTATTTGCTTGACGATACATCTGTTACCACCACTGGGATCGTATCATCATTAGGTAATAATTTTGTAGGTGCTTTGCGAAGCGCGAACAGAAATGATGCAACAGCCATTCAGTTAGAGCTTGATGGTTTTGGGAAAAATTGGCGGTTGGCCACATATGTACGAGAAGAAGAGGCCAACTTTTATGAAGGCAAGGATGAAAAAACTACCTCTGCAAACGGCTACTATTATTACACTCCGGATCCTTCATTACGCTTGGAGTTGTTGGGCCGGTACCAGGAAACTGGTAATGAAGTCAGTTATGTCAAACCTGGTATATTTTATAGTCCTACCTATAACTTCTCGATAGGTACTCGACCTGATTCTGATGGGGATTATCGTACAGAGCTTTTTTATCGTCCTTCTCAGGATTCGCGATTTCGTATAACACATAAACCAGAAGAGCAGACGGGTAGGTTTGAGTGGAATGCCTCGGACAATGTAAATGGTTATATGTCCGGTCGCATGTATAAGGATACCATCGGCGAACGTGCTTATGAGAATACCATCATCGAACAAGCAATAGGGTTTTATTGGTATCCCAAAGACTGGACAGACTATAAACAATTTAGGTTTGAGCTAAATCATTCTAATGAGTATGGGGTAGGCGTATTCACTGAATACCGTACACAGCTGATGCCAGGTGTCTATTTTGATTTGAGACTGCGTGATGCTGATCCTCAGTTTGATGGAGGCTTATCCGCTTTTGCCAGAATTTCAATGGACTTCACAGTAGCAAAGGGTAGTTTTGTACCTAGCAATAATAGGCTCGCTTATAATACAGCGGGAACTATTGCTGGGACTCTTCAAACAGATGGCGATTGTTCGCAGCTGGAGCATGTCAGTGTATTACTGAATGGTGCTGCTTATAAGGTTCCAGTTAAAGCCTGTACTTTCTATCTTGATTACGTCACTCCCGGATTATACAAAATTATGCTGGATGGCGAATTTATGCCAATTGATATGGTGCCGGACTCGAAAAGTCATGTGATAAAAGTTGCGCCATCTTCTGTCACTCATGTTAAGTTTAATGTTAAATCCGAGTACAGTGCTATGGGGCAACTGAAGTCAGCAAGTGGTCAGGCTTTATCTCATGTCAGGTTGACGCTATTTAATGATAAAGGAGAGATCATGACCGAAACCTTGACCGACCAATTTGGCTATTATCGGATTGATGGGTTAACTAACGGAAATTACACGGTTAGCGTGGTAGGTATCGGTGGTCAAAAACTAGCTGAAAGAACCTTTACTATTGATGGTGACTTCCTGTTTGGCTTGGATATTCTGTTGCCGCCTTCGCTACCAAGGCAGTAGTTGTAGGGCTAATTAGCCGGCGTTAAGTCTTGATCTAAAGGGGTTCTAGGCGTATGATCCCGCTTCTTTAAATTCTTGAGTGGTGTTTGGCGCAGCAATAAGGCTGTTGCCCGAATGGCGACTCGTAACAAGAGATCTATATTATGAAACAAGGTATCCACCCAGATTATAAAATGGTAACTGCAACTTGCAGTTGCGGTAATGTTATTGAAGTTGGTTCAACTGGTTCAGATGTAAACTTGGACGTATGTTCAGCTTGCCACCCTTTCTATACTGGTAAGCAGAAAATGGTTGACTCAGGCGGTCGTGTAGATCGCTTCCGTAAGCGTTTCGGTAGCCGTAAATTAAACTAAGCAATAGCTTGTTTAAGAAGATAATAAAAAAGGCACTGTAAAGTGCCTTTTTTTATGCTTCGAGAAATGAGGGCTAGAAAATAGAGTCAGGATCTGCGGGCTCTTGGGTCTCTTGTTGCTTGTCTTCAGTTTCATTTAAAAGCTGATTTAATTCTTCATCCAGCTGTTTTTCCAGCTCTTCCGTTGATGAGTTTTCTGTAGCCGACCTTCTTTCTTCAATCAAACGCATAAGCTCATCATCAAATAGCTCATCCATTGGTTGCCGTTCTTGCTGATTGCTATTGTAAATAGTATTAAAGTCTTCCGAATCTTGTGAAGCAACTTCGGTCGGGACATTATCATCGCGGAAAAACTCAAAGATACCATTGCTTTGACCCAAGGCTGCCAGTTTACCTGTCGTTGGGTCAATTTTGGTCGATACAACACCCGGCGGCTGTATCATTTCTTTGGAGGGAGTGCCTTCTAGAACCTGCTCCATGAAGGTTGCCCAGATGGGTAATGCTGCACGGCCACCATATTCATATTGGCCTAAGCTACGGCGGTGATCAGAAAAACCAACCCAGGCACTAGCAACCACTTCTCGGTTAAAGCCGGAGAACCAGGCATCTTTATAGTCATTAGCAGTTCCGGTTTTACCTGCAAGATCATGACGCTTAAGTAGCGAGCTGTTACGTCGCGCTAATTGAGTGGTTGCGGTACCACTATGAATAACATCCTTCATCATGTCGTAAATTATGAAGGCGTCCCTAGGGTCAATTACCTGTTTGGCAATCCTCTCTTCAGGCATAGGTAGTGCCGGTTCATTACGAATTTCAGGCGAGAACCTTTGCTCACGAATTTGATTCTCGATACGTATTTGTTCACATTCATCACACACCAGCATAGGGCTGGCCTGGTATAAAATATCACCGACGGAAGAACTAACTTCCTGAATATAGTAGGGGTCAACCTGGTAACCGCCATTGGCTAGAACAGAGTAGGCTGAAGCCATCTCCAGCGGGGTAAAGCTGGCGGTGCCCAATGCTAATGATTGATAAGGGTCCATATGTTCATCAGGCAGACCAATTTGAACGAGGAACTGTTCCGTATAATCTGCACCTACGGCATCAATTAAACGAGTTGAGATAGTATTGATTGAGCGTTTTAATCCCACACGTAAGCGTGTTGGGCCATTGTATTTTAAATTATCATTCTGAGGGCGCCAGACTTCATCAATCGATTCGTTGACCCGCACATAAGGTGCATCATTAACCAAGCTTGCCGCGGTAAAACCTTTTGAGAAAGCGGCAGCATAAATAAAGGGTTTGATGTTGGAGCCGGGTTGACGGCGTGCCTGTGTAACCAAGTTGAACTTGTTTGATGAAAAATCAAACCCGCCAACAAGTGCAGTAATTGAGCCATTATGGGGATTAAGAGCGACAAAGCCGGCTGAGACTTCAGGGACCTGGCTTAAATGCCACTCTTCTTCCGACACCTGAAGAACTCGAACTATGCTACCGGGACTGACAATATCTGTGGCCTTTTCTGGCTTATTGCCAATGCGTGAATCGCTAATAAATTTTGCTGCCCACTCAAGCCCCGTCCACTCAATTGTCAGTATTTGGTTATCTTTGGTAAGTACTTCAATAGATTTATCAGCAACATTAAGTACTACTGCAGGGATTAAAGGCCCTACTGTGGGAGTGCTCTCAAGCAGCGTTATCAGCTGGTCTGTTGCATTGGCATTAAAATCTTCTATAACTAATTCGGGGCCTTTGTAACCATGACGATGGTCATACTCTATAAGTCCTTGTCGCAACGCTTCTTTAGCAACTTTCTGCTGCTGAGAATCTATGGTTGTTTTAACAATTAAGCCTTGGTTATAGGCAACATCGCGGCCAAACTTGTCAATGACCTCTATACGGGCCATTTCAGCAACATAGGGTGCATCTAAGTCAAGATCCGCAGTGTGTTTGGTTGCAGTTAACGGAGTCGAAATAGCCGCTTCGTAGGCTGCCTGATCAATGTAATCCTCGCTGAACATGCGACTTAATACTAAATTGCGGCGCTGAAAGGCTCTTTCTGGATTTGAGATAGGATTATAGGCTGACTCGCCTTTTAGTAGTCCGGCCATCATAGCGGCTTCAGGTAAGGTTAAATCTGTAAGCTCTTTACCGTAATAAACTTGTGCCGCTGCCCCCAGGCCATAAGCTCTATGGCTGAAATGAACTTTATTTACATAAATTTCGAGGATTTCTTCTTTGCTGAGCTCCTCTTCCATCTTGATGGCAAGGAACATTTCCACCAGTTTTCTTTGTAGACGCTGATCACGAGTTAAAAACATATTTCTCGCCGTCTGCATTGTTAAAGTACTAGCACCTTCGGAAAATTCACCACTAAAGAGTGCGACTTTAAGAACCCTGAGCAAACCTTGAATATCAACACCACTATGTTCAAAAAAACGTTGATCTTCTGTTGCAATTAGCGCATTAATAAAGTCTTGGGGAACTTGTTCCAGTTCGACTGGAATTCGGCGGACGTCACCATATTCACCGATCAACTTCCCGTCGGCGGTATAAATACGCATTGGTGTCTGAAATTTTACATTCTTTAAAGAATCAATCGCAGGCACTTGTGGCGCTGAAAAGAGATAAGCGCCAAGAACGATTAAAACCATAAATATTGTGAGTAGACTCACAAAAAAGGCTAATTTCTTCAATATATTGATGGTCATTTTTTCAGAAAGTTCTATTGTAGGCTGTAAAAGCTCGGGAATTAATTGAGCACCAGTATACCTTTTTCTAAAAAAAAGGCTGAATTTTTTTGTAAATCAGTGTAAATATAGTATCTTAGAGACGTTAGTTAATAAAAAAGTTTAACTTTCGTGTTGAAAAAGTATTCGCTTTTTGGGGACAAGTCTAAGATAGATAACGCATAGGGAAGATGTTGAACCAACTTAATGAGGCATAGGATTTATGGTTCTGGGGTTATTCAAAAAGAAACAATTACCGGTAATCGGTATCGATATCAGTTCGACTGCTGTCAAAGTGCTCCAGCTTGGTAAAGTGGGCAATCGCTACAGAGTTGATAGATATGCGGTAGAGCCATTGCCACAAGGTGTGGTGGTTGAGCGCGATATTCGTGATACTGAAGCTGTGGGCAATGCGATCAAAAAAGCGGTCGATAAAGCTCGCACCACTACAAAATACGCTGCTGTAGCCGTTTCGGGCTCCGCAGTAATCACTCGTTCTATCCAGATGGAAAAAGGACTGACTGACCTAGAGATGGAGGATGTCATCAAGGTTGAAGCTGACCAATACATTCCTTATCCATTGGAGGAAGTTAATCTGGACTTCCAGGTATTGGGCGACTCTGAAGTCAATGATAACCAGGTGGATGTGCTATTAGCTGCGTCTCGAAGCGTGAACGTTGATTCTCGCGTTGATGCGTTGGAAATAGCTGGACTGATTCCAAAGGTAGTTGATATTGAGGCTTACGCTATTGAACGGGCATATCAGTTAACTAAAAAGAAAACAGTCGACCATATAGAAAATTCAGTGGTAGCCATTGTTGATATTGGCGCGACCATGACCAGCCTGAATGTTTTGCGTAATGGCCAGGTTATATACAACCGTGAACAATTATTCGGTGGTAACCAGTTAACAGAAGAAATTCAAAGTCGTTATGGGTTGTCATATCAAGAAGCGGGTTTAGCTAAGAAGCAAGGTAGCTTACCAGATGATTATGAAACAGAAGTCCTGATTCCATTTGCTGAAATTATTACTCAGCAAGTGGGTAGAGCTTTGCAGTTCTTCTTCTCGGCAAGTGAGTTTAATTCAGTTAACGAAATTATCTTAGCGGGTGGTTGTGCTTCCATTGATGGCCTCGATGGCATGATTCAGGAGCACTTGGGAACTCCGACTCGTGTTGCTAACCCTTTTGCTGAGATGTCGATTTCTTCTCATGTGAACACTCAGGCTTTAAGTGCGGATGCTCCAGCAATGATGATTAGCTGCGGACTAGCACTAAGGAGTTTCGACTAATGGCACGCATTAACTTACTCGATTGGCGTGAGGAGTTACGCCAGGAACGACAAAAAGAATTCTTTATAACGTTATTTTTGATGGCTATTTTAGCCGGTATGATTTGGTTCTTGGTGAATACTGTTATGTCATCAAGAATTGATAATCAGCAAGTACGTAACGACTTTTTGGAAACAGAGCTCAGGCAGCTTGATCGTCAGATACAGGAAATTAATAAGCTAGAAAAGCAGCGTGAAGAGTTGATTAAACGGATGGATTTGATTCAGGGCTTGCAGCAAAGCCGTCCTGAGGTGGTTCGTATGTTTGATGAATTGGTCCATGTTGTGCCTGAGGGTATTAATTTGACCAGTTGGGAGCGAAAAGGAATTAATTTGACCTTTACGGGCCAAGCGGAAACGAACCCTCGAATTTCTGAATTTATGCGCAAGATGGATGCAGCTGAGCGACTAGATACCAAGTCATTGAGAGATGTTAATAAAGAGAACAAAGGCATACCGGCACAAATATTCGTGTTGGAAGCTGAGCAGCAAACACCTGGCCTTGAAAATAATGGGCAACAGGAAGGAGGTCAATAATGGCTGATTTAAGTCAATATCAAGACTTTAATAATATTGGGTCGTGGCCGCTTCCAGGTAAAATCTTTGTTATTGTGGCCGTGATGTTAGTTGTATTGGGGGCGGGCTACTACTTTGATACAAGACATCAAATTAGTGAGCTAGAATCTAAGCAGACTAAAGAAGGTCAGTTAATCGAGGAGTTTAAAACCAAGTACAAAAAAGCTGCCAACTTACAGGCTTATAGAGACCAGATGGCTGAAATGCAAGAAACCTTTAAAGGGTTGCTGCAACAGTTGCCCCGTAATACGGAAATACCAGGGCTTTTAGATGAAATTTCTTATGCGGCAACGGGGGCAGGTGTAGAGCTACTATCTCATAAGTATTTAGATGAGGTTAAACAAGAGTTTTATATCGAAAAGCCAATCCAAATTTTAGCAACTGGCAGTTATCATCAAATTTCAGACTTCGTCAGTCGCATTTCCGGCTTACCTCGAATTGTAACTTTGCATGACTTTAAAATTGAGCCTTTACGCTCAGGTGCAAATAACAGAAGAGGTTCTCAACCGGATTCGGAGGGGGCAGAGCGCTTAAGCTTCAGTGTACTTGCCAAAACTTATCGTTATGAATCAGAGGATGAGCAGCAGTGAGTTACCGTAATAACAAAATAGCAACCCTGTTAGGGTTATCAGTAATGATGGGGCTGCTTGCAGGTTGTGAGGATGCTGACTTATCCAGCCTGCAGGCAGAGGTTCAACAGATAAAAGATGATACTCCGACGAGTGTGCCTCCGTTGCCAGAAGTGAAGCCATATGAGCCATTCTCTTATTCGGCATCGGATATGCGTAGTCCGTTTGCAAGGTTAGATCCTGAATTTGAAAGTCGACTTCTGCAAATTGATGCGGACTGTGTTTCAGATATCAAGCCGGATCCAAACCGCCGCAAACATGAGTTAGAAAAATTTGGTCTTGATGCGTTGCAGTATGTTGGCCTAATTTCAAATAGCAAAGAACACCGCGGTCTGATTAAGATTTTAAGTGGTGACAGTGCAGGCGTAATACAACCTGTCCATGAAGGTGAGTATTTAGGCTTAGATGATGGGCGCATCACTAAGATTGATAGCAACCAAATTACCATTGAAGCCATCGTTCCCAATGGTCGTGGGTGTTGGGAAGCTCGCACACAATACCTTGTCTTAGGGCAGTAGGGGGCTGAACTATGAATAATGCAAACCATTTATGGACAAACAAGTCACAATTAGGTAAATCGACTATGTTGACAAAGACTACTACATTTATAAAAAGCTGTTCGGTGTTCGCTGTTGCGATGCTCGTATCCTTTGGCGCTAAAGCCAGCCAGCTTGAATCTATCAATTACAATGTTCTGCCGGGCGATAAGGTGCAGCTGAGAATGACTTATTCAGATGTCCCTCCGACGCCTCAGGAGTTTACAACTGCAAATCCGGCGAGAATCTCTATGGACTTTGAGGGTGTTGACTCTGGCTTGGACTTTAAGACTAAAGACATTGGTGTCGGTGTTGTGAACTCTGTAACCGCAATTCAGGCGCAGAACAGAACTCGAGTAGTTATCAACCTCTCGCAATTGGTTACTTATAACAGCCAAATTGAAGGTTCTGACTATGTTGTGACATTAGATCAAGGAAGTATTGCTACATCAGACTCTTCGAGCAGATCGGTAAGTCGCCAAACTAGCTCAGGCTCTGGCTATGATATTTCAGGGATTGACTTCCGCCGTGGAGTAAATGGCGAAGGTCGTGTTTTGGTAAATCTTGGCGATCCTAATGTTTCGGTTGATTTGCGTCAGGAAGGGCGAACAGTTATTGCTGATTTTATGGGCGCTGACATTGATCCTGCCTTTGTTCGTCGTCTTGATGTTATAGATTTTGGTACCCCTGCCCAAATCGTTGAAACATCAACTCGCGGTAATGTTGTAAGGTTAGCAATCAGAGCTAATGATAACTTTGAGTATTTAGCGTACCAGGCAAATGATCAATATACCATTGAGTTGAAGCCACTTACTCAGCAAGAAATTGAAAAGCGTGAGCGCGAGAAGCCAACTTATACAGGCGAAACTTTAACCCTGCAATTCCAAGACATGGACCTAAAAGCTATCTTGCACACATTAGGGGACTTTGCTGGCATCAACATTGTTATCAGTGATGATGTTCAAGGCTCAATGGCACTAAACCTTGTCAATGTGCCATGGGACCAAGCGTTAGACATCATCCTTAAATCTAAAGGTTTGGGTAAGCGTCAAGAAGGTAATGTCATGATGATTGCTCCAGCCGATATCATTGCTCAACGTGAACAGCAAGAACTGGAAGCAAATAAGCAGCAAGAAGAATTAGCCCCACTACGTACTGAGCTAATTCAGGTCAATTATGCTAAAGCTGCAGAAATTGCCGCTATCCTGCAGGCCGGCCTTGGTGGTGGTTCAGGCGATGGAAAGTCAGTGGGTATTTTATCTGAGCGTGGATCGGTAACTACTGATCAAAGAACTAATACTATATTGGTCCAAGATGTCTCGACAAAAATTGAGGATGTTCGTCGCTTGGTGGCACAGCTTGATATTCCAGTGAGACAGGTGCTAATTGAAGCACGAATCGTTACTGCAGATGACGGCTTTGCCCGCGATCTTGGTTCTCGCTTTGGTGTCAGTGATGTGATGAACTCAGGTGAAGTTAATGGTGACTTTAACGTTAATTTACCAATTGCTAATCCTGCTGGTTCATTAGGGTTATCTTTTGCCAGACTGCAAGATGGTATCGTGGTTGATATGGAGCTGTCTGCACTTGAATCAGAGAACCGAGGTGAAGTGGTTGCAAGTCCGAAGGTCATAACTGCAAACCAGAAAGAAGCGTTCATTAAAGCAGGTGAAGAAATCCCATATTTGCAAGGGGCTTCTTCAGGTGCTGCAAACGTGCAGTTTAAAGAAGCAGTGCTGGAGTTGAAGGTAACTCCGCAAATTACTCCTGATGGTCGTGTAATTCTTGACTTGGCTATCACACAAGACACTCGTGGTGAAAATGTGATATTTACTAGCCCTGATGGTGGTGGTAGCTCTGGTGCTCCGGCAATAAATACTCAAGAGATTGGTACCCAGGTCTTAGTTGATAATGGCGAAACAATTGTATTGGGTGGTATCTTCCAGCATAGAACAACGTATGATGAGTCAAAAGTGCCGTTGTTAGGGGATATTCCTTTGTTAGGCTGGTTATTCAAAAATACTCAGCGCGAGGATACGAAACAAGAACTGCTTATTTTCGTAACGCCAAAAATTATTGAGCAGGGCTTGAAAAACTAATCCCTCGTACCCAATTACTGAAAACCCAGGTATAATTCGCACGCCTGGGTTTTTGGTTTTTCTCTGTTTTGGCAATCGAAGAGTTCAAAAAATACAATGAAAGGTAAGCGCAATATCTTTTTAGTGGGCCCGATGGGTGCCGGTAAAACTACAATTGGCAAGCAATTAGCCGAGATTTTGAAGCTGGAGTTTGTGGATAGTGACCATGAACTTGAGGAACGCACCGGTGCGCCTATTGACTGGATCTTTGATATAGAGGGCGAGGATGGCTTTCGTCAAAGAGAAGAGGTCGTATTGGAAGAGTTAACACAGCGTCAAGGCATTGTGTTAGCTACCGGTGGTGGTGCTATAGTTTCAGATAAAAGTCGAAACTTTCTAGCTGCAAGAGGCGTGGTGGTTTACCTAGAAACCTCTATTGAGCAACAATTAGAAAGAACCCGACGTGATAAAAGACGACCATTGATTCAAAACGATAATCCACGCGAAACATTAGAGGCATTAATGAAAGAGCGTGAGCCACTGTATTTGGAAATTGCAGATTTAACCGTTGCAACCAATATCAGCTCTGTTAAGTCTGTGGCTAAAGAAATCGTTGAGTTGATGGAACAACCTATAGCTTAAAAGCCATAAGCCATTGAAAAATATTGACTTATCTTTTGCAGCAGAACAATCTCATTACAAGATTCTCATAGGTGAAGATCTTTTAAAACAAGAGATCTTCACCGACATATTAAAAAGTGACACTGTCTTTATCGTTTCAAACGAAACTGTTGCTCCTCTCTATTTAGATACCCTCAAGCAGGCACTTAGCGACTATCGGGTGCACACCTATTTACTACCTGATGGTGAAAAATTTAAAACACTAGACTCTTGGCAACTATTATTGCATCGAATGATTTCAGTCCCGTTGCGTAGAAATGATACTGTTATTGCCTTGGGTGGAGGGGTCATCGGTGATATAGCAGGTTTTGCGGCAGCTACTCTTAATCGTGGAATGGCGATTATCCAAGTCCCTACTACATTATTATCTCAGGTTGACTCATCAGTTGGAGGTAAGACCGCCGTCAATCACCCTTTAGGTAAAAATCTTATTGGCGCGTTTCACCAGCCAAGCTTGGTTGTCTCCGATATCTCTACTTTGAGCAGTTTGCCAAAGAGAGAATTCCTTTGCGGAATTAGTGAGATCGTAAAAGCCAGTATTATTGCAGATAACGATTTCTTTGAGTGGTTAGGTGAAAATTCGCAATCTATTTTATCACTTGAAAATAATGTTTTGGCTGACATGATAGAAAGGGCTTGTAGAATTAAAGCTAATATAGTTGCTATGGATGAAAAAGAACAAGGAGTTCGTTCCTGGTTAAACCTAGGTCATACATTTGGGCATGCTATTGAAACCTGCGCCGGATATGGTGGGCTACTACATGGAGAGGCCGTTTCCATAGGGATGTGTCTTGCTGCTAAATTTAGTCATGAGCAACAGTACTTATCATTATCAGACAAGCAGCGGATCCTAACTTTAATCGAACAGTTTGGTTTGTCTACTAGAATCCCTGCACATTTAAAGGCAGCAGACCTGGTGAATGCAATGCGCTTAGATAAAAAGAATACTAGTGAAATGCTAACGCTTGTTTTGCCAGAAAAAGTGGGGCAGGTTATGATTGATAGAGCAGTACATACCATAGAAGTAGAACAGTTTTTAATCAAAGAAATGAGCTAAGCGATCATAATCATGGCACTTCAACCGACAAAGAGTAAAAATCCTTTTGGCAAAGAGCAGAGAGTACTGTTTTTACCTGAAAGTTGGAAGCGACTAATTTCGGTGACCCGCCATAAGGCTATTAACAGCGGCTACACTTTAGTAGAAGCTGAGTTTGGTGCAGGCAAAAGTACTTTTGGACTGATACTTGAAAAGCGCCTGCTTCTTGATGAATCTGTTGATTGTCAGAGAGTGCAAGTTCATCCTTTAAGCACCTATGACCAGATTTATAACCAGCTTCCAAAAGATCGTAAAAGACCTGTGGTGGTGGTGGTTGATGATGCGCACGAAGCTTCAACCAGCCTTCTGGTACATTTGACTGAGCCAAAGGAGAATGTTTTTTGGCTGTTGCTAGGTGAAGCCGGAACCAGTGAGCGAGTTTCTGACTTTTATAATAATCACGTTATGTTGCCACTGTTTACAAAGCAAGATTGCTATGAGTTTCTATTAAAACAATTGCATGGTCGACCTAAAATGATGCAATTGTCGCAAATGCAGAGTGATACCATCTGGTATGCTTCAAAAGGCTTACCAAAGTATATAATTGAACAGGCTGAGAAAAGTATACAGAGGCTTGTCAGCGGATATGAAAGTAATGAGTCTTTTGAAAAAGCTGATAAAGGCTGGTGGACGACCGCTATATTGGCTGTTGCAGTACTAGCATTTGTGATAGCTCTTTTCGTAACGGACTCAGAAGAATCTAAGCCAACAAACTTACAGAATCAGAATTTGCAGGTCATTGAAGAGACTCCGGACGAAACTTCAGAGCTTGAAAAAGATGCAAATCAAACGATCTCTGACTCAAATAAATCTGAGCAACTTCAGTTAGAAAGTGAAGCGGCAGATCCGATTGCAAAGATAGCTTTGTCAGAACCCGAGCCGGTCCCAACAGAATTAGTAGTTGTTGCAAAGCCTGAGTTTGAACAATGGTTCGAGTCGCAGTCTCGTGATCAC
This sequence comes from Kangiella koreensis DSM 16069, assembly GCF_000024085.1. Lineage (NCBI taxonomy): Bacteria > Pseudomonadati > Pseudomonadota > Gammaproteobacteria > Kangiellales > Kangiellaceae > Kangiella > Kangiella koreensis. Next base: position 2,431,464 of record NC_013166.1, on the reverse strand, counting down.
TACAGCGTTCAACTTTACTCGAATACTAAACAATTGGCGGCTGATGAGTTTCAACATTCCTTGGACCTGGCTGACAGTTATGTCTATAAAGCAACAGTCAATGATGAAGTTCGCTACCGAGTATTATGGGGTTCTTATGCTACTCGAGCAGAAGCAGAGCAAGCCATTTCATCACTTCCTAAGCGTATCTTAAATCAACAACCATGGATCAGGCCTTTTTCAGCTATTGCTAATGAGATAAGTCAGTAAAATAGCAGATTGGGCTGTTTTAGCTTGTTATAACCTTTATAATGGCATCATGACAATGGCGAACTGACAATACTATGAGCCACCCGCTAAAAAACGATCGTTACCTTAAAGCCTGTTTACAACAACCCGTCGATAGAACCCCCATTTGGATGATGCGCCAAGCAGGACGTTATTTGCCTGAATATCGTCAATTGCGTGCTGAAGCGGGTAGTTTTATGGATTTATGCACCAATCCTGAGTTGGCGTGTGAAGTCACATTGCAACCATTGCGCCGTTATCCGCTTGATGCAGCCATTCTTTTTTCGGATATTCTAACTATTCCGGATGCTATGGGTTTAGGGCTGTATTTCACTCCAGGGGAAGGTCCCGCTTTCCATAAACCTGTAAGAACAAAAGCGGATGTTACTGCGTTGCCTATTCCGGATCCCAACCAGGAACTCAAGTATGTCACCGATGCAGTGGCAACGATTCGTCGTGAACTCAAAGGCGATGTGCCATTAATTGGTTTCTCGGGTAGCCCGTGGACATTGGCCACTTATATGGTGGAGGGTGGTACCACGAAGAATTTTTCCGAAGTTAAAGGCATGATGTACAGCGATCCTGCTGTGATGCATCAGTTGCTGGATAAATTAGCCGACTCAATAATATTATACCTAAACGCACAAGTTGAATCAGGCGCACAGGCGTTGATGATTTTTGACACTTGGGGCGGTGTGTTAAGTCCGAGAGATTATCAGGAGTTTTCACTGCGTTATATGCAGAAAATTGTTGATGGTTTGAAGCGTGATCACGAAGGTCATAAAATTCCAGTAACCTTGTTTACAAAAGGTGGTGGAGCATGGTTGGATATAATGGCAGTAACAGGATGTGATTGTTTGGGTGTCGATTGGACCACAGATTTAGCTGATGCAAGAGCTAAAGTTGCCGGTAAGGTAGCACTGCAGGGCAATATGGACCCATCCATACTGTATGCCGAGGACGACCGTATTCGTGACGAAGTGGCGACGATCCTGGCGAGCTATGGAAAAGGGTCTGGACATGTATTTAATCTAGGTCATGGTATACACCAAACGGTTGACCCTGCTAAAGCAGGAGTATTTATTAATTCAGTACACCAGTTGAGTAAGCAATATCATTCATAACAGTAAAGTAAATCAGTATGCGCAAGGAAAGTGACTTCAATCCGCCATGGTGGCTTAGCAACCGTCACCTGCAAACTTTCTGGGCTCCACTGAGTCCTAAAATTCCATTACCTAAGCTCCACCGCCAAAGAGTGGAGCTTGAGGATGGAGACTTCATTGATATTGACTGGTTGAACCCTAATCGAAATGCACCAACTGTAGTCTTGTTACACGGTCTGGAGGGGGGTATCGATTCGCCGTACTTGCGCAGAATGTTATTCAAAATCCATCAGCGTCGTTGGCGTGGTGTGTTGGTATATTGGCGTGGCTGTAGTGGCGAAATGAACCGGCTTGATAAGACCTACCACTCGGGGCGAAGTGAAGACTTGCAGCAGGTCTTGCAGCATATAGAGGCTGAAATTAAAGCTAAGAAAAATGGCGAGCTTCGAAACAAAAAGATATTTGTTACTGGTTATTCACTAGGTGCCAACGTACTATTGAAGTGGCTTGGTGAGCAGGGGGATAAAGCTAATATTACTGCGGGTTGTGCTGTTTCAACGCCGTTCGACTTATCTATATGTGCTGATTCAATCGACCAAGGGTTCTCGAAAATTTATAAGCACTATCTGCTGACAGCGCTTAAACGTAAAGTAGCCGCCAAATTTGAACCGGCCGAACTATTGAAAAAACTGAATTTAACCTTAAAAGATTTAATGCTCATAGGATCATTCAGAGAGTTTGATGATCGGGTGTCATCGCGCCTCAATGAGTTTGAAGATGCTGAAGATTATTATCGACAATCATCGAGCATTAATTATTTAAAAACCATTACCAAACCTGCTTTAATTTTACATGCACAAGATGATCCTTTTATGGCGCCAGAGATCATTCCAAGCGATGAGCAGATGGCTGATTGTTTAGAGTTAAGAGTTAGCTCACACGGAGGCCATGTTGGTTTTGTCAATGAGGTCAGTATCGGTAGTGCCAGTTTCTTCCTGGAAAAAACTATTCTTGAGTACTTTGATCGCTTTCTTTAGTCACTGAAGTGAAGTTTTACTTGATCTGAATTGTTTATAGATTTCCATTCAAAATTTGCTATGCTGAGTTCATTCTAAATTATATGAAGTATAGCAATGGAACAGGTATTTAGTCATTTCAAGCAATTAGCCTTTGAGCAGTCCTATCCTGCTATCCAAGAACGCCGTAGAGTGTTAAAACAATTAAAAAAAATGCTACTCAAACATGAGCAGTCTATTATTGAGGCCATTGATAAAGATTTTTCTTACCGCGAACCATTTGAAACTCAGATTGCTGAAATATTTCCCTCTATAAAAGCCATCCAACATGCTTATAACAATATCACTAGCTGGATTCAACCAGAAAAAAGGAAGGTAAGTATCTGGTTTAAGCCGGCATCAGCTAGCGTTATGTTTCAACCGTTAGGCGTGGTTGGTATCATTGTTCCCTGGAACTACCCACTCTACCTTGCCATAGGTCCCATTGTGGCGGCTATTGCTGCGGGCAATAGGGTGATGGTCAAGATGTCAGAGTTTACCCCAAGTTTTAGTCAGTTATTCGCAGAGCTTTGCGATAAATATATCGCTAAAGGATGGATCAGTGTTGTTAATGGCGACGCCGAAGTTGCAGCGAATTTTGCTGCCTTACCTTTTGATCATATTTTATTTACTGGCTCAACAGATATCGGCAAGAAAGTGATGGCGGCTGCAAGCAAGAATTTAACACCGGTAACGCTGGAGCTGGGTGGTAAATCACCTACTATTATTGATGAAGGTTATCCACTTGAGAAAGCCGTTGAGAAATTATTATTTGGTAAGTTACTTAATTCGGGGCAAACTTGCCTGGCTCCAGATTATCTTTTTGTGCACCAGTCGCATCAAGAAGAATTTGTTAATACCTGTAAATCCGTGGCAAACAGACTTTATCCTGACTGGAAGCGTAGCAACTATACGGCAATGATAAATAATAAGCAGTGGGAGCGCCATCAAGCACTACTGGATGATGCCAAAGAAAAAGGTGCTGACTTTGTGCCACTGTTTTGTAACTCTGAAACTACCGGAAGAAAACAGCCACCACATATAGTTCTTGGTGCAACGGATGATATGTTAATTATGCAACAAGAGATATTCGGACCTTCATTACCTGTATTCTTTTTTGATTCTTTCGATGAGATTATCAAATCCATAAAGCAGCGACCTCGTCCATTAGCATTGTATCTTTTGTCAAATGATAAGAATCACTTTCATAGGCTGATGACCGAGACTCATTCAGGTGGCGTCACAGTAAACGATACCATCTTACATGTCAGTCAGGAAAACCTGCCTTTTGGTGGTATTGGTCCCAGTGGAATGGGGCATTACCATGGTGTTGAGGGTTTCAAAACTTTTTCTCATGCTAAGAGTATCTTTAAGCAATCTCGATTCGCCAGTTCTAAGTTGATTTACCCGCCTTATGGTAAGCTCAGTAAATTGCTTTATCGACTAATGAGAGGTCGGTAAAAGAAATTAATGATGAAGAATAACGATACTCCTGGAGTAAATAAAACCCGCCGGACAATTCTTAAAAGTTCTTTGTGGGGTAGCCTGGCCTTCGCTTCAGGGATCAGTATTTGGCAGTTGTCATTAACAGAGTCTGTCGAAGCACTGGAAGGTGATGACTACCCTTATCGATTTCTAACCCTTGATGAGCGGATGCTTTTATGGGCGCTCATTCCTGCTTATCTTTATCCTGCTGTGCAGCAAGGTGACGATAATTTAAAGTTTGTCATATTACAAAATATTGATGGCGCAATTAGCGGTTTGCCTCAATCAACACAAGATGAATTAAGGCAACTCTTTAGCCTGCTTAGTTTCCAGTTAAGTAAAGCTCTAGTTGCGGGAATTTGGACACGCTGGAATAAAGCCAGCATAGATTCATTACAGTTTTTCTTGGCTAGTTGGCAAGAGAGCTATCTAGCACTGTTACGTACGGGGTATCTTGGTCTGCATCAAATTATAGTAGGTTCTTATTATGGTGAGCCAATGAGCTGGCAGTCGATTGGTTACCCTGGCCCGCCTCAATTAAATTTACCCGAATCATTTTATGAAGACTTCTAGTGCAATAGACGCTGCATACTTACAGCAAAAAAAACTTTCGGCTGATGTAGTGATTATTGGTAGTGGTGCTGGGGGTGGGGTTAGTGCCGAAATATTTGCTCAAGCAGGTTATCGGGTTTTGCTGATTGAAGAAGGGCCTCTCAAGACGGCTCGTGATTTTAAAATGCGAGAAAAGGATGCTTATCCGCAACTCTATCAAGAATCAGCTGGTCGTAAGACATTAGATAAAGCGATCAATATTTTGCAAGGGCGTTCGGTTGGTGGATCAACTACGATTAACTGGACCACTAGTTTTAGAACACCTGAGCAAACCCTGCTTCATTGGAAAAGCAATTTTGGCATAGAAGCTCATAATCAAAAAACGCTTGCTCCCTGGTTTGACACAATGGAACAGCGATTGAATATTGAGCCTTGGCAGGTACCAGCCAATGAAAATAATCAAACCATTGCTAATGGGGCAGAAAAGTTGGGCTGGTCTCACTCAGGCATCGCACGAAACGTAAAAGGCTGTGCTAATTTGGGCTATTGCGGTCTGGGCTGTCCCATCAATGCGAAGCAGTCGATGCTAACAACGACCATCCCCGCGGCTCTGAAAGCTGGAGCGCAGCTAATTTACAAAGCCAGGGTTGAGCGAATTAATTATCAGAAAGATAAAGTGACCGGTTGTGAGCTGGTGGCGATGGATGACTTTGGTCAGCCAATTGCCAATCGCAAGGTTAGTGTGACAGCACCATTAGTTATATTAAGCGCTGGCGCTATTGGGTCGCCGGCTGTTCTGCTTCGCTCACAGGTTCCTGACCCCAATAAAGTCATTGGCAAAAGAACTTTTTTGCATCCAACCGTCATTAGTGCGGCAATTATGCCTGAAGCCGTTAATGGCTACGCCGGAGCTCCACAAAGCATTTACAGCGATCATTTCTTATGGCCAGATAGCGAAGACATGGGCTTTAAGATTGAAGCTGCTCCGCTTCATCCGCTATTAACCTCAACAGTATTAACAAGCTTTGGCCAACAGCATTTTGATTTAATGCAGCAGTTCCCCAATATTCAAGGTTCGATCGCTTTGCTGCGTGATGGCTTTGATGAGCGTAGTGTCGGTGGGGAAGTTATTCTGGATGACTATGGTTTTCCAAAGTTGAAATATGAGCTCAACGATTACTTCTGGCGTAGCGCGCGCCAAGCTTTGCTGGCGATGGCTGAAATGCAGTTTGCTGCAGGCGCAGAGAAGGTATTGCCACTTCACCTTTATTCGCAGCCCTATACCGACTGGCAGCAGGCAAAGTCAGCTATAGAAGAACTTCCTATGGAGTCACTCAAGGCTCTGGTATTCAGTGCTCACGTTATGGGTGGTTGCGCTATGGGTAGCGATAAGGCGCGTTCTGTGGTTGACGAGACGGGACGTTTCCACCACCTCAAAGGACTCTATATCTTTGACGGCTCAATTTTCCCCACTAGCATAGGTGCTAATCCGCAGTTGTCCATTTATGCTCTGGTAGCAAAGCTAGCCAGTCAGTTGGCTGCAACCTCTAGGATTTCATGAAGCTTTTCAGTAAGATGACCTTTTGATCTAGTGTCAATCTTATGAAGAAAACTGTTTTATACCCAGGGACTTTCGATCCCATCACTAAAGGCCATATGGATCTGGTCAATCGTGCCTGTCGTTTATTCGACAAGGTGATTATTGCGATTGCACATAGTCCATCCAAAAAACCGTTATTCAGTCTTGACGAGCGGGTCGATATGGTGCGCATGATCTTTGCCGATAACCCGCAGGTAGAAGTGTTGGGGTTTCGTGGATTATTAGCTAATTTTGCTAAAGAGAACAGTGCGATAGCTATTCTGCGTGGTATACGTGCGGTGTCGGACTTTGAGTTTGAATTTCAGCTGGCGAATATGAATCGTCATCTGGACCCTGATCTGGAATCAATATTCTTAACCCCGTCTGAAAAATATTCCTATATTTCATCATCGCTGGTGCGCGAAGTCGCGTCTCTAGGTGGGGATATTTCTGCATTTGTAGATGAGCGTGTGGAACAGGCGCTTTTGGACAAGTTTAAGTCTTGATTCACAAGCTTTATATACAAAAATATTATGGCTTGAACACTCGAACTTGGACGTTATATAAGCGATAATAGTAGAGTGACTTGCGTAATAGAGATTAACGATCCTTATGGCATTAAAAATTACTGACGAATGTATCAACTGCGATGTTTGTGAGCCGGAGTGTCCCAATGAGGCGATTTATCAGGGCGAAGAGATCTACGAGATCGACCCTGATAAATGCACCGAGTGTGTAGGGCACTATGATGAGCCACAATGTCAGCAGGTGTGTCCGGTGGATTGTATTCCATTAGATGAAGAGCACCCAGAAACAAATGAAGAATTGATTGTTAAGTATGAAAAGCTAACGGGCAATAAGTTTGTTGGATAATGTTATCTGTGCAGAAACGACAGGGCGACGATAGTCGCCTTTTTTGACTGACACTCTGAATGATTCTCTCAAAGAATATACTCTGAATGTCTAATCCCCTCCTCAAAGAATGGCTTTCAGAACAACCATTTACCCTGACTCTCTCCTCAGGTTTTTTTGGTTTTTTTGCTCATGCTGGGTTAATGCAAGCCTTGGAAGAGGCTCAGCTGTTGCCAAAAAAGTTAACCGGTTCAAGTGCGGGCGCTCTGATTGCCGGATGTTGGGCGGGCGGTATGAGCTCAGATAATATTAAAACACTTCTATTTAGTCTGAAGCGTTCTGACTTTTGGGATCCCGGATTAGGGTTGGGGTTGCTAAAAGGTGACAAATTTCGCCAGCTACTTAAAGATGCTTTGTCGGCCAATAATTTTGCAGATTGTCGTGCAAAGCTGGTGCTGTCGGCATATTCAATGGATAGTAAGCTGACACGAGTCTTACAAAGTGGCGATTTGGTTTCGGCTATATATGCTTCCTGTGCGATCCCCTTTATGTTCCAGCCCATTGTTATTGATGAGCATCGCTTGCTGGATGGTGGTATTCAAGATAGACCCGCTCTTCAAGGAACTGAGCAGGGCGAGCGGATTTTTTATCATCACATAGCCTCCAAATCTCCTTGGCGTCGAAAAAATGACTCTGCGATACAGGTGCCAGCTCGTGACAACTTAACCAGTCTGGTTATCCATGATTTGCCTCGTTCAGGACCATTCAAATTAGAAGTAGGACAAATTGCTTATCGGAAAGCTTATACTGCAGCTCAACGGGCATTGGAGATGCCGATCATTGATGGCAATGTCAGTGTAGTACCTTAGGCTTTTGTATTAATCTTTAAAAGACTTGTAGACAGTATTCTCCTGGCTCATTTAGAATAAGATCTCTTTTACTGTGTGACTGTTTGGCGTCCTGTTGAGCGATGAGCACGAATCCTTGTATGACCTGTGGCGCATGTTGCGCAACTTTTCGCGTATCTTTTTATTGGGGTGAAACCACTCTGGCGCCCTATGGGCAAGTTCCAGCTGAATTAACAGAGAAAATCAGCCCACAACGTGTCTGTATGTCGGGTACGCAGGCTTCCAATCCGCGCTGTGTGGCATTGACTGGAACGGTAGGTAAAGACGCGACTTGCAGCATTTATAACGATAGACCAAGCCCTTGTAGGGATTTCGACATTAATTTTGAAGGTGTCAATCCGGCCTGCGATCGAGCTCGGTCACGCTATGGATTGGTGCCGATTCATGTGGTGCAGATAGAGCCAGGAAACAACGATTTTGAGATTGTTGCCTAAAGGTGATGGTGGTGATTATTGATGGTTATAATTATACCGGCTCTTGTGGCGATTCCATTTCCACAATAATGGGCCAGCGGCCTTGCATAATCACATGACCGACATAACGCTTAGCACCATCTGTAGCAAACTCAAATTGATAGCGACGAAGAAAGCGCCATTTACCCTCTGAATTCTTGTCAAAATACACTTTTTTTAAAGCAACATAGCCATCCAGGTTCTGTACATAAGCATCTTCACAGGCTTTGAGCGCGACTTTATGTGCCTGCTCACTGATGCGGCTGTTATAGAGCCAAAAACCGATACCCAGAGCGATGACTAAAATGATAAGTAAGTTCAGCATGTATTTTGTTTGCCGTTCGATAAGAGGATATGAAGTCTAGATAAGACAAAGGCGGCCAAAGCCGCCTTCTTTGTATAGCTGTTATTTGCTGTTATTTGCCAACTATCCATTTAGCAACATTAACTTTGCTAACACCGGCTTCCTTGGCTTGGTCAACTGCAGCAATCAGTACTTCGTTATAAGCATCTTCATGCACACGTACAAGAACTGGTGAGCGCGGGTCTACAGCCAGTTGTGTTTCGATATTGGCGCGAATTGCCTCTTTATCGATAGTACGTTCATTCATAATGACATTGCTCCCTTCATCAATTGAAACCACAATCAATGGTGGAGGATTTTCCGGTGGAGTAGTGTCCTGGTTGGTTGTAGGACGCGCTATATCTACCGCTGCCTCTTTAACAAATGAGGTTGTTACGATGAAGAAAATCAACATGATAAAGACGATGTCTAGCATCGGCGTCATATCGATTGAGGTTTCATCATCATCTCTATTTCGTTTATTACGCATATTTCTCTAATCCTATCGCTCTGTCTGTTTGTATGAGACTAAGCTTGTACAACATAAGTCAGCCCTGCAAAGTTAAATCTGGGCGACAAATTCACCAATTCATTAAGTATAGCTGGCACATTAAATGTGATCCAGAACTAAATGTCTAGTGTAAATTTAGCAAAATCCATTTCCTTTATAATGCTTACCAGCGGGCAACGCTAATCTTTTGAATTCCAGCCTGTTTGGCCTGGTCTAAGGCACCGATCAGTGCTGCATGCTGTGCCATTTCATTTACTCTGATAATCAATGAAGCCTGTGGTGTATTGATCAGCTGCCCCTCAATGTTAGCTCGAACTGCCTCGATGTCTATGATTCTATTACCAAAAATAACTTGGCTGTCCTCATTAATACTGACTAATATCGGTTGTTCACCCTGCTCGCAGTTGGCCTGGCATTGGTTGCTTGGTTGAGCAACATCCATGGTTTGGGTTTTGCTAAAGCTGGTGGTAACTATGAAGAAGAGTAGCATGATGAATACGATATCTAGCAGGGATGTCATATCCACCCTGGAATCGGAAGTAATGGCTTGTGACGTTTTGCTCTTAGTATGTTTTAACATGGCAGACTCCTTGTATTTTTGACTATAGCGAAACAAAGCCTTATAGACGTCTATTTGAAAGGCTTGCTTTCAACTTAGCAGAAGTTTCACAAGGAAGCTAGCGTTCCGGGCCTGTAGTAGCGGCTGGTCTACCGTTGGCATTTGGGGCAGTAGAAACTAGATCGTTGCCCAATGACCTGTTTCTTGATGATGGCGCCACACTGGTTACAAGGCAAGTCAGCACGACCATACACATTTAATTGCTGAGCAAAGTAGCCCGGTGAACCGTCAGTTTGTGTGAAGTCCTTTAATGTTGTCCCACCCTCGCCGATGGCTTTTTCTAGAACCGTTTTGATAAATCCAGCGAGTAACTTGCAGCGAGCCAGACTGACTTTGTTAGCTGCGCGCTTAGGATGTATGCCGCTCATAAAAAGTGATTCACTGGCATAAATATTGCCGACACCAACTACCACCTTATTGTCCATAACGGCGTTTTTGATTGCGCCCTTGCGCTTGGTTAAAGCCTGATGTAGGTATTGCCCATCAAAGTCATCACTTAAGGGCTCTGGGCCAAGCTGACTGAGTACTTTCAGGGTTTCCCCTTTAGGCTGCCAAAGGATGGCGCCAAAGCGTCGCGGGTCGTTAAAGCGCAAGGCGGTACGATCATCAAATACGACTTCGAAATGGTCATGTTTTTTTAAAGCGCTTTGGGCGCTGACTACGCGCATGGTACCTGACATCCCTAAGTGCATGACTAGGCTGCCGGTCGAAAAGTGCCACAGCATATATTTAGCGCGTCGTTCAATATCGCTCGATACCAAGCCAACTAATGTGGTGGCCTCTTCAGCGACAGGCCAGCGCAGCTGAGGCTGGTAGATATTTACCGCAGTAATTCGTTTGCCGACAATATGTGGGGCCAGCCCATTCTTAGTGGTCTCAACTTCGGGTAATTCAGGCATTAGATTTTAATGAGGGTGTTTCATTACTGGTGGGTCATAGTAGCGATTACAACGCAAAAAGCCCAGAGTAAACTGGGCTTTTACGTACATCGAAGCGTTTTCTTGGAGGCAGAAAACTTAAATATCTTAACGGTATAATGAACAACCGTTTAAGCGTGATTACTTAATTTTAGCTTCTTTGTAGATAACATGTTGGCGAATGGTTGGATCAAACTTTTTGATCTCCATTTTGCCTGGCATGTTTTTCTTGTTTTTGTCTGTAGTGTAGAAGTGACCTGTACCGGCACTTGATACTAAACGGATTTTATCGCGCATCTCTATCGCTCCTTATACTTTTTCGCCACGAGCACGCAATTCAGTTAGCACAGTATCGATACCTTTTTTATCGATAACGCGCATACCTTTTGCAGATACACGTAATCTTACGAAACGCTTCTCACTCTCAACCCAGAAACGGTGAGAATGTAAATTAGGCAAGAAGCGACGCTTGGTTCTGTTCTTAGCGTGTGACACGTTATTACCGGTCACTGGGCGCTTACCTGTTACCTGACAAACCTTAGCCATGGATAGCCTCCAAAAATAACTCAAAAAAACGGTTTAAGCGCACGATGTTGGATATTTGAACATCGCAGCTCTTCAAATTGGGCGCACTTTATACCAGAAAGCAGCCCGCTTGACAACAAAACTCAGATCAAATGGCCTGTTTATAGCTTAATTTCTTGAATTTAGTCATTTGCGGCTGATTTTCGGTATCTGTGGTCGTTTGGCCATTATAGTAGTCCATGCTCTGCAAAGGAATAGCTGCCGCCCTGAGCGACGATGATATGGTCCAGTGTGCGAATGTCCAGCAAACCAAGCGCCTCTTGGATTTTATCCGTAATATGCCGATCCGAAGGGCTGGGTTCAAGCGAACCACTGGGATGATTGTGAGCGAGAATAACCGCGGCTGCGTGATAAGTCAGGGCCTTCTCGACAACCACCCGGGGGTGTACTTCGGAGCTATTTATGGTGCCCTGAAACAGGGTTTCTGAAGCTAGCAATTGGTGTTGATTATTGAGAAAGAGGGCAACAAACTGTTCACGTTTGTGATGACTGAGCAGGCTTTTTAAATAGAGTTTTACATCATTGGGATTGCTGAACGATTGGCTGTGTTGCAAGTTCTCCTGTAAATAGCGCTTGGAAAGCTCTAAACAAGCCTGTAATTGACAATATTTGGCACTTCCCAGGCCCAGGTGGCTGGTGAAGCTTTTCAGGTCTGCTTCAAGCAGTGCGCGTAAGCTACCGAACTCTCCTAGCAGATGGCGGGCCAAATCAACAGCATTGAGGCCTTGCGTTCCGGTACGTAGGAAAATGGCTAAAAGTTCAGCGTCTGAAAGACTTTGCGGGCCTTGGCGTAACAATCGTTCTCTTGGCCTTTCATCCTGTGGCCATTCCATTATTTTCATGGTCATCCCTGTTTTAGTTGTAAATTTAGAAGGTGAGGAATGATAAATAGTCAGAGCAAAACTGTAACTAGGATTTTCGCTATAAATTTTGTGCGTAAAGGCGTAAACTGTGCCAAACATTATAAGTTAAGTTAAATCAATCGGTTAGCATGAAGTTGCAAGGGAAAAAAGTCCTTCTGGGCATTACAGGTGGTATCGCTGCGTACAAGAGTGCGGAGCTGTGTCGTAACCTGAAAAAAGCAGGCGCTGAAGTGCGAGTTGTTATGACTAAAGGTGCGCAAGCATTTATTACACCTTTGACGCTACAGGCACTCAGTGGCAATCCGGTTCATCATGATCTACTCGACCCGGCTGCTGAGGCCGCGATGGGGCATATTGAGTTGGCTCGATGGGCGCATTTTATTGTTATTGCGCCAGCTTCTGCCGATTTTTTGGCGCGTCTGAATGCTGGGATGGCAGATGATTTATTGACGACGCTGTGCTTAGCAACCAATAGTTCGATTGCCGTAGCACCAGCCATGAATCAGCAAATGTGGGCTAACCCTGCTACGCAAAATAATATTCAGCAGCTTATTAAAAAAGGCATCGAGATTTGGGGGCCTGATGAGGGCGACCAAGCCTGTGGCGATGTCGGTCCTGGTAGAATGCTGGAACCTGCCGATTTATTAAACCGAATTGATGATCACTTCAATGATAAGCCTTTGCAAGGCCAGCGCTGGTTGATCACTGCCGGCCCAACAGTAGAGCCGATTGATCCGGTGCGTTATTTAGCGAATCGAAGTTCAGGCAAGATGGGGTTTGCCATTGCTGAGGCTGCCGCTAAAGCAGGTGCTGAGGTAGTATTGGTGACCGGGCCTGTGAATTTGCTTGCCAGCTCTGCAATTAAGCGTATTGACGTACAAACAGCACAGCAAATGTTTGAAGCCGTAAAAAGTGAGTTTAAGAGCATTGATACTTTTGTTGCCTGTGCGGCGGTATCAGACTATCGGCCAACTGAAGCTGCCCCACAAAAACTGAAGAAACAATCTGATAATGGCTTAACCATCGAGTTGATGCAAAATCCGGATATTTTGAAATGGGCCGCAGAGCAAAATGCAGCTTTTTGTGTTGGTTTCGCGGCTGAAACCAACAATATTGAAGAATATGCGGAAGCTAAGATGACCAAAAAGGGCATCAATGTTATCTGTGCTAATGACGTCAGCCGTAAAGATATTGGATTTTCAAGTGACAATAATGAAGTGAGTGTTTACTATAAAAACAATGGAGCAATGCAGGTAGAGCGGTTAGGACCTGCGCTGAAAACAGTGATAGCACAACAGTTAGTCAGTTTCTTGCCTGGTATAAAATAGTTCATCGGGCGTTACGCAAGAGGTGACCGATAAGTGCTGTTATCAGCTCTTTGCTTTATCAATGCAAACAATGAGACCGCGAAGGTTCTATAAGGGGGATGCATGGGGAAAGGTAAAAGTCTGGTTAGCTTTTTTCTACTACCACTGATTATTGGTTTGGCTTTGTTATGTGTAGTTGGGGCGGTGCTGTATTACCTGGGTATCCAGCAACCACTTGAAGCACAAGCAAAGCAATTGATCGGTTCACAGATTGAAGAGCGTGCTGATCTCATCGAACAAAAGATTAACCAAATTCAAAGCACTATTGCTGTCGCTAGCCAAACCGGTGATGAAACTGATGAGGTCCAATTAGTTCGCGACTTGAAAGCATCCATTCCACAAGCAGATCAGGTTCAATTCTTTTCTCCCGAAGATTTTCAGGTTAACTTGGACAATCGCCCTATTGTGACTCATGTGGTGGTCGACTTATTAAGAAAATCGATGGCTGGCGAAGAGGTTTCTCCTGAGTTGATTTTGAATAAAGGGCAGGTGGATTATGTTGCATTTGTACATAAATTAAATGACCAGCGAGCTTTGATGCTCACTGTTCAACCCAGTCAGATGGTGAGCCTATTGGGAGCCGCAGATCCAGGAACCTATTTTGAATTGCGCCAGAGTTTTGCCGAATCGCATCACACTATAGCTGCTGTGGGCACGAACCCTGGAGCAGGAAATCCTTTGGTTGTTTCCCCCGCGTTTGGTGCTAATTGGACGATCGCCTTTTGGCAGGGCTCGGGTAACTTTTTGGCTACTGCGGGGCTACTTCCCATTCTATTAATGCTTGGTGCGGTTATAGCGCTATTGATTGCTGCTTTAATGCCTATGCTAAGTCTGCAACGCTTATTGAATAAAGATGCTCGTGACTTTATTCAGGGGATTGACGATCAGCATATGCCAAACCACTTCAGCCTGAAATTTTTCAATGATATGGCTTCCAGTTATCGTCGATTAGCTGGTCTTCAAGAGCCTGCCGAAAAGGAACAGGATGATGAAGAAGTAGTTGATAGCGGGCTGAATGTTGAAGATGATACTGGGGAAAAGCAAGAGTCAGCAAGACCGAAAAAACAAGCTCCTTTAAATAATGGAAACTATGACCTAGAAACTCTCAGCCACGAAATAAGTGCAGATATTTTCCGTGAATATGATGTTCGCGGCCGAGTCGACAAAGATTTTGATGAGGGTGTCGTTTACGCGTTAGGGCTAGCAATTGGTAGTGAGGCGTATGCGCGTGGGGAGCAGAATGTAGTGGTAGCTAGAGATGGTCGTCTTTCTAGTCCCGAACTGCATGAAGCTTTAAAGCTAGGTTTAATTGAAAGCGGACGTAATGTCATCGATCTAGGCATGGTGCCAACACCGCTACTTTATTTTGCCACTCATAAACTAGATACCCATTCAGGTGTGATGCTAACGGGTAGCCATAATCCTAGTAACCATAATGGCCTTAAAGTTGTCCTGGCCGGAGAAACCCTACATGGAAAAGATGTTAAATCGCTTTATACCAGAATCAGAGAGCAAGATTTCTTAAGTGGTCATGGTCAGGTTACTGAACATAAAATTGAACAAGAATATTTAGAAGAAGTTGCTTCTAATGTTAAGGTTGATAAACCATTGAAATTGGTTATTGATAGTGGCAATGGCGTGACCGGTAATATTGCACCACGATTATTTCAGGCGCTTGGTTGTGACGTGATCGGCTTGCATACCACAATTGATGGTAACTTCCCAAATCATCATCCTGACCCCAATCATGCGAAAAACCTGCAAGATGTGATTGCGATGGTATTGCAGGAAAAAGCGGATGTTGGTTTAGCATTTGATGGTGATGGCGACAGATTAGGTGTGATTGATAATCAGGGTAATGTAATTTGGACCGACCGCCTGATGATGTTATTTGCGATGGATGTGCTGTCTCGTAAAAATGGTGCTGAAATTATTTACGATGTGAAGTGCACGCGCCATTTACCGGAAATTATCAAGAAACATGGTGGGCATCCAATTATCTGGAAAACAGGCCACTCATTAATGAAAGCCAAAATGCAGGAAACTGGTGCGCAATTGGGTGGGGAAGGCAGTGGTCATATTTACTTCAAAGAGCGCTGGTATGGGTTTGATGATGCATTATATGCGGCAGCTCGTTTGTTGGAAATTCTGGGAAAAGATCCGAGGTCATTGGCTGAAGTTTTTGAACCATTACCACAAAGCCTGGAAACTGAAGAAATCAATGTGCCAGTGGCTGATAAAATTAAGTTTAAACTGATTGAGGTTTTAATCAAGAAGGCCCAGTTCGGTGAAGGAAGAATCTCAACGATTGACGGTATTCGTGTCGAATATCCTGATCGCTGGTTGTTAGCTCGAGCTTCTAATACGACGCCGAGCATCGTGGTTAAGTTCGAAGCAGATTCCAGCGATGCGCTAGAACAAGTTAAGACGCTGCTGAGGGAGCAGTTATTAGCGATAGCACCGAAGTTAAAAATCAACTTTTAATGCATACACCTTAATATAAGTTTGAAAAGATATAGAGAGAATTATGACAACCAAAAAGAATTCCAAGCGGAAAGAAGAGATCTTGCAAGCTTTAGCTTTAATGTTGGAGAAAGGTCCTGGGGAAAGAATTACCACCGCAAAATTAGCTCAGGAGGTTGGTGTTTCTGAGGCTGCCTTATATCGCCACTTTCCAAGTAAAGCGCGAATGTTTGAAGGATTAATTGAGTTTACTGAAGAAGCATTATTTTCGAGAGTAAATCGTATTAGCAAAGAGCAAGAAGACATTCGCGAACAATGTTATCAGATTATGACTTTGGTTCTAACCTTTGCCAGTCGTAATCCGGGAATATGTCGATTGCTAACCGGGGAGGCCCTGGCTGGTGAGAATGAGCGTTTGAGAGGACGTATTAGTCAATTATTTAATCGCATTGAAACGCAACTTAAACAACAATTGCGACAGCATGAAGTTGCGGTTAGTGCTAAGTTTGATCCGGATGTTGCTAGTCGCGCAAATTTATTGATGGCAATTGTTGAAGGCCGTATTCAGCAATACGTTAGAACAGACTTTTTACAATCACCACTAGCGAGTTGGGAGCAGCAATGGCCGTTAGTGATTGGTTTAGTTTATTTGGACTAACTAGGCTAAATAACGATGCTATAAGCTTTCTCTTTCAGTCAGGTAGTCGATAAATTGATTCTTAAGATTTATCACTTCCTGACTGCTGCAAAGTTTAGCTCCTGCTTCTGATGTGTGACACCCTACTTCCATAACAATTTGCATATTGTCGGCCTCACCTGGTATGCGAGTAATAGATAAAGACACTTGATTCTCATTTTGCGCTTTGCCGGTAACAATTAATGTATCTGTGACAATTTCGAGTTTGTTTGATGCATTTTCATGAGCAAATATTTGTGCAAACTTCCAAGCTTTATCACAGGCTGGTTTATCAGGGCAACTGTAGACTGAGCTATTACTGACGCTGTTACCATTGGTACGATTACGCTCAATCAGCTGTAGCGCTTGGAGCTCTTTGAAACGAATCAAGTCGTTCTGAAACTGCTCCTCGATCGCTTTTATTTTATTTTCATACCGAACTATTGATGCTTTGTTGGTCTTGATTTGAGACTTGGTTGCTTCAATTTCTTTGAGTGTGTTTTTCGGAACGGCTTTGCCTTGACGCTCAAAGTTTGCTGCACGCCCCTGCAGTTCTTCAAGCTTCTTGGTAAGGCTCGAGTTATGACTATCAAGCAGATCGATGTTCGCACGCAAAGCCGCAGTCTGATTTTTTTCAGTACGCTGAATATCTTCGATAGTTTTATATTGGCGCATCAATAAAATATCACGACGTCTTTCTTCCACTTGCTTCTTTTGTAATGCTTCGAGTTGCTGCTGTTTGATTAGCTCCGCTTCTTTTTCTTCAGCTGTCAGTGCGGCTGGTACTCTCTCAAGTACCCGACCTTCTTCGTTAATAACCTCATAACCAACCATTACCGCTTCGGAAGGAAGGTAGTCTTTAACGATTAAACGACCATCTCTATCTTTGTAGCGATAAAAATTTTTGCTCAAAGCAACCTGGCTAACAAGCAACAGACTTAGAAAAAGAAGCAGGTATTTTTTCATATAACTCCAATGGGATTAAAGGATGTGACTAAACACCGTAAGTTTGACGATACTCAAGTACTTTATCATAGAAATTGCCAAATTCTGTGTTGTGCTGCAAATAGTTGACGAGGTCGGCGAGCTTGATAATAGAGTAGACTGGGATGCCATAATCACGTTCGACTTCCTGAACGGCTGATAGTTCACCCTGACCACGCTCTTGTCGATCCAGAGCGATTAAAACGCCACAAGGTTCTGCGCCACTGTTTTTAATGATATCAATAGATTCGCGTATTGCCGTTCCAGCTGAAATAACATCATCAATAATTAAGACTTTGCCGTGAAGTGCGCTACCGACAATATTGCCTCCTTCACCATGATCTTTCTTTTCTTTGCGGTTAAAGCTGTATGGGGTATTGATATTATGATGCTCTGACAGGGCAACAGAGGTGGTACTTACCAGTGGAATGCCCTTGTAAGCTGGCCCAAATAACAGATCAAAGGAGATCTTCTGATCAACAATGGTTTGTGCATAGCAACGACCAAGTTGTGCGAGGTCATAGCCACTGTCGAATAACCCTGTATTGAAAAAATAAGGGCTTAAGCGTCCACTTTTAAGGGTGAACTCGCCGAATTTAAGGACGTTTTTGCTAAGTGCCAGCTCAATAAATTGCTTTTGATAGTCTTGCATTAGGGGAGTCAAAGGACTAATGGTTGATGTGTGCATGATAGCCCGTACGAGCTAAAAAAAAAAGCATCAGTCCTCAACAAACAGGTGTAGTAACCACAGGGTGAAAGAGGTGTTGTGGAATGGGGTTATACAAATTCCAGCGCAATTTTCTCGTCATCAATTCGAACAATGCGCATGGCATGTAATATCATTTTGCTTTCATCCTCACCGAGAATGCCTTCTATATGAACTTTAACAACATCGCCTGAGTTAACTCGGTCGCCGAGATTATTTTTAATCAGAACGCCACCCTCAGAAATGTCGAGGCTTTCAGTTAGGAATACCTGCGAATCATGCTGACGAACAGCCACTGGTAGGTGAACGGTTACTCGGTAAAAACGACGGGCATCTTCCATATAAGGTACTGGGTTAGATTTCATACTCATATCCTTGAGTGATTTCCATGAATTTCCATAATAGTCAAAGTCATCGATGCTGTAAAGGGGCAAAATTCTTGACCAAACAAGCACTTAATCCGCTTGGTTTAATTCCACTTGATGACAAATATCGACAAACTGTGATAAAGAAAGTTGTTCGGCACGCTCTGTTGGTTTGATGCCCAGCTGTTCTAAGCCAGTCTCATTAATAAATTTTTTCAAGCTGTTGCGTAGAGTCTTACGACGTTGCCCAAAAGCTGCTGTAACAATCTGTCCAAGCAGTTGTTCATCCTGTACTGGATAGGGTAAGTCGCAATAAGGTTGCAGCCGAACAATGGCAGACTCGACTTTAGGTGGAGGCTGGAAAGCCCCTGGCGGAACCAGAAATAACAAGTCGGCCTGACAGTAGTACTGAGTCATTACGCTCAAACGGCCATATGAGCTGGTACCTGGTTGGGCGCAAATTCGTTCTACCACTTCTTTTTGCAACATGAAGTACATGTCTTTGATGCTTTCCCGCTGATTCAGTAGATGGAAAATCAGTGGGGTTGAAATGTTGTAAGGCAGGTTGCCGACGACTCGAATGGGCTTATCATTTGCCAGCTGGCGAAAATCAAACTTAAGAGCATCGCTCTGATGGATGGTAAGGTTTGTGTTTTGGCTAAACTTTTGTTCCAGACGCGGGATAAGATCACGATCCAGTTCAACCACATGCAGTTCAGATACTTTATCGACCAGGTGTTCGGTTATAGCACCAAGACCAGGGCCAATTTCAACCAGTCGATCACTTTCCTGAGGGGCTATCGATTCAACAATACGCTGAATATAGTGGTTATCGGATAAAAAGTTCTGTCCGAATCGCTTGCGGGCCTGATGACCCTGAACCATACGAGATTTTGCCATGAGTTAGTAACTTAAGTGATTAGTTTGATTTTCTGTTATTTATCAATTGCTGAGTGAATTGTAGCGCATAATGCATGCTGCCGATATCAGCAAGGCCTTGTCCTGCAATATCCAGCCCGGTACCGTGATCAACAGAGGTTCGTATATAAGGCAGTCCGAGAGTTAAATTAATGGCTTTGCCGAACCCCTTGTACTTTAAGGTCGGCAGGCCTTGGTCATGGTACATGGCCAAAACTGTATCTACTTGCGTTAACCACTTGGGTTGAAAGGCTGTATCGGCTGGAATTGGCCCAATCAATTCAGCATCAAACTGAGTACGCATCTTTTCTAGAGTCGGAATAATGGTATCAACTTCTTCACGACCCAAGTGGCCATCTTCTCCAGCATGGGGATTTAATCCGCAGACCAGAACCTTCGGACGCTTTAGGGAAAATTTGCTCTGTAGCTCGTGAATGAGAATCTCAATCACTTCTTGCAGTAGCTGTGGCGTGACTGCGCCAGACACTTCTTTCAAAGGTAGGTGTGTCGTCGCCAGAGCAACTCGCAATCCTTCTGTCGCCAGCATCATAACAACTTTATGGGCGTTGCTCTTATCAGCAAAAAACTCAGTGTGCCCAGTAAACGCCAAACCAGATTGATTAATGATCCCTTTATGAACTGGGCCAGTTAAAATGGCATTAACAGCTCCATTAATGGCTAGTTGATGTGCTGTATCAAGAGTCTTAATAACATAAGCCGCATTCGTCTGGTTAAGTTTACCGGCGATCACGGGGGATTCTAACTCTACCGGAACAATCCAAAGGTGGCCAATGCGATGAGCTAGTGCCTCTTCATTGGTATTAAACACGCTAAGTTCAAGAGGAAGGTGTAATTGCTGCGCGGTATCTTTAAGAAGTGTGGGAGAGGCGCAGGCAATCAATTGATCACTGCAAGGCTCTTGGGCCAGTTTAACTATAATTTCAGGGCCGATTCCGGCAGGTTCCCCTGCCGTAATCAAAATTCTTGCCGGTTGGATCAAGCGTCTTCTTCCACAATCTTCTTGACGTAAGCCTCGTCACGTAATTCGCGAATCCAGTTTTCAACTTCTTCACCAAACTTGCGCTGTTGTAAAATACGCATAGCTTGTTGGCGTTTCATCGCATCGGTTTGATCATCGGTGCGACGGCCAAGGAGTTGGACGATATGCCAGCCAAAGTTAGATTGGAATGGTTCGCTGATTTCATTAACGTCAAGATCTGTCAAGGTTTGTTCGAATACAGGGTCATACACACCTAGGTTGTTCCAACCAAGATTACCACCGAGTTTCGCAGAGCCCGGGTCATCAGAGTGTTTTTTCGCTTCATCCCCAAAGTCTGCTTCGCCTGCAAGTACACGTTGGCGAATATTTTGCAGTTGCTGTTTAGCGTTGGACTCAGTAGTAATAGCATCTGGGCGGATTAGAATATGACGGGCATTGGTTTGTTGAACCAAGTGCTGCTGTTCGCCACGCTTGTCTTTAATCTTTAAAATATGAAATCCTGAAGGGCTGCGAATTGGTTGAGAAATATCGCCGGTATCTAAAAAGTTCACCACATTAGCGAACAGGGTTGGCATATTGCTTTCTGTGCGCCAGCCAAAATCACCGCCTTCTGCTGCATCAGGGCTACTTGAAACAACTTTGGCAGTTTCAGCAAAATCTGCACCAGCCTTAAGCTCCTTCATCACCTTTAGAGCGTTCTGCTTGGCTTGCTTTTGGGTTTCTTCGTCAGCGTCTTCCTGCACAGCAATCAAAATATGTCCAAGATGATACTCGACCTGATTTTGTGCATTCATTGACTGAATGAGTGATTCAATCTCTTTATCGCTGACTTTAATGCGGCGAGATACAAAAGCATCGCGTAATTGGCCGGTTAAGATTTCTTTACGTAAGTCATCCAGAAATAATTCATAGGCAATACCTTGCTGGGCTAGACTCAAGCGAAACTCATCAAGTGTCATGCCACTACTCTGTGCGACTTGAGCTGCATACTGCTGAAGTTCAGCCGGTTGTAGTTGCATGCCTGAACGAACTGCCATCTGGTACTGTAAGCTTTGAATAATTAACTGTTCAAGCAGCTCTTTTTTTAGCACATCTTCTGGTGGTAATTGACCGCCACGTGAGCGAATCTGTTGTTTGGCTTGAATCACTTTGCGATCAAGCTCGCTTTGCAAAATGACGTCTTCATCAACATGCGCAATAACTTTATCAATGACTTCTGCCTGTAGAGAAAACGCCGCAAGGCATAAAGTAAAACCAATTAATGCTTTTTTAAGAATCATAGATTATTTGCCTAATAAATCTTCGTAACCGTAAATGCTGTCTTCTAAAAACTCTGTGGTGCTGCCGCGCAGACTACCAATCCCTTTTAGGACAAACTGTAAAAAGACGCCGGAGTTATGTTCATCGCTTTGCCCCGGCAAGATGAATCCTTCGCTATCGAGCTGAATATTCAAGTATCGTCGTGCAACTAGGCGTACAGCCCAACAACATGATTCATACTCTAGACCAAGAAAGGAGTCATTGGTTCGATTTTCTACCAAATCTTGGTTGTAACGGCCTAAAAGCCGCCAATTATCTTTGATCGGCCAGGCAAAAGCCAGCTCTGCTTCTTCCTGTCTTCTATCCAGACGCTCGCGGTAGCGGTGGCCTAGATTGATAATGTGGTTAGGTTGGGGCTCATAGTGCATATTGATCAAACCATGAGTTGTATCATTGGTCTGATCATCCCACTCTATAACTGATTTGAATTCAATGGCGTCGGTCCATCGCCAGTTGACCTCGGCAAGTAGTCCTGATTGCTTTTCGGTCTCTCGACCCACGGTGTCTATCAGTTGCACCTGTCGATCTGATAAATAAACAATCCGGCCCAATGACATGGAGGCCTTCTCGCGCCCTTCAGAATCTAAAATTCGGCTGGTTAATGCACCGCTGATTTGATTGGCGTCGCCAATACGATCAATTCCGCTGAATCGGTTGGTGTTAAACAACTGGGTAAAGTTGAAAGTGGGCAAGCTGGTATCGTAGATACCAATATCACTTTGCGCTTCGTAAGGTGTATAAAGGTAGAAAAGCCGCGGCTCCAGAGTGTGGGTATAGCGTTCATCTTCATCGTCTATGAAACGCTCGAAATAAAGGCCTGTATCAAGTGAGGCTGTAGGCAGTGTTCGAGTGAGGTGCTCAACATTACCAGCGAGTTCTTCCTGTTGATAATGAGTCACCGAGTAACGTACCTGAGGGCGGAAGAAACTGTATAAGGTTTCATGGCTCCAGCCAATAGATGGCTCAAAATGATAGCGATTGGAAGTAATAGCGTTATCTTTATCGAATCGAGTCAGTTCGCTGTGAATTTGTGCATGAAAACCATTTTCATCGGGTTCAAAAAAGCGAGTCATTTGTATACGTGGAGCAATGGTATAGCGCTCTACCGGACTATTCAGTAACTGCCAGTCCTGATATTCGGTACGAAACAGCCAGTCTTTGCTTCGATGTTGAACATATAGGTTCTGCGAGAGGATATCTTGGTTGCTGTTTTCCAGGCTACCACCAAAATCCTGATAATAGCCATCGTCGCTGACGTTGCGAGCCTTGATGCCGGTGCTCCAGTTATCGCTTATTTCGGTCAGATGTTGCACATTGTATTGCCAGCGTTTATCACCCAGAGCATTTGGGTCTTTGTCGTTTGGTAAGGCTTCAAAAAATAGCTCACCATGACTGGCTTCAGTTAAATAGCGGAACTCGGTGCCCAACATGGAACCACGTGATGTCATGTAGCGTGGAGTGAGCGTTAAATCATAGTTAGGTGCTAAGTTGAAGTAATAGGGCACACTAACATCACGGCCATTACGATCCGAGTTACTAAAAGAGGGTGGTAAGATGCCGCTTTTGCGACGGTCATCAATCGGGAAAGTAAAATAAGGAAGCCAGAATACCGGCACATCCGCTACTTTAACCACACTGTTATAGGCTTTACCCCAGCCACTCTCCCGGTCAATAACAATCTCGTCGGACTCAAAAGCCCAGCTTCGCTGATTGGTTGGGCAGGTAGAAAACTCAGAGTCAGAAAGCGTTAAAACCTGGTTGTTATCTATGGTAATCGTCTCTGCTGAACCATTGCCATTGTTGCTGTATAGGTGAAAGCGGGTATTGCTAATTTCAGTTTTGCCCTCAAGGGCTTGGTAGCTCAGGCTATCAGCACCGACGACAAAATTCTGGTTAGTAAATAATAAGTCACCTTCAGCTCGATAGCTTTGGGTTTGGTTATCGGCTGTGAGGCTTTTGGCTGTAAGTTGCTGTCCATCTTGAGTGACCACCACATTACCATTCAAATAAGCTCTATCGCCTTCGCGTACCGCGTTATCCGAATAGACTTTAATCGGGCCTTGTTCTTCGCTACGAACTGCTTGATAACGAATTGGCTCCATCGGCTCGCTGGGGCAGGTGTAGAACTCGGGGAACTTAAAACCAATGTCTTTACTGACAAGCTCATTTTTATCAGTCTCTTCAGAAAGACTTTCCTTAGAGGCTGCTGGTTGGCTTATGGTTTGGTTTTCAGCAGACAAACCGGTCGCTGGCACAGAGGATGCCGCAAGCAGGAAGCCAGTCGCTAAAAAAGGGTGTACCCAAGGAGTTTTCTTGCTTACCATGTATCCGTTATTTTACCTTCCGCTATTCGCCACCAACGCTTTGTTACATAGGTTTCAAGGCGCGGAAAGTGACCAAGTGATAGAATGGCACAATGATAAACGCTTATTTGCACAAATGAAAACCTATAATGGAAAAAGATAGCCGACAAGAAGCTCTTAAAAACTGGGCATACGCCAAAATCCGTCATATCAATCCCGATATTGGGGCATTGCAATGGAGCATGGTGTCCGGTGACGCCAGTTTCCGCCGTTATTTCCGCTGGCAAGATGATGATACCAGCTGGATCTGCGTTGATGCCCCTCCCGAGCATGAAAATTCCGAACAATTCATCAAAGTCGCTAACATGCTCAAAGTAGTCAATGCCCCGCAAGTATTAGCTTATGACCTTACCGATGGCTTTATGTTGCTCTCGGACTTAGGCGACCAGTTGTACTTACCACTACTACTTAATCCTTCTGAATCCGCTTCAAGTGCCGACGCACTCTATCAAAGCGCCATCGATAGCCTGGTCACCATGCAGTCGATTGATAACGCGGATTCACTGCCGCCTTACGACAGCACTCTGTTGAATACCGAGATGGAGCTGTTCCGAGAGTGGTTTCTAGGCCGCTATCTGAACTACCCCTTATCGGAACAGGAGCATCAGTTATTGGATGATACCTTCAAACAGCTGACCTCTAATGCATTGGAACAACCGCAGGTATTCGTACACCGTGACTATCATTCACGAAATATCATGCATATCGAGGGCAAGGACCCCGGCATTATTGATTTTCAGGATGCGGTCTATGGCCCGATAACCTATGACTTATTGTCCTTATTGCGTGATTGCTATATCCAATGGCCACAGGATAAGGTCGTTGAGTGGGTTGACTACTTTATTGAACAATCGCCCTTCTCACTTGAAAAGCAGACTTTCCTGAGGTGGTTTGATTGGATGGGTTTGCAGCGCCATATTAAGGTCGCGGGTATTTTCTCTCGACTCAATTTCCGCGACGGCAAGTCGGGTTACTTGAAAGATATCCCGTTAACCCTCAACTATATTCTTCAACAATCAGAAAACTATCCTGAAATGGCTAATTTTCACCAATGGCTACAAGACACCATCATGCCGCTCTATCGCAAGCGTGTTGAGGAAGATGCGCTGGGAGTCGGTGCATGAAAGCCATGATTCTGGCTGCTGGTCGTGGCGAGCGAATGCGTCCGCTGACTGACGAGCGGCCTAAGCCATTGCTGAAAGTGAATGGTAAAGCGCTCATCGAATGGCATATCGAAGCGCTTAAAGAGGCCGGTATTAGCGATATCATTATCAACACCTCATGGCTGGGTGAGCTAATCCCAGAATATCTTGGCGACGGTGCCTATTGGGGCGTGAACCTGAGCTTCTCACCCGAAGAGCAGGCGCTGGAAACCGCTGGCGGAATCCGGAAGGCACTGGATTTTTTCGAGAATGAACCATTCATCGTAGTTAATGGTGACGTGTGGACTGATATTGACTATACGGGTATTGCTAAAGCGCCAGAGAGCAGCGCGCACATTGTGTTGGTACCTAATCCTGAGCACCATCCAGAGGGCGATTTTTGTGTCACAGAAGGCGGCAAGGTTAAATCAGAAGGTGAGCCTAAACTGACTTTTTCTGGTATTGGCGTCTATCAGCCCAAGGTGTTTGCAGATCTGCCTGAAGATGAGGCTATTCCACTAGGCCCAATCTTGCGTCAGTTGATGGAGCAGGATGACGTGACCTATGAACTATATCAGGGGCGTTGGCACGATATTGGAACCCCTGAGCGCTTGCAGTCACTAAACGAGAGTTTTCAGCGTAAACTGAAAACCATTGAATTTAACTGATGAATTTAACCTAGAGAACGATAAAAACGTATGAGTTGGTTTGGAAAATTATTAGGCGGCGTGATTGGCTTTTCCTTTGGCGGGCCAATCGGTGCGATTTTAGGTGGTGTGGTTGGCCATCAAATTGATAAGAAAGGGGAAGACCTGGAGCCGGGTTCGCAAGAGCGCGTGCAGGCAGCCTTTTTTACCGCAACCTTTTCAGTCATGGGGCATATTGCGAAAGCCGATGGTCGAGTGACTGATGTTGAAATTCGCCATGCAGAAGAAGTTATGCGTCGCATGGGCCTCGATCAAACTGCTCGCAAATTAGCGGTAGATTTATTCAATCAGGGCAAAAATCAGGACTTTGATCTGGACGGCGTGCTTGAGCAATTTAAGCGCGAATGTCATAGACGTCGTAACCTGATGCAGATGTTCATGGAAGTGCAGATCAGCATGGCGATGGCCGATGGCATTGTCCACGAACGCGAAAGAGCAGTTTTGCATGACGTTGGAAAATCACTTGGTTTCCCCGTCTTTATGATCGACCAGCTGATTAAAATGGTGCAGGCTCAACAACGATTTTATCAGCATTCACAACAACAGGGTGGCGAGCATGGTGGCCCAGGCTATCAAGCAGCCAGTGGTCCCAGCGTAGAACAGGCCTATCAAGTACTCGGCGTCAAAGCCAGCGATGATCAGCAAACTGTAAAAAGGGCTTACCGTCGGCTGATGTCACAGCATCATCCTGATAAACTGGTAGCAAAAGGGCTGCCAGAACAGATGATCAAAATGGCCACCGAAAAGACCCAGGAAATTAAAGCAGCCTACGAATTGGTTAAACGTCATAAAAGTTGGTAGTCTAAATTTATAATAAACAGTTAAGTATTGTCATTCCCCAATAGTGGGGAGTTTATAAAGTATTTAAGGAACCATTATGCCAAACAAAGAAACAATGATTAGACAAATTGCAGTGATGCTGGAAATGCAGAACGCCATGAATTCGAAAGTTAATGAAAAATGGTTTGACCAAAATTTCGAGTGGTATCGCGCGATTTGGATCGAATGTGCTGAAATGTTGGAACACTATGGTTGGAAGTGGTGGAAGCATCAAAAGCCTGATGCGGAACAAGTGAAGATGGAACTAGTGGATATTTTTCATTTTGGTTTAAGTTCACGGATTGATGGTGAGACGAGTTTCGAAGCTATCGCCGAAGAACTTACCAACGAAATGCTTGAACCAACACTAAAAGATGACTTTAAACAAACGCTCGAAGTGATGGCAGGACAGGCAGTGATGTATCAACATTTTGATGGCGCCAGTTTCGCCGGTTGCATGCAGCAAATGGAGATGCCCTTCGAAGAGTTATTTAAAAGTTACGTCGGTAAAAATACCTTAAACTTTTTCCGTCAGGATAAAGGCTACAAAGAAGGCACCTACATCAAAGAGTGGGATGGTCGTGAAGACAATGAAGTGTTGGTAGAAATTCTGAATAAACTAGATTCTTCAGAAGAAGACTTCAGACATCAGCTGTATCAAGAATTAGCCGATAACTATCCGCGTCCTGATAGCAAATAAGCTTTAATAGTAAAAAAGCTCAATGCACATCGAGCAGGAAGTTCTCGATCATATCAAAAGCGCCAAACGCGTCTGTATTTTAACAGGCGCTGGTGTCTCCGCGGAAAGTGGTATCGCCACCTTTCGTGATGCCCAGGAAGGTAAAGGACTCTGGGCTCAGTACGACCCGCAACAGCTGGCCAGCATCGACGGCTTCCTCAAAGATCCACAAACCGTCTGGCAATGGTATCAATGGCGTCGCGACGTCAATAAAGATAAAGAGCCCAATCCCGCCCACCTTGCGATTGCTCAATGGCAAGAAAATTAAAAAAGCAACCACAGACAAACCGTCAGCCTGATTACCCAAAATGTCGACGGTTTACATCAAAAAGCAGGCTCGGATCCCGTCACCGAATTACACGGCAATATCTGGCGCAATCACTGCCTGCAGTGCAGCAAAACCCACCATGAACCCGTAAAAGGAATAGAGCAAGTACCAGAGTGCGTTTATTGTGGCGGACAAGTTAGACCCTCAGTCGTCTGGTTTGGCGAAGCACTTCCTGAACAAGCATGGAGCGAAGCAGAAAGTGCCGCTTATTCTTGTGACCTCTTTCTATCCGTTGGAACATCCAGCCAAGTCTATCCCGCTGCAGGCCTTGCCGCACTCGCTAAAAGTCAGGGAGCAACAGTGATAGAAATTAATCCAGAGCCCACTAACAGTTCGGTGGTGGATTATCAGATAGCAGGAAAGGCGGGCGAGGTAATGGAGAAGCTTTTATAGAGGTAAAATAACAGGGAATGTTATGGAAAATAATTATTACGTTTACATTATGACGACTAAACGAAATGGCGCTTTATATGTTGGAGTGACTTCAGACTTGATTAAGCGAGTTTGGCAGCATAAGAATAATGTTGTAGAAAGTTTTACTCAAAAGTATCGGGTTCATCAGTTAGTTTATTATGAGCAATGTGACTCTATTGAAACTGCGCTTAATCGAGAGAAAAGACTCAAGGAATGGAAACGACAATGGAAGGTCGATTTAATTGAATCAAAGAATCCCTACTGGAATGATCTTTATCCAAAAATAACTTAAAAGTTTTTTTAAAAGAAAAGTCACTGGATCCCGCGGTCAAGCCGCGGGATGACAGGTATTTATTATGATTGAGTTGAATTTAGAGGAAGTTTACATCTATACCTTCAAACAGTGCCGGTTCTAATTAATACGATACTCTCTACCGATAAGTCATCCCGCGGCTTGACCGCGGGATCCAGTGACTTTAAGAAGATAT
Organism: Kangiella koreensis DSM 16069; assembly: GCF_000024085.1. Lineage (NCBI taxonomy): Bacteria > Pseudomonadati > Pseudomonadota > Gammaproteobacteria > Kangiellales > Kangiellaceae > Kangiella > Kangiella koreensis. The sequence goes on along the minus strand of NC_013166.1, from coordinate 2,402,574 downwards.
AAAAAAGGTGGAATGAGAGTTATTTGTTATGGCTGAATTCAGTTGATAAGGAGCGACTTTCTGAGATACCAAAATAATCCCTTGTGACTGTATCCGCGGTACCTAAAGGTACTTCCTTCGGTCGTACCACGGGCATTTCCTTAGGTCACTTACCGCGGGATCCAGTGACTTTAAACAGAGTATAAAAAAGGCGGGATAACCCGCCTTTCTCTTTATAGCTTATAAACTGAGTTAATCAACCAGTTTAAACTCGTCTTTTAAGATCTGAATAATTTCTGCTTTTGGATTATCAGACAATTCAATTTTCTTGCCGGTAATTTTTTCTGCGATACCGATGTAGGTTCTGGAAACATCCATCAGTGCGTCAATTGGCAGGGCGTTGTCGCGGGCTAGCGCCTGGCGTTCGTCCATGCGATCTTTGTTGAGCAGGATGTCTGAGTCTTCGAAGTGGTTCAATAAGAATTGGCGGAAGCCTTCTTTTGAGTTTTCGACCACTTTGCCATCTTCGCGGAATGCTTTACCGTCCCAGATGCGTGATGAGTCTGGGGTGCCGACTTCATCCATGTAGATCAATTTTTCGTTACCGTCTTTGTCGGTGACATAACCAAATTCAAATTTGGTATCGACGAACATCTGGTCTAATTTTTCCAGCTCGCTGCTGATGACGTCGAAGCCTTCTTTGAGCAATTTTTCGTACAAGTCGATGTCGTCTTTGCTGTTGAAGTTAAAGGCTTGATAATTATCGTCGATGTTTTGACGCGTGATGTTGACGTCGTCTGCTTCTGGTACGCCTGGAATACCTTTCAAGATACCTTTGGTTGATGGTGTGATTAACAACTCATCAAGTTTCTGGTCTTTCTGTAGGCCGTCCGGGATACGGATTCCGCAGAATTCACGCTCGCCTTTGGCGTAGGCGCGCCACATGGAACCTGTGATGTATTGGCGGGCAATCGCTTCAATCATCACTGGACGGGCTTTTTGTACGATCCAGACGAAAGGATGGGGAATTTCCAGAATATGGCTGTCGGCCAAACCGTTTTCACGGAATAATTTGAACCAGTGGTTAGAGATAGCGTTTAGCGCAGCGCCTTTACCGGGAACGCCATTCAAACCGTCTTCACCGTGCCAGATGGCATCGAAGGCAGAGATACGATCGCTGATTACCATAATGGCCAATGGCGCGTCAGCTGCTACGTTATAACCACGTTCTTGAATCAGACGCTTGCTGTCTTCTTCTGTGAGCCAATAAACGGAGCGAACTTTTCCGCTATGGACAGGTTGGTTTGTACGAATGGGGAGGTCGTTATTAACGGCTAAAACTTTTTGTGCAAGGCTCATACCAAGGTGTCCTATTCCAGAAATTACGAAGCCAGCCCGAGTTGCGGCTGACAGGGTTAATTTAGAGCGCATATGATACCAGAATCTCTGTTATAGGCTAGTTTTCGCTCACATTGCATTTGATAAATTTAAACTATGATAAAGCACCAATAAGCACACATTTTACAAGGGTTTATTTCCAAAGTAGGGTCTGATTGCGCTATAGTGATATGCATATAACTGTCTGATTTAACAATTAGTTACTGGATAGGGAGACACGAATGAGCAACATAGCACAAGATAGTAAGCAGCAACTCAAAGTAGGTGGTGAAAACTTTGATGTATGGAGTTTGGCTGCTTTGGACCAGAAAGGTCATGGCATCAAAAAACTTCCTTTCTCAATCCGAATTCTTTTAGAAAACGCCTTACGTAATCACGACGGTTTGGGCGTTACCGATGAACATATTGAAACCTTACTCGGCTGGGAACCGATGCCGAAGCAGGAAGAGGTTCCTTTTAAGCCTGCGCGCGTGCTGATGCAAGATTTTACTGGTGTGCCGGCGGTAGTCGACTTGGCATCCTTACGTCAGGAAGCCAGTCGTCATGGTGTCGATGCCAAGAAAATCAATCCGCTGATTCCGGTGGATCTGGTAGTGGATCATTCGGTTCAGGTTGACTTCTTCGGCAGCAAAACCTCGCTCGAACAGAATATTGATATGGAATATGAGCGAAACCGTGAGCGTTATCAATTCCTCAAGTGGGCACAAACAGCGTTTAATAACTTTACAGTAGTGCCTCCGGGCATGGGGATTTGCCACCAGGTAAACCTTGAGTATCTAGCGCAAGGCGTGGTTGAGCGTGATGGCGCTTTATTTCCGGATACTTTGGTCGGTACTGATTCGCACACGCCTATGGTGAACGGGATTGGCGTATTGGCCTGGGGTGTTGGCGGTATCGAGGCTGAAGCTTCGATTCTAGGACAGCCGATTTATTTTCTGATGCCAGAAGTGGTTGGCTTGAAGCTCACTGGTAATTTGCCATTGGGAACAACTGCTACTGACCTGGTGTTAACCATTACCGAATTGCTGCGTAAGCATGGTGTGGTTGGCAAGTTTGTAGAAGTATTCGGTGATGGTTTGGATGGGCTGGCAGTCACTGACCGCGCAACCATTTCCAATATGTCGCCAGAGTTTGGTTGTACCGTGACTTATTTCCCGATTGATAATCGCACCTTGGATTACATGCGTGACACCAATCGCGATGAATCAGTGATTAAGCGCGTTGAAACCTATTGCAAAAATAATATGCTATGGCGTGCTGATGAAGATCAGATCCGATACAGCAGTGTGGTTGAGTTGGATTTGAGTTCTGTGGTGCCAACCGTGTCTGGTCCGAAACGTCCGCAAGATAAAATTGAAGTGACCAATTTAAAAACTCAGTTCCAGTCTTTGATGGAGCTGAATTATGGTCGTAAGTATCAATTGCTGGAAGACCGCTCTACTGCGGATAACAAAAAAGGTTTGATTAAAACGGTTGATGTACCGGGTGAAGATTATCAGTTGCACGATGGTTCGATTGCGATTGCGGCCATTACCTCCTGTACCAACACCTCAAACCCCAGCGTCATGTTAGGCGCCGGTCTGGTCGCGAAAAAAGCCAATGACTTAGGTTTGAAAGTGAAGCCATGGGTTAAAACCTCATTAGCACCTGGCTCGAAAGTGGTAACAGATTATCTGGAACATTCGGGGCTAATGGATGATCTGGAAGCGCTTAACTTCTTCCTGGTGGGTTATGGCTGTACTTCCTGTATCGGTAATTCAGGACCGCTACCAGACCCTGTTGCTAAAGCGGTGAAAGAGAATGACCTGATCGTGTCATCGGTATTATCGGGTAACCGTAACTTCGAGGCTCGAGTCCATCCTGATGTCAAAATGAATTTCTTGATGTCGCCCATGCTGGTGGTTATTTACGCGCTAGCCGGACGAGTGGATATTGATTTCAAGAGTGAACCGGTAACTTATACCGTTGATGATAAGCCGGTTTACTTTAAGGATTTATGGCCATCCAATGAAGAAATCGGCGCAGTGATGAGTGAAGTATTAACGCCCGCCGATTATGCAAAAAGTTATGGCGAGATTTTCGAGGGTAACGAGCAATGGCGCAATATGGAAGTTTCAAAAGATAAGGTTTATCAATGGGATGATAAATCAACTTACATCAAGCAGGCGCCATTCTTCCAGGGCTTAAAACCTGAAATTGAGCAGCCCGGTAATATTGAAGGAGCAAGAGTGCTGCTTAAATTGGGCGATTCAATTACCACTGACCATATTTCACCAGCGGGCGGCTTTTCTGAAAACTCACCTGCCGGTCAATATCTCACGGAGAAGGGCGTTGAAAAACGACTGTTCAATTCTTACGGTTCGCGCCGTGGTAATGATGAAGTGATGGTGCGTGGTACTTTTGCGAACGTGCGCATCAAAAATCAGTTGGTGGATAAAGAAGGTGGTTATACGCGCTTTATTCCAACCGGCGAAACGATGACAGTGTATGACGCAGCGACAAGGTACCATGAATCGAATACGCCATTAGTGGTGCTGGCCGGTAAAGAATACGGTAGTGGCTCATCACGTGACTGGGCAGCAAAAGGTACAACCCTGCTGGGTATTAAAGCGGTTATCGCAGAAAGCTACGAGCGTATCCACCGAAGCAACCTGGTGGGCATGGGTGTGCTTCCTCTGCAGTTTAAACCAGGAGAAGACGCCGAGACTTTAGGCTTACGTGGTGATGAAACTTTCAATATTCTAGGCTTGGATAAAGGTATCTCTACCGGACAAACCGTTCAGGTAGAAGCTGTCGCCAATGACGAATCCGATAAAGTTATCAAGTTTGAAGCGGTTTCGCGACTCGACTCTCGCGTAGAGCTTGAATACTACAAAAATGGCGGTATTTTGCATTACGTGTTACGTCAGTTTATTAATCAGGCTTAAACTAATTTGATGGGTTACGGCTAACGCCTAACCCATCCTATAAACTTAAATAAGTGGATTTAACTCCAGAAATGTAAGTTTAGTAGGGCTATTGAAGTTTGCACCAATATATCCCCTTTGATTGAGCTGAGTTGAAGGCAAGACATAGCAATTCAAATCGTGGATGATTTGAATAGCAAAATTCGGGCCATGGATGGAACGTATTTTGCGGTGCGTAAAATGGCTTGACGGATACGAAGGTAGTTGAGCGAAGCGAAACCTCAATCACGGGGTGGTCTTCTTTTGGTTACTTTTCTTGACCACGCAAGAAAAGTAACTCGCTGAGTAGCGAAACCATGAGCACTGGAATGAATATAGTCAAAGTATTTGGTCAGTTCATAATCGTTGTTGAATGAATACAACTTATAATATTAATCCATCACAGGAGTTTTATGACTGAGTCATCAAAAGCTCAATCAAACTCAAATGAAACCGCCTCCACTCTGGAGGCGGTTTATCAATCCCTCACCTCAGAAGACGATGGTCGGGTCTGTAAAGACATTCCCGAGGCAGCTTGTCGTCATCAACCCCAAAACGTTGTTACTCATGTCATTTCGCTAACCTCCACAAAGGTAGCGGATGGTTTGATTGATCCGAAACTGATCTTGAGTTGGTTGCTGTCGGTTTTAGGGGCTTCCTCTTTTATGGTTGGTTTATTGGTTCCAATCCGCGAAGCAGGCGCCTTGTTGCCGCAACTGTTTACTGCCGGTGCGTTACGAAGCATGCCGCAGCGTAAATGGGCATGGGTAGTGGGAAGTTTTGTGCAGGGAGCTTGCGCCATCGGTATGGCGTTAAGTGCGCTATTTCTGGCGCCAGATTTCGCAGGTTGGAGTATTTTAGGTTTGCTGGCAGTTCTGGCTGTGGCGCGTAGTGTCTGTTCGGTTTCTTACAAAGATGTTCTGGGTAAAACGGTTTCAAAATCAATGCGCGGACGCACCACAGGATTAGCTGCGTCGATTGCTGCTGGTGCTGTGATTGCTTATGCCTTGTTATTAAGTTCAGGCTGGCTGGAAAGGCAAATTTTAGTGCTCGGCGGTTTATTAGTTGCTGGCGCTTTATGGATTTTTGCCAGTGTGATGTTTACCAGCTTAGCTGAAGAAAAAGGCGCAACCGAGGGTGGTGGCAATCCGTTAACGGTAGCACGTGAAAATTTATCTTTACTGGTCAGGGATAAGCAATTAGTTCGATTTATTGCGGTGCGAGGGTTGTTGATTGCTACTGCGTTGGCCCCGCCATTTATGGTGACCTTAGGCGGTGAAAGTGGGGTAGCCAACGGGTTAAGTGGTTTAGGTTCCCTGGTGCTAGCCTCGGCATTGGCTAGTTTATTAAGCAGTTACGTGTGGGGTCATTTATCGGATCAATCGAGTCGTAGAGTCTTGATTTATTCTGGGCTTTTTGCGGCCTTGGCGCTGGCTATGACCGCCATATTCGACTGGCAAAATGTATTGCGGGAGTTCATTGTCCTCCCTGCACTACTGTTCATCTTAATGATTGCTTATCATGGCGTCCGATTGGGCCGTTCAACTCATTTAGTGGACATGGCTGATGCTGACAATCGTGCAGCCTATACCGCACTATCAAACACTATTATTGGTCTTTTGTTGTTAGCCGGAGCCGTGTTTAGCGTCATCGCAGAATACTTTGGTTTGCGGGCGGTGATGATTGTAATGACCATCATGTGTTTGTTGTCATCATGGATTGCGGTGGGCTTACAAGAGGTGCAGCAAGAAAAATAACCAATTGATGTTTCGATGAAAGTTAAGGTATAACAAGAGTGTTATTAAAATAAAAGTTACATCAATGGGGGAAATTACTATGAATAAGTTACCTATGTGGTTCTGGGTTATTGCCATATTGTCTTTGGCTTGGAATCTAGTTGGAGTCTATCAATACATTAGTATGCGTTTAATCACACCAGAAGCTTTTGCTCAAATGGATGAGGTAATGCAGCAGCTGCATAATGCCACTCCTGCCTGGGTGACCGGTGCTTTCGCAACGGCTGTATTCTCTGGAGCTTTAGGCAGCATTTTATTACTACTCAGAAAAAGTGTTGCTCAATTGTTTTTCCTTATCTCATTACTGGCGATTCTGGTGCAAGCCAGTTACATTTTGTTTATGAGTAACAGTATAGAACTTTTAGGTTCGCAAGCCGCAGCATTACCAGCGGTATTGTCGATTGTGGGTATATTCCTATTATGGTTCTCAAACTTTAGTAAAAGCAGAGGTTGGTTATCCTAGTTATTAATAGGCAATCTGTTATGAGAAAGGCGCCTATAGGCGCCTTCTTTATTAATATATCACCACTACTGCAATTTGAGGTATTTGTCGACGTATTTTTGATGAAATTCAACTTGTGAAATACATAGTTCAATCACTTCAACTTGTCGTTGAAATTTATGCTCTGCTGCAGCATTACCTTTTACTAACGGTCGAAAGAATGAAATAAACTCTTCTTTTTCAGGAGCAGAACAGAATGACTGGCCTACAATAACCAAATCAGCATGATAGGAAGGGGGGGTTCTAGATTTGATGTGCTCAAAATTCTCTTTAAACCATTTCCACATAGGTGCGCGTGTTTCACTGCTGCTTAGTTGGTCAAAGATCAGTAACCCAATTTCATTATCACGAATAGATGGGGTTAATATTAAGTCTCTAACTTCAGCTGCGTACTCTGGGTCTTTTATAGATGCCAAGCCGCTAAGTATTTGATTACGTAAAGATCCCTCTTTTGCTTTCTCAAGAAGATTCCTTAAATGTTGTGCGTAAGGTTTTCCGAGGTCCTCTACAGCGACTTTAATGGCAGTTTTTATGACATTGCTATCAGCTTTTTCTGGATGAACTTTGTTGTCGCCCATATATCCTGTATAGGCGATTGCCATATCTAAGAGGAATTTCCTAATGGCTTTATCTTCTCCTTCATTAGACAAAAAACTTATTAGTTGAGTGCGAAGCTGAATAGCGTTGATGGAGTCGGTATCTTTATTGACAAGACCAAGCTCTTTGAGACGTTGGCCATAAAGGCTGCGATAAAGTTTGGCGAGCTTTGCTTTCTGCTGTTTATTCTCAGCTATATTATTATAGACAAAGCTAAGTAGATAAATTGGTTGCAAGCTAATAGCTGCCGAATTATTGTCAATGATAGTTGGAGTAATTTCAATAAGCTCGTTAAATTTGAGCTTCCCAGCGTTTATGGCACCTTCAAGATTATTCGTTATAGACATCATATCTTCCGCGCTAAGCTGAGCGCTATGCTTTAATAGCGATTGCCAGCCATCTTTTGAAAGACTAAAACGATAGTAACCAGAACCATTCGAATTTGGCATGATAAATGAAGGGCAATGTTCTTCTGGCAATACTAGAACCTGTTGCTCTTGTTTTATTATATCGCACAGTGTCTTCTGATGACCATTAACTGAATATTTGATACAAGCAGGAACATCCCATGTTTGTGTGGTGGAGCCTTTTGACCCTAATGGAAGATAGCGTGACTGTGTTATAGAGATGCTTGGTTTTAGTGTATCTTTACAGCTAAACTTGAGGTTAAGAAGAGGGATGCCTGGCTGGTTAAGAAAGCTAGAAAAAGATTGTTTGATTTGTGTTAAAGATTTTATGCTAGATTGTTCTCCTAATGCTGTTATAAAGTCATCAGCATTAGCATTCTTAAACGCATGTTTCTTGAGATAATTTTTTATGCCTGAACGAAAGTTCTCTTTCCCAATAAATGCCTCTAGCATACTTAATAACCCACCACCTTTTATATAGGTTATCCCAGTAAAAGCAGATTGAACTTCGTCATTGTTATTGATGTCGTGGCGGATGGTGCGTGCATTCATTAAACTATCGGCGGTCATGATACCTAAAGAGCGGCTAAGTAACATCTGATCAAACTGATATTCAGGATAAGTTTGGCTGTTTGAAACATAAGACAACCAAGTAGCGAAAGCCTCATTAAGCCAAAGATCATCCCACCATTCCAAAGTTACTAAGTTTCCAAACCATTGATGGGCTATTTCATGAGCATGTGTCGAGAGGTAAGCTTGCTTTTGTTGGAGCGGTGCATTATTGTCCAGCAGTAAAAGTTGTTCACGATAAGTTATCAACCCCGCATTTTCCATCGCTGTAAAAGCCATTTCTGGTACTGCAACAATATCAAGTTTTTCGTAGGGGAAGGGGATCTCGAAGTATTGCTCGAGGTTGATGAGAACCCCTTTTGTATTTTCTAGCGCATAGTTCAATTGGTCTCCTTTACCTTTTGTGGCAATTCCTCGTAAAGGTATGGTTTTGTGTCGGATGTCGGTAGTTGGTATATCTTGCCACTCCACCACATCAAAATCACCAATTGCGAAAGCTACTAGATATGTTGGTAAGGGTTGGGTCTGCGCAAAACGAACCTCTTTCCAACCATCACCAACAGCTGTTTCAGAAGTGACGCGAGAATTACCGAAAACTTTATTCTGTACTCTAGTCTTGATTGTATAATTAAAAGGAACTTTGAATGCTGGTTCGTCAAATCCTGGGAAAGCTAATCTTGCAGAAATGGGTTGGAAGTGTGTAAACACATAGTTTATCCCGGCCTCGTTAATTCGGTATAGTCCCTCAAGATTATTGTTAAAATGCGTTTCATAATTGATTTGAAGCTGGGCGCTACCAGGAAAAATTGCTTGTTCAAAAGTTAGTTTAACTACCCCTGTGTTATCAACCTGCACATATTGCCCATTAACAGTACTTCCATCGGAGAGCAGCAATTGGATGGATTGTGCTTTTATATCTTTTCCATGAAGCCAAATATGCTGTGTTTCTACATCAATATCAAGGTTAATACGAACAATGCCATTGAAGCTGCCTTTGTCTGGGTCTATGGTTAAGTCTAGCCAATACATAGTGGGGCGGACTGATTGTGGTAAACGGCCAAGAGGTGGTTGTTCAGGGTATGCTTTTAATGGCTCAAAATGTTGCTCTTGGTTATTTGCGTTAACAACCTGCGGTAAGCAATAAATACTCAAGATCATTAATAAACAGATAGTGATTAGATATCTGGTTTTCATTATATTTCTCCATCAGCTTTTAATATATGGTGGTTAATTTTTTATTGTGTATTGTTCGAATTTCACGAAGAGATTTTAAAATCCCCTGTGCGATAATACTCTAAACTATATTGATTGAATGGGCGAATCCAATACTGGTTCAATTTTTAAAGAATGGGAATTTATCAAATTCACCAGTTGTGGCAAATCACAGTTGATTAGAGTTCTTAGGCAACAAACACTATAATACGCGACCACAGCCATTCCAGAACTTAGTGTTCGCTTTATATGAATTATCTTCAGTTTGTTAAATCCAACAAATATTTACTGTTATTCGGTTTTCTCTGTGTCTTTTTAGGCAACCTTGGGCAGACCTTCTTTATTTCCTTGTTTAATAAGGATTTGATCGCTAACTTATTGTTAGAGAAAGATAATCTGAGCCTAGTCTATTCGGTTGCAACCTTGATAAGCGGTTTTACACTGTTTTTTGTCGGCGCCAAGATTGATGATATTCCAGTGAAGAAATTCACTACTTTGGTGGTGATTGGCTTGGTGGCTGCCTGCGTAGTCTTTGCCAGTAGCACCAATTTATGGATGTTATTTATTGCTTACCTGGGCATTCGACTCTGCGGACAAGGGCTTATGACCCATATTGCAGTCACTACTTTGATGCGCTACATGCCGAATCATCGTGGTAAGGCCGTGAGTTTAGCGCTACAGGGCATGGGTGCCGGTGAAATTGTGTTGCCGATTATGGCGGTGCATTTATTACTCAATTATGGGCATACCAGTAGCTGGCATCTTTATGCCTTAGTGAGTAGCCTGGTGATGTTTCCGTTGATGATGCTTTGTTTACACAAAGCAAAGCTAGAGCCCATTAAGCGTGATACTGAGGGTGTACATGAGTTAGCAGAAAATAATGACTGGACTCGCAAGCAGGTGATGGCTGATTGGCGTTTCTGGTTAATTTTGCCCGCTATTATTGCCCCAGCTTTTTTAATTACTGGGATATTTTTTCATCAGACATTATTAGTTGATAGTAAGGGTTGGCAGATTGAATGGCTATCCGTTACTTTGGCAATCTATGGTGTCATTCATGTAGTTGGTGCCTTGTTGACTGGGCCTTTGGTTGATGCCAGTCATCCACGCAAGTTTTTACGTTGGTATTTGTTGCCATTAATTTTGGGCGTTGCCTGCTTATGGTACGGTCAAACTGATTGGTGGCTGATGGCCTTTATGATTTTAGCGGGGATGACCGTTGCGGCTAACGGACCCGTTGTTAACTCTTTCTATGCCGAAGTGTTTGGTAATACGCATTTAGGCGCCATCCGAGCATTGGTCTCTGCCGTTATGATTATCTCAACGGGCATTGCGCCGTATCTGTTCTCGTTATTTGACGATATTAATCACTTCCTGGCGTTTGCGTTTGCTTATGGTGTTGTTTGTATTGTCTTAATACAAAAACGAATACTGGCTGAGAAGCCATAAAAAAAGGCGCTCAATTGAGCGCCTTTTTAATGACTGAGTTGAAAGTTATTGTTCAGACTCTTGCTTGATATATTGTTGAACACTTTCAGAGTGATGCTCAACTTTTGCAATACAGAGTTCAATGCTTTCAACAGCCTGCTTAAACGGGCGAGGTGCGCCAGCAAGCTCTTGAACAATTGGCTCAAAGAAAGCCACAAAGTCTTTCTTCTTCTCTTCTGAACAGAAACCGCTACCAATTACTGGTAATCGATTTTGGCCAAATGGAGGAATGCGTGATTTCACACCTTCGATGTTCTCTTTAAACCAATCCCACATAGCATCTTGTAGCTTAGGATCGTTCATTTGGCCCATCAAAATGTAATAAATTTCATTATCACGCAATGACTCGGACAAAATCAGCTCACGTACTTCTGCGGCATACTCAGCATCTTGAACAGAGCCTAGCCCAGCTAACATGCGACCACGTACGGTTCCATCGTTAGACTCATTGAGCTGCGATAGCAAATGTTCAGCGAATGGGACGCCCAGGTCTTCTACTGCAACCACCATGGCCGTATTGATGACATTGCTATCAGCTTTCTCTGGGTGCAGCCCATTATCATTTTGATAGCCGGTGTAGTCTGTGGCCATTTTGGTTAAATAATGGCGTAGATTTTTATCCTGTCCTACCTGTGATAAGAAGCTCACTAAAGCATTACGCATTTGAACTTCATCGACAGAGTCTTCTTTGCGAGTCACTAAGCCAAGCTGATCTAATTTCTGCAGATATAGCTCACGGTTTAATTGTGCCAATACGGATTTTTCTTCCTCTGAGCTGGCAACTTTTTCATAGGCAAAGCTCAGCATGTCCGTTGGCGCCATGGCAACTCTAGGCGATTCTGAGTCAATGATTTGAGGTGCAATTTCAATTAAGTCGAGGAAGCTTAACTTGCCCGCGTTGATTGCAGCAGAGAAACTGTCGTTAACCGAAATCATATCTTCTGTAGACAGCATGTCTTTGTGCTTCAACAAATTTTGCCAGTTCTGTCCAGACATTGAGAAACGGTAATAGCCCGCACCTTCCGAGTTAGGCATAACGTAATCAGGGCAACCCGCTTCAGGGAGCTCAAAGCTATATTCAGCACTATCAATCACGTTGCAATATTCGTGTTGATTACCATCAATAGCGTATTCAATACAGGCTGGAACTTCCCAGCTTTGTTGGCTGGAGCCTTTCGAGCCTATGGGCAGGTAACGTGACTGAGTCAGATTAACCGTGGCTTGTTCGTTTTCACAACTAACGTCCACTTGCAGATAAGGAATACCAGGTTGCTCCAGGAAACTGTTAAAAGCTGAGCGAATGGTTTCGACTGGCACTTTGGTGGATTTTTCGCCGATTGCGGTAATGAAATCATTGGCAGTGGCGGTTCCGAACTCATGTTTTTTCATGTAATGCTGAATACCGGCGCGGAATTCTTCCGGTGTCATGAATGATTCAATCATGCTTAAAACGCCACCACCTTTGGAATAGGTAATGCCATCAAACGCGGACTGAATGTCATGGTTGCTGGCAATGGGCTGACGGATCTGGCGAGCATTGATTAAGCTGTCCTGACGCATGGCGCCCAGCGAGCGCTCCAAGAGTGTCTGGCGAAATTTTTGTTCAGGATAAATGTTGTTATTGGATACGTGAGCCATCCAGGTCGCGAAAGCCTCGTTAAGCCAGATATCATCCCACCACACAGGAGTGACCAGGTTGCCAAACCATTGATGTGCCAACTCATGAGCATGAACATTCATATAAGCACGCTTTTGATCCAATGAAATAGTGTCATCGAATAATAGTAACTGTTCGCGGTAAGTTATTAGGCCAACGTTCTCCATGGCGCCAGCATTGAAGTCTGGTACCGCGACAATATCGAGTTTGGCGTAGGGGTAGGGGATTTGGAAGTAATCTTCCAGAGATATCAAAATATCTTTAGTATTTTCCAGCGCATAGGTTAGTTTTTTCCCTTTGCCCTTGGTTGCAATGCCTCGCAATGGAATCTCTCGCTCACGAACCTTAGTGACTGGAACGGCCTTCCATTCAACGACATCAAAATCACCCACTGCAAAAGCAATCAGGTAAGTTGGTAGTGGTTTGGAGCGAGCGTAAACAATTCTCTTCCAGCCATTGTCGAGATCAGTTTCTGTGACGGCGGGCGTATTAGTAAAGGCTTTATGGTTAGTACGAGCGGTAATAGTGTAGTTGAAAGGAACCTTAAACGCGGGTTCATCAAAGCTTGGAAAGGCAAGACGTGCCGCAGTAGCTTCGAACTGAGTGAAAGCATAATTAAGACCTCCATCATTAACGCGATATAAACCTTCTAAAGCTTCGTTGAAAGGCGCTTGATAGCTAATAATCAGGTTAAAATTACCCGCTGGGAGCGGCTGGTTAAAACTAAGTTTAACAACACCGGTTGGATCGACTTCTTGATAAGTACCGCTGATAGACTTGCCACTACTGAGTTTGGCCTCTACCGACTGAGCATTGATATCCTTACCATGTATCCAAAGATGTTTAGTTGTGGTTTCCAGTTCGACATTGATTTTAACCGAGCCAGTAAATGTATCTTGGTCAGGGTCGATGGTTAAATCAAGCCAATACATTGTCGGGCGTGCCAGCTGGGGCAGGCGACCCGTTGGAATCTCGACAGGATAATCGCTTTCAAAATCTGCGCCATCAGACAGGTCTGGGACTTGTTCTGAAGCTTCAGATTCTGCGATAGACTTAATGACGGTTTCATGTTCGGAAACCTGAGTTTTGCGAGCATCTTCTTGCTGCTGTTTGTCATCGGGTTGGCAGCCAAATATTAAAAAACTAGCCAACAGATAAATAGTGGCCAAACATGATTTACTCATTACTATCCCCTTAAGTGTTATCAACCTCGTTTTTTGTGGCTAACTCACTATTATTAGGTACTTTTTGTGGGTTTAGCCAGACTCTCTTGTCAGCATAATACTCTAAAGATAGCTAAATTAGAGAGATTTCTTAATATCCTGTTACAATTCTTGTCTGATAGCCTACGTATGACATAAGGGATTTACAGTAAAATTCAATGTCTTACGGGGTTGCGCAGATGCCGCACTTCACGTTTTATTCATAAATGTGGCTTATAGTGACTCACAATTCTCAAAAGGTGCGATTTGCTGGCGTTATACACTCGTTTAGTAATCGCTGATTGATATCTTCATACTCAGCACGAAACCACTATGACAACACAGACCCCACAGCGTAAAAAGAAAGTCCTGCTAACCTATGTACTTCCGCTAGCGATTATAGTCGTTGCTTCTTTTGTTACTTATAAGATGCTTAGCAGTAAGCCTGTTGCCTTTAATCGGCCCAATATTGAGCAAGTTGAAGTGGTGGATGTTGAGGCATTAAAACTTGTCGACCATCAAATATTTGTTGACTCTTACGGCATAATTGAGCCGACGACTGCGGGTAACTTAGTTGCACAAGCCTCTGGCGTCGTCACTTGGGTCGCGCCTAATTTCGAGAGTGGTCGTTTGTTTAATAAGGGCGATATCCTACTCAAAATTGATCGTCGTGATTATGAGATAGAGGTGACTATAGCAGAGTCAGAAGTTGCCAATGCTCAATTGGCTTTGAATGAAGAAATCGCACGCTCCGATCAGGCGCTAAGGGACTGGAAGAAAATTAATCCCAACCGTGAGGCCTCTGCCCTGGTATTGCGCCAACCACAAATGGCTTCAGCGCAAGCACAGCTCGCTGCAGCCAAGGCGCGGCTGGCTAAAGCAAAGTTAAATCTAAGTCGTACCAATATTCAAGCGCCCTATGATGGTTATATGGTGCAAAAGCTGTCTGATTTGGGGCAGTTGGTTAATTCCAACATGCCTGTAGCCAGTATTTTCGCCAGCAATTCATTAGAAGTGCGCTTACCGGTTGCAAGCAATCGAGTGGGTTATTTGCAGTTTGGTGATGAAGAGAATAAACCTAAAATTCGTTTGATTGCGGATTTCGCCGGTGAGCAGAAAGTTTGGTTGGCAGACTTAGATCGGACTGACAGTGTCATCGATGATACGACGCGTCAATGGTTTGTCACCGCCAAATTACCAGGTTCAATCTTGAAAGATGAGCCGTATCTGAAAGCTGGACAATTCGTTAGTGCACAAATTGAGGGTCGCCTACTGCAGGACGTATTTGTCATTCCATCTAAGTTGATTTCGCAAAATAATGAGGTGTTTATTTTTAGCGAAGGTCAGTTGCGGAGACAGAAAGTGGCGGTTCTGTGGAAGGGAGAAGATAAAAGTGTTGTTGACCCAGAGAACTCGGGCGACTTAGTCAAAGAAGGTAACTTATTGGTCACCAGTTTACTGAGTTTTGTAGCCGATGGGGCTAAGGCTCAGGTTCGTGGAGAGTCAGTAAAAAAGGGTGATGAAAAACCACCAGCAGGAAAGCAGGAGGCTAAGCTATGATCGCATGGTTTGCCCGCAATCCTGTTGCTGCCAATTTATTGATGGTGGTGATCTTAGTTGCTGGTATCTTCACTATTTCACAACGCGTTCCAGTCGAAACTTTTCCGACTACTGAACTTCAGTATATTAATGTGACGGTGCCTTTTCGTGGAGCCACTCCGGAAGAAGTTGAACAAACTATTTCAACTCGAATCGAAGAGGCCATCTATGATCTGGATGGTATTAAACAGCTCACCTCTCGCTCCTCAGAAAATGTTTCTCGCGTCACAATTGAAGTTGAAGATGATTTTGAAGTTAAAGAGTTGCTGGATGAAATAAAGAGTCGAGTAGGCGCCATCAATACTTTGCCTGTTGAAGCGGAGAGGCCGATTGTTCAACAGATTGAAAGTCGCAGAGAAACGATCAGTGTTGTGGTTAGTGGTGATCTACCTGAAAAAGAATTGCGACAATACTCAGAAATTATTCAAGAAGAATTATCCTCCTTACCCGGTTTAACCCAAATTGAAACATCGGGTGCCCGAGCTTTTGAAATCGCCATTGAGGTGAATCAGAACCTACTGAATGAATATGGCTTAACATTGCAAGAGTTGGGCAATGCGATCAATAGTCGCTCCCTGGATTTATCTGCGGGGCAAGTAAAATCAGAACGTGGTGAGATTTTATTACGACTTAAGGCTCAGTCATACACTCAGGATGATTTCGAGCAAATTCCGGTGTTAACAAGGCCTGATGGCACTATTTTAATGCTCAGTGATTTAGCCATAATCAAAGATGGTTTTGAGGAAGAAAGTTTAAATACCCGTTTTGATGGCAAGCCTTCGGTTGAGTTAGAAATATTTCGAACTGGTGATCAGAGTGCGATAGATGTAGCGCAACGGGTCAAAGATTATGTAGCTGCTAAACAATCTGAGTTACCAGCCGGGGTCAGCTTGTCGATTTGGCGTGATCGCTCGAAGAGCGTTAATGCGCGCCTAAACACTTTGGTTACAAGCGCTATTCAAGGTGGCTTATTGGTTATACTACTGCTTGCGCTGTTCTTGCGTCCCAGTATTGCGATGTGGGTTAGCCTAGGTATACCGATTGCTTTTGCTGGTGGCATGGCATTGATGCCAGAGATGGGTGTGACTGTTAATCTGATTAGCTTGTTTGCCTTTATTTTGGTTCTCGGTATTGTAGTTGATGATGCTATTGTCACCGGTGAAAATATCTATAGTCATTTAAACCGGGGGGATAACCCATTAGATGCAGCCATAAATGGCACCAAGGAAGTTGCGGTACCGGTCACCTTTGGCGTCATTACCACTATGGTTGCCTTCGTACCTCTGAGCTTCATTGGTGGTGGCTGGGGTTCATTCTATTCGTCTATTCCTCTCATTGTTATTCCAGTCCTGATTTTTTCATTGGTTGAATCCAAACTTATCTTGCCGGCTCACATTGGTCACATGAAAAAGCTTAACGCAAAAAATGATAATAAGCTGGTTCAGTATCAACAAAAGTTCGCAAAAGGCTTCGAAGATTTTGTGATGAAGTTTTATAAGCCCGCATTGAAGTTTGCTTTAGCTCACTGGCAGTTGTCGTTAGCTATCTTCCTGGCATTTTTCTTGTTCGTATGGGCTGCTGTTTCTAGTGGTTTAACGCGCTTTATTTTCTTCCCCCGCATTCAGTCTGAAATTGCTCGAGCAACGGTGGTGATGCCAGAAGGAACGCCTTTTGAGCTAACCGATAGTTATGTTGAGCGCATGACAGAAGCAGCACTTGAGTTGAAAGAAAAATATCGCGAAGAGGATGGAGATAGCATCGTTGAGCATATTTTTTCAGTCAGTGGTTATGGTGGTGGCGGTGGAG
Organism: Kangiella koreensis DSM 16069; assembly: GCF_000024085.1. Lineage (NCBI taxonomy): Bacteria > Pseudomonadati > Pseudomonadota > Gammaproteobacteria > Kangiellales > Kangiellaceae > Kangiella > Kangiella koreensis. The sequence goes on along the minus strand of NC_013166.1, from coordinate 2,385,416 downwards.
CAGTCAGCTCCAGTAATGGTTTGGTGATGTTTGAAATTACTGCTCCAGAAGAGCGGGAAAGTGAAATAACCAGTGCAGAGTTAGTTAACGAGTGGCGGAAATTGATTGGACCATTGCCGGGTGTCGAAAGCTTAACTTTCCGCGCTGAAATTGGCCGTAACCGCGATCCCATTGACGTGCAGTTGCGTGGTTCTAACATTCAGCGATTAAGTGGTGCTGCGCTGGAAGTGAAGGACATATTGGGAAATATTAAGGGAGTATTTGATGTTTCAGACAGCTTCTCGAAAGGTAAACAGGAGATCCAATTCCGCTTGAAGCCACAAGCGGAAACCCTGGGTTTGACCTTAAGTGATCTCGCGCGCCAGGTTAGAAGTTCCTATTTTGGTGTTGAGGTGCAGCGTATTCAGCGGGGACGTGAAGATGTTCGCGTGATGTTGCGTCTAGCCAAGGAAGAGCGGAGTACTCTAGATGGTCTAAATGGTTTACTGATTGAAACACCGGTCGGCGCAAAAGTACCGCTGGAACAGCTCGCAGACTTATCTTATGGCAACAGCCCCTCAAGTATTACTCGCATTAACCGTCAACGTACTTTAAACATAACGGCTGATGTGGAGAAAGAAACCGCAGATATTGAAGCAATTAAACGAAGAATACATCAGGAAACCAGTGTGATTCTCGAGAATTACCCTGGCGTTACGTATTCGCTCGAAGGTGAAGCGCGTGAGCAAGAAGAATCAACCAGTCGCCTGACCATCAGCCTCTATTTTGTGCTGTTTGCCATTTATATTCTATTGGCGATTCCGTTCAAATCTTATATCCAGCCCTTTATTGTGATGTCGGTGATTCCCTTTGGTGCCTGTATGGCTATTGTCGGCCACTGGATTATGGGTATGTCGCTAAGTGTGATGAGTATCATGGGTATGTTGGCGCTGACGGGTGTGGTGGTCAACGATAGTTTGGTGCTGGTCGACTATATTAATCAGCAGCGACGTAAGCATGGAGAAAGTCTGCTGGACGCGGTGTTGCATGCAGGGGTCAGGCGTTTGCGTCCGGTGATGCTAACTTCGTTGACAACCTTTGCTGGCTTGATGCCTTTGATCTTCGAAAAATCAACACAGGCACAATTCCTTATTCCAATGGGCGTCTCACTGGGCTTTGGTATCTTATTTTCCACTATGGTGACGCTAGTGTTAGTGCCATTGTTATACTACAAAGCGGCGCAGGTGAAGCACTATTTCAAAGGTAAGTTAGCATAAATGAATTCAGGTAGCTCGTTTGAGCTACCTGATTTTTAGACGGGCTCTAGCTAAGCAAAAGCAGCAGGCGTAGTATAAGGTATTCCTTCCCTAGCGGTCTTGGATAGCAATGTTTAAAACCACGGATGATGTCTCCAATCACATTTTTTCTTCCTTTTCTGTATCGTTACAAAAAAGATTGTGCACAAGTGTAAAGCAACTAAACCTAGCAGCTGGCAAAACGCTTTTCTCAACGCAAGAAACTATTAGCTACCTCTATTTTCCGATAGGCTGTGTGATTCACTTAATTTACGAACTGGATGAGGGTGATGAAGTCCAGGTTGCCAGTCTTGGAGCGAGTGATGTTTGTGGTGGCGCCATTTTTTCAGGAAGTAGAAAGTCGCTGGTAAGGGCTGAAGTTCTACATGCTGGTACTGCCATGCTGATGCCGGCTAAAGAAGCCTTGTACTGGTTTCATAACGAACGAGAGTTTCGAGAGCCATTACTCAAAGCTTGCGGCAGGATTGAGCATCATATAATGGCCAAGGTCGCCTGTACCCGTTTCCACACTATTCAGCAGCAGTTATGTTTTTGGTTATTGGAGCTATCTGATCAGATCCAAAATAAAGTCATTGATGTTACCCATGAACATATTGCTGGACTATTAGGGGTGAGGCGGGAAGGGATTTCAGAAGCTGCGCATAAATTGCAGCTAAAAGGGGTGATTGATTATAAACGCGGACATATCAAAATCATCAATAGAAAGCAGCTTGAGCAACTCAGTTGCGAGTGCTACCACAATCTATATTCAACGAACTAAGCACCCCAGAAAATAAAACGCCCCGAATATTAGATTCGAGGCGTTGAATGTTTGAACTATGCTGTGACGGGATTATTTCTTGCCGCTACGGCTAGGAGCACCTTTAGCTGCATTTTGTTTTGGTGCAGCTTGTTTAGGGGCGCTTTTGCTAGCTGGAGCTTGCTTCGCTTTATTGCTCATAGGATTCTCCTTAAAGGTCATGAGTTATCAGCTCAACACCATGTTGAAACTGATGGATATAATGTGTTCCTAATTACAGCAATTATCTGTGCGCTAGCGTACATAATGTAAATAATTTTAACTTAATAAATATACTGGTCGAATTGCATCTTCAGAACGGCCAGTAAGATCTTGTGAGATACTTACTCAGCCTCCCTAATGGAGCCGCCCTCAGTGCTTACCAGTGTCTGAAACACTGAAGTAAATTGGGTGAGTTGTGGGTCTTTTTCACAGAGCTCAAGGTAGCGGCCAACAAAGTGTCGGGGCCCTTTCTGTAGAAGTTTCCCTATTGCTTGCTTACCGTCATATTTAATGATGGCTTCTGACATCACCTTACCAACCTCATATGCAAAGTTATCCCATTGGCTCATAAAACCGATTTGGTAAAGTTGACCAAGATCTGCGTCTGCGTCATGGGCAGTTCTGAAAATCAATGTTTCAAATAGTAGAAAGGCTGATTGAATCCTTTCCCTATTTTTAACCTGCTTTGCAACCGTCGATTTTAACAACTCGCCTTCCTGCTGAATGCCTGTAAAGTCATCAAATAAACTCGCCGTACCTTCCATCATCAAGGCCGCAAGTAATGCATCCACTCGATCTGCAGATACTGCAGAATCACCCTGACTATCGGGCATCAACTGTTCCTGTGCAACATGAAAAACTTCATGGGCCATTGTGTTCTCGATTACTTCTATTGGATCATTTATATGGTGGTCGAGGCCGAGCTGGAAATTACCGCTGTTATTGGTCCAGCCCGAAGAGGAGCCACCAACCACTAGAATAACTTTGGTGCTCAGTTTAAAATTCTCTGGAAGATAGGAGGACAGCCTTTCTACAACGTTTTTATTGGCAGACTCCGCTGAAGAAATGCTATCAATCAATTTTGACAACTCCTTGTTGTGCTTCTTGGTGTACCAGAAGTAATAAGGATCCTTCTCCCAAGTTTCTCCCTTTGCAGCTCTCTTTAAAGCATGCTTCAGAAGCTCTTCGTTTGATTCTTCAGTGTATTGTGTCACTTTATTGATAAGTGCTTTAGCACCTTCGGTAGCGGCAATCTCATCTAAGGCTTTCTCAGTGACAGTCTCCGCTTCAAATAGCGCAATGACCTTACTCGGAAATGAGTCATCGATTGATATATTGATATTGGCATGGACCGATGAATGAAATGAAAATAAGGTCGTAATAATAATAAGCCGAATAAGCTGGACAAATTGTTTACTGGTTATGAATAAGCCTAATTGATAATCGAGTCTAGTTTTACTTACGAACATAATAATGCCCTCATTGCTTTAAAGTTACAGCTTAAACTATAGCTATTGGGAAATATGAGCCAGGATGTAACAATTTATATTAACCGTTGGCGCTATTAAGATTGTGTAACACAATTTTTGGTTCCCTTTTCTTAACATAGATGATTTTTTCTACTTGTGTAACCATCGTCCCTTGCTCATCCAGAATGTCGACCGTAAATGTCGGACGATAACTAGAGTCTGAATCTGCCTTCGATTTTACTTCTTGAATCTGCTGCTCGGAGAGATGAAATCTGGCCGTGACTTTTCCTGTAGCAGGCTTTTTAAAGGTGGTGGAGCTTGCCTGATCCCAGATAATATATCCTCTTCCCAGGTTGTACATCAGTATTAAAACAAAGAAAGGGTCGGTCATACTCGATAGGTTGCCACCGAAATGGGAACCCATCATGTTGCGGTTGTACCAGCGAAGTTTCATCTCAACTTCAAAAGTTCTAAAGTCATTGCTGATATGCTTGATACGAATCCCCGCACCAAGGTACGGGGGGAAAAGGTTTAATAAAAATTTGAGCAAACGAGGGCGCATACCTATCACTTCCTATTTATAAAGTACACGTTAAATGGATCATGTTCTAGTTTATGCTTTTGGATTTTGTTGAAACCAGCAGCTTGTAGCATGCCAGTAGCTAGTTCCTCTCCCCACATGGTACCTAAGCCCGGGCCTCCCTGCCCAAGTGACACCGGGGTACAATGCGCACAAGAAATACTGTATAGAAGTGGTCCAAGAGGATGATCAAGGTTGTTTTCCAAGTAGCTTGAGCCAGCAATATCCTGCATCAAATATGTGCCTCTTGGACGTAAAGCACGATAAATGCCGTCCAGTAAAGCTTGAGGATCTGCCTGGTCATGAACAGCATCAAATGATGCAATAAAATCAAAACTTTCAGGCTCATGAAAATCTCTCAAATCACGAGCTTGAAACTCAATATTCGTTAAGCGAAGTGCTTTGGCATGCTCAAGCGTTTCAGCAAACGCATCTTCACATAGGTCATAACCAACAAAGTGACTATTAGGGAACTCTTGTGCCAACTTTAATAAGGCAAGACCTTTTCCACATCCCGCGTCAAGAACCCGGATCCCCCATTGTAATCTCTCTGTCATGTCATCCATTAAGGGAAGAATGTGATCAAACAGAGCACAGACAACGGTTTGGTAACTATCTTCAGCCATTACAGAATGGAAGCATGGATAGTCAGAATATTGCAGGCCATTACCACTTCTAAAGCTTTTCTCAAGTTGTGGAAGCATTTGGCCCATGAGTGGAATAAACTGACTGGTCACTGCAATATTATCTGGTGAGTATTTGCGACACAAAAACATCGCGTAGTTTTTAGGTAAGATATAAGTTTTATGCATTGGCTCATAACTTATAATTTTTGCAGTAACCATTACAGACAGCCACTCACGGATATAGCGCTCGTCACATCCGGAATGTTCGGCCAGCTCCCTTGAAGAGACAGATTCTAATTCTTCTAAAGAGTCAAATAGACCTAACTTATGGCCTAAAGCAATCATCACTGTAGTGGATGCATGGTTTAACATTAAGACGAGATGTTCTGCGAACATCTCAGGAGTATAAGATTCTTGGATGGTCATAAAGTATCCTTTGAGTTCCAATAATGAGTGGTAATCTTATTCCAGTACGAATGAAACCATTAAAGTTGAAAAGTACAATTTCCAGACAAATGTGCCATAATAAGATTAAATTGAGTCTTTAGGATGGATATGATGACTAAGAATGCAATTTCTAAAAGTTCTCAAGAATCAAAGCGCCCAATGGAAGTAGCGATTCTGGCCATATCACAGGCAACGCCATCTACAGTTTATGGAATGAATGATCTTTTATGTTCGGTAGGGCGTGACTGGCCATTTGTCACTCGCGGAGAGCTAGGCCCTTCCTTAATCAAACCCTCCATCGTCTCTCTGACAGGCCAACCAATTAATTCGGTTAATCATGGTTATATTCATCCACACCGTAAATTGGCCGATGACTATCATCCCGACGCTGTATGTGTGTTGGAGGTATTTGTAGACCCTAAGGTCAAACCCTCACAGCTGACCGAAGACTTTAAGGGAGAGTTGCAATGGTTGAGAAATTACTGGAAGAAAGGTGGTACTATCGCTGCTGCCTGTACAGGCTCTTTGCTATTGGCGGCTGCGGGTTTACTTGAAGATCAGGAAGCTACGACACACTGGGCATATTGTGAGTTTTTTCAAAATAACTATCCTAAGATACAGCTTTCACCCAATCGTGCTTTAGTCACTTCGGGCGAGGGGCAACGGCTTATCATGGCAGGCGGGGGAACGTCCTGGATGGATCTTGGGCTCTATTTGATTTCAAGATTCGTTGGAGTAGAGGAAGCGATTAGGACAGCAAAAGTTCAAATCATTGAATGGCATGAGCATGGCCAGCAACCTTACGTCTATTTGAATCGCGCAAGGCAGTCTGAAGATGCTGTTATAGGTGATAGCCAGGTGTGGTTGGCACAAAACTACGAACATACTGCACCGGTCACGGAAGCCGTCAAAAGAAGTGGGCTAACCGAGCGCACTTTCAAGCGTCGCTTCAAGCTGGCAACTGGCATGAGCCCAATTGAATACGTACTGACACTTCGAATAGAAGAAGCCAAACAAATGCTGGAAACTTCGACACTACCAGTTGAAGCAATTGCAAATGAAGTGGGCTATCAGGACGCCAGTTTCTTTGGGCGAAAATTTAACAAGATGGTTGGTATAACTCCAGCGCAGTACCGCAAAAAATTTGCCATGTTACGAAAACACCTCAAGTAATCCAGTCAAAAAGGACATTATCTGGCTATTTAAGACAGGTCGGTTTGTGTATTAATAAAGGTCTCAGAATAATAAACTAATTTAGTATATCGGGAGTTAGCATGCGATTTATCTTATATTGTGTTGTGGGTTGTTTTATCTGTAGCGGGGTTTCTGTTGCAACAGCTAAAAGTGGTAACAACTGTCATGAAAATATGAAATGGCTGATAGAAACATTCTCAAAAAATGATGCAGGTTATCAACATATTGTAGACAAGAAGGGCACACACTCAATTAATGAACATAATACCAAGCACCTTGAGCATGCTTCCTTGATTGAGCAGCCTGAAGAGTGTGAGCAGTTAATGAAATCATTGCTAGATTATTTTCGCACAGGTCATATAGGAATTCGCTATCAGGCAAAAAGCTCTTCTACAGAGCCAATGAGTAATGAACAATTAAAGCTTAAATTTCAGAGTCATGCAAAGCATCCAATTAATATTGCGAAGTTCGAGCAAAACATAATTCAGCAAGAAAACAAAGATTTTGAAGGAATATGGAAATCTGGTAACTATACTATTGGAATCACCAAAGCCGATGATGAATACATAGGATTTATTATTGAGGCTGATGGCGTGTATTGGCACCCCGGACAAATCAAACTGCACTTCAAAGAGTCAAACTCTAACTGGTCAGGACAATTTTATATGCGTGATCATAGTCCTAGAGCAATCGATTCTGTAAAGCTTTTTTCCAACAACATTTTAAAGACAGGTATCTCGACCTGGTATCGTCTACAACCAGAAGTGAAGTTAACCAAGGAAGAAAAACAATACATTGAGTTTATAGAAAAAGACGAGCCTTACTTTAAGATACTCTCTGATAGCACTGCTTATATCAGAATTCCATCTTTTGCTTATGAAAATAAAGTTAAGATTGATTCACTTGTTAAGGATAACTTAGATCTTATCAATGCTCGTGAAAACCTGATCATAGATATTCGTGGTAATGGCGGTGGCAGTGATGCCAGTTATTCTTCATTGATTCCTTTGCTTTATACAAACCCTATTGAAACAGTTGGTACTAAGCTACTATCAACACCTCTGAATAACTCAAAGTATGAGCAGATTCTAAATAGTGATGATTGGTCAGACGAAGATAAAAAATGGATTAAAAGTCTTCATGACAAGCTAATCCAGAATGTTGGTGGTTTTATTAGACCTAACCAATATGCCATCAGCGTGCATGAAGAAGAAAAGATCATGGCAAAACCTGCCAAGGTTGCCATTATTATTGATGAAGCTAACGGAAGTACTGCAGAGCAGTTTCTATTAGCTGCAAAACAGAGCCATAAAGTGAAGTTATTTGGCCGAACCACTATGGGAGTTCTTGATGTGTCAAACGTGCACCAGGTTGACTCTCCCGATGGACAATTCAGGTTATGGTATGCAACCTCTCTAACTGAAAGGCTACCTGGCTTCCCTATTGATGATATTGGCATACAGCCTGATTACTTTATTCATGATTCAACTCCAGAGCATTTGTGGTTAAGAGCTGTAAAGAAAAAAATAGAGCTAGACCGTTAACTGAGATCTATTTGTCAGACAAGGACTCAACAAAAAATTTACTGATTATTTTGCTCGCATCAATGGACTTATTAACTGAACCAAGATAATCAGGAAATTCAAAGGAACTACCAGGCCAGGTATGGCCGCCTTCTGCTAATCGATATGAGATTATGCGTTTATTATTAAGGCACTGCTGGTAGCTAAACACGTCAACAGTGTCATTCAATTCTATATGGTTGGGTGTTGTTTCACACTGATAACGACCGGCCCAGGCTTTGAGTGATTCTTCCACCCCATAATTCCAATAAGAGGAGGTAGCTGCTCCGTCGTAAAATCTGTAAGGATTAATAGTGTCCTTAATACTGTGAATAGACAGGATGTGTGTTGCACCGGTATCTGGACAACTCTCACCGTCCAGTTCGGGTTGACGCATTCCTGCCACCAAGGCTACGGCTGTTATTTTGTCAGGAAGCTTGCAGGCAAGCAGTGATGCCATTCTGGCCCCTCCTGAGAATCCAGTGACCACCACCGGAAGTTCTGATAATTTAAATCTAAGACGTATTTGTTCAATGATGGTCTGGCTCATTATGACGTCATCAGCAAAGTTTTTGTGATAAGGGGTGTTCCAGGTAAATCCGCCTCTAGCAAAAGGGCGTACGGCCTTGGGAGCAACCAGCACGGCTTGCAAATGATTGGCGATCTGTTGTGAGTTGCTGATAGCCAATTGTTGCTGTGGGTTGCTTCCTGAACCATGAAAGTCAAACACTAGTGCTTTGGGAGAGCTCAGTCCTTCTGGGGTATACAGCTGATACTGACGACGTACACCTGATACCTCTAAATCGATGACTTTATTGATTGCATCTTCAGAGCTAAAAGATACTTCCAGTGATAATTCTTTCGCATAATTGTTAACGTTAATTACAGAACTACTTATGCCAAAAATAAGTGTAAGAGATAAACCTTTCATTATCTTTTATCCTGATGATTTGTTTTGGCGGAACGCGATAATGAGGGTAGAAAAGGTGGCACTTCTTTCTGATATTTTACATACTGGGGACCGATAGCTTTAACCAGATCATTCTCTTCATGTGGTGTTGCTAAAAGAATGTAGGCTGTAACACCTAAAGAGAAAATAAGGTGTCCAAGAGTCATCACTGGAGTGCACCAGGCAATTAAGATCCAGCAGCTTGATATAGGATGTCTGACAAGCCCATATAGGAATTTCCGTGAAAAGGGTGGCTCGGCATTGCGCTTATTAAGAAAATTGTCCCAGGCCTGCGCCAAACCTAACAAGTGGAAATGACCAATAGGAAAGGAGCTGAGTACCATGATTACCCAAAATAAAAGATATAAAGAGAGAATAGTCTTTGTAATGACTGGATTCTCAACTTGCCAAATGGTGAAGTCTATTGGCTGCCAGAAGAAAACCAATACAGCAGTCATCAGGCCTGTAAGGTAAAGATAGGTTGCTCTTTGTGCTGGAACTGGAATATAGGTACTAATCCATTTTTTAAACGAGGCCCGGGCAGTCAGAGAATGATGTAAACCAAATAAAGTAATAAGGGTGGCATTGATTACAATCGACCACAATAATGAAAAGGATTCTCCATCATCACTACCCTTGGGAACGCCGATATTAATAATAAATCCCATTAAATATAAAAGACTTGCTATGCCAGCAAGGTAACCTCCTATTGCATAAAGAAGTATCAAGAATTTTTTAGTCATCTGCATCACCTTGGATAAATAGTAAACTATGGAGTTTTTCAAAACGTAGAGGAAAACGCGGCCCTATCGTTGATCAAACAAACAAGGCCGAGTTTAGAGAGTCAAAAGTTTAAGTTAGATGTATTAACGGAAAAAACCGTTTAGATAGGATGAACCATTGGTTACCGTGATGTTATAACAGGCACCACCTGGGCTTACATCGAAACTGACAGAGCTAGCCGCGTTAATAGTCCCTAATATACGTGATACTTTCGCGTAATCTAGAGCAGCATAGCAGGAGATTCTTTTTCCATAAGAGTCTCTGGCATAACAAGATATACCACCATCATATAAATTACTTTTACATGTAAGGTAAGCGCCTTGTTTTCTCTGAGCTATATCTGTTATTGAGCCTTTCGCAGTGGTCCATTTGGTACCGCTAAGGTAATAGTCATAAATATAAACCCCACCATTAGCAAATGCTCCAAATGATGATAGTAATAGTGATATTGATATTAGAATTTTCTTCATGGTGTTTGTCCTATGATTTAATGGATAAATGCGATATCGAAATTGATATTGCCTTTGTTAGATTCAATAATGAGCTTTCGCATAACTGCCTGATAGTCTTCGCGACTAAGGTGGCGCAATTTACCACTCACTTCTTGTATCTGTTCAAGTGAGCTGCTTTCAGAAAGACCAAGAAATTGATTAAACGTGTCGGTCGCTTTTTCAGAGAGTTCTAGTCTTCCCAAAGCCTCCGCTTCATTTGTGATCAGTTCTGCTGTTGTATTCTCTACAGGGTGCTGTACATCCTCCTTTTTTGTTTCTTGAGTAGTTGATTGACTACGTGTTACTAGGGGGGGCCCAACAGCGTGCTTATAAGCACTGCTTGCTGAGGTGTTTGTCAGTTCATATTGACTGATATTCTCATGAACATGCATGTCGATATTTTTGATTTCTTGGCTTAATTCAAATATAAAATAGGCCTGAATTGAAATGGCTATCACAAGTAAAGTGAGCAGTGTTTTCATAGTTAATCCATGGAAGTGGAAGATTTATACAAATGAATGATTTTGCTTACGCTAACCGCTATCGATTGCGCTTGGGACCAATCTTGGATAGGGATTTTAGTGCAGGTTGTTAAAAGTCGTTAAAGTTAAAAAGTCCAAAATAGGGACATTTATGCCAAGAACGACAAAATGAGCGTTACATAATTGATAGATTCGAGTTAGGGGAGGGAGCTGAGCACCGGTTAGTGCTCAGCCTGCTTTCACAATTTAAGGTGGTTGAAAAAAGGTGGTTTAAATTAAGGCCAGGGGTAGTAACCGTAGGCCTGATCAATAAGTGGAGCTAAAGGCTCCATTGGTGTCGTCTGGCTGTAGCCACCGAACGCATCTTCGTATTTAATGGCAATAAGGTGATCAATAAATCCATCAGGCATTTGGTTAGATTCTATTTCTATTCCAATCGCATTGAACATATGGGCCTCAGAGGTTGGGAATGGAGCTGGCAAGTAGACGGTTCTTTGGCCATAGCCGTGCCAGTTGGTAACCAGTTTGAATCCTTCTCCTTCCATGCCCGATTTGGCGCGTTTGAACAACTGAATGGTCATGTTCTTACCATCAAGAACGATAGTCTCTTGATCGACTAGCACGTCAGGTGTTACATCCTCCAGAAAGCCGTGAGCATCATAAATCGGTTGGCCATGACTCATATTGACGTCATCTAATACCCCCTCAAACTCTACAACGTTGAGTGACACATAAATATCTTCGTTTGAAGCTAATGGCTCAGGAGCCATGACTTCAACAAATACCTTACGATAAATCCAGACATCCTCAACAATTGCTCTGAAAGAACCATTGGTGTACTTAAAGTTGCTAGCTTTAAAGTTGGAAGCGTTTTCGAAAACAATTTCAAGCTCATCAATTTTCATCATGGGATCATAATAAGAATTAGAGGCTTTGATTTTTATTTTCTTGGCGTTACTTAGATCCAGCCCAGGATAAGATTGACTGCCTCCTCCAGATGGGTGTGGTACTTCAAAGTAGTAATCTTCAGCTTGGGTGGTGGTAGAAAAAAAAGCTAATGAAATAAAAAAAGCAATAATAGCTTTCATGTGTTTCTCCTTCAATTATTTGAATAATTAGTCCTGAATTGTGAAAGCAAAGGAATGCTAGCATGGATGATAAGAGAAGGGGAATATTTAAGTACGGTTGGCTGTCCTTCAAAAAAATTATAAAAGTACATGTATATATTATGTTGCATGGATATGAGCTGTTAAAAGTAGTTACATTCTATTGCAGTGTGAAATTGCTAAATAGTGGCTGGTGTGGTACAAAAACTGAACAGGGATATGAATGGATTGTGCATTGGGAACCTCTTTTAAAAAACTGCACTTCTTGCTGTTGGCCTATCTAGCCCTAACGGCAACAGGAAGCCAGGCTACTGAATCAGTTGATGGTTCAGTAATGTCTGACTCTATCATTTTTGTTGGCTCTGAATATTACCCGCCCTTTGAATCTTTATCTGCCGACAAACAGCCTGAAGGTTTTATCACCGACATACAATATGCAATGAGTAAGGCAGATGGGACGAATGTAGAAGTTAAACTTATGCGCTGGGAAGATGCTCTGCAGGAAGTTCAGAACGGCAGAGCTGATGCAGTTGCTCTAATCGCCTCAAAAGAGCGTAGCGAACATTATGATTTCACTGAGCCGTTCTATTATGTGGCACATGGTCTTTTTATCCATACAAATACCAAAGAAGTAGATTCACTTGAAGATATGCAGGGCCAGAAGGTTGCGGTCGTTAAAGGTGCATACGCTAAATCAAATATAGAAAATGCTAATTATGATGTTGAGCTCGTATTGGCTGATTCTGAGCTGGAATGCCTAGAGCTTGTTTCTGCAAAGGAAGTTTATGCTTGCGTTGAGGTGATCATTACAACGAAAAGGCTTACTGAGAAATACGAGTTAAACGTGAAGTTGGCCGGCCCTCCTTTTTGGCCAAGGCCCTATGCTTTTGGTGTGAAAAAAGGTAATACAAAACTTCAAGAAGAGCTTCAAAATCAGTTAGCCCAAATCATTGTTGATGGAACTTACAGTGATATTTATAAAAAATGGGACTCTCAAATCGAATGGAAACCACAAAGCTTCTGGAAAAGCTTTGGTCAACTCTCCTGGTTGATGGGCTTCTTACTGGTCATTCTTACCGTTGTTTTTGTGTTGAACACCCTGCTAAGACGCAAGGTTATGCATAAGACAAAACAGTTAGAGCGAGAGCTAAAGAGTAGCCGAGACCTTCAAAAGAAATTTGTTTTTAATGCAACCCATGACAGCACCACAAAGTTATTAAATCGAAAGGCACTATTTGAACTTCTTGATGAAAAGATTAAGTATTCGTTTATTCATCATGATGAGTTATTTGTGATTGCCATCAGGATTACCAATGTGGTTTCAATCATTAGTGTGTTTGGATATCGCAAAGCTATCGATATTGTTGTTAGTGTCGCAAAAAAACTTTCGAAGTTTGATCAGGCTCTTTCTGCACATTTTGGTGATGGCGTCTTTATCGTCTCTACAAAAAACCAGTCAGACGTAGACAGTATTATACAAGTTTTAGGTGATCATTCTGACTTGGATTCTAATCAAATTTATCCAGTACCAGTTATAGGTGTCTTTGAATTTGGGGGTTCCCCAGATGGAAATTTACCGAGATCATCTGAACTGGTTAGAAAAGCTATAACAGCGATGAACTATGCGGAACGAAAGCGAATACTCGTTGCTGATTATAATCCTGATATAGAGCCTGACAGACGAAACCTACAACTACTTAGCGATTTTTATAAGGTTGGATGCGATCAGTTTGTTTTGCATTATCAAGCTCAAATAGATGTTGATTTGGAAATCATTACGCATGTTGAAGCACTGATTAGGTGGATGCATCCCACGCTTGGATTGGTCTCTCCTTATCTGTTCATTCCTCTTCTCGAAGAGTCTGGCAATATTAATAAAGTCACTCGCTGGGTTATTCAGGAAGTCATCAGATTTATAAATGGTCACAAACCACAGACAGATAACATCAAGTTCAGTGTGAATATTACTACCAGAGACTTGATTGACGACTCTTTTATAGAGTTTGTAAGAAAGGCTGTGAAAGATTTAGAGACTAATAGTTTAATTTTCGAAGTCACAGAAAGTGAATTGTTAGAGGAAAAAGATAAAGCTAAGTGGGTCATGCTAGAGCTTGAGTCGCTGGGCATTAGCTGTGCTGCAGATGACTTTGGAACTGGATATTCTTCTTTGTCCTATTTGAATGAATTATCCATTAATGAAGTCAAACTTGATCGGAGTTTCATCGCTTCACTTCATAAGAGCGATCGTGCGTACAAAATTGTGAGTTCAACCATAGAGTTAGCGCATGCACTAGGATTAGTAGTGGTAGCCGAAGGAGTTGAAGATAGAGAAACCTACCAAGTGTTATCAGACTTAGAATGTGACCGTATTCAGGGTTACTTAATATCTAAACCGGTACCAGGCAATGATGTTTTACCATTGCTCGGCTCGCGGCTCCAAATTAAAAGCCATGAGAAAAAAACTTCTTCATTGTCCTGATACCCGTTATTGATGTCACTGTCGGAAGCTGACATTATGTCAAAAACTTCGCCACAGTATCATAAGCAATGCCTAGAATTATAACAGCCATCTTGTTTATAGTGAGTGTATCAACTGCGCTAGCCAATCCTACATCTAGTGTTCTTATCAAGAATATTAAGATAATCGATTCCCAGACAATACAAACTGATGTTGATCTGCTAATAGTCGATGGAGCCATTCGCAAGATAGCCCGCGATATTGATGATAAAGATGTTCATTTAGTTATAGATGGTACTGATTCAACGCTGATTCCCGGTTTTGTAGCCACTCACAATCACCTGCACATGCCCGGCGCCACTTTTCTCGGCAAGGCTGGGGCAAAGCTTTATCTGGCTGGTGGTGTCACCACCATGCAAACCACTGGCGCTGCGGAGCCTTTAAAAGAGTTGCAACTGAAGCAAGTCATTGAGCAGGGCAGAGTTGCTGGACCGGATATCGTAACAACGGGCCCCTATTTTACCGGCCCTGATGGTAACGACGCCATGGTACGGATCACCGATGAGCAGGCAATAGATAGGGAGATTGAAGAATGGGTGGATAGAGGCGTCAGCTGGTTTAAGGTTTATCGCCATACCACCGAGCCTCAACTGAAAGCCATCATCAACTCTGTGCATAAACGTGGGGCAAAAGTGACTGGTCATCTGTGTAGCATCACCATGCAGCAGGCAGCTGAACTGGGAATTGATGCGATTGAGCATGGCTTTATACATGCCTATGATTTTGCCGAAGGCAAAACAGCGGGCGAATGCGATGGCAGCAATAACTATCGAAGTTCTCTGGATATTCAGGGCAAACAGTTAGAACAGTTACACAAGACACTGATAGCGAACAAAGTGGCTATCAGTTCCACGCCTTCCATCTTTGAAGCGCAAACACCTAATACACCGATTAATCCAGCCTTTAAGACGTACCTTGCTCCGCATCTTTTAGAGCGAGCTGAAAACTATCTGCAAAGGAGAGAGAAAGCAGGTGACAGTTGGTACTTTAAACGCGAATGGTTGGATAGAACCCTGCAACATGATCGATTGTTTCTACAGCGGGGAGGCCTGCTCACTATAGGCCCTGATCCAGGGCTACACAGCATTCCCGGTTTTGCCGACCAACGTAATTTTAAACTGCTTGTCGAAGGTGGCTTTACCATTCAGGAAGCTATTCAAGTCATGAGTGCCAATGGCGCAACCTCGTTAGGCTTTGCTGATAGAGGTTATGTCAAAGAAGGCTATCGTGCCGATTTGATTTTGGTCGATGGTGATTTAGAAAATGCTCCCCACACTATTAACAATATAAAACTAGTCATTAAAAATGGCGTCACATACCAACCGCATGAATTACGCAAAGGTTTGGAAGGCCAGTTAGGAAAAACGGTAGAAAGAGAATAAGGAAGAGAGGCAGGCAATGAAGATTAAAACAATGAGAACTAAAGTTAAAACAAAAACTAAAACAATCGGTCTTTTGTTATTGGGTTGTTGCATGGCTTTCAACTCGGCTCAGAGTCTATCCCAAGAAAGCAAAAAAATAGCAGTCACTATTGATGACCTTCCATTCACAGCAAGCACCAATAAGTCACTGGAAGAAAAGACCGAGTTGACTAAAAAGTTACTGGCAAGCCTGAAGAAACATAATATCGAAGCTGTAGGATTTGTGAATGAGGAAAAACTGTTAGTGGAGGGTGAAGCGGATGGGCATATCGCCATTCTGAAACAATGGCTCGAAGCAGACATGGAACTGGGTAATCATACTTTCGATCATTCCGGAATGCATCAAACCTCATTGCAAGACATGAAGGAATCCGTCATAAAAGGTCGAGTGGTCAGCGAATGGCTATCAGAAAAATATAACAAACCTTACCGTTATTTCAGACATCCTTTCACCCAGACTGGTAATAGTGTTGAAGAGAAAGCAGAGTTTGAAAGCTTCTTAAAAAAGCAAGGACTCGAAGTTGCACCCTTCACCATTGAACATACCGACTACCTGTTTTCCTGTGCCTATGATAGAGCTAGACTCTCTGTAAAGAAACGGGCATCAGAAGATATTGCCCAGATCAAACAAGACTATCTTCAGCATCTCAGCGATGCCCTAGATGCATTTCAAACCATGAGCGATGAATTATTCGCAAGACAGGTCCCACAAATCTGGTTGATACACGCCAATAGCATCAATGCCGAAACAATGGATCAGCAACTGGAACTTCTCAAAGCAAGAGGCTATGAATTCATAACATTAGAACAAGCTATGCAAGCTCCCGCCTATCAAATCGAAACAGCTCCTAGCAAACGCTACGGCCCATCATGGTTAATGCGCTGGGCAAAACAACTCAAGAAAGAATTATCAGTTTATGGGCAACCAGAACCACCCGAAGGAGTCATGGCTGTATATAAAGAGTTGTGTCAGTAGAAGTAAATTACGAATTTGCGGTTTCTAGAAAGAAGAGCTTGGGAGCATGCCAGCCCGGTTATTTGCAAAAGTGGCATTCACTGATTAGTATGACTTGAATAATTCGAAGAAATATAGCCTGACAGGCTTTATGGATAATTATTCAGGACACAATATGAAAACTAAATACCTTCTAGCTCTTCTTTTGGTTTTGCCATTCTACGCACACGCGACTTCCGTCATTTACTCTGAGGAATTGCAGTTCGACAATTGCAGTACACCCAAAGAGGTTCCTATTGTTTACTGTAAAAAAGACGAAGATACAGCGATCATTCAGATTGATGAAAGAAGTAAACTAATAGGCATTGTCCTTGGTAACAATACTCCAAAACCATTTTCTGTTAAGCCCTTATCAGAAGATGGCACAACAAATTATTTCAATGTGCTCAGTGAGAAAATTGACGAGGATGTTAAGGTTCCCGAATATGAAACGCCCATAACAATAATAAAGAGCCTCATGGAGCAGGATAATAGTCTCAGCAAGAATATTGTTTCGGCAAAGCAATACCAGCCTGAGATAGTCAATGAACTGACTGCATTACAAGAGCTGCTTGTTGATAATGCTCGAAAATTTACAGGGGAGGTTGCCGGTCCAAGGGAACCCATGTATTTGTTCTCGAAGGGAAATGGTTATCAAGAGTGTGAAGAACTTACTCCCGGCACCTGTCCTTTTATGTCCTGTGGTGACAACCATTATCTTTTATTTGATCGCAATAAAAAGCTCTTTCTGCCTATAAGCTACACCCGAAACAGTAAGGGAGAGGCAAAATTCACTAAAAATGACCCAGAAGCCATGAAGGTTTGGGGCTTGTATGCAACTTTTATACGATATAACGAAGAGTATAAGCACTCTCGTCTTACTGCTGCTCGTAAGGTTCCTGAAAATCTACAGAATAATGTCACTACCTACTTCACTTTTCAGGATCCAGACTTTAGCGAGTATCTTAAGGACATCATTGGACAGTGCCCATCAAGTTTCAAAGATGACATCATATCCCTTGGTGCTCAGACTAATGAAGAGCGCTCTGCAATAGCGTATGTTCACCTGGTTGAGAAAGTAAACGGGAAGATCACCAGCCAGTACATAAACAAGGCATTCCTACCGGCCGGCATTCGTCTCAATAGGAATTCCTATTTCACGCACGAAGCCTTGGAAGATATGTCCAGATTTGAACCGGGATCCGTTAAGGCTATATCTGAAAGCAAGGCTAAAAATCTTTTAAAAAAAGCTAAGGCAATGAAAAATATGGCCTGGTCACAAACTCAAGATGGTGCTTTTGCCCGTGCGGAGCTAATGGTGGATATGTTTGAAAAAGAGGGAATCATTGCTGATAAGGCGTGGGCTTCCGGTTACCTCAAAAGTAAAATAAATAAAAATCCCTGGTCTTATCATGTTGCACCTATCGTCTATGTTAAAGGAAGCCGTGGAAACGTTGATAAAATGATCATTGATCCAATGATCGCTGATCATCCAGTATCAATCGCTCAATGGTTGTCATTAATGGGCATTACTAACCCAGATACCGTATATAGTGTCGGATTTCCCGTGTCATTAGATGCCAAAGATGTGGGAATGATTTCATTTGCTATCACCAATCGTGACGCATTCCACCCGATAGTTGTAAAGAGTATGTCCAAAGAAGAACGAATTAAAGAAGCCCGCAGAACTCTAGCTAAACTGGAGAAAGGGTAATAAGTGAGAATGTATAATGAAAAAACTCGCAATTATACTGATTTTGATACTTGTAGTTGTTGCGAGTTATTCAGCTGTAATTTATTACATGGTTTCAAAGACACCATTAACCTATACAGAAACTGATATCAATAAGGACGGTTTTGTCTCATTATCAGAAATTGATTATGTGAGTAATTTTGCAGTTCGTACCATTATAAAGAACGGCCAAGAGTGTATTGAATACTATGCTCAAAAAGATGGGCTCACATTGAAATTAGAATGTAATTAATAATGGTTAGGTTAATCTAATATTATAAATGGAGTTTGAAATGCCTTACCAATCAAATGACGAACTACCTGAAAGCGTCCGAAATAACCTGCCCAAGCATGCCCAGGATATTTACCGAAAAGCCTTTAACTCTGCTTGGGATGAATACAAGAATCCCGAGGACCGAAGAGGAAACGACAGTCGCGAAGAAGTTGCCCACAAAGTCGCCTGGTCCGCGGTAAAAAATGAATATCACAAGGAAGAGGGGGAATGGGTTAGGGACGAATCTTAGAGTAAGCCCTAATTGAGTTTCTGTAAGTATTTTTAGTCGGATAATCTGTAATTCACTCTGATAGCGTAATATACTTTAACGCCTCTGCTGGCTTGACTTGTTAGCCGCTGCTGGTTTCTTTTGCCCTAACTGAATGCACAACCGGTAGTAAGCTGCCAATGCTTGGGACTCGCTGGTTGGCGATGGTGCAAAACAAGAAATCGGAGCACTTAATGCAGAAACAAAGCAAAGAAAATCAATTGCACCAATTGATTTATAAAAATTCAAGGGCTCACCATAATCAGCATCTGCGAATGCACCATGCAGAATCCCGTGCCTGTTGGTATTATCACTCAGTGAATAATTGTTTGAGTTGATATAAAGATGATTGTCTGTGAACTCGATGAAGGCATCCATTATTGAAACAATTTCACCCACAGCTCCGATATTATTAGTTGTTACATCGTCCTTACAGTCAATAGCTAAGTTTTGAAAAACACTCTTTATACTTGTAACTGCAACCGAACGACTATCTGCTAATTTTCTTCCAGCTCCCTCAATCACAGGCATTAGACCTGAAACGGCAATGTGATTAAGGCCGAGAAAATGAGCCTCTACGGACTCGGCAATAATTTCATGATACTCATTGATATATGGAACAGCGTGGTAACGTTCAGAAACCATAGCTGACAAATTTTCAGGTGAATAAATTTGCGCAAGGTACGGGGCAAGCGTGCTTTCACATACGTTGTTGTCATTAATTTGTTTGGCGATATTGCCAAGAAATTCTAGCTGGACATATGGAGGTATAAACCAACCGACATTGTTAAATGTTTGTTTATGAAAATCCAAATTATTCACTTTTCTCTCCTTGGCGACTAACGCTTTGCTTTGGGGCAGCCGGAACAGAGCGTAGCGGCGTGTAGGCTGTCCCAGCCACGAAGTGGCGACAACAGCAACTTGTTAAGTGTGATTAACCGTCCGCCCATTCGCTGCTCGCTGATATGTGTTGTGGCAATGTAGATACAACCTCGTCCGGCCCTTCAACATCCCACCCCATAACACAACAACCACATGCGTTTTGGTCAGAGATGAACATTAGCTTATCTCGATTTTCTTCTATCCAGGATTCCGCCAGCTCCACCTCGCCTGGATTATCTATCAATGCACAAATCGTTGCTCTCATGTTTTTTACACTTAACATTATATTACCGGACATCTCCGATAACCTATTGATTTAAAGTAATTTATTTTTAATGTCCGTTTTTACGGCTAATACCATATAAAACCGGACATTCCTGTTCTGGTATCTCTTATTATATTAAGTTTACAGACACCATGGTCAACGACCTACAGACCTTATAGTAATTAGCTCTTTTGTAATTGCAATGCTTTTTTAGTGTGTAGCTAAAACCAACAAATAGGACAAGAAATGTCTGGTTTGACTTTTTACGGCTTGTTCGAAATTATCTGTGCTCAAATAAGTTCTGCTAACAAACCTAGAAGGGGCGTCTATATTGTTTAAGTAAAAGGGTTTAGCGGGTACGAAAACAAGTTTTACTGATTCTGGTATTGAGTAAATGTGTGAGAGGGGGTAAAGAATTTTGAGGAAAAATGGTGGGCCTTCCCAGACTTGAACTGGGGACCTACCGATTATGAGTCGGGTGCTCTAACCAACTGAGCTAAAGGCCCATTTTTCCATGTGTAGTGAATCAGGCGGTGCCTAATCGTTCTACAAATTTAGGATGTGTTTCTTGAGAAAGAACGCGCAGGAGTTTACGAGAAATCTCCTGCGCTTGCAATATTTATGCTTGGTTTTATTCGTCTAGCTTATTCATCAAGCCTATTCATCAAGATAGGTACGAAGCTTTTCCGAACGGCTTGGGTGGCGTAGTTTACGCAGTGCCTTGGCTTCGATCTGACGAATACGCTCACGGGTGACGTCGAACTGTTTGCCGACTTCTTCCAGAGTGTGGTCAGTGTTCATGTCGATACCGAAACGCATACGCAAGACTTTCGCTTCACGTGCCGTTAGGCCAGCCAGAATTTCATCAGTGACTTCTTTCAAGCTTTCGCCTGTTGCCGCGTCTACTGGTGAGTCGATAGTGCTGTCTTCGATAAAATCACCTAAATGCGAATCTTCATCATCACCAATCGGCGTTTCCATTGAGATCGGCTCTTTGGCAATCTTAAGCACTTTACGGATTTTGTCTTCTGGCATTTCCATGCGTTCTGCCAATTCTTCAGGCTGTGGCTCGCGGCCCATTTCCTGTAGCATCTGACGAGAAATACGATTCAATTTATTGATGGTCTCAATCATGTGAACCGGAATACGGATGGTGCGCGCCTGGTCGGCAATCGAACGTGTGATTGCCTGACGAATCCACCAGGTTGCATAAGTCGAGAACTTATAACCACGACGGTATTCGAACTTGTCGACTGCTTTCATCAAGCCGATGTTACCTTCCTGAATTAAATCGAGGAACTGTAGGCCACGGTTGGTGTATTTTTTGGCGATGGAGATAACCAGACGTAGGTTAGCCTCGACCATTTCTTTCTTGGCGCGACGGGCTTTAGCTTCACCAATCGACATTTCGCGGTTAGCTTCTTTAATTTCCATCACACTTAAGCTACAGCTTTCTTCAATTATTTGAAGTTTGCGCTGTGCTTTGAGAATTTCTTCGGCATGTTCAGCCAAAGGTTCTGAGTATTTGCTTTTCTTTGTAACGTGTTGCTCGATCCAGCTTGGATCAGTCTCTGAACCTGAGAAGGTTGAGATAAAGGTTTTACGCGGCATACGAGCGCCGTTAACTGACAACATCATGATGTAACGTTCTTGCTCACGGATGCCGTCCATTTTTTGGCGCAAGTTAGTAACCAGAAAATCAAACATTCTTGGTGCCAGGCGAAGTTGCATGAACAACTCTTTCATGGCTTCTAGCTGCTTGATGGTTGATTTGTGTGTGCGACCGTACTTATCAACTGCTTTAACGGTTTTGTCGTATTGCTTTTTCAACTCGGCAAAACGCGCAGCTGCTTCTTCTGGATCCGGGCCAGTATCGACTTCGGTTTCTTCTTCGTCGTCGTCATCGTCGTCAGCATCATCATCGCTGTCCAATTCCTCGCTGGCACTGGCTGCGATCTGGGCTGCTTCTGACTCTTCCTGAACAAACTCTGCTTCTTCTCCGTCAGAAAAGCCAGTCACGATTTCAGTCAGGCGAACTTGTTCTTCTTGGTAAAGCGCGAATTCTTCTAATAGAATTCGGATGGTGTCAGGATAGTTGGCGATAGCGCCTAGAACCTGGCGAATGCCTTCTTCGATGCGTTTTGCGATATCAATCTCGCCTTCGCGAGTCAGTAGCTCAACACTACCCATTTCACGCATGTACATACGAACTGGGTCAGTGGTACGACCGAATTCACTGTCTACGCTGGCCAATGCAGCTGCAGCCTCTTCAGCGGCTTCTTCATCGGTTACCGATTCGTCATTCATCAATAACTCATCAGCATCAGGAGTGGTTTCATAAACCTGAATGCCCATGTCATTGATCATGCGAATAATGTCTTCGATTTGCTCGGGATCAACGATATCCGGTGGTAAGTGGTCATTCACTTCGGCATAAGTGAGGTAACCCTGCTCTTTACCGCGAGCGATAAGTAACTTTAACTGTGACTGTTGCGAATTCTCTGACATCTAGAATAACCTTTGTAGGGCCCGCAAGATATTTTGCGAGTCAAAAACCAAGCGACGGCTTGCGCATAGCGAACCGCGAATTATACAGAATTTGCCCCCGTTACAGCAAGCGCTACTTATTGGCGCTATTACTGTTGGAGCTTTGTTTGGCCAGCAATAGTAATTGCCGGTATTCGGACTTTTCCTGATTGGTTAGACCTTGTTCTGCCGCTTTATGTTGCAAATAGTCCACCCGAATCTTACGGGCGTGCAATAAGAGGCGATTAATACAATCTTGTAGTTCCTGCTGCTCATTACCTTGGATGCGCTCTTCGCGCTCGCTCATGGCTAAGCTGGCCAGGCGATCATACAGCTTGGTATTGTCGCGCCAGTGCTCAAGCAGCATACTTGTATTGATCTTGGGGGTTTTATGAATAATTTCAAGTAATTGGTGCAAAAGTTTTGAGCCTTTATCGGGCAATGTCTGCAGCCAACCGTAATTATTAATGGCTAATGCCAGGCTCGGCTGTTGTAGCAGCAGGGTGATAGCCAGTTGCAGCGTTTTGTTGGCTTTCGGGCTCTGTGGTGTGCTTTTTTCCGGTTTCCGCGGGTGTTGTGGCTGAGTTGGAGCCTCAATAATGGCGGCCAGTTTGCTCTCGGATAGATTGGCTTTTTCGGCCAGAGCACTGCTGAAAAACTCGTGATATATCGGGTCTGTGATTTTATCGAGATAGGGTTTAGCCAGATGCACCAGCTGCCCGCGTCCCGAAACGGAGCCCAAATCGACCTGAGAAGACAGGTGTTCGAGGATAAACTCGAATAATGGCGTAGCTTCACCAATCATCTGTTCAAATTGCTCTTTGCCTACTTTGCGGACCATCGAATCCGGATCTTCGCCATCGGGCAGGAACATCAGGCGGATTTCACGCCCTTCGCGCATTTGACTCAGGCCATGCTCGAGTGCGCGTAGCGCGGCATCACGGCCAGCTCTATCACCATCGAAGCACAGCACCAGCTCGCGAGCCGCACGGAAAAGCTGTTGCAGGTGACTGCTGGTGGTGGCGGTACCCAGCGTGGCGACCGCATAATTAATGTCGAATTGAGCAAGCGCTACAACATCCATATAGCCTTCGACGATAAGCAAGCGACTGAGCTTACGATTGGCCTGGCGTGCCTGATACAAGCCATAGAGTTCATTACTCTTATGAAATATTGGGGTTTCAGGTGAATTGAGGTACTTGGGTTCGCCCTGGCCCATGACGCGGCCACCAAAAGCAATCACCCGACCTCGTTTATCTTTAATGGGGAACATGATGCGATCGCGGAAGCGGTCATACAGTGATTTATCTTTGCGGATCAGCATGCCGCAATCGACCAATTGCTGCTGCAGCTTCTTATCCTGCTGTAATTTGGGGAACACGGTTTCCAGATTGCGCCACTCCCCCGGCACATAGCCAATAGCGAACTGCTTGGCGATTTCACCGCTTAAACCACGGCTTTTCAGGTAGTCTATCGCGGCTTTATTGTTTTTTAGCTGCTTTTGGTAGTAATTGGCGACTTTTTCCATCAGGTCATAGAGCGATGTGTCGACTTTAGGTTTGTTGGACACCGTTTCTTCGCGCGGCACTTCCATGCCCATCATGGCAGCCAGTTCTTCCACCGCATCGGGGAATTCCAGGCGGTCATATTCCATCAAGAAACCAATCGCATTACCGTGCAGGCCACAACCGAAACAGTGATAGAACTGCTTGTCCTGACTGACTGTAAAAGAAGGGGTTTTCTCGCCATGGAAAGGACAGCAGGCTTTATAGTTAGCCCCGGTTTTTTTCAAAGGCACACGCGAATCAATCAGGTCGACAATATCAACCCGAGCTAATAATTCGTGTATAAAGTGTTGCGGGATCAGGCCCATTGAGTACTTATAATTAGGTAAGGCTTAATTGGGCAATCATAGCAGAGCTACTGGTTTTAACATAGTCTGCGAATTCGAATAGTTCTTCGTTTGATGGGGTTAATGAAAGAGTCGATAGTGGCAAATAGCACCAATAATCCCTTTTATATTGAGCTAAGCCATGTACAAAATATAGCAATCAAAATCTTGGATGATTTTGATAAGAATTTTCAGCACAGGGATGTGATGTAAATTCTGGTGCGTTAAGTATTTTGGGGGTGGCGAAGGGAGTCACGCGAAGCGTGGCCTCAATATACGGGTGGTCTTCTTTTGGTTACTTTTCTTGACCACGCAAGAAAAGTAACTCGCTGAGTAGCGAAAACATTATTGCAGGGGTGGTAAAAGTCACTGGATACCGTGGTCAAGCCACGGTATGACGGAACAAGAATAAGCAGGGAAAAATTATCCCAGACGGCTTTTGATTTTTCCGCTGACTTGTCCCATGTCGGCACGGCCTTGTAATTGTGGCTTTAGAATGCCCATTACTTTGCCCATGTCTTTAATAGATTCTGCGCCAGTGCTGCTGATGGCCTGATCG
Source organism: Kangiella koreensis DSM 16069 (assembly GCF_000024085.1). Classification (NCBI taxonomy): domain Bacteria; kingdom Pseudomonadati; phylum Pseudomonadota; class Gammaproteobacteria; order Kangiellales; family Kangiellaceae; genus Kangiella; species Kangiella koreensis. Next base: position 2,360,321 of record NC_013166.1, on the reverse strand, counting down.
ATAAGATCGGCAATTTCGTCATCAGTTAATGGCTTTGGAAGGAATTCTTGAAGAACTTCTATTTCGGCTTGTTCGACGTCGGCCAGTTCTTGGCGGCCAGCATCTTCATACTGCTTGATAGACTCACGACGCTGTTTAACCATTTTATCTAAAATGGCAAGGATAGCGGTGTCGTCTAGCTCAGTACGGGTATCGACTTCAACTTGCTTAATAGCAGACAGGACTAAACGTATTGTTGACAGGCGAGCCTTTTCTTTGGCGCGCATGGCATCTTTCATGGCTTCTTTGATTCGATCATTGAGAGCAGACATGTGTTAATCCTTATAGCTAATAGAATTTAGGCTTTGACCCGGAGCAAATCCAGGAAAAAGCCTAAAACAACTATTAATACAAGCGGATGCGACGAGCGTTTTCGCGAGATACTTTTTTCGCTGCACGCTTTACTGCCGCTGCTTTTTCACGCTTGCGTACAGATGTTGGCTTCTCGTAGTATTCACGCTTACGAACTTCCGCCAAAATACCTGCTTTTTCGCATGAGCGCTTGAAGCGACGTAATGCAACGTCAAAAGGCTCGTTATCTTTTACTCTTACGCTTGGCATTAAAAATCACCTAACCTTAAAATGTAGTTTATTAAAAAGTAAATAAAATCAGTACGTTACAATTGGCGAGACGTGAGAATCACCAAGAGGGCGCAAATTTTAATCATTTTTTGATCAAAAAGCAAAGAGAATGCCATTAAATATTGATTTAAAGCGGAATTAGTTGAGCGCGGGAATCTATTGTGACTCTCGCTATATCTGATAAAGTCCATTAAAATTGCCCCTTGCTTGATGACGGGCTGGCTCATAGCTCCGTTAGCGCCATAACTAAACGCTGATTATAAGGTTGTAACTTGATGAAAATACTGGGTATTGAAACTTCTTGCGATGAAACCGGCATTGCTATTTATGATAGCGAGCGGGGCATTATTGCGGATGCGTTATACAGTCAGGTCAAGTTACATGCCGAGTATGGTGGTGTGGTGCCGGAATTGGCTTCGCGCGACCATGTACGTAAAACGATCCCATTGATTAAAAAGGTCATGGCTGAAGCGGGCTGTACTCAGCATGATATTGACGCGATTGCCTATACCAAAGGTCCTGGCTTGATTGGTGCGCTATTTGTCGGTGTCGGCATTGGCCGCAGTTTAGCTTATGCATGGGATGTTCCGGCGATTGGTATTCATCACATGGAAGGGCATTTATTGGCGCCGATGCTGGAAGATGAGAAACCTGACTTCCCCTTTGTCGCCTTGCTGGTGTCAGGTGGGCATACCTTATTAGTGGATGTGCAAGCCTTGGGCCAATACACCATCTTAGGTGAGTCGATCGATGATGCAGCGGGCGAAGCGTTTGATAAAACCGCCAAGATTATGGGCTTAGGTTATCCTGGCGGCCCTGCGCTGGCGAAGCTTGCGGAAAAGGGGCGCCCTGGCATTTATAAACTGCCCCGTCCTATGACTGACCGGCCCGGACTGGACTTCAGCTTCAGTGGCTTAAAAACGGCGGTGGCCAACCTCTATCGTGGTTCTGATAAGTCGGAACAGGATATGGCCGATATTGCGTATGCCTTTCAGGAAGCAGTAGTTGATACCATTTATATTAAGTGTCGACGAGCTCTGGAGCAAACTAACCACAAGTATCTGGTTGTTTCGGGCGGAGTGAGTGCTAACATTGCTTTGCGCCAAAAGCTTTCCGATTTGCTGGAAAGCAAAGGCGGCAAGGCCTATTACCCTCGTCCACAGTTCTGTACCGACAATGGTGCCATGATTGCTTATGCCGGGTATTGTCGTTATCAGGCGATCCTCAACCAGCAGGGACAATTCGAAGAGCCGGTCATTCGCGCGCAGCCACGCTGGCCGATCGCTGACTTGAGTTAGAAGATTGAATTAAGCTATTTTATTTCTAAATGCTAGTCCAGTTGCGAATTCTTCTTGGGCTATGTTCTTGGTTTTTGGTGGGGAGCTTTAAAACTTCTTCGGCATTAAGCCCATTGAGAGGGTTGCTGGTAGGTAGCAAGCTGTATTGCTTTTGCAGCTGGTAGGTGTGTAGAGCATAGTTTATCGCTCTATCAAATTGTTCGATACATTCTGCATCTAGTTGTGAACGCACTTGATTGAGACTTTTGTTAAATACCTGTTGATTGCTGGTGTCAATACGAGGCTCAATAGTCTGTTGTTGGCAGCCTATGGTTGTTCCTGTGATTAGTATTTCTATAGTTATTATTCCTACAAGCGCAAGCCTTCCTAAAGCTTTCATGCTATTTCTCCGTTGCTATATGTTATTACTGCTCTCTTGCTGTTATGTTTTATCGCAAGTTTGTTATGTTGTTATGTCGCTTTTATTTTAATTGTGTTATCCACTAAAAAAACCGACTCGTATGAGTCGGAATATCTAGTGGTAGAGCATCAGGGGCAGATAATCTCTTTTATTAATTGGTTTTGCAGCTAAACCTATTTCTGAACAAGTGTATGAGTTTTACGAGTGTTGATATCTTTAATCACCCATTGCAAGCTCTTATCATTGGCACGCATATAATCTTCAGCAGTCAGTTCAATCGCAACATCAGGGAAGATTGCTTCCTTGTCTCCGTCTTTAAAGCGGTACATTCTTTTCGAATAAGTCACGATGAGGCCTGAGTTTGGCAAGCTGAACTGCCACATGTCCTGATAGCCAGTAGGCTTTGAACCGGTAGGCTGACCAACCAGGGTTGCATTCAACAGTTGCGCATACTGGGAAGCGTTCGACATAGCCGCTGAGTAGGTTTCATTATCGATCATGACGTAAACGCCTGACTTCCAGTTAATGCTGTTAGCGAGTACTAACACCTGTGCTAGCTTAAGTCCTATAAAGAAGTCGCCACCTTCATTACCGCGTAAATCAATAATGATGTTTTCGGTTTTGTAGTGATTGACGAAGCGTAATAGTTCGGCTGACATCTCATCCATTTTAGTCATCGAGCTGTATTTCTCGAAGTTGACGTAAACCGTTTTACCTTTGTCGGCAGCACCGTACCAAAGATCATCATCAACACCACCATAAGGTTTGAACGGCAACTTTTGTTTGAAGTTTATGCGCTGAGTGATTTGCGTATTTTGGCTGGCCGATAGGTGATACTTGAAATTTTGTTCAAGGTTTTTAAAGGTGAACTCAACATCTTTTTCATCATTGATGATATCAAAGCCACGTAATAGCTCGGCAGTCATCATATATTGGGCAACACGGATGGGTGTGGAATAGTCGTTTTCTGCAAACGGGACTACTTCAGCAAAGAGTTCATAAATGCGTTTAATGGGAGTGCCATTAATAGCAACCAACTCGTTGCCGATTAAATTAGCGTACTCATTGGATGAGCCTGTTACCAGAACTTCATTGTTGATGACTTTGAGTTCCAGCGGGAATTTTTGGTACTTCTGATCCCATAAAGGAATAGTGGTGTGGCCGTCGCCGACTTTGTGGGTCAGACGCATCAGCTCAATAACGATCTCTTCATGAGATAACGAGGGAAGTTGGCTTTTGATAGAGTTGATTTCACGTTCGAAATCTTTATAAGTCAGCTGGTGATACAGGTCGATATGCTTTTCTTCAAGAGTTCTCCAGTAGGCATCAATGTCCTGGCTCCATTTCTCGGCATCTGTCTGACTAACCGCAGCTGCAGAGAAAGAAGTAATAGCCGCAAATAAGGGTAGGGCTATAAGTAGTGACATTGCTTTTTTGCTGAAAATCTTCATTCTGGACCCTCCTGGTCGGCTATCTAATTGAAGAAGTTGTATCATTTACCAAAACTGTCAGGATTTTTTACATCTCAGTGATGTCTATAATATACCTGTCAGGATTTTTTACAACTAGTTCCGCTCCATAAATGTAAAAAAATTTGACACCTTTCTCGGAAATCTCTTCTCCTTGTTAGAAAATCGCTTAATATTTAACCATATAAGCATCAATCTGACGTGAATTTCAAATGAACTTTGCTGATCAAATGTAAAACCTGTGCCAGCAAGTGATTTGGTCACAAAATTGGGGGGCTGTTATTTTAAAAACAAGAGGTTAGGTTAGTTGTAGACGGTGTCTTATCAGTTGCACTATTAGTACAATCAGAACCGATGTGAACATTAAAATAGCGAAATTAAGCGGTGTACCATCGAATAATAGGCCTAAAGCCGGCCCCGCAAGGGCGCCGCTGCCGAAGCGTAAGGTGCCAATTACTGCGGTTGCGGTGCCGGTTTGTTGGGGAAACTGGTTCAGAATCAGCCCATCTGAGTTGACAGTTATCAATGCCAGCGAGCCAATCAGAGGGAATAAAGCACCAACAGTCCAATACAATGGCCAGCCAAAAACAGTGACCAGAACCAGGCATAAAGCAAAGATATTGGCCGTTATAGTTCCAATCATCAGCATTCTTGCAGAACCAGCGCGTTCAACCGTGCGGGTGTTGATAATGTTGGTCATCATTAATGCCACAACATTAGCACCGAACAAAATACTGAACTTACCTTCGGTGACGCCAAAATACTCGATATAAACGAATGATATGGTGGTGATATAGCAGAAAAAGCCAAAGGAACCCATCATCGAGCTGATGATATTGAGCCTGGAGGCTGGGTGGCTAAATACGAGTTTGTAGTTGCTGGCAAATTCATGCAACCAGTTACGGTCGGAGCGCAAAGGTAACCCATGCGGTAGTTTCCATAGCACTAGCAGCAGAATCAGAATCGCATAGCCGGCTAGGCTCAGGAATATCGTTCGCCATACCGACAGCTCCAATATGACGCTGCCAATCCCGGGCGCAATCATCGGCGCAACCATCATAATCAAGCTGACGTAGGATAAGCCTTTGGCTGTGTGTTCTTTATAGAGGTCACGGATAATACCGGGCACAACTACGGTCGCACCGCTACCAAAGGCTGCTTGAAGAAAGCGAAGACTGAGGAACTGATTTATTGACTCAGAAAACGCGAGCAATAATGAAGTTGCGATAAAGCCAAGCAAGCCCACTAAAGCTACTTTACGCCGACCAATCCGATCCGCGATGGGCCCAAACATCATCATTCCCAAGGCATACCCCGCCAGATATAAACTCAAGGACACCTGAATTGCACTCGATGATGTACCTAATTCTTTAGCGATGATGGGCATTGCCGGCAGATACATATCAATGGCCAATGGCGTAATCGCCACCATCGAGGCGAGCAGGGGAAGCAATTGAGATATGCGTGTTTGGCTCATAGGAACGTTAATTAATAAAATAGAGTGAGGAGTATATTAAGATGCTAAGTACGACATAAAGAATATTGACGTAAAAAAGTCTCTTGTCATTATCCCTTGCGTGAAAAGTGTCGATAATTGCCTGCCTTAGAACATAAGTTAGTAAGATATAGTGAATTGCAGGAACTATATGATAGTAAAAAGGAAAGTCGGAAACCTCTTTCTCGTAAAAATATTTTAGTAGCCAGTTTAGTTCTGCAAATGTACCCAATATGCCAAGAATACTGTTTATGAATATCCAGAGAATTGCGTCTCTACCAAACACTGAGCGGTAGTACAGCAAATAAATTAGGGGAAAAAAGCCTCCCAAAAATAGGAAATAGGTTAAGTTTATATCCCTTTGGATATAGGTCTCATTGAAGATAACTGGCAGAATAGCGAATACAACAATTATAAATAGACCATACACCTTCACCCATGGCAATTGATCACCTTTTCGATATATCTTGTGGCCTGAATAAATATCTGTTTTTAATTTCATTTCAGTTTGCTTATAGCATTATTTTTTATCAGTAATTTTACGCTCGATGCCATTCCATAGGTTGCGAATGTTACGGTGATGTCTGACGGTTATGAACAGGAACATGGCAAACAGCGGGAAAAAATACCTATGATCCAGATAAAAGCCAAAGGCGGCAACTGCAAAACTGGATAGTATGGATGCAAGCGACGCATAGCGAGTAAAAAATGCAGTGACCAGCCAGGTGATAACACAGTAAGCCAATAATAAGGGTGATAAGGCTACCAAGGCACCGAAATAGGTGGCCATGCCTTTACCACCACGAAAGCGAAAATAGATCGGGTAAAGGTGACCGATAAATGCCATGAAGCCAACCCAGCCAAGGTTTCGGGTGTGTAATTCGAGAGCATAACCAATCAGGATTGGGATGATGGCCTTGAGCATGTCACCAACCAAAGTGAAAGCAGCGGCTTTCTTACCTCCCAACCGCAAAACATTGGTTGCACCAGGGTTGTGTGAGCCGAATTCTCTAGGATCTGGCAATCTCATAATGCGACAAACAATCACCGCACTCGAAATCGAGCCGGTTAAGTAGGCAAGCACCCAAAGCCCAGCAAGCTGCCATTCCATGGTTAACCCTTATCCTTTGCGCAGTTTTTGATTACAACCAAACCTGACATTAACGAAATAAACTCCATCTTATTAACAAACGTTTAGGTGAAAACCAAAACGCCAGCGGATTTGTTATAGGATACTGTTATTTTTTAATCAGGTCATGGGAAAGTCTTTGATTTGTGTAATCAAATGGCTCTTTATTTGCTATCCTATGGCCCACATCAAATTTTAAAAGCACATCAAGAGTCGCCTGTGGACATCGTTTTTATTGAAGACTTAAAAGTAGATACAGTCATTGGCATTTATGACTGGGAGCGACAAATTCGTCAAACCATCAGCATTGATCTGGAAATGGCGCACGATATTCAGCCTGCGGCACAGGAAGATACGATTGATAAGTGTCTTGATTATAAGTCTGTCGCCAAGCGAATAATTGCATTTGTCGAAGAGTCAGAATTCCAGTTGGTGGAAACGCTGGCTGAGCGTATTGCTGAGATTGTACGCAACGAATTTAATGTGCCTTGGCTGAAACTAAAGTTAAGCAAACCCGGCGCAGTTCGTGGCTCAAAGAATGTGGGCGTCATCATAGAGCGCGGCAATAGATAACCCATGGCCACCATTTTTATCAGTATCGGCAGTAATCAAGATGCGGCAAGGCAGATACGTTTTGGCATGCAGCGCCTTGATGAAATGTTTAGCCATTTAAAACTGTCGAAAGTCTATGAAAGTGAAGCGGTAGGTTTTGAGGGCGATAATTTTTTAAATCTGGTTGCTAAAGCCGAAACTCAAATGACCATTGCGCAGGTCGAGCAGGTCTTTAAAGCTATTGAGAAAGAAGCGGGACGACGCAGAGACGGAGAAAAGTTTAGCGACCGTGCCCTGGATATCGATTTATTATCATATGACGAGGTGGTTTGCGAACAGCCGATTCGTTTACCGCGTGGCGAGATTCTATATCACGCATTTGTGTTGCAACCCTTGGCTGAGATCGAGCCCGAACGCAAGCATCCTATCGAACAACGAAGCTACCAAAAATTATGGCAGGCTTTTGATAAGAAAGAACAACAAAAGTTGTGGCCAATTCAGTTCGATTGGCAACAGAAACAAAGGTAAGCATTCATGAGTCAGCAGAAAGTTGCAATCGTTACAGGCGGTGCCATTCGAGTAGGGCGAGCTATTTCACTAGAGCTGGCTAAGCAGGGTTATGCCATTGCGCTTCACTATAATCATTCGGCAGATAAAGCCCAGAAAACGGCTAACGAAATAAAAGCTTTGGGTGGTTCGGTGAAACTGATTCAGGCTGATCTGTCCAATCCTGACACTTGTGCAGAGATTATTAGCCAAGCTTCAGAATTGGGTGATTTAACCGTTTTAATTAACAGCGCTGCGATTTTCCCTGAGCAGGATACTATGGCCGATGACTTGTCTCACTGGGAGCAGGTGATGAATCTTAACTTGCGTGCACCACTGTTATTAAGCCAGGCCTTTGCGGCAAGCAAACCTCAGCAGGCCCATATTATCAATATTCTCGATGCTCGTATTAATCATCCCGCCGGTGACCATATCGTTTATCGCCTGTCGAAAGCTGGACTCTGGCATTTGACTGAGTCGTTGGCGCGAGAATTGGCACCAGACATTCAAGTGAATGGGTTAGCGCTAGGTGCTATATTGCCTCCGCAGGGAGCCGATGAGGACCATTTCACGCGGATGGCCGAGCAGATTCCGCTCAAGCGAACCGGCAACCCCCAGGCAATTGCAGACGGTGTTTCGTTTTTACTCAAACAATCATTTATCACTGGGACAGTTATGCCAGTTGATGGTGGTGAATTCCTCTAACAAAAAATACTTAAAAAGTTATGGTGCATTTTTTAAAGGATTATCCAACCTATTTTGACTGGCTAACGCAGCAATGCCAGGGCCTTAAAGTTCCCTGGGTGAGCGGTATGCAGGGAAAAGTGAGTTATAAGTTAAGTCAGACTATTGCCGGCGAAATAGAAAAAGCTGGCGCGATTCCTTTTAGTCAATTTATGCATCATGCGCTCTATGAGCCGGGCTTAGGTTATTACAGCGCCGGCAGTCACAAACTCGGTGAAGGCGGTGATTTTGTAACTGCACCCGAATTCTCGCCACTGTTTGCTAAGACGTTTGCACAAAGCTTTATCAGTATTTTCGAACAAAGCGCTGCCAATGTTTTGGAACTTGGAGCTGGCACAGGAACTTTTGCCGTCGAGTTGGTGAAAGAGCTTGAAGTGCAGGGCAACTTGCCTGAGCAATATTATATTCTTGAAGTTTCTGCAGATTTAAAGCAGCGGCAAAGACAAGCTATTGAGCTGAAAATCCCCCATCTTGCTAATCGCTTTAAATGGCTTGATCATTTACCCAATGAATTTTCGGGCGTAATTTTTGCTAACGAAGTGGCTGATGCACTGCCGATCGATTTGGTGCGAAAGCAAAAATCTAGCCTGCAAAAAGCCCAGGTTAAACTTGATGACTCAGGATTTAGACTCCGCTGGCAGGATACGGGGCCAATGCTGGAAACTAATCCTTATGTGAGGCAATGGCCACATGGCTATACCACAGAACAACATTTACAGACGGAGTTTTGGTTAGGGGGATTGGTTGAATGTTTAACCAAAGGCGCCATTATTCTGGTCGATTATGGCTACAGCGCAGACGAATATTATGCACCGCAAAGAACTCAAGGGACTTTGCAATGTTACTATCGCCAGCACAAACATAATGACGCCCTGCTGTTACCGGGACTGCAGGACATTAGCGCATCGGTAAACTTTAGCCAGATAGCTTATGCTGCTCATAAATTGGGAGCTGAGATTGTCGGTTACTGCGAGCAAGCCCTATTCCTCATGTCCAGTGGCATCGAAAGAGAAGCAGCAAAACTAGCCGAAACCCTCGGATCTGATACAATGGCGCAGGTTAAAATCAGCCAGCAACTTAAGAAACTGCTGATGCCTGACGAGATGGGCGAAAACTGTAAAGTCCTTATCGCCGCCAAGAACTGCCCCGTTCAACTACAAGGTTTTGCATTGAGCAATAAATTACACCGACTATGAATATCATCACTAAAGCATTCTTTGCTATCGCGCTACTGGTATTGCCACAGTTGGCATTCGCAGCCAACAGCAAAGACAATTGGTACTGGCTGGCGTTAATTGCCGTCATTAATTCTGCTATCGTTTCTACGATCCTGGTTTGGAAAAGTAAAAAACTCGATACCTTCGCCACCAAAGCCGTCGGCTTCGGAGCCTGGTTCTGGTTCTTGATTTTTATTCAGGTGATGTTGTACGGGTTTTATGTTGGCTTAACGAAGTAAATAAAATTGCTGGTTATTTTGTTCTTATACTTTGTTGGAGTAAAAAAGTTAAAAAAGTCATTTATTTAAATAAACTCCTTTTTTATCCTTTTCCCTCCGCCGCGTCTAAGAACAAAATTCCTCAGCAAAATAGCTCTTGTTTTATTTCAATCTAGTTAACTAAATAAAATTATTTCTACTGTCCTTGCAGGCAGCTCCAATTACCCCTGGAGTTAGCCGAGTGAAGAAAAGCTATAGCGTAAATTGGGCAGGACGCCCAATTTAGCCAATTTGGAACAGGACGTTACATATTGGCGGCGCGTTAATAGCTTTGATGAGTGAGGGGAGTGCGTAGCACCTAACGATTGGGGCGTCTTTTCTTTTCACCCTTTTCTTTGGACGAGCAAAGAAAAGGGTAATATAGAAAATATATACTATTAATAAAGTGAAATATTTCAGACATAGTTTAAAACATTAACCGGAAAACAATATGGATTGGCTTCAAGCATTATTTTTAGCATTAATTCAGGGTTTGACTGAGTTTCTGCCGATTTCGAGTTCGGCGCATTTGATTCTAACGTCGAAGGTTTTGCAGTGGCAGGATCAGGGATTGGCATTTGATGTGGCGGTGCATGTAGGGACTCTGACCGCGGTGCTGGTTTATTTCCGTAAGGAAGTGGCGGAGATGATTAGTGCCTGGTTTAAGGCGGTGTTGGGCGGTAAGCCGACTCCAAATTCGCGTTTGGCCTGGGCGGTTATTTTCGGCACGATTCCGGTGGGTTTGTTTGGTTTATTCCTTGAAGCTTTTGATATTGTGGATTTGTATTTGCGTGAGGTTTATGTGATCGCGATTACAACCATTATTTTTGGTTTGCTGTTGTGGTACGCCGAGCGTCAATACAAAGGAAAAACTGCTGAGCAGTTTAAGGATGAGTATCAACTTCGCTGGCGTGATATTTTTGCCATTGGTGGTGCACAGGCATTGGCGCTTATTCCGGGAACATCGCGCTCAGGGATTACCATGACCGCTGCTGCTTTACTAGGTTTCTCTCGTACAGCTGCTGCCCGTTATTCATTTCTGTTGTCGATTCCGGCCATTGTTTTGCCAGGTGGTTTGAAAGGTATTCAGCTTGCTCAGGAAGGCGCAAAATTTGACTGGGACTTTTTGATTTTAGGTATTGTGGTTTCGGCACTGAGTGCTTTTGCCTGTATTCACCTGTTCTTGAAGTGGCTTGAGAAAATTGGCTTTATGCCATTCGTCTGGTATCGCCTGATTCTGGGTGTGGTTTTATTCGCTATCGTATTTATGGGCTAAGTGATCTTTAATAGCCTTGAGCCTTGCTCGGTCGATTGCTTCGCCGAGCTTGGCTCCTTCGTATCCTTTCTCAATTAACAACTGCACATCAATGGTTTCAGATACCTTAAAGGATTGTTTTAGCAAATCACCTTGCGGATAAGGCTTATCTTCATTGCCCAATCGGCCGTTAAAGTCCGCTTCACAGGTTAGAATAAAAGCCTCTAAAAAATCAGGATTGCGATAAGCACTCAAGCCTTTCAGCATTTTCAAGACGGTACTGGGGCGTAGCTCAAACATTTTATGGCTATGCAGATGATAGCGAGATACTTGTGTCGCCAACTGTTCATAGACTTTAGGAATCTTTAGGCGTTTACAGAGTTTCTTTATAATCGGAACGCCTGACTCTTCATGTCCGCGGTGTTGCGGCAACTGGTCTCGTGGCGTGGCTCCTTTGCCTAAGTCATGCACGGCGGCAGCAAAACGGACTCGCAAGTCAGTGGTTTTTTTCGCTGCCTGCTCAATAACCATCAAGGTGTGAATACCGGTATCAATTTCTGGATGCCATTTCTCAGGATTCGGGATTCCCCACAGGCAATCCATTTCAGGCATCAAGACTGCCAGTGCCCCGCATTGATGAAGTACGTCAAAATAGACCTGGGGTGACTCCGAGGCCAGTGCCTTTTCGGTTTCTGCCCAGACTCTCTCTGGTGTCAGGTGCTTTAATTCATCGCCATAGGAGAGCTCTTGCATTAAAGCAAAAGTTTCATCGGCAACAATAAAACCCAGATGTGCAAAGCGAGCGGCAAAACGTGCCACACGCAGAACACGTAAAGGATCTTCGGCGAAAGCGGGGGAAACGTGGCGTAGGATTTTGTCATGCAGATCTTGTTGCCCATTATGGGGGTCAATAAGATTGCCCTGTTCATCTTGCGCCATGGCATTGATGGTCAGGTCGCGTCGAATCAGGTCTTGTTCTAAGGTAATGTCGGATGAGAAATCGACACTGAAGCCCTTATAGCCTTTGCCGGACTTACGCTCAGTTCTGGCTAAAGCGTACTCCTCGCCAGTTTTGGGATGAAGAAAGACCGGGAAGTCTTTACCAACTTCTTTATAACCTTTAGCCAGCATTTGCTCCGGCGTCGCTCCGACCACCACATGGTCGTGATCAACAACGTCAAGTCCTAAGAGTTTGTCTCTAACTGCGCCACCAACCAAATAGATTTGCATACTGACCTTATGAGTGTGTTTGTTTAGTTGTCCTGTATCGTTTTTGTATTGCTATTTTATACAGCTTCTCGCATCTTTGTTCTGTGCCAGACAGTTTAACAAAGCTCGGTCTTCAGGTTGCGCATTTTTACAACTATCGGGGCTGGTAATTTTTCTCAGGTTATCCAGCTTGGCTAGTCCTTGAGCAAATTGTTCATCATTAATTTGCTTTTGGGCTAGTTTTTCCACCAGCTCACCGCGGTAAAGTGGTTCAGTCTGTTTCAGGTTATCAGTGGCTGCCTGACACTCTGCAGATGAAAGATTAGTTTGCTTCTGGGAGCGGGGCATGCTGGTAACAGTCAGTTTACTGGAGTCTATCTTTTGCTCTTCAGCTTTAATCGATTGATCTTTAGGCGGTTTATCCGAGAAGTGGATTTTGCCATTCTTATCAGTCCATTTATAAATTTTACCTTCAAAGGCCTGACTTGCCGCCGTGAAGGAGAGCATAATAATCAAAGTAAATGTTAGTAAAAGTCCGTGCATCTTCACACGCTATCCCTTAGATTGAGAGGTTATAAATAATGGGTCATAATATGCAAAGCACAATAACTATACAATATTCAATAAGGAACTTTGGGAAATAGAGCCAATATGTACAACGATTTCTTCGGATTAAAAGAAACACCGTTTACCATCGCACCGGACCCTCGCTACTTATTCATGAGCGAGCGCCATCGTGATGCTTTGGCGCACCTGTTATATGGGATTGGCGCTGGAGGCGGCTTTGTGCTGTTAACTGGCGAAGTGGGTACCGGAAAAACAACGGTCTGCCGTTGTTTGCTGGAACAGCTTCCTGGCAATGTACGACTTGCCTACATTCTCAATCCAAAGCTGAATGCCATCGAGCTAATGGCCACTATGTGTGATGAGCTGGGTATTGGCTATGATGCCAAAGAGTCGAGCCTAAAGACCTTTACTGATCTCCTGAGCCGTCGCCTGCTGGATAATCATGAGCAAGGTTTAAATACCGTACTGATGATTGATGAGGCGCAGAATTTAAGCGTGGAAGTGTTGGAGCAGATACGCTTATTGACCAATCTTGAAACCAACCAGAAAAAACTGCTGCAAATTATATTGATTGGCCAGCCCGAGTTACAAGAATTGCTGGCTAAGAAAGAGCTGCGTCAGTTAGCTCAACGAATTACAGCCCGTTATCACCTTCGTCCCTTATCCCTTAATGAAACTAAATCGTACCTTGAGCATCGGTTGCGAATCGCTGGTGTTATGCGTCCTGTATTTAAATCTAAAGCGATGAAACTGATTCACAAAGCCAGTGGCGGCATACCTCGACTGATCAATGTGATTAGTGACAGAGCTATGCTGGGAGCTTTTGCGGATAACTTGCATCATGTGGATACACGGACCGTGAATAAAGCCGTTGAAGAGGTGCTGGGTCATAAAACTGATTACCCACCAGCGGCACCAGTAACCCAGCATTGGAAATGGGCTGTTCCGGTATTAGTCGTTGGGCTCACCCTTGGAGTTGCTGCATGGTCTTTTGGTTTGTTTGATAAAACCGTGGAGCAAACCATGGTTAAGCCTACGGAGAATCAAAATTTAGAATCAAACTCCGTTGCTGCTATAAATGACTCTAGTTTCAAAAGCATTGAGCAAGAGCTCCCCAAAATTGAAATTAAAAAAAGTCCTAGTGAATTAGCAGAAGATTTCTGGGGAGAGCAAAGTTGGGATCGCAGTGGTGTTATTGCTAGCCAGAACTTGCTGGCTTTATGGGGAATTTCCTACTCACCATTTCAATCGGTCGATGCCTGTAGTTTGTCAGTGACTTATGGATTAGGTTGCGATCAAGGTATGACAGACTGGAAGTTTTTAGGTCAGCTCAATCGTCCGGCAAATTTAAAGTTCTCAACAGTGCAAGGTGGTGATTTTTGGGGAACCCTAATTAGCATTCACGATCAAGCGGTGGTCATGCAGTTTGGTGAAAATCAGGTGACTATTGAACGAAAAAAATTAAACCCACTTTGGACTGGTGAATACCGATTATTCTGGAAAAAGCCACCAGGCTTTAATGAGCCAATTGGAGTCGGTGGTCGTGGTAGTGCGGTCAGTTGGTTAACGAGTTTTATTGAAAGGAATGAAGGTCTTGTTATTAAACCCGGTAATATTTTTTCAGAACAGGTGTCAGATTGGTTGTCGCTATTCCAAATGGAACACGGCTTAGTATCGGATGGCATTTTAGGCAAGCATTCGATTATGGTTATTAATAATTTAGCTGAACCCAGTATCCCTAAACTTTTATCAGACAGTTTACAGGCGGGCAACTAGATGTCTTATATTCTTGACGCAATCAAAAAAACTGAGGCAGGTCAGAAAGATGGTGAGGTACCAAGCCTCAACAGCGAACATCAGCATACAGCATTTATTGATGACAATGACAGTAAGCGCTGGTTGTTGCCTATATTCGCCGTTATTGTCGTTTTGTTTGCAGTAGTTATATGGTTACTTTTAAAGCCAGCACCGAATGACATAAAAGCTGACATGCTGATAAACCATCAGCAAGATAGCTCGCCGCAAGAAGTATTAGCGACAACTGAGACTGCTGAAGCTGTGGTGAAAAATAATAGCGCTGATGATAAATCTGTTGAGTTGATTAATGGTTCGGAGACTACAGGCTTGGTTGTCAAAAAAGCTCCGCTTGAAGTTCAGCAGCCAGTGGTTCAGCAAAGTGCAAAACCAGTGATCGAAGCAGTCAGTCGACGCCCAGTAACTGAAGTTTTGGAGCAAGCCGAAACCCAGCAACAAATACAGGTTAGTCAAGCCAGCAAGAGTAGTAACAAACCAGTATTTCTAGCAGCCATTGATCATGAGCATTGGCCAACCCTAATTTATACCACCCATATATTTGCTACCGAGCCTGAAGATAGGTTTGTTATGCTTAATGGTAAGGCTTATAGCATTGGCGATACCATTTCAAAGGGGATGGTGGTAGAGGATATTATGGAGAATGATTTATTGGTTAATTACCAGGGACAACAAGTGATTGTCCCTGGATTGACTGATGTTAATCCGTAACGGCCCGTTCAGTTTCTTGTTCATCCTTGTTGGCCATATCGGCATCATCTTTCGGGCGCATAATACTGGTAATCAGATAACTATCTTCGAAAAGCATATTAGCCGTATCTTGAATTTGCTTTGTGCTCACAGCCTCTAAGCGCGACATATAATTGGTGAAGTATGAGTAATCAATATCCTCGCGCTCATACAACATAATTTGTCCCAGCCAGAAGTGATTACTCTGTTGCCCTTCAGTAAATGACATACGGCGCTGCTGTTTGATTGTGTCAAGCTTATCCTGTGGAAGCGGTTCGGATAAAGTCTGCTGAATGACTTCCTGAATGGTATCTATCAGTAATTGCTCGCGACCTGGCTCCGCATTAAAACTGATGGATAGGTTAAACCATTCCGTTGGATAACGATCAACGCCGGCACCAACCCCAATCGAATACACTTCACCAAGTTCTTCTCTTAATTTTGCCTGTAGTTCCTGTTGTAGAATTTCTTCATAAAGGCCCAAACGGAATCGAGTTTCAGAAATATACTGATCAATTGGCTTATGGTAGTTTAAAAAGACTTTCGTTTTTTCATCTAGCGCGGTGTCTCGTGCAAAATGAATATCGCGCTGGACAGTACGGATATTTTCATCCTGCCATGTTTCCTTATTCTCATCTGCAGGTAGGCTGGCAATGTATTGTTCGATGAGAGGCTCTACCTCTGTTGGTTTAATATTGCCGACAATAACAAAGGTAAAATTATTGGCTTTTTGGAAACGATCTTTGTAAAAGTTCAACGCAATCTCACGATCAATTTTCCGTGCTTCTTCAACGGACCAAGGTTGCGATCTTGGGTGATTATCTGTCATTAGCCGGTGAAGTTCGTCAGCATATTTTTGCTCAGGATCATTCAGCCTATTTTTTTGATATTGAATAACCGACTCACGATAATTATCTACGACATCGGCGTCAATCTTTGGCTCGGTAAAATATAAATGGGCTAACTGCAACATTAGCTCCAAATCTTTGGGGGCGCTGCTAGAGCTTAGCTGGGAATAGTAACGCCCGATGTTCAATTGCAATTGAACGGTTTTATCGTATAGTTTTTTTCCTAAATCAGTTCTTGAGTAATTACCGATGCCTGAGGCTGCCACTAGTTTTGCTGATTCCATAGCCGAGCGTTGTTGCTCGAGGGTGGCAAGGGAATAGCCGCCAGGCGCGTATGCTGACAGGAATACTTCGGTATTTGAAAGGTCACTCGGGCGAATAATAACCCGTGCACCATTACTCAACCGATAGTCAATGGCATCAACAGCTTTAATATCAGTTTTATCAATAATATGGCCTTTCTCGGGTAGTGTAGCCATTAGGGGATCGGCTAAGTCAGACTCAGAGTAGCTTGCCAGTTCAATTTCTTTATTGAGCGCTGCGAAAAGTTTTTCTTCTAAATCAGCATCAGGTTTTTCTTGTTCTGGTGCATAGACAATAATTGAGTGAAGGTTACTGGCCAGCAGACGATCAAAATGTGCAGAGACTTCTTCGGCGCTAATGGTGGGTAGAATTGTTTCCAGCAAGACATGGCGCTGGATAGTTGAAAAATAATGTTCGCCATATAAGAAATGAGACATGTAACGGTCAGACAGATTCCGGGAATGGATAGAGTCCATATCTTCAACGGCTAATAAACTACTGTTTAATACTTCCTTGCGATAGCGCTCAAGTTCGCTGGTAAGGAAGCCATGTTGCTCAACACGTTTAATTTCTTCAAAAAGACGCTGATAACTTTGCTCAAAAGAACCATCTTTTGGCGTCACTGAAAAGTTAAACAGTAACTTGTCATTACCTAACTGTGAATAGCCTAAGCTAGCTCCTTCGAAGGGCTTCTCTGCGCCATCTGACAGCTCATACATTCGGTTATTAAAGAGGCTGATAATCATCTGATTTAGCAGCCGGTAACGCAGTGAATCAAAATTATCGAGAGTCACGCTATGAGTTTGGTAGCGCACATTGATAGAACGGCTCAAGATTTCCTGATCAGTTAAGACTGCATAAGCCGGCTCAATTTGCCCGGGAATCAAATATTCCTGAGGTTTGAGGTCATTGGATGGCTTAATCTGACCAATAGTGTTATTGAATAACTTGATGGCATTATCGGGCTGAACATCACCGGTGATGATAAGAGCCATATTATGCGGTTGATACCACTTCTGATGGAAAGCTTTAAGGTCTTCTGCTGACATTGATGTCAGTGCTTCATCAATACCAATTGGCATTCTGTCAGCATGGCGAGCATCGCCATAATTGATAGGGTTTAACACTTCAGATAACCGTTCCCCCAACCCTTTACGAGCACGTTTCTCGGAGAGAATAACTTTGCGTTCTTGCTCAACATCTTCCGGCTCAAATTTGATACCGGTGATCCAGTCATCAAGAATTAACGAAACCGTAGACCAGTTCTCGGGATCGTCAGTTGGGATTTCTAAGTGATAGCGGGTGTTATCGAATCCGGTGAAGGCGTTGATGTCTGAGCCAAAGGTCATTCCCAAACTTTCAAGCGTAGTCACCAGGTCGTTTTTATTAAAGTGGGTCGAACCATTAAACGCCATATGTTCAACAAAGTGAGCAGCACCGCGTTCGCGATCTTGTTCCTGCAATGAGCCGACGTTAAGCAACAGGGTGATATAAGCACGTTCTTTGGGCTTACGGTTTGGGTGAATATAGTAGGTAATACCATTGTCCAACTTACCACTGGTAACTTCCGGCGAAAGCGGAAGCTGGTTGGTCTTTTCTGTGGGCGTTAAGGTCTGGCAAGCAGCTAAAAAGCTCAAACCACATAAAAAGACGAGGGTCTTATATTTCGCTAAGTAGGTCATTACTTGTTTCATTAAATGTTCCACAATTTATATCAATGCTGGCAGTATTAAAGTGTGGCAAAAGGATTGTCTTGCACTAAATTTCGAGGCAAAGAGTTTTTTAATTTATTGCCCAGATTTTTAGCCAGGCCAATCACAGTGCCCTGATAAAGAACTGCCACTTCGCCTTTTGTCAGGCTATCAGATTTCTCAATACTAATATCACGCCCTTGATAATACTCGACCGCTTGTTGGCTATTGAGTTCATAAACTTGTTGTTTGAATTCATGGCCAAAAGTAGTGGCGGCCTGGTGTTGCAGGCGATAGCCACTACGGTGGCTTTCAGCCAGTTTAACACCAATTCGACTCATGCGTAGCTTGCCAATCAGCTTTTCAATACCTTGTGGGAAGTACCATATTTCGTTATCGCGTTTCCACAGTTGCTTTTTATGTGGCTCTAAAGACCAGCCCAGAGCAGCGCAGTGGTGCTCAAGTTCTTGATATTCCTTGTTGGTTAAAGGAGAGAAGGGGAAGCGAGAGCTAAGCGCGCTATCATGATTAAATTTATCGGTAACGGGCGTTGGTTTTTTCTTAAAGCAGGCGACAAAGAAGCCTTCGCTATCGAAAAGATGTGGGTATAGGTGCAAATAGCCTTCGGGAGTGGCAACTTTATCAGCACCTGCAAACAGTGCATTTAGCGGAAAAATTTCTACGCTGTTTGAATGGGTATCCAGCAAGTGCTGACACACCAACTGGTTTTCTTCTTTGGATAGGGTGCAGGTGGAATAAACCAGAGTGCCACCAGGCTTGAGTGCATTGAAAGCACTCATAATCAGTTCTTTCTGCAACTCAGAGATGCTTAAAACGCTAGCTAATGACCAGTTGCTTAATGCCTCAGGATCTTTACGTACTGTGCCTTCTCCACCGCAGGGAGCATCCAGCAAGATCGCATCAAAGGTTTGCTTGGTTGCTTCGCCGAACTGACGACCATCATGGTGGCACAGGATGGTATTGCTGACTCCTGTACGCTCCAGGTTGGCGTACAGAACTTTGAGTCTGGAAGAGGATAGTTCATTGGCAACAACTAGTCCGTCATTGTTCATGGCTGCAGAAATCTGAGTGGTTTTTGAGCCAGGAGCCGCCGCCACATCCAGTACCATCGTTGGGTCAGGATGAGCGGCAAACAAGGCGCTGACGGGCAGCATAGAGCTCGACTCCTGAATATAAAACTGGCCAGCCAAATGTGGCAGTAATTTACCAAAACCATCTGCCAGCGGTTTATACGTTTCATCAATCCAGAAGCCATCATCACACCAGGGTATAGGATCCAGTTTATAACCAGCTTGTTGCCATTCGTTGACCACCACTTCTTTATTGGCTCTTAACGGGTTAATGCGAATACTTTTGCGCAATGGCTTCTGGCTGTAATCCAGCAATGCTTGTAACGCATCGGGATCGTTAAGCTGCTGACTGATGTGAGCAATAAAGTCTGGTGAGATATTTTTCATAGAGGCGTGGTCATATTCATTAGACGTAATATTTAAACGTAATCATAAAAAAGAATCATTAAAAATAAGGGGCAATAAAAAAGGGCACCGGGAGTGTTAATAGCCCCGATGCCCTTTAAGTTTACCTTGAATTGAACTAATCGCCTAACGACAGCAAGGTAGCATTACCGCCTATCGCTGCGGTGTTATTGGTGCGCGTATGCTCGGTAGCAAAACGGTGCAGATAGAATGGACCGCCTGCTTTCGGGCCGGTTCCGGATAGACCTTGACCACCAAACGGCTGCACGCCAACAGTAGCACCAATCATATTACGGTTGATATAGACGTTACCGACACGGGCACGCTTATCAATGTAAGTGGCGGTGCTTTCGTTGCGTGAATGAATGCCGAGCGTCAAACCAAAGCCATAACCATTAATCTGGTCAATGACCTTATCCAGATCTTTCGCTTTGTATTTAATGACATGCAAAATCGGACCAAACCACTCTTGAGTCAAATCGTTGATATGATTGATAAAGAATGCTGTTGGAGCTAAGTAGCAGCCTTTTTCAAGACCTGCAGGCATTGGCGTCTCAGCAATTAAGTTACCTGTTGCGCGTAACTGTTCAACATGGCCTGCTAACTCTTCCCGCGAAACCGCGTCGATTACTGGCCCAATGTCAGTAGACAAGTCAGTCGGGTCGCCCAGTTTCAACTCCTGCATAGCACCGGAAAGCACTTCCAGAATGCGATCAGCAACATCTTCCTGTACATAAAGCACACGTAGTGCTGAACAACGTTGACCGGCGCTGGTGAAAGCTGACTGAATAACGTCGGCAACCACTTGCTCTGGCAACGCTGAGCTGTCCACGATCATGGCGTTTTGACCACCAGTTTCAGCAATTAGCGGCGATAGCATGCCATCGCGTGTAGCTAATGTACGGTTGATGATTTGTGCGGTTGAGGTTGAACCAGTGAAGCAAACGCCTGCAACGCGAATGTCAGACAAAATAAGGTTGCCAAAAGTAGAGCCACGACAAGGCACAAATTGTAATACGCTGGTTGGAACGCCAGCTTTGTGCATCAATTGAACCGCGCGATAAGCCACCAATGTGGTTTGGTCAGCAGGTTTTGCCAGAACGGTATTACCAGCAACCAGGGCAGCTACTACCTGACCCGTGAAGATGGCTAATGGGAAGTTCCATGGGCTGATACAGGCAAACACGCCGCGACCTTGAAGGTAGAGGTGATTGCTTTCGCCGGTCGGTCCAGGCAGAGTAATTTCCTGGCCGAAATCTTTACGTGCGTTGTTGGCGTAAAAGCGGCAAAAATCCACTGCTTCGCGAACTTCATCAATACCGTCCTGCATGGTTTTACCGCCATCGCGACTACACAATGCAATCAGTTCAGCTTCGTTTTCTTCAAACACATCTGCTATTTTCTCGAGGATCTGCGCGCGCTGCTCAACTGGCGTCATGTCCCAGGCGATAAAGTTTTTTTGCGCGATAGTTAAGGCATCAAGTGCCATCTCTTCGCTGACTTTGTGGACCGTGCCGATCTGATGCGCATTGTCATACGGGCAGAAGACGGCTTCTTCGTTAGTGGTAAGTTCTTTACCATCAATAATGGGCTTGGCGTGCCATTGATTGTCTAAATACTGTTGTACGTTTTGCATAAAAGGCTCGATCTGGCTGTTAATGTGGAGATTAGTACCTGCTGAGTTAACGCGGTCAGGACCATAAATATGGGGCGGCAATGGAATCCGGTCATTGTGCAAGGTTGGATAACGCTTGAGAACAAGACAGGGATGTTCTACCAGGCTCATCACCGGAGTCGCTTTATCGACCAACTGGTGGACGAAAGAGGTATTGGCACCATTTTCCAATAGGCGACGCACCAGATAAGGCAGCAATTCTTTGTGGTTGCCTACCGGCGCGTAGATACGGCATTTCAAACCGGGATAGCGCTCTAATACCTTGTCATACAGAATCTCACCCATGCCGTGTAAGCGCTGGAATTCAAAGTCACGACGTTGGTCCGCCATTTCCATAATGCTAAAAACAGTTTGCGCGTTGTGAGTGGCAAACTGCGGGTAGAAACTGTCCTGAGTACTCATGATAAAACGCGCACAAGCCAAGTAAGACACATCTGTACCTGCTTTGCGGGTAAATACCGGATAGTTACTCAAACCGGCCTGTTGTGACCATTTGATCTCAGAATCCCAATATGCGCCTTTGACCAGGCGAAGAGGAATACGACGACCATGTTTGCGAGACAATGCATCTAGCCACCCTAAAGCTGGCAGGGCGCGCTTGGAATAGGCTTGAATCACCATGCCTAAACCAGCCCAATCCTGGCAAATTTCCGACGTATAGAGTGCTTCGAAAATATCCAGAGACAACTCAAGGCGATCCGCTTCTTCAGCATCAATCGTCACGGCGACATCTAAATCACGCGCCTGCTTAACGAGCTTTAACAGCGTATCAACCATTTCCGTCATGACACGATCTTTTTGACCAACTTCATAACGTGGGTGAAGTGCTGATAATTTGATCGAGATACTGGGTGCTAACTGACCTTCTTTAACTTTTATCTGGCCAATCTCTTGAATTGCTTTGCTGTAGGCTTCGTAATAACGGTGCGCATCATGAGCAGTATAAGCTGCTTCACCTAACATATCGAAAGAATGGGTATAGCCTTTCTCAACGCTTTTAACACCACGCTTCATGGCTTCTTTAATGCTACGACCCAGTACAAATTGACGCCCCATTAAACGCATTGCCTGATTCATTGCCTGGCGAATCACGGGCTCACCAAATTTGGCAATCAACCCTTTTAACAAGGTATCAGGCTTACCGTCACCGTCCTGATCAACGTCAACGATTTTACCGGTCAACATCAAGCCCCAGGTCGAAGCATTGACCAGAAGAGATTCACTTTGACCAGTATGCTTTTTCCACTCAGCAGCGCTAAGTTTGTCACGAATAAGTGCATTGGCAACATTGGCATCAGGAATACGCAACAGCGCTTCCGCCAGACACATTAGAATCACACCTTCCTTGGTACTCAGGCTGTATTGTTGCAAAAAGGCTTCGACACCTTCCCGCGACTTGCTACTTTGTCGGATTTCTTCGACCAGCTGTGCAGCCTGGTGGGTAATGATATTGACGGTTTTGTCGTCAGGGGTAGCGAGCTCTAACAGTTCCTGTAAGTAGCTCGACTCATCGACAGAGTAGTTTTGGGTGATAATTTCCTGCCACTCGCTCAGCGAGAGTTGCTGATAAGAATCTGACAGGATTTGACTGGCTTTAAACATTACGGCAATTACCTAATAACAATGTACTGGCTAAGTTCAACAGAACCTAAAGTACAACCTAAAAACGTCAACGCCAACCGGAGCGCTGACGGCGTTTCATGCTAAAGCGGGATAGAACCCAGCTGATTAGCATGCCCACTAGCAGGACAAAAGCACCTGCATAAAAAACATCTTTGTGAAAACGACCTTTCAACAGTTCGTTTTGTTGGCGCAAGGTATCCGATTCATTTTGCAGTTCGGAAACCTGTTGTTGCAGCTGATCATTGAGCGTAATCACATTCTGTTTGTCAGCAACTTGCTGCTTGGTTTGAGCCAACTCTTGTTTTAGCGCCTCATGCTCAGTTTGTAGCTCAGCATATAAGGCGCGAACAGTTGGCTGATCGGTGACATATTGGGATTGAATCCAGCCTTCGTCGCCATCAGCTGTGCGAACCTGGCTACTCTCGTTAGCAGTATCCGAGGCCAAAACTTCAATAGGTGTTCCGGCAACCAGGCGACCAGTAACGCGATAGCGATTGGTCGGACCGCTGCGCATGATGACTCCAATTTCATCGGACACATAGTACTGGCTTTCGGTGTCAGTGTTTTGAGCTGGATCAGCTGCTTGTGCAAACTGGTTTGTGGTCAGCAGTAAAAACACTAAAAGTAGACGAAACATAATCAATCCTAACGGTTAAATTTTGAGCTTAATCGTAAATAAAGGGGCAAGTATATAGCAGGTCAAAGAATGGGGGAAGGGTTGTCGTTAAGACTAATTGGCATATTGCTTTAGGTGGGCTTGTCAGGTATAAAAAAACGGCTTTAAGCTACTGATTTAGAAGGCTTAAAACCGTTTGTTATTAAGTGTTAATTAGCCCACAAAGGGGCTAATTAGTTGCACTTATTCAAGCTATTTTAGGGATTAAAAGCTGAATAGTGCCTTAAAGATAAAGAAGAATATCACTGACAATATTGCGCCGGCTGGCAAGGTAACAACCCATGATACGAGAATGTTACGAACAACGCCGAGATTCAATGCCGCAATACCGCGTGCCATACCCACCCCTAAAACGGCACCAACCAAAGTCTGCGTGGTTGAAATCGGCAGGCCTGCACCACTGGCAATAATGACCGTTGAAGCAGCTGCTAACTCAGCAGCAAAACCACGGCTTGGCGTTAAGTGAGTAATCTTTTGGCCGATGGTGGCCATAACGCGGCTACCCAATACAATCAAACCGATTACGATACCAATCGCACCTACCAGCAGGATTCTTGGGTCAACTACTGCTTTGGCACCAATATCGCCACCGTTTTGAATCACGCTGACAATCGCAGCCAATGGGCCAATCGCGTTAGCAACGTCATTGGAACCGTGGGCAAATGCCATGCCACAGGCGGTCACGATCATCAGTACCGTGAATACTTTTTCAACGCTGTAGAAGTGGTAGTCTTTATCAGCTTCCTCTTCTACTTTAATTCGACTGATAACTAGAGCGCCAATAACAGCAATCAAAGCTCCGAAACCAATAGCTATAAGGTAGGTTTCGGTCATGCTCAAGTTAATATCATGGTCCTGAAAAATGTGCTTTAGACCTTTCATGATGGTTACTAACGCCATCACAAAGCCAGTTAAGAACATGTAGAACGGAACGTAGCGTTTGGCCATTGCAAATGGATTGGAACGGTTAAGTATCAGTTTTTGCACGCTCATGACAATCAGGAAGGCGATAGCACCAGCAATGAAAGGGGTGATAACCCAACTACCGACGATCGAACCCACTTTGCCCCAGCTAACTGCGTCAACGCTAACACCAACTGCCGCAAAACCAACGATGGCACCGATGATAGAGTGGGTGGTTGAAACTGGCCAACCGAATTTAGAAGCAAGAACCAGCCATACACCAGCAGCCAGCAGGGCCGCCATCATGCCAAAAATTAAGAGTTCCGGCGTGCCTTCAAAATAAGCTGAATCAATAATTCCCTTGCGAATGGTCTGTGTGACCTGACCACCGGCTAGATAAGCACCGGCAAATTCGAATATGGCAGCAACGAAAATAGCTTGTTTAAGGGTTAATGCTTTAGCACCAACCGATGTTCCCATGGCGTTGGCTACATCATTGGCACCAACACCAAAAGCCATTAAAAAACCAAATGCTACCGCTATCCAGATAAAGGTATCTGCGTTTTGTAATATGAAATCCACGACTCCCCCCGGTTTATCGAGCTATCATCATTTCAAGGCGCGAACCGACGCTTTGAGCGCTGTCAGCTAAATCACCGATTTGTTGTACTACCTTATACATAAACATGACCTGTACAGGGGGCAGTTCGTTTTCCTGTTCAAAAATTTTGAACAACAACTCGCGTTGTAAATCGTCTGTATCGTTTTCAATCATATCCAGTTGATCGATCATTTCCTCAACTAGACTGGCTTCGCGGCCTCTAAAGCCGGTTGCCAATAATTCATCTAACTCATTGATTGCTTTAAAAGCTTGTGCCGATGCGTCGATTGAACGCTGAATCAACCCCATTAAGTCTTCATTAACGCTAGCTGGGAATTGCATTTTACGGCCAAAGACCAAGCCTGATATATCCCGCGCGATATTGGCAATTTTGTCTTGTTTGCTCAGAAGAGCGAGAAGGTCGGTACGCGCTACCGGAAGGAAAAGGCCTTTCGGCAAGTGCATGCGCAAATCGTGCTTTAAATCATCCGCTTCATTTTCAAGCTCGCGAATACGAGTTTTAAGCTGATCAGCTTGCTCCCAGTTGCCTTCGATAGTGGCTTTAAAGAAGTTTTTCAGTTCAGAGGCACACTCATGAACTTTCGCCATATGGTCTTGCATAGGGCGAATAGGTGATGATGCAAAAAGATCAAGAATCGAATTAGCCATATATCCCCCAATGGATTATTTGGGCCAACAAGTAAAGGTGCACATTATAAGCATGCCAGCACTTGCATACCAGACTTAACGATTGGCAATTTCCGGTTCGCGCTGTAAACTGCGTTGAATGACTCAAACCAAACTGAGTAGAAATTAAGGCATGTCGATCGAAATAGAAATAAAACTAATAGCGACGCCCGACAAGATTAGTGATATAAAACAATGGGTTAGTAGTCGGTTCTCAGAGGCTGGTGGTTGGCAGGACAAGCAGCTTGCCAATACTTATTACGACACAGAGAATCACAAACTCAGAGAGATGGAAATCGGGCTCAGAATTCGCCAAGACGGCGATAAATACATCCAATCGGTAAAGTCTGCTGGTCGAGTAGTCGGCGGCCTGTTTCAACGCAACGAATCTGAAATTGAGCTCCCTTCTAAAGAATTAGACTTGCAGGCGGTGGTCGAGCCCTATCTTATGATCTTGCTTGAAGAAGCCGAAGAAGAAGATGGCCCCGTTAAACCAGCCTTCAATACCGATTTTTTAAGACGTCAGATTTTTGTCACCGAAGGTGAAAGTCAGATAGAAATCGCGCTGGATATTGGCTCAATCCGTTATAAAGATATCAAACAAGATATTTGTGAAGTTGAGCTTGAATTGAAAGAAGGTGAGCCAGCCGCTTTATTTACGTTATGCCAGGAATTAATAGAAAAGTTTGGACTAGTGCTGGATAGTGAAAGCAAAGCCGAGCGCGGTTATAGCTTGTCGCTAAAACCATCGCCTTATTTAAGGCAACTTAGAGTCGTAGAACTAACCGCCAAGTCGACTGCTGAAGCCGCTTTTGAAACTATTGCCCATAAAGGACTTGGACATTGGCAACACTACATCAAGCAAATGAAACGCGAAGTGACCATTGATAATGTGATGCAACTCAATCGTGCTTTGATGTTCATGCAACACATGTACTCAGTGTTCGCGCCCATGATACCGCGCCATGCCTTAAGCAGTTTACGAAGTGACTGGAGGGAAATTACTAAAAACTTTGCCAAGCTGTTAAAAGTCGCGCAAGAAATTAACTGGCTCAATAACGGTAAACTGTATGGATTTAACTATTCTGAGTTAGAAGGTTTCGAACAAGGTTTGCGTAAAGCCTTTAAGCGAGAAAGCTCTCAATTTGTCGAATACCTTAAATCGTCTTCATACAACCTGAAACTACTTCATTTCTCACGCTGGTTGTATCTCAAAGAATGGCGACTGGCCTTTAAAGAAGGTGGTGGCCAACGACTGAAAAAAGAAATTTACCCATTTGCCATTCGCCAGCTTCAGCATCAGTTATTTGATATCAAGCGTCATTTAACAGGCAAAGAAGAACTCACCGAAAACGACTACCTGGCTTACCTACCTAGAATGTATCGAACCCTCGATATTGGCTTATTCTTTGGCAGTCTGTTTGAAAACAAAAAACGCAAAGCCTATCGTCAAAGATGGGTTGACCTCGTGGCCAGCATTGAGCTCTTCAAGCAGCTCGAATTTATCCGAAGGGCACTGAAAACAGAAGACCGTGTTGATGAACGCCTCGAACGCACCGAGAAAGATATTCTTGATGCACTGGTCACCATGCGCACCAGAGCGCTGGAAGAAAATCCGTATTGGAATTAGCTTGTTATACCGCGATTTAAAGGACTGCCTACTTAGGGTACCGCGGTATCCAGTGACAATTAAATCAATTATTAGGATTTGCTTTGGGGGTTAAAACAAATCGAAGGAATTCTTAGTTATTGCTAGCAACTTTTTTCCTTATCAGTTTTTCACCTTTTTTATTGATCAGAATCATAGTCTGATGATCTATAGACTCAATGTAGTCAACAATGACACTATTCATCTCTGGTGAGTCATGTATCTTCTCAGGTCTTAAAATTAGCTTACGATCTTTTATTTCCCATGACTCAGAATAGAACTTTTCCTTTATGGTGCCATCAGGGAAAGATATTTTATTCCAGCCCCTAAAAGTACCATCAGCATAATAAGTACCTTCTCCGTACGCACTTATATCATTACTATGCCTTGCTGGGTAACTAGCGCTCCATGTCCCAATTATTTTTTCTTTCAAAATATCATCAGCACTTTTTTGCTCACAACTTAGTATGAAAATGGAAAAAAGAAAAGCTATGGATATTCTCAGGTTATTCATTGTGATTTCACCTATCAATAAACAAATAAATATTAATAAGCAAAGCTAAAACCAATAATAGCCTTCCCCATAGAGAAAGTGATTTTCCAAACTCATTATAATTCTTTGGATATAAAGCCCACCATGGTCCCGCTGCTTCAAATTTAGAACTGGTAGATTTTCTATTAGAATAAGCAATAAATCCTAAGATAAAGTAAGGTAATCCAATGATAACAATACTAATTCCTATCAACCCATTCATAGTGTGCCTTTATTTTCCAATAATGAAGATAGCGCTATTTTTATAACTAACTATCTTTTACCAATTTCTCCTGCGCCTGTTCCAAAACCGGTGGAATGGGGCAGTTCAAACATTCAGCGATGGCGCGCAGTAATTCAATTTCACGAGGATTAACTTTGCCATCATGTGTAACGGCGTCTTCGAGAGCTTGAATCAAAGGCTTTTTAAGCATCGGTGTTAATTGATTGAGGCGCTTTAGAGACTGGTGGAATGATTCGGCATCAAAGGTCTTTTCAAGCAGTTCTTGTGGCTCTTTAACAAAGGGCTGAACCAGCTTCGAGTAGAGTTTTGTTTTCTCTTCATCACTTTGGCCAGTGCTGTGTACCGTTGCGGAAAGGATAACCTGAATGTCGTTAGCCACTCCGTTGAAGCTTTTGATGCTGTTGCTGGGTGGCTGTTTGGTATCGCTGAGGTTCTTTTGCAGTATGGCGTAGAGTACATACTCAAATTCTGAAATATGGCTATCCAGATGAATGGCTTCTCGTAATAAGCTTAAAAATTCTTTGCGCTCTTTTGCACCGAGTCGACGCAGGCTTGGAATTGAAATATCCAGTATGGTTAACCGTAAATGGCGTTGATCGTTATTGATATGCTGGGCCAATTCTAAAACCTGATCCGCTTCCTGCTGACTGGTTTTCTCGGCTATTAGATTTAATACTGACTCAGATACTTGATGGTCGTCGCTAAGTAGCAGGGCTAACACCAGATGTGTTGCTTTATAACTTGCATGTTGGCTATGGGCGGCCTGGCGAATAATTTCAGGCAGTCCTAACAATAAAGCGCCAGCGGCATGTTGATGCAAGGTCGTCGGTTGCCCGATAGTGTCAATGATGGCACCGAAGCCAAAATCTGTGCCTTGTGGTTGTTCTTCTTCTAGCTCAATGTCTGCTTGCTCTTGTTGCTCAGCCATTTTACGCAGTTGTTGCTCTTCGATTTGCTGCGCAAGGTTGCGCCAGCCTGGCATGATGGCGGTGAGTCTTTTTTCTATCGGTGGGTGCGAAGCAAGGCTATTTAAGTTGAGCTTGATAGGTTCTGAAATACACATGTGGCTGGTTTCTTCAGCATGAGAATTTTTCAGCAATGACCCTTGCTGTTTAATCTTGATAAAAGCGCCAGCCAGACCTTCATTGTCTCGTGCATACTGAACGGCGGACGCGTCAGCGAGATATTCTCTCTGTCGTGATATGGCGGCTTTGATTAAGCGACCAAAGAATAGGCCAATATAGCCAATAATGAACAGCGATATACCGATAACGAATACCGCTACCACAGCACCG
This sequence comes from Kangiella koreensis DSM 16069, assembly GCF_000024085.1. Lineage (NCBI taxonomy): Bacteria > Pseudomonadati > Pseudomonadota > Gammaproteobacteria > Kangiellales > Kangiellaceae > Kangiella > Kangiella koreensis. Next base: position 2,330,799 of record NC_013166.1, on the reverse strand, counting down.
CCGCTTTCTTTGCTGCTACGGATGTTGCCATAACGGATATAGCGCATGACAAAATATCCCGCCTGACCGAGTAGCAAAATACCCGCCAGTATCGCGATTAAGCGTACATTGATGCGCATATCGGAATTAAAGATATGGCTGTATTCATGAGCGACCACGCCTTGCAGTTCCTGGCGAGTCAGGTTTTCCAAAGCGCCTTTGGTAACGACCAGTACCGTGTCGCTGGCTTCGAGTCCTGCCACAAAGGCGTTAATCGTTTCTTCTTCATCCATCACATACACGGTGGGTACGGATGTGCCAGAGGCGATCGACATTTCTTCAACCACATTGAGCAGTCTGCGTTCCAAAAGGTCATTGGTATCCGGCAAGATCTCGCGCGCTTTGACCATAGAGGCCACTGCTTTTCCGCCCGCGCTGAGTTGTAACCAGCGGAACAAGGAACCTAACAAGATCAACAAAAGGGTGCCAAGAGTCACGGCATAAAACCATGAATGCTGAAACCAGTCGCTGATTGAGAAAGGATTGTCGGGGGAAGTTTGTGATTTGATTAGCATGAAGCCAATAAAATTGAGGGCTGCAACGATTAAAATTACAGCCATCAGAAAGTAGAAAACCAGTAGCCGGGTTTTCTTCCTGGCTACTTCTTGATGTTCAAAAAAGTCCATTCTTGTTATTGCTTATCGGTTGATGAAAAACTGAGGTTTAGTCAAAAGATACTTTAACAGCTTCTCTAACCTGCTCATCTTCAACTTCAAACAACTCGGCTTCCTGGAAACCAAATGGATTGGCAATAAAGTTATTAGGGACTTGCTCGCGATAGGTGTTGTATTGCATGACGGCATCGTTATAAGCCTGGCGTGCAAAAGCAATTTTGTTCTCGGTGGTACTTAACTCTTCCATCAATTGAGCCATGTTTTGATTGGCCTTCAGGTCTGGGTAGTTTTCCGACAAGGCAAATAAACGGCCTAATGCACCAGTAAGTTGACCTTCTGCCTGATTAAGGTTCTTGATGGCATTTGGATCTTCTGGGTGATCGGCAGCTGCCTGATTTGCTGAAACAGCGGTATTACGCGCATTGATAACGCCTTCTAGCGTTTCGCGCTCATGCTTCATATAGCCTTTAGCAGTTTCAACCAGATTGGGGATTAAGTCATAACGGCGGTTAAGCTGCACATCAATTTGCGCGTATGCGTTTTTGAAGCGATTGCGCAGATTGACCAGCTTGTTGTAGATCCCTACCACAAACAGGATTAACGCAACGATGATGACTAAAGTGATGATGGTACCCATTTAAGATGCTCCTTATTCATTGTTATCAGCCTATCCTATCAATGTTTGTCTGGCGGATAAATTATTAGTTTGCATTAAAATGTAATAAATCGTACAACATCAATAGCTTAAAACCCCCCAAATACGATAGCATAATCGGGCTTAAAGCTAGTTACCACAACAAAAGTCGAGTCATTCATGATGCAGATAACACCTATTCCAGAAGCCTTACAAGCTGAAGCAGAACAGCGAACCTCACAGTGGCTCGAGGCTCTGGGCACGGCTTATGCAGGGGATATGGAGCAGGTGGCAAGAGTTTTATGTGGCAGCGATTACCTCTATCACTGGGCAAAACGACAGCCGCAGTGGTTAGTAGAGGCTTTGGCGGCCGATTTGAGTCACTTGTCAGACAATATTTTGAGTATTCAACAAAAGTTGGATCTGGCCTGGCCAGAATACGAGGTAAAGCAGTTCTTGCGTCGTCAACGTCACTATTGGTCGATGCACATTGCAGTGGCCGATATTCTGCAACAGCTGCCGATTCGACAAATCTGTTATCTACAATCGGTTCTGGCTGAACAGCTAATCAATTGTGCGCAAGATTGGAGTTATCACCAAACCTTTCAGCAATACGGCATGCCAGTATCCAGCGATGGTGAAGAGCAACATTTGCTGGTATTGGCGATGGGGAAACTGGGCGGCGAGGAGCTGAACTTTTCATCGGATGTGGACCTGATTTTCGGCTATCCGGAAGAGGGCGAAACGCGGATTGGTGAAGGGCAGCGCAAGTCGGTTGAGAATCAGATGTTTTTTATGCGTCATGGGCAAAAACTGATTAGCTTGTTATCGGATAATACGGCGGATGGTTTTGTTTATCGGGTGGATATGCGGTTACGACCTTATGGGCAAAGTGGGGCCTTGGTGGCTAACTTTAATGCGTTGCAGGATTATTATCTGGAACAAGGTCGTGAATGGGAACGTTTTGCCATGATCAAGGCGCGCGTTCTCCAGGCGCATCCTCATTTTCGTGAGCAGTTAGCGAATATTATCCGGCCTTTTAGTTTTAGACGTTATATTGATTTTAGTGTGCTCGAATCCATCCGTCAGTTAAAGCAAAAAATCACCATTGAACTGCAACGAAAAGATGCGCAAAACAATATTAAATTAGGTGATGGCGGTATTCGCGAACTGGAATTTATTGTACAGAGTTTACAGCTTATCAGTGGTGGCCGTCACCCTCAGTTGCAAGCCAAAAATTGGTGGCAGGCTCTCGAAGCATTAGTGCAACAAGGTTTACTTAAAGCAGAAGATGCTGGTGGTCTGAAAAGTGCTTATGAGTTTTTACGAAAGCTGGAAAACAGCTTGCAAATTCATGCAGATAAGCAAACGCAAGACTTACCGGATAGCAAAGCTGAGCAACAGAAAATTGCTCTTTTACTGGGCTATGAGGATTGGGCAACAGTCGAAACTGACTTAGCAGAACATCAGCAGTTAGTTGCACGCTTCTTTAAGGGATTATTTCATGATCCCAAAGAAGAACATGATCACAATGATGAAGTGCCGGTTCTGAAAAAATTAGTGCAAGGTCAGCTGGATAGCGAGCGCCAGAGTGAGGTCTTACAGCAGTATTCTTTATCAGATCAAACCTTGGAAGAGTTACAGAATTTCCGACAGGAGTTTTCAGAGCGAAAAATTGGTTTGCGCGGTTTTGCACGAATTGAGCAACTACTACCACACCTGGTAATTCAGGCCGGCCGTCAGAAAGATTCCAACAAAACCATATCGCGGTGTCTTGAAGTTCTACAGGGGATTGGTCGCCGAACGGCTTATTTTGAAATGTTGGCTGAAAACATTCCGGTTTTGGAGTTCCTGGTTCAATTAGTTTCACGCTCAAGCTGGTTGGCACAACAGTTATCTATTTATCCATCGCTACTGGATGAGTTATTGTTTCCCAGTAATTTTGGCAAGCAGCTAACTAAAGAGAACTTGGCGAACCAGTTACAGCAAGCCATGATGCGTATTGAAATGAATCAAACTGAAGAGCAGTTGTTGGCTTTGAGTCGTTTCAAGCAATCAAGTCAATTTAAAATTGCAGCGGGGGATTTGACGCGTCGTTTTGATATAAGAGAAGTGTCTCAACAGCTGACTGATCTTGCCGAAGTCATCATGGAATATTTGTTGCAGCTGGCCTGGAATGAGGTAACCAGCAAACACGGAAAGCCAAGGCAGGATGCAGGCGAATTAGTGACTGACTTTTTAGTGCTTGGTTACGGCAAACTCGGTGGGGATGAGCTGGGTTATGGTTCGGATCTTGATCTGGTGTTTTTATATCAGGGAGAACCTGATGCCATGACGCAGATACTCGGAGAGAAGGGTAAGCCGTTGGAATTGCATCAATTTTATACTCGACTGGCGCAGCGGTTGGTGCATTACCTGGGAACCCGTACCCAGCAAGGTATTATGTATGAGGTAGATACACGCTTGCGTCCATCGGGCCGCTCGGGAATGCTGGTCAGTCATATTGATGCCTTTGACAAGTATCAGATGAATGAGGCCTGGACCTGGGAGCATCAGGCATTAGTACGAGCGCGGCCTGTTGCTGGCGATACCAGTCTGAAAGATCATTATTTGGAGTTGCGGAAAAAAGTACTGAGTTGTGATAAACGCGAACAGCTCGGTCAGGATGTTATAACTATGCGCAAAAAGATGCGCGACAATCTTGATAAAACGGACAGCCGACTTTGGGATATTAAGCAAGGTAACGGTGGCCTGGTTGATATAGAATTTTTAGTGCAGTACTGGGCTTTAAAATATTCAAAGTCACTGCTGGAGCAATGCTCGGTTGAAGAGTTACCGTTCAACAATGTGGATTGGTTGCAGCTGTTAGCCGAGAAAGATCTACTCGATAAAAGCACTCGCGATTGTATGATGGAAAACTATCGGCTACTCAGGGATATCTCGAATTCGAGAGCACTGCAAAACCAACCAGCATTACTTTCAAAAGATGAGCTGACCGAACAGAGGCAGGCAATTGTTGAGGTCTGGCAATCGACTTTTCAACACAGCGATGTAGAATGAACATAGAAGTTAAGCGAAGAAAATAATGAAGCAAAGGAGCCGGTTATGAGCAAGCAGGTGGCCAAGCAAGCGACAGAGAAGCAAACAGTCAATAACGATGTTGCTGAGCCTGAACAAGCGGCAGTGTTCACGGTCAGCGCTAGTGATATGCCAGTGTCTTGTCCAATGCCCGAGCAAACTTTATGGAATCAGCATCCACGAGTCTTTATGGCATTTGATGAAGAAGGCCGTGCCAGCTGTCCTTATTGTGGCAACCGTTTTCAATTAGCGAAGTCATAGAATCATCCCTTCAATTCACTCGTATTATACAAATTATTGGTTAAATCATGACAAATCAAACACATTCATGGGTGGTATTAAAATTTGGTGGATCCAGTGTGTCCAGTCAAACGGATTGGGATAACATCGCCTCGATTGTAAAAAGTAATATTAAGGATGGAAAAAAAGTTGCTGTCATCCACTCGGCATTTAGAAACGTTACCAATGAGTTGGAAGCGATTGCCCGGTTAGCAGTAACCGATGATAGCGAGGATGCATTGCATCATCTGTTGAATAAACACAAAGCGATGGCGCATGAGTTGGAAGTTGATGCTACTTTGTTGGATCCCTGGTTTGATTCTCTTCAAATTGCTATCGCCGATATACGTCATAAAGAACAGCTAACCGCCATGGATAGAGCTCAGGTAGTATCGCATGGTGAGTTATTATCTTCTGTATTGGGGGCAGAATTTCTGCGCAAAGTGTTGGGAGAGGAGCATGGGGTTCAGTGGTTGGATGCCCGTCAAGTATTAACCTCGGAGTCCGGCCAGCATCAAAATATCAATGACCGTTTTTTAAATGCTGTTTGTCATCCTAGACCAAGTCATGAATTAGCAAATCAATGGGCAAGCGAAGCTGATGTTGTGTTAAGTCAGGGTTTTATTGCTGCTAACGACGATGGCCAGACTGTATTGCTGGGACGTGAGGGCTCGGATACTTCAGCTGCTTATTTTGCTGCTTTGTTGCAAGCTGACAAGCTCGAAATCTGGACTGACGTGGCAGGAATGTTTAGTACCGATCCAAACAAAATCACCAGTGCTAAAAAGTTGAGCGCTATAAGTTATAACGAAGCCTTTGATATGGCCGAAGCTGGCGCAAAAGTACTGCACCCAAGATGTTTAAGCGCAGTCATGGCCTACAATATCCCCATCGAAATTCGCAATACCCATCAACCCGATGAAGCGGGAACAATTATCACCAACGACTATCAGCCTTCGAAATGGGTTAAAGCGATAGCGCTCAAACAGCAAATTCCGATTATTACCTTGTTATTAGGGCGTCGCGGGCAACAGCCGGATACTCTGCAAAAAGTATTCGGTATTATTAATGAATTTGGTTTAAGTAGTGAGTTAATGGCCTCTACCAAAAACTCTTTAGTGATGGCGATAGAAACTAACAATAGTATTTATTCAGATTCTATCCTACAAAAACTCTCTGAAAAACTGGCCGAAGTATGCCGCAGTGTTTTTACTTCGCACAGCGCCATGCTTACGCTAATCGGTTGCGAAGCCAGTCAGGCACTATGGCACTTATTGCAAATCGATGCAGACCTTCCAGAGCAATGGCTACTGTTAAGTCACGCCACCGGCGATCATCATTTATCCTTTCTTGTAAATGATGATGATGCGTTAAAAGTTTTGCAATTGCTGCATGATAATTTGATTAAGTAATATAAATGACAAGAAGAGATATTGTTGGGGTACCCTACAACAGGTAAATACAAAAAAAGGCGCTTAAAGCGCCTTTTCTTTTAATGATGATCTATTACTGATTTAGTAATACGGATTTTCACCTTCTGCGTGTTCGGTGACGTCTTTAACGCCTTTGACTTCTGGAACACGTTCGATCAGGGTTTTCTCGATACCTTCTTTTAAGGTGACGTCGACCATGCCGCAACCTTGGCAACCACCACCGAATTGTAGAACGGCGATACCGCTTTGGGTGAATTCAACCAGTGATACCTGTCCGCCGTGGTTGGCAAGCTCTGGGTTGATTTCGGATTCCAGGTAATAACGGATACGGTCTGTAGCTGGTGCATCATCATCAACTTTACGCGCCTTGGCGTTGGGTGCTTTCAGCGTTAACTGACCACCGGTTTGTTCTTTCGAGTAGTCGATTTCAGCTTCATCCAGATATGGAGCGCTATCTTCGTCAATAAAGGCTGAAAAGCCGTCAAACTTTAATTCTGTGTCGGTATCTTCAATGGCGTCAGGTGGACAATACGACACACCGCACTCAGCATGGCTGGTGCCTGGGTTAACCACAAATACACGAATGCCGGTATCAGGCTCTTCCTGACCGGCTAATAAACGGCGAAAATGCTCTTGAGCAGCTTCTGAAATAGTAATCATAATAACGTTCAATGCCTCAGCATGTTGCTTTGATGGGTTCTATTATAACCTATGATTGGGCTTGCAGCTAAATTTACAACCTATAGAATGGAGAAAACCACGAAAAACTCAGTCTTATGAAACAATTACTGCTTGCTGCTTTTTTTACCATTTTCGCTGGCTTTCCTACTATTGGGCTCTCTCAGGAAAGTAACACCTCTTTTGAGTATTATTTTAATCAGGAGATTGATTTCAAACAGGATGTCATAACGCCGAATCAGGTTTTAGGCAATCCAGTGGGTGAATGGCATGTTCGCCCCGATCAATCGGTCTCTGTCTTTAAAGCGTTGGCGGAAAGCTCTGATCGTGTCAGTCTTAATGAAATAGGGCGTAGTCATGAAAATCGTCCCCTGATCACTGCTTACATTTCTTCGCCTGAGAATCTAGCCCGCCTGGATGAGATTAAACAGCAACGCAAGAATCTAACTGACTATCAGGGTCCGGCGATTGTCTGGCTAGGTTATTCGGTGCATGGTAATGAGCCGAGCGGCACTAATGCAGCTTTATTGGTGGCCTATCGTTTGGCTGCATCTAATGAAGAGTGGATTCAGGAGTTATTGTCCAACACTATTGTGATGATTGATCCGATGCTCAATCCAGATGGCATGGGCCGTTTTTCGGGCTGGGCCAATCGCTTTAAAGGTAAGCAGTTGGTGGCAGATTCTGAATCCATTGAGCATAACGAAGCTTGGCCAATGGGGCGCACCAACCATTATTGGTTTGATTTGAATCGTGACTGGTTGTTGTTGCAACACCCTGAAAGCCAGGCGCGAGTAAAGCACTTTTATGAATGGCGTCCTCATATTGTCGGTGATTTCCATGAGATGGGTACTAACGCTACTTACTTCTTCCAGCCTGGTGTGCCAACTCGTCAAAACCCTTTAACTTCGGAATTAAACTTCGAGCTGACCGAAAAAATTGGTCGCTTCCATGCCAAGGCATTAGATGCGATAGGTTCGCGCTATTATAGCCAGGAAAGCTTTGATGATTTCTATTATGGCAAAGGTTCAACTTTCCCGGATATTAACGGTGGTATTGGTATTCTCTTCGAGCAGGCCAGTTCGCGCGGTCATGTGCAGGAATCGGTAAATGGTGATGTCAGTTTTCCGTTCTCGATTCGCAATCAGGTCGCAACCTCATTTTCAACTTTGCAGGCTGGACTTGAACTAGGCAATGAGCTACTTGAATATCAAAAAGACTTTTTTAATCAGTGGCCAGAAAAGGCTAGTCGCGACTCAGAAAAAGGCGTGATCTTCAGTTCTAATGACCAGGGTCGTATCAAAGAGTTTTTACGTATTCTCAGTAGCCATCAAATTGAAGTGCAGCAATTAGCAGGACCTCGTAAATTAGCCAACAAAGAATGGCCTGCGAAAACGTCCTATGTGGTGAACTTTAAGCAACAGCAATATGGTCTGATTAAAGCCATGTTCGAAACGCGTACTGAGTTTACTGATAACACTTTTTATGATGTGTCTGCCTGGACATTCCCGTTAGCCTTTAACTTTGATTATCATCATTTAAATAAAGATGAGTTGCAGCGTTTACCGCTGGAAGAGTTTGAGCTCAATGCTTCCAGTGAATACATGGGTAGTGACAATCCTGTGGCTTTACTGATTGAGTGGCAAAGCTTTCAGTCGGCAACGGCGTTGACGCGACTGTTAAGCAATAAGGTTGATGTTAAGTTATTAGAGAAAGGTTCGCGCTTACCAGTAAATGGAGAAGCGCGAGATTTTATGGCGGGCACTGTTATGGTGCCATTACCTGCCGATCAAAGTGAGCGCAATGCACTAATTAAGCAAGTGAACGCTCATCTGTCAGATTTGGGCCTAACAGTTTACGGTGTAGACTCGGGCTATAGCGGACAGGGCGCTGATTTAGGTAGCCCGAATGTGAGTGATCTGGAGATGCCTAAGCCTTTACTGCTGATTGGAGATGGTGTTTATTCTTATGAGGCGGGTGAGGTCTGGCATTTGCTGGATACACGCCTTGAGTTGCCGGTTTCTATGCAATACGCTGAAGATCTTGGCAAGATGGATTTAGCAGGTTATACCCATTTGCTGATGGTCAGTGGTCGATATCCTGCTCTTGAAGAAGATGAGCTGGACTATATTAAGATTTGGTTGCGCAAGGGCGGTACTATTGTGGCTTCGCGTGGCGCCAACCAATGGTTGATAGAACAGGGCTTGGTGGACTTTGAGTTGCTTGAGCCTGAGTCATCAGAAAATCAGAGCCGGCCATTCTCTGAACGTGATGATGCCCATGCTGAACATATTATCGGTGGTGCCATCTATGAGGCTGATCTGGATCTGAGCCATCCGCTGGCTTTTGGTCTGGAATTGGATCAGTTGGCTTTCACTAAAGCCGGTACCATGGTGTTCAAACCAGCGAGCAAAGATTTTGTGACAGTGGCAACTTATACCGAAAGTCCGCTGATTGCGGGGTATTCGTCACAAACCAATGTTGAGCGCATCAAAAATACGCCAGCAATCTTGGCTCAGAGGTTCGGTCGTGGCAGTATCATAATGTTTAGTGATAATCCGAATTTCCGGGGATACTGGTTAGGCTCAATGCGCCCGTACATCAATAGCTTGTATTTTAATAAGGCGCTATAAGAATTTAATTAAACGTTTTTTTAGGTAGGGAATAAGCCCATGTTAAAAGCTGTTCAAGGTCTGATTGGGGGAGTTTGTTTATTGGCGGTGATGATAACCGCTAATGCGGCAAGCTGGTCTGAAATTGAAAACAAAAGCCGTCGTGTTAATGGCTTTATGCCGTATTACCTGAGTACAAGCGAAGGTAAAGTCTGGCTTGAAGTCAGTAAGTTTGAACAGCCATTTATCATGTATACGGGTTTGCCGTTTGGTATTGGTTCTAACGATATTGGGCTGGATCGTGGACAGCTTGGAGAATCGCGCCTGGTGCAGTTTGAGCGCTATGGTAATAAGGTCTTTCTAAAACACCTGAATACTCGCTATCGCGCTGATACTGATAATCCAGCTGAAAAGAATTCGGTTAATGAGGCATTTGCCAGCTCGGTGTTGCATGGTTTTGAAATTGATGCTCGTTCTGGTAACCGTTACCTGATCGACTTAACCGCATTCTTACAACAGGATTTACATGGTGTCAGCGAGCGTTTGAAGGCAACCGATCAAGGCAGCTTTAGCGTTGATTCCAGCCGCTCAGCATTAGTGGCCGAAAAAGTTAAAAACTTCCCCAAAAATACTCTGTTTGAAAGTGTCTTAACCTTTAAGGGTTCGGGTGCGGGCAACTTTATCAAACAGGTGGTGCCGACTCCTGATGCTATTACTGTTCACCAGCACGTGTCTTTTGTGGCATTGCCAGACGATAAGTATCAGCCTCGTGTGTTTCATCCGAAAAGTGGTTTCTTTGAATTAACCTACGCCGATTATGCCTCGCCAATTGAGCAGCCGATTGAAAAGAAGCTAATTTATCGTCATCGTTTAGAGCGTGATAAAGACGGTAAGATTAAGCCAATTGTTTATTATCTTGACCCTGGTGCGCCAGAGCCTGTTCGAACAGCATTGTTAGATGGTGCTCGTTGGTGGGAGCAAGCCTTTGCTGCGATTGGGCTGGAAGGTGCTTATGAAGTTCGTGACCTGCCTGCAGATGCCGATCCGATGGATGTGCGTTACAACGTGATTCAATGGGTGCACCGTGCAACTCGTGGCTGGTCTTACGGTATGGCGATGTCTGATCCACGCACTGGCGAAATTATTAAAGGTCATGTGACTCTGGGTTCGCTACGCGTTAGACAGGACTTGTTGATCGCCAATGCATTGACTGGCGTCTATGGCAAAGAGGGCGACAAACAAGCTGCTATGGATATGGCGTTAGCCCGTATTCGTCAGTTGTCCGCTCACGAAGTGGGTCATACTTTAGGGATTGCGCACAACTTTGCTGCAAGCCCGAGCAATCGAGCCTCGGTAATGGATTATCCTCATCCGTTGGTAACACTTAATGGAGACAAGGTTAGTTTGAAAGGTGCTTATGCCGAAGGAATTGGTAAGTGGGACATTGAAGCGGTACGTTATGGCTATACTGAATTCGGCAATGAACTCGAACCTGAACAGGAAGTTGAAGCGCTGCGTAAAATTGTTAGAGACTCCAGCGCGAAAGGGCTGATGTTTATTTCAGACCCTGATGCAAGACCTGCCAGTGGCGCTAATCCATCAGCTCATCTTTGGGACAATGGGCAAAACCCAGCCGCAGAATTGGCACGAGTACTAGAGGTACGAGAAGTTGCTTTAGGAAAGTTCGGGCATAATAATTTGGCAGATGGCACACCTTATTCTGAGTTAGCTGAAACTTTAGTACCACTTTACTTATTCCACCGCTACCAAGTGGAAGCTGCAGTGAAGCTGGTGGGAGGTGTTAATTATGAATACAGCGTTAAAGGCGATACTTATCGTCCAGTTCGTCCAGTGGAAGAAGGTCTACAAAAACAGGCGATTGGTGTTTTGCTCTCAACTTTGGCGGTTGAACAGTTGATGCTCCCTGACTCAGTGCTACAAGTGATTCCTCCTAAAGCATATGGTTATTACAAAAATCGTGAAAGCTTTAATGGTTATACTGGTTTAACTCTTGATCCGGTATCAATGGCTGAGGCTTCAGCTAAACATACCTTACAGTTATTGTTGAACCCTGAAAGGCTAGCGCGCTTATTGCAACAAAAAGGGCAAGCGGCTGAGTTGCCTGGTGTTGAAGAAGTGGTGACTCAATTGTTAACCACAACTTTGCGCAGTCCGGAGCAGGCGGGATTAAATGGCTTAATTCAGCAGCGAGTGGATTACCTGACCGTTATGCAGCTACTCACGGCAGCATCGGACAAGAATGCATCACCGGAAGTGCGAGCACATCTTCATCATGAGATAGGTAAATTGGATGGTTGGCTGACAACCCAGTCAAAGCGTAACTCAGTGCGTTATGCATGGCTCAAAGATTTAGTGGTTCAATATTTAAATGGTGACTTTGTACCCAATGAAGAGGCACAAAGTTTACCGATTCCACCGGGTTCACCGATTGGGTCTTAATGTATTTATCGGAATCATAAAAAAAGCGAGCTCAATGCTCGCTTTTTTTGTGGATAAAAACTGATCCTGGGCTCAGGAGAGAGGGACATTAACACTAAGGGGTAGTGTGTTAAACGTGCCCAGGATCAGGGGGAAAGCATTTTACCAGCCGAGTACGCTACCTAAGATGATGCCTACAGCAATCGGTTCCCAATAGCGATGGTGGCAATAATGGGTATGGATATGGCCGCGTGGATAAGGGTGGTAATAACCGCCATAGTAGTACCAGTCCTGACCTAAGTAATACACTGTTGTTGGGTAGCTTCTGTATTGTGGGTAATAACGGTCATGGTACACACGATAATGTGGGTGCTTTGGTCTTGGGTGGTAATTATCACGATAGCGGTCATGTGAGCCGTAGTGTCGGTCATGTCCACGTGAGTCACTGTGGCGATGATTGTCTCTACGATCATCACGGCGGTGATCGCGCCAGCGGTCATCGCGACGGTCGTCACGACGATGCTCTAAACGGTTGTCACGATTGTGGTTTTGTTCAAATCGGTTTGAGTCATGACGCTTTTCGACAGCATTGCTGCGTGCATTATTCGATTGTGGACCTTTGTGCTCTTTGGCAAAACCAACTTGAGACAGACCCAGGCCCAATGTCATGATCAGTGCTGTGGTTATCATTTTATTCATGGATAACTCCTTAGGATTCACTATAATACCAACTGAATTGATATTGGGCGCTCAAGGCTCAATAACGTTCATTAGTCACAACTTTACCGCTTGTAAACTGAATTGTTACTGAATACCTGAGAAAAATCGCATAAGGATACTGCTTTGAACATCAAGACATGTGAAATCAAAGACTTAGACAATCTGGTACCTGCTTTTGATAGTTACCGCCAACGCTATAAACAACCCTCTGAACCACAAAAAATTGAGCAGTTCTTGCGACAAATGTTGGAACAAGAAACTTCAGTGATTTTCATTTCTTATGAGGGTGATGAGCTGACTGGTTTTGCTCAACTGTATCCATCTTATTCCAGTATTGGACTTGCACCCATTTGGACATTAAATGATTTTTATGTATTCGGTGGGACAGGTCGCAAGCAAACTGCAGAAGCTTTGCTCAGTGCCGCAAAAGATTTATGCGAAGAAACGAATGCCATTCGAATTGAAGTAACCACCCGTAAAGAGAATCATCGGCTGCATAAAATATATCGTGAATTTGGATTTGAAAAAGATTTTAAATACGATTATTACTTCTTACGGATTGATGAGCAGGACATTGCCTCGAAAATGCTGAAATAGCGTTTTAAGGCTGTTCATTAAGCCAGTTTTTAATCGACAATAGTATTGGCCCAGCTCCTGCGTTGCCATAGCCAGATGAAAGCTCCAGTTTGCAGAATCCGATAGGCAGCGTAGGCAAACCAGATGGTTAACAAACCAAACCCCAAATAGGGGCCGAGTAACCAGGCTACCGGCAAGAAAAGCAACCACTGTGACAATAGAGAAACGTACATTGGTGGCTTGGTGTAACCTGCGCCATTCAGTGCATTCATAAACACTAATCCCATCGCATCAATAATGATGATTCCGGCTGAGAGCTTGAAGGGCCAGTGCGCAATCTCAAGCGCAGTCTGTTCCTTCAGGAATATACTCATAATCGGGTCAGTAAATATAAAGAATAGTGTTGCAAGACTGATGGCGAAGATTAAAGCCATCTTGGCCACATCCCACCCCCACAAATAAGCATCCTTTGGATCCTGTCTTCCTAGCGCCTGGCCGACCAGAGTCGCCGCACCAATGCCCAGCGCAATACAGGGCAAAATAGCCACCAGCATGACGTTAGTGATTGCGTTAGCGGCAGCAAGCTGATGTGTCCCGACCATACCAATAATCCAGAACAGGGCAGTGAAGCCACCGGCGAAGAATAATTGATGGATAGAAGACGGAAATGAAATTCTGAAAATTGACTTAATGGTTGCCCAGGCCGCTAAACGTTCCATGTAGCCAAATTGCTTGGTGTGTTTAGTCGCTAAAATATGGTAATAAACGGAGCCTAGCGCTAAGGAGATGCTGGTGCCGATGCCTGCGCCTAATGTTCCCAGTTCAGGCATGCCAAAGTTGCCGAAAATCAGAGTGTAATTAAGCAGGATGTTCAGCGAGTGCATGACAAGCAAAGTACGAAGGTAATAACCGGTTTGCTTAATGGCGCTCCAATAGCTGCGGTAACTGAAATTCAAACCTATTGCTAAAATTCCAGCAAAACGTGCCTGCAAATAAGGGATGCCTTCTTCTAATAGCTCGGGATCGTTATTGAGTGAGCTCAGTATATCTGGGGCAAGAAAGAATAAAATAATGCTGGTCGGCAGAGCCATCAGACCAATGATTAATAAAGCTGCGTTGAGGGGATAGGCGGCTTCACTTTGTCGGCCTTCGCCCATGCGGCGCGAAACCATGGCTTGAACACCTGCTGCAAAGCCAATAAAAAAGGCCACCGCCATAAAGTTGATAAAGCCTGCGATACCCACTGCCGCAATCGCGGCACTGCCTTGAGTGCCTACCATTGCTGCGTCGACCAGATTCAGAATATTCTGTGAAATCATGCCGCCGACAATCGGCAATGAAATCTGCAGAACTTGTTGTGAACGGTCTTTATTGAGCAAAATTGAGTGTCCGAGCGCAGTCTAATCTAATGATGCGCATTGTATCAGGTATTGCTTAAAGGGCTAGGGCTTGTTTTGAATAGAGGCGGGGGAGTGATATGTGAATTTCAAAGCTGCATCCCTGCAGGCTTTAAATCTTTAGTCTGGGTTCTTACGTAACCAGCGCACGTTATCAACGACTTCATCGAAAAAGCCCCTTAAAGTTTTAGCACCCATACTGTAGGGGTCGAAGTTGGCATCGGACGAATATTTTAGAAATAGCTGCTTATTATCGTCAGTGCGAGTAATTAGTCCCATCGACCATTCACTGAATTGGCGTGCGGTGATTTCACGATAATCCAGAATCGCAGGATCTTTATGGCGCGAATCCTGCAGGATCTTGTGGTAGATGCGGTTAACGGTATTGCGGTCACCTTCCAGAATTTGCAGGAATATACCGCTCGAAAGGCATAATGCACCGGTAACACCATCTGCCTGATTATTGGTTTGAGAATGTTTTAGGATATTTTTAATGTCCTCGGAACCCAGCGCCTTACTGATTCGGCTGGCATAGGTTAATTGCACAAGCATAATGTTCTCCTCATGGCCTCAAGATTGAGTGTTTTGTTTATATATAACGAGTTGCCACCAAACCTTAGTTGGACACAGATGAAGAGATTGTGAAGATTTAAGGGTGGTCCTTTTTGACCATGCTTTTCCAGACATGATCCCCAGCGAGGGTGTGTACTATAACGGCACCAACATGCAAAATAAGAAACAATGGAATCAGCACTTCGCCAACTTCGTGGCCTTCTTCAATGGCCTCAAAGAGGGTGCTTTCAGAGCTATTTTGTAATAGGAAGATTAGTGTCCCGGAGGCTGCCATCCATAAAAACAGCAACAACCCTGAAAATTGAACCAGTCCAGCGATGCCTTGATGCATCTTCCGGTGAGGTAATTTAAAGCGAACCAGTTGGCCGATATCTTGTGCCGCTAGACGCCATTGTTCTCGGGTAAAAATTGTCCAGCCTCTAAAGCTGAGCTTTCCATTGCTTAAGATCCCGGCGCCAAATCGGAGCAGGATAAATGTCAGAACCGCCAACCCTAGATAAAGATGGAGTAGGAAGCCATTAGAATTAAAGCCATCATCCGCATTCTCACCCGTTAACCAGGCAATAATACCAAATAGAGCCAGTCCCCAGTGCAGTAATTGAGAGCTACGAGAGTAAGTTTCTGTGTTCATGAGATTGCTCCATTGAATAATATAACTCTAATCTAGGAGTTGCTCATGACTATAACAATGGACAAGTGTAGGTGGCTTGATCGAGCACAAGAAGGGTTTACAGACAAATGTCCTGAACAGGCATTTGTCTGTTTTAAAGCTATGTCTTAGCAAGGCACCAAACATCAATTCGCTCCACGCCATGCTTTAAGCACTGCTTCGAAGCTTCTTGAATGGTGGAGCCGGTGGTGACTACGTCATCGACGAGAGCAATGTGTCTTGGCATAGATTGCTTGACGGCAAAGGCGCGCTTGAGGTTTTTGCGGCGCTCGATGGCTTTAAGACCAATCTGGTGTGGAGTGTCTTTGACGCGCAACAGGACATGATCGAGCAAGGGTAGTTGCAATTTGCGTGTCAGATGTTTGGCGATCAGTTGTGACTGATTAAAACCCCGTTCGCGTAGTCGGTTGGAATGTAATGGGATCGGCACAATAGCCTGAGGTAGCTCTTTGTCTTGATAGTGGTCATTGATTTCTTCAATCAACAAATTACTGAAACTGCGAATATGATGCAGTTGTTTCTCGAACTTCATTTCGCTGATGGCGTGACTAACCGGAAATTCATAGTGAGTTGCAGCGATTAGCTTCTGGTAGCGTGGTGGCTTTTTCAGGCATTGACCACAAGTAGCGCCGAAAGGTTGTTTCCCCAGACTATTACCGCACTGCTGGCAGTATTGGCCTTGGCGTTGTACGGCTGATAAACAGGGGGCACAAAAGCCTAAATGTTCAGCGTTTAAGCCACATAGGGAGCAGTTGCCGGTGAATTGCGGGGTATTCTCGCGAACGATAGAAAATAGATTGTAAACCATAATTCCCTTTATTTGGTTGACAGTGAGTGATGAAACCGTAAACTTCACGCTATTCTTCCTGAATATTGCTGCGCGCGAAGCCATAGACTATAAGGGTTTTTAAAACAATGAGCAATCACAAAAACGGTCAGACATTAACCAGTTTGGAAAAATTGAATAGCGGTCAAGTTCGTCATGACTGGGACTTGGCGGAAATCGAGGCTATTTATAATCAGCCTTTCAATGACTTATTGTTTGCCGCACAGAACATCCATCGTCAGCACTTTAATCCAAACCAGGTGCAAACCAGCACATTATTGAGCATTAAAACGGGCGCCTGTCCCGAAGATTGCGCCTATTGTCCACAGTCTGGCCACTACAATACCGGCTTGTCTAAAGAGCAGTTAATGGCGGTCGAAGAGGTGATCAGCAAAGCGCAACAAGCGAAGAAGAACGGTGCCACCCGCTTTTGCATGGGTGCAGCCTGGCGTTCACCACGTGAAAAAGATTTAGATGTGGTGCTGGAAATGGTTCGTCAGGTCAAAGATCTGGGGCTGGAAACCTGTGTCACCCTGGGCATGTTGACCGATGAGCAGGCGCAGAAATTGGGCGAGGCGGGTTTGGATTACTATAACCATAACCTTGATACCTCTCCTGAATACTATCAACAGATTATTACCACTCGTACCTATAAGAACCGTCTGGATACCTTGCAGAATGTTCGTGATGCCGGAATCAATGTGTGTAGCGGCGGCATTATTGGTATGGGTGAAGAAACCAATGACCGTTACGGCTTGTTGCAACAGCTGGCCAATATGCCTGAGCATCCGCAGAGTGTGCCGATCAATATGCTGGTTGCAGTTGAAGGCACACCACTGGGTGACGTCGAAAAACTCGATTCGATTGAGTTTGTGCGCATGATTGCTACTGCACGCATCATGATGCCACAGTCTTATGTGCGTCTTTCTGCCGGTCGTGAAGATATGAACGAAGAGACTCAGACTTTATGCTATCTGGCAGGGGCTAACTCGATCTTCTATGGCGAGAAATTATTAACGACTGCTAACCCAGAAGCGGAAGCGGATATGTTGTTATTTAAACGTTTAGGTATCGAGCCAGAACGTCGTGAACTGGATCAACAAGAGCTTGATCAACAAAAGCTGGACAAAGAAACACTGGCTGAAGAAACACCTAAAGTTGAAGAACAACAACCGGCTAAGCCTTTATTTTACGACGCGACCAAACCGCATTAGCAGGAAATCGTTGCCATGTGGCAAAAACTGCAAGCCAGACTCGAGCAACGCAAAGCTCATGATTTGTTGCGTCAGCGTTTGACCCTTGAGGGGGCGCAAAGCGTACGTATTCGGGCTGAAGGCAAAGAGTATCTCAACTTCAGTAGCAATGACTATCTGGGGCTGGCTAACCATCCCAAATTAATCGAAGCGATGCAAAAAGCTGCGAAGCAGTATGGCGTTGGCAGTGGCGCATCGCATTTGATTATTGGTCACAGCGAACAGCATCATGCGCTGGAAGAAGAGCTTGCTGAATTTTTAGGCCTTGAGCGGGCTTTATTATTTTCCACAGGCTATATGGCGAACTATGGTGTCTTAACCTGTCTGCCGGATAAAAATGATCTGATTATTCAAGACAAGCTTAACCATGCTTCGCTAATTGATGGCGGTATGGCCAGTGCAGCGAAAATGCTGCGCTATGCTCATGCTGATATGGACTCATTCGAGCGGCAAATGAAACAGCCTGCCGAAAGCCGTTTGGTGGTGACGGATGGCGTATTCAGCATGGATGGTGACATTGCACAGCTTTCTGAGCTGGCTGACAGTTGCAAAAAACATAAAGCATCTTTGATGATCGATGATGCGCACGGTTTTGGTGTGCTGGGCGAGCAAGGCAAGGGTAGTCTTGAACACTTTGGTTTAACGCAAGGAACCGCTGACATTTATATGGCGACCTTTGGTAAAGCGCTTGGTGGCTTTGGTGCTTTTGTCGCAGGTAGCGAACTGTTGATTGAAAGCTTGATTCAGTTTGGCCGCAGTTATATATACACCACGGCGATGCCAGCAGCTGTTGCCGCAGCCAATCGGGCAGGTTTAAACTTGATTCAAGAAGAAGCATGGCGGCGAGAAAAGCTGGCTAAAAATATCGACTATTTCCGCAGGCTGGCCAGCGAATACCATATTCCATTAATGCCTTCACAAACCGCTATTCAGCCAGTGCTGATAGGACGCAATGACAAAACGTTGGCCATCAGCCGAGCGTTAAAAGAAGCGGGCATTTTATTGGTTGCCATCAGGCCACCAACAGTACCGGAAAACAGTGCGCGTTTGCGCGTGACGCTAACCGCTGAGCACACTACTGACGATATTGATTATTTGCTTGAGCAATTGGCGCTTCAGATTAAACAGATGAATGAAAAGACTTAAAGGTAGAGGCGATCTGTGAGTAAGTTACAACCTTATATTGAATCAAGAGGACAGGGCCCCGATCTGGTATTGTTGCATGGCTGGGGTTTGCACTCAGGCATCTGGGAAATGTTGGCTGATGACTTGGCAGAGCATTTCACATTACACATGATTGATTTACCCGGCTTTGGTCGCTCGCCCATCCCAGGCGATCCATACACGCTGAATTTATTGACCGAGCAGGTGCTCAAAGTAGCCCCAGAAAATGCGCACTATCTGGGCTGGTCATTAGGCGGACTGATTGCGACCAATATTGCGATTGAATCGCCTGACCGAATCAACAAATTAATTACGGTGGCTAGTAATCCACGCTTTGTTCAGCAGGATGACTGGCAGCACGCTATGAAAGCCAACATTATGGATAGCTTCTGCCGTTATCTGGAAGAAGATTACCAAGGAACCATTATTCGATTCCTGGCAATTCAGGCGATTGGTAGCGAAACGCAAAAGGATGATATTCGTCGATTAAGAGATACCGTATTTATCCATGGCGTACCTGCCGCTAAAGCCTTGCGTGGTGGTTTGGCATTACTGAATGATGTGGACCTGCGTGAGCATTTAAATAAAATTGAAGTCCCCATGTTGCGCCTTTACGGTAGATTGGATTCTTTAGTGCCAGCTAAAACGGCAGAACAAGTGGCTGAATTAATTCCACACAGCCAGCATAAGGTTTATCCCAAGGCTAGTCACGCACCATTCCTGTCGCACAAACCCTTATTCGTTAATGACGTGAAAGAGTTTTTACATGAGTAAGACTATGCAACCAAAGATTAATCAGATTGCAAAAGATGATATTGCACGTTCTTTTAGCCGCGCGGCTAAAACCTATGATGATGCAGCCTTTTTTCAGAAAGTTGCCGGAGAGCGGTTATTGGAGCGTCTTCAGTATTTTAAATTACAGCCTCGAAATATTTTAGATTTAGGTTGTGGCACCGGCTACTTTACCCGTGAACTGAGCAAGCGTTATCCGGGAGCCAAAGTGACTGGTGCTGATCTGGCTACAGGTATGATTGAGTATTGTTGTGCTCAGTCTGATCAAGAAGAATACGTATGCGCCGATGCACTGAGACTGCCTTTTGAAAGTGATAGTTTTGACTTTGTTTTTTCGAACCTTACTTTTCAGTGGATTGATGAACTACCGCAATTATTTCAAGAACTAAACCGAGTCTTAAAACCGGAAGGATTATTACTATTTACTACCTTGGGCCCTGACACTTTATATGAGTTAAAGCATAGTTGGGCGGCTGTGAATGATTATCAGCATGTGAATAACTTTATTGATATGCACCACGTTGGCGATGCAATGCTAAGTGCCAGGCTTTCTGATCCTGTAGTGGATAGTGAGCCGGTGATCATTGGCTACAACAAAGCAGTTGAGCTGATGCGTGATTTAAAAAATATCGGTGCACACAATATTGATTCGAGCCGTAATCATGGCTTGACCAGCCCGAGTCAACTGCGTCAACTGGAACAAGAGTACCAACAGTTTAAATTAGATGATGGGCAATTGCCTGCGACTTACGAATTGGTGTATGGCCATGCGTTTGGCACTGAAGTTAGCCCAGCGATGGGCTATCATGATTACGCAGTTGAAATAGGCTAGGATTAATCGGTTGATACTGAAAGAATGAGCTAGTTTTTTTTGTTTTCGAAGTTAACGATTTTTTCTTTCAGTTCTTCTTGTTTATCTTCGAGCGTTTGTTTCACATTTTTCTTTTGAGCCTCGTGCAGGAAGTCACGTAACGTTTCAAATTCAGTGCGATAGAAATCACGCTCATCGCGTAAATTATCGATATTACGGCTTAGGGTTGCATTCGCTTGAACCAGGCGCTTATGGCTTTTCTTTAGGTGTTCGAACTCTGAACCAAGGCTTTCTTTAAAGCGCTCTTTTTCTTCCAGAGCATCCTGACGAATGGTACGCACACGACTATCACATTCTTCTCGTAGCTGGTCCATTTCATCATCCAGTTCTCGCTTGGTATCAGAGATGGATTGTAGTGCGTTGAGATAGTTTTGTTGGGCTTCCTCATATGAGCTTTGAGTTTGTTTGTACTTGCCTTTCAGCTCACGATGCTCTTGAGTAAGCGCTGTATTACGCTCAGATAAGCTTTGTAGAGAGTTTTTGAGATCTAGGTGGGTGGACTCAAGCTCTTTAATGCGTTGAGCTTTGCCAGCGATATTACGAGTGTTTTCTTCGAGAACTCTCTTGAGTTCATCGTTTTTAGACTCAAGCTGTCGAACCAAAGCATGCTTTAAAGCAGCAGTTACAACTGCTACTAATAGAACAGCCAAGGCTACAATAGCCAATGTCAGTATGATAGTGTTATCGCCAGCCAAGTAAGTCACCAATAAATGTGGACTATGATTATATGCTACGCCAATATGTAGCACTTTTGTATCGAATTATAGCTCAAGCTGTATCGCATGTTGTGTGCGAGGGGTAACAAATTGGACAATATGAAAGAAAAAATATTCATCGCCGGCACTGATACCGAAGTCGGAAAAACCTTTATAACTCAGTCGCTTATCAATGCAATATTGCATTGTGATAAGCAGGTTTTTGGCCTGAAACCGATTGCTTCCGGAGCGGAGTTAATTGAAGGGCAGTGGGTTAATGAAGATGGGCAAAAAATCCTCGATTTAACGCGAAGAAGCCCCGGTTTTGCTCAAATTAGTTATAAAGAGGTCAACCCTTTGACTTTCGAACCTGCTATTGCACCGCACATCGCGGCTCAAGAAGCCGGTGTTGAATTGTCGATTTCTGAGCTCAATCGGCTGATCCAGTTTCCACAAAGTGAGTACCTGTTAATCGAGGGTGCTGGCGGCTGGTTAACCCCACTTAATGACACAGAAACCTATGCTGACTGGGTTGAACAGAAGGGGGTGGACGTCATTTTAGTGGTGGGTATGAAATTAGGCTGCCTTAACCACGCCATGTTGACAGTCAGAGATATTGAGCGTCGTGGCTTGAAGCTACGCGGCTGGGTGGCTAATTTTGTGTACGGCGAAATGAACCGTAGTGAACAGAATCTTGATTGGCTTACAAAGAATATTTCAGCGCCTTGCCTTGGAGTTATCCCGTTTCAAGAGAGCTCGGATTTACAAGACGCTGATATCGATACTGCCAGCGGTTTATTGAACCTGCAGATTTTGCTTTGAGGCTACACACTGATTGTTGACACAGCTGACATGGGGCTTTGGAGTGACTACACAGATTCCCATGATCTGGTTTTCTTTGAAGTAATCCTGGCGTTCCTTTTTGTAAGTTGCTGCTATTTTCTGAAGTTTAACTTCATCAACATTTGGCTTTGAATAAGGCTCATAAGTTTCAGGCCCTCCACAAGGTTTAGCGCCAATCTCCACTAAAGCACAGTCGTCATTAGTGCTGCAGCTTTTATCGGCAATGGCGGCTTCAATTTGTTGTTGGTAATCTGCCATTGGCTTATCGGTAGTCTCAGAATGATTGCCGTTATGGGCATCCGAGCAAGCCACGAGTGGTGCAAAAAATAGAATCGATAAGTATTTTAAGTGCCTGATTTTCATAAAGTTGCCAAATTTTGTCAGTTTGCCCAAAAGGTTAGCATACAGTAGTATCAATGGATAAGCCCAATTTATTAAGTCAGTCACAATGTCATTAATGAAACCCGGAAAGACAGGTATTCCTCGCATTCTTGATGCTACCAAGTATTCGTGGCAAGGACTTAAAGGCGCCTGGCTTGGTGAAGCTGCGTTCCGCCAGGAGCTGGCTCTAGCCGTGCTTCTAGTGCCTTTGGCTTTTGTGCTTGGCGGTACCACAGCCGAAATCGCTATTATGTTATTAACATTAGGCGTAGTTTTGATGGCCGAATTGGCGAATTCAGCGATTGAAGCAGTGGTTGATCGCATTGGTTCAGAGCAGCACCCGTTATCTGGCCGCGCTAAAGATATTGGCTCCGCCATGGTCTTTATTGCGCTACTGTTTACCGGCATTGTATGGGGCACTATTTGTTACTTTAATTTCTTCACCTAAGACGCCTTTAAATCCGTTCAATAATAAACGTCCGGGCTTGCTGAGCGGCGAGTTGCCAGCTCTGCTCAGTAGTTATCTCAGAGCGCTTGAGAGTTTCTAAACTGTGGTTACCATCTTCCAGCCAATGAACATTAATACTTGAAGATAATCCATAAGTTGCCACCTCTTCAGGCTTGCCAAATGGATCTCGCGTACCCTGAAGAATTAAGGTCGGTATTTTAAGAGCTTTCAGATGATCCGTTCTTAGGTTTTCTGGTTTGCCCGGCGGGTGAAACGGATAACCCATACAGATCAAGCCATCAACCTGCTCATCATCCGCAATCATACTGGCTACACGCCCTCCCATAGATTTACCGCCAATAAAGACTTTGCGTCCCTTCATATGCTCTGCAATCTGCTGCTGATAGGCTTCGATAAGTTTTGGCATACGATCCGGTGGCGACTTTTTACCTGTCTGTTGGCGTTTGATCATGTAAGGGAAATCAAACAGAACTACCTCAATGGTAGGGTGACTTATTTGCCGAGCCATACTTTGCATAAACTCTGAGTTGGAATCAGCGCCAGCACCATGGGCAAATATAAAGACGGCTTTAGATTGAACTTGGGTCATGAGTATCCTTAGAGTTGACAGGCTCTAGTGGTGGATTTTAATTTTAACTTTCATTCGTGATCGGTTTTGATACACTAGGCAGCAATTGTAAGAATAAAAATCGATTATGTCTGTACTAAAGCCCACTTCCTATCAAAGACCTTTCCTTAAGTGGGCGGGTGGCAAGTTTCGATTATTGCCGCGAATTCTAAAAGTTTTACCTGAAGGTAATAAACTGATCGAACCCTTTGCTGGTTCCGGTGCATTATTCCTCAATGCTGATTATGACCGCTATTTACTGGCTGATATAAATCCAGATTTGATCGATGTTTTCAATCATCTGAAAAAAGGTAAAACCTCCTTTATCGATTACTGCGCTCAATATTTCACAGACCAATACAATAATCAGAAAACTTTTTACGAATTACGCGAACACTTTAATCAACTGAAGCCGGGAAAAGAGCGGGCCGCTTTATTCGTGTATTTCAATCGCCACGGATACAACGGATTGTGTCGCTATAATCGTTCGGGTGGTTTTAACGTACCCTTTGGGCGTTATAAGAAACCCTATTTCCCCGCCCGAGAAATGGAGCTATTTGCTGAAAAGGCCAAGCGCGCAGAGTTTCGTTGCCAGAGCTTCAGTAAAACTATGGCACATACGCGAAAAGGCAATGTCATTTATTGTGATCCGCCTTATCTACCCTGGTCATTAACCGCCAACTTCACCAGCTATAGCCAACAGGAGTTTTCGCTCGACAATCAGCGTGAGCTGGCACTCGAAGCGAAGAAACTAGCAAAACGAGACGTACCGGTTGTTATCTCCAATCATGACACCGACTTTGCCCGTCTTATCTACGCCAAAGCCAAAGATCTGCAATCCTTCCCGGTACGACGCTTTATCTCCTGCGATGGCGCGGGACGTAACAATGCCCAGGAATTGATAGTGGTTTATCGGAAGTAGATGCGACTGGGTGTGGGGAGGGGCGCTACCTGTGTGTGCGCCCTTGGTAGTATTCAGCCCTTGCTATGAGGGACTAATTTACTGTCCAGCGCTTTCCAGTGCTGAATTCACGAAGTACAGAATGGTGAATATAAAAACAATAACGAATACGATGCCGCCAATAATGAAGTTTAAGGCGCTGCCTTTTTCAAAGTCCTTTTGACGTTGCTCTTCGGATTGAACCCCGAACATGGCGCCAACTACACTTTTCACAGTTGACCAGAAACCGGTGCCGTCTTTGGCTGGCTCCTGCTTGTTGTCGTTAGAATCGTCGTTAGTGTTGTTGTTGGTGTTGTCAGAAAGGTTGTGTTGAGTATTAGAGTGTTGCTCGCTCATTCGTCACCGCCAAACAGTTCTAGAATATCGATAAAATGCAGACTTGGCATTGTATGAGATTCTGTTAGCCATGAAAACCAGCTAACGGACTGTTCGGGTTTTTTTTCGTCTTTTTTGGTGTCTTGCTGTGGAGCTGGTTGAACCAATTCTGGATCAAGTTGTGTAAGGACGTGTAGTTGTGTGTCATCCGTTGGAGAATATTGAACATCTGAGCACATTTGGGCATTAGCAAAAGCCTGACCTGACAGGAAAGAACCCGCCACAAAAACTGATACAGTCATGTATTTTTTAACAGCATTAGTCATTTTCATCATCGCTCCTGGTAATTTCCGTCTGAACTACTTTGCTTTCCTTAAGCACAGCATACACGATAGTGTATACACATCCGCCTAATATACGTGAACATTTGGTTACAATTCAAGAAGATGATACGTGTTTTGTGTCAATTTTATGTAAATGTTGCTGTTTTTGCTCGATTGAATCGATTAATTCAAAGACTTGGGCTGCATTTAAGCGAGGATCAACCAAACTGGTGTAGGCTTTATCAAGCTCTTGCTCAGTGACTCCATAGCTGCCGCCAACGCACTCCATGACTGCTTCAGCGGTCATTTCCAGGTGTACGCCACCAAGATGGCTGTGGTGAGTGGCATGAATCTCAAATGCCTGCTGAAGCTCGCTTTGGATATGTAGAAAGTCTCTGGTTTTTATACCATTCGCGCTGACACGGGTATTACCGTGCATTGGATCGCAGCTCCATAGCACCTTGAGCTCTGCTGCCTGGACAGCCTTGATCATATCCGGTAACACCTGAGCGATGGACTGATGACCAAATCTTTGAATAAGGGTTAAGCGACCAGCTTCATTATTAGGATTGAGTACCTTACATAACTCAACCAAAGTTTCTGGTGACAAGTTTTTGCCGACTTTGATGGCAATTGGGTTAGCGATGCCACGAAGGTATTCGATATGCGCGCTGTCCTGAATGGTGGTGCGCATTCCGACCCAAGGATAATGGGTCGATAGGTTGTACCACTTGCCATTATTTGCTTTTCGGGTCAGTGCTTCTTCGTAATGTAGGTGCAGGGCTTCGTGGCTGGTAAAGAATTCCAGCCAGTGTCGGCTATTATGCTGTGGGCCATTGGCTTGATGGAACAGGCGCATGGCTTCGCGAAATTGATCCAGGCTCTGGTGCAACTTAGCATTTGTTTTTAGCGACAAGAGGTTCTGCGATTCCTGTTCAAGCTGGAACAGGTCGCTGATATCGCCTTCAAGCAAAGAGCGAATATAGTTTAGCGTCAATGACGCATAGCTATAGCCCTGCAACATCCGTGCCGGATCCGGCATGCGAGATGATTCACTGAAATGGACATGGTTAACCAGATCGCCCCGATAACTCGGCAAAGTCGTTTGATCTTGGGTTTCGGTGAGTTCAGAGCGCGGTTTAGCATATTGACCTGCAATTCGGCCAATTCGAACAACGGGCTTCTTCGTTTGCTGGCTGACCAGCAAACTTAAGCTCATTAACAGGCGAACTTTCTGCGAAATAGCTTCAGCATTGCAGTCGGAAAAGGATTCGGCGCAATCGCCACCTTGCAGAATAAAGGCTTTTCCTGCCTGTGCATCCGCAATATGACTTTTTAAGCTATCCACTTCAGTGGCTGATACCAAAGGCGGTAACTGACGCAATTTATCGATAACCTGCGCCAATGCCTCAGAGTTGCCATATTTTATTTGCTGACTGACTGGTTTACGCTTCCAACTATCGGGCGACCATTCATCAGCGTATCTGTTGCTCATGATTAATTCAGGAATCTACTTCAATAAAGCCATTCTATCTCATAAGATAGGCGCTGGCGAATAGAAGCGCAGACAAAACAATAATCAGTAAATAGCAATGATATACGACATTGTTTATCGCAAAGGTAAGCGAACATTGGCAACCCGTTGAGAAGAAATTCAATAAGAAAACGGACTGAGCAATTGTCTGACGAGGTAAGTCAGGTTTAAAAATTAACAAAGGTGACAATGGTAGAAAAGTTGAGATAACGCTAATCGAGGCAAAACCTGACGAAATAGCGGAGCTGATGTAACTTCATCAGTGAGCATATTGAGGACGGGTTTAACGAAGAGTAGTGGAAATATCAGCTTTTCGGGAATATTTGATATGGCAAAAGTAAAAACAATATATGTCTGCCAGGAATGCGGCACCGAAACCCCGCAATGGGCCGGGCAATGTGGTGCATGTAAAGCATGGAACTCTTTGGTCGAACAGGTCGATGCTAAGAAAGCAACCAGTTCCAAAACGTCACGCTTTACAGGTTATTCAGGTCAGGCAACTAAAGTGGTCAGAATGGACAAGGTGGACTTGTCTGAATTGCCCCGCATGTCATCAGGTCTGTCAGAGCTTGATCGCGTTCTGGGTGGTGGCCTGGTACCCGGCTCAGTGGTCTTGATGGGCGGAGATCCGGGAATTGGTAAATCGACTATCTTGTTACAAAGCCTGTGTAAAATTAGTGAGACCGATTCGGTTTTATACGTCACCGGCGAGGAGTCGCTGCAGCAGGTGACCATGCGTGCGCAGCGCTTAGGATTAGCCACAGGTGACTTTTCCTTATTGACCGAAACACAGGTTGAACAAATCACCACTCAAGCCTTGATGCAAAAGCCGAAAGTGATGGTGGTGGATTCGATCCAAACCATTTACACCGAAATGTTGCAGTCTGCACCGGGTGGCGTGGCTCAGGTTCGAGAAAGTGCCGCTCAGCTGGTTCGTTTTGCCAAGCAGACCGGGATTACTTTGTTGGTCGTAGGTCATGTTACTAAGGATGGCGCTCTGGCCGGACCGCGTGTGTTGGAACACATGGTCGATGCTGTGCTGTATTTTGAAGGGGAACGTGACGGTCGTTTACGATTATTACGCGCTGTCAAAAACCGTTTTGGTGCAGTTAATGAGCTAGGTGTTTTTGCCATGACCGATGAAGGTTTGAAGCAGGTGAAAAATCCGTCAGCGATTTTCCTGTCGAAATACCAAGATCCGGTATCAGGAAGCGCAGTGATGGCAACCTGGGAAGGAACGCGTCCTATGCTGGTTGAAATTCAGGCGCTCGTTGATACCTCGTATGCACCACAGCCGCGTCGAATTGCGGTAGGCCTGGATCATCAGCGAATAGCCATGTTGTTGGCGGTACTCAACCGTCATGCTGGTATCGCGACTCATGATCAAGATGTGTTTGCCAACGTAGTGGGCGGTGTCAGGGTGATGGAAACCAGTTCCGATCTGGCGTTAGTAGCATCGATTATTTCCAGTTTGCGTAATCGTCCTTTAGAAGCGCACACCGTTATATTCGGCGAAATAGGTTTGGCAGGAGAGATTCGCCCCGTGCCCAATGGCCAGGAGCGTTTAAAAGAAGCAGCTAAGCATGGCTTTAAGCGCGCCATAGTGCCTGAGGGCAATAAACCGCCGAAAGCAATGGAAGGTTTAGAAGTGATTGGGGTAAGCCGGATGGATCAGTTCATCCAGCTCATTTAATGATGATCTTACCTTGGGTACAAACTGTTAATTTTGTGACCCGAAATCTTCTGCTAACTTTAGCCAGAACATGCCGCGCAGCTCGCCTTCTTTAAAGCCGGTGGCTTGGTCATCGGGATACTTTTCATTGATAGCAGTTTGTACTTCTGTCGCAATGTTTTGACCATGACAGGCTAGACACATTGGCTGGGTGTAGATGGGCTCGACATATAACCATTCACCGCTAGGAAGCTGGGTAATCTGTCCATTAGCTTTTTCGCCTCGGCGTTCCATTTCAAGATAATAGTCAAGCGGGGCCTGCAGTAAATCAGTTGGTTCATTGGCTGGATTACGCACACGATGACTGGTACGCCCAACTTCAACGCCTTCAGGCACCTTCTCTGTAATTTCGGGCGCTTCCAGATTGCAGTAATCAATAGCTGTAACCACTCCCTGTTGCATCCCGTTCATTAGAGTCTCTTTGAATTGCATCTTGATAGGCTTAAGTGTTTCTTCAGCCAACTGCGCTTTTTCTTCCCACAACTTGGTCTGAGCTTCCTGATATTGTTGCCAGCCATAATAACCAACGCCTGCAATAATCAGCAAGATGAGGAGAGTGGTCAATACTTTTTTCATGGCGTTTCCTTTACCGTTTCTGATAACACTTTATACTACCCCTTCTTGATTTCATGTAAAGCTAATATCAGCGAAACTTAATATATTATGACGAATGTCAATTTGCGCCAGTTTAAACCTGAAAAATTGTATCCACCTCGTGGTTTTATTAAACCGGTGATAAAGCAACCACAATATTTAGAAATTGGCGCAGGTCGTGGGAAACATGCATTAATGTTTGCTCACGACAATCCTGATAAACAGTTAATTGCCATTGAGCGCACACGGAATAAATTTAATGACTTTGCTGATAAGTCTCAGCAGTTATCACTTGATAATTTATTGCCTATACATGCGGATGCCATTCCCTGGACTGTGCATGCTTTAGGGCCCAAAAGTCTGGCAGGAGTCTTCATTCTTTATCCTAACCCAGAACCGAAAAATGCGAGTCAACGTTGGCTTAATATGCCTTTTTTTGAATTCTTGCTATCGCGAATGCAAGATAATACCCAATTAATTTTGGCAACGAATATCCAATCTTATATTGAAGAGGCCGAGCAACAAGCCAAAGACTTATGGCAGTTGTCACCAATCATTACTAACGTGGATAAAGGTTCTGAAAGAACGCATTTTGAAGTGAAGTATTTGGCGAGAGGGGAAACTTGTTGGCAACTTGAGTTAGTGAAACCGCAAGGCTATAAGACTCGCTTTGATGGATGGGTTGCAAGCTAAAGGGTAACTTTCTTCGCTAGCTATTTTTTTCTTCTACTTTAGTTTTCCAGAGAGCGTCTGACTCTCGATGAATCTCATCGGGATCATCATTATGCATACCGATGATGGTTCTAAGCTGCAGCATACTATCAATATCAATTTCTAAAGTTCTTAAGCCGTATTGCTGGTCTTGATGATGGACAATTTCTGCCTTTAAGTGAATGGCTGGTGAGAATTCATCAATGATGATTTGTACGTCAACAGGTTGCGACTGGTCCAGTTTTGATTTTGCGTCAATAAGAACACCATTCAGCGATAGCTCAATAACAGAGCCCACAGATTTGTGTTCTCCCTGTTCAATGAGTACTTTGGCATTGTATTCAATGCGCGAAAAGTTTCGTCTTTCCTGTTCGGACACTCAGTGTTCCTGATTGGGTAATTAGTTGATAATTCTAAAGTAGCAGATGGCTTTTGGCTTGTCTAAAGGAATTTTAGGGGCTGGCTTGTAATAGGGTGGGCAGTTAGTGGTTGTAGCTCGTGTTGGTAATTAGGGGTTGGGTTAGAGGGCAAAGCCTCAAACCCAACCTAATACTAAAAAAACCGTTGGTTTTATTTGGTAATCTTACGATATTTAATACGGTGCGGTTGATCGGCTTCGGCGCCAAGGCGACGTTTGCGATCGGCTTCGTATTCTTGGTAGTTTCCTTCGAACCAGACGGTTTCACTGTCGCCTTCAAAAGCAAGAATATGCGTGGCTACACGGTCGAGGAACCAACGGTCGTGCGAAATCACTACCGCGCAGCCTGGGAAGGCCAGTAATGCATCTTCTAATGCACGTAAGGTTTCTACGTCCAAGTCGTTGGTCGGCTCATCCAGTAACAGCACGTTGCCGCCACTTTTGAGAAGCTTGGCCAGGTGGACGCGGTTACGTTCACCGCCTGACAATTGACCGATGCGTTTTTGTTGATCGGTTCCTTTGAAATTAAAACGACCAACATAAGCGCGCGATGGCGTGGTGTAGTTGCCGACGGTAATCAGATCCAAGCCGTCGGAAATTTCTTCCCATACGGTTTTACTGTCGTCCAACGAGTCACGACTCTGGTCAACATAGGACAGTTCAACGGTTTCACCCACCTTCAGCTCGCCTGAATCTGGCGTTTCTTCACCCGTAATCAGTTTAAACATGGTGGATTTACCCGCGCCGTTTGGACCGATCACACCAACAATGCCACCTTGCGGCAGGTTGAAGTTGAGATCGTTATAAAGCAATTTGTCGCCATAAGCTTTAGTCAGGCCTTTGGCGGTAATAACTTGCGTACCAAGACGTGGGCCAGGCGGAATATACAATTCTTTGGTTTCGTTACGCTGCTGGAATTCTTTGCTGGAGAGTTCTTCAAAGCGTGCCATACGAGCTTTTGACTTAGCCTGACGGCCTTTGGTATTCGAGCGAACCCATTCCAACTCTTCCTTCATGGTTTTCTGGCGAGATTGTTCTTGCTTCTCTTCAATCTCTAATCGCGCAGACTTTTGCTCAAGCCATGACGAATAGTTGCCTTCCCATGGAATACCATGGCCACGATCCAGTTCCAGAATCCAACCGGCGGCGTTATCAAGGAAATAACGGTCGTGGGTAATCGCGACCACGGTGCCTTTATAATCAACCAGGAAGCGCTCAAGCCAGGCTACTGATTCGGCATCTAGGTGGTTGGTAGGCTCATCCAGCAATAACATATCAGGATGCTCAAGAAGCAAACGGCACATGGCGACACGACGACGTTCACCACCCGACAGGTTTTTCACTCCAGCGTCCCAAGGGGGGAGGCGAAGTGCTTCTGCCGCTCGCTCAAGTGTGTTATCAAGATTATGACCGTCGGCTGCTTGGATAATAGCTTCTAGCTCACCCTGGCGTTTGGCCAACGCATCAAAGTCAGCATCGGCGTCGGCATAGGCCGCGTAGACCTGATCCAGTTCTGCCAAGGCTTCTTTAACGTGAGTTACCGATTCTTCAACGATTTCAAGAACCGTCTTGCTGTCGTCCAGCTGTGGTTCCTGTGGCAGGTAACCGATTTTAATGCCGGATTGTGGACGCGCTTCACCTTCGATATCGGTGTCGACACCAGCCATGATTCGTAATAAAGTCGATTTACCTGAGCCATTAAGACCTAAAACACCAATTTTGGCGCCAGGGAAGAATGATAGGGAAATATCTTTTAGAATAGTTTTATTCGGCGGGACAATTTTGCCCACGCGATTCATTGTATAAATATATTGAGCCATTAATTAGAACAGGGTTGATCAAAGTTATGCGCATTTTACATTGCCTCACTGCACTAAGCCACCATAGCAAGCTCGCAAAACCACTATCGCTCGCCTTTTTCACTCTATTTTTCGCTGGCTGTAGCGTTTTGACTCCTAAGGCAGCGCCTTGCGTAGAAACGCAGGTGTTGTATCGACTGGCAGATATGCGACAGATCAATGAGACTGCCTTCAATAAGGCATTGGCCTGTGACAATCTTGAGACTGTGCAATTAGCGTTAATCAATTTAGGACGGATTGGCGATGAACAGGCCAGCAACTTGATTCTGCCTTTGCTCAAGCATTCTAATGCCAGGGTGCGAGAAACTGCCGCCTTTGCTTTGGGCATCAGTTTGCATAAACCAGCGACGCCAAATCTGATTGAGCAACTGGAGCAGGAAAAGAACAGCAAGGTTCGTGCGGCCATAGTACTGGCCATTGGTAACCTTGGCGGCGATCAATCGGTACACACTTTGGCGCGTTTGATTGAGAATACTGAAGACGCACAAGTTGCTAATGCCGCCATGCAAGGCTTAGGCATTATGTCGGTGTTTCATCGTCATCTATTAACCGGTGATACCGAAATTGAGGTAGCGCGAGTGATAGACCGATTGCGCGATGAAGAAACCGCGTTAAAAGCCAGCTTCTTATTAGCCAGAGTGCCTTTGTTAAGAGATCCTCATGTTCCCGATGTTATAGCATTGTTGCGTGACAAGAATAATTCATTGGATAGCGCGACACAGGCTTTTATGATTCGCGCACTGTCTCGATTGGGGCATAAAGACATCACGCCATTTTTGTGGGAAAAGGTTGGTGGTGAAAATAATGCCATTCAAATTGCCGCTGCTCAGGCTCTAGGAATTCGCACCCTCACCAGTGCCGACCAAATACAGGCGTTGAATGACTTAGCTTTAAAAGAAAGCCCTGCTTTACAAGTAACTGTGTTGCAATCAGCTCGACGTTGGATGACACCGCAAACTCTAAAAGCGCTTCGTGAGAGTGACAACAGTTGGGTGCAATCAGCAGCTTTTCTGGCGACCAATGACAAGGCGCAACCCGAAGTGCAGAAGCTGGTCAAAGCCTGGCTCGAATCTGACGACCCTAATCATCAGCGTGCGGTGATCCAATACTTTGTTGAACTGGATATGCCACCAGTTCTAAAGCAACTAGCCGAGAGCGACAAAGCTATCATTCGTATTGGTGCCCAGCGTGCCTTAAACACCTATCAAGAACCTAAAACCGAACCGCAAGCAACGCCAGCTGAATTACCAGACTTATTGGAAAAAGGGGCGGCAAAAGTAAAGCTCACTACCACACAGGGTGATATTGTCATTCGACTGTTTAAAGACACGCCTTACACTTCAGCTAACTTTCTTCGCTTAGCCGAAAGTGGCTTTTATGAAAACACTTATTTCCATCGGGTTATTCCCAACTTTGTAGCGCAGGGTGGTAGTCAACTGGGTGATGGCTCTGGTAGTGTCGGCTACAGCATTCGCGAAGAACTTAATCAACGCTCACACCTGAAAGGAACCATCGGTATGGCAACCGCTGGCAAAGATACCGGTGGCGCACAATTCTTCTTTAATCTTGCTCCGAATTTACACCTTGATAGCAACTACACCGTATTTGCTGAAGTGGTCGAAGGAATGGACATTGTGATGTCACTTGAGCAGAATGACCAAATTCTTAAAGCGGAAATCATTAAATAAAAGGGCTTTATTATGGATCTATTTACCATCGAAAACTTATTCACACTTGGAATGCTTATTGTTTTGCAGGCCGTATTGGGTTTTGACAATTTGCTGTACATCTCGCTTGAATCAAAGCGCGCACCGCTGGAAAAGCAAAAGCAGGTGCGCTGGCTGGGTATCGGTTTGGCAGTAGTATTAAGAATTATATTGCTGTTTGTTTTGGTTGAGTTGATTAAATATGTGCAGGGTGAGTTATTTACCATACCTTGGACTGGCTTTATTGAAGCAACCTTTACCTTTGAAAGTATCATCGTGCTATTTGGTGGTGTTTTTATTATGTACACCGCGGTTAAAGAAATCTGGCACATGATGGCGCTCGAAGTCGGTGACGGTAAAGATCGTAAACCTCAATCGGCTGCTAAAATTATTACCTTAATTGTCTTAATGAACCTGGTCTTTTCTTTCGACTCTATTTTAAGCGCCATGGCGCTGACCGATAATTTCTGGATCATGGCGATCGCGATTATTATCAGTGGCGTGCTGATGATCTGGCTGGCGGATATGGTATCGAGTTTTCTGCAAAAGAACCGCATGTTTGAAGTGTTAGGGTTATTTATCTTATTGGTCGTCGGTATCATGTTACTCGCTGATGGTGGTCATAAATCTGAACTACTGTTATTCGGTTATCCCATCGAACCGATGAACAAAGCGACCTTCTACTTTGTGATAGCGATCATGGTACTCAGCGACATCGTTCAGTCGCGTTATCAAAAGCGCATCATGAGAAAGAAAGAAGCAGCCGCACTCGCCAAGTTAGAGCAGGAAGCTCAGGAAGATATTCTTTAGAAAGCTATTCTTTTAAAAATACGGGTATCTGTAGGGGCGACCAGTGGTCGCCCTTTTTTTTATTTCAATATTACTTCAACATTGGTTTCAGGTATTTGCCTGTATAAGATTGTTTAACTTTAGCGACGTCTTCCGGCGTACCTGTGGCGATGATCTGTCCTCCTTTGTTACCACCTTCTGGGCCGAGATCGACAATCCAGTCGGCGGTTTTGATGACGTCCAGGTTGTGCTCGATGACGACTACTGTGTTGCCGTGATCGCGCAGGCGATGCAGAACTTTGAGTAGTTGATTAACATCGTGGAAGTGCAAGCCTGTGGTCGGTTCATCAAGAATATAGAGCGTCTGCCCCGTATCGCGTTTGGATAGTTCGCGCGATAACTTCACACGTTGTGCTTCACCGCCGGAAAGAGTTGTCGCAGCCTGGCCGAGTGTGATGTATGACAAGCCAACGTCTATCAAGGTTTGTAATTTACGCGCGACTGCCGGAATGGCATCAAAGAATTCGCGGGCATCTTCTACCGTCAAATCCAATACTTGGTGAATATTTTTACCTTTGTATAAAATTTCCAGGGTTTCGCGGTTGTAGCGTTTACCCTTACACACATCACAGGCTACATAGACATCTGGCAAGAAGTGCATTTCTACTTTGATAACGCCATCGCCCTGACAGGCTTCGCAGCGTCCGCCTTTGACGTTAAAACTAAAGCGACCAGGTTTATAACCGCGTGTGCGTGATTCTTGTGTACCGGCAAACAGTTCGCGAATCGGTGTAAAAATGCCGGTATAAGTCGCAGGATTTGATCGCGGTGTACGACCAATCGGGCTTTGGTCAATATCAACCACTTTGTCGATATGGTCTAGACCTTCAATCGATTCATAAGGTTTCGGCTGCAAACTGGAGCGATTAATGTCGCGCGCGACAATTGGATAAAGGGTGTCATTGATCAGGGTTGATTTACCTGAGCCTGAAACACCGGTTATGCAGGTTAGCAGTCCAATCGGAATTTCAAGGTTGACTTGAGCCAGGTTGTTGCCCGTTGCGCCCAGAACTTTAATCGTTTGCTTGGCATCGAACGGCGTACGTTTCTCTGGCACTTCAATTTTAAGCTCACCCGTCAAGTATTGAGCCGTTAACGAGCCCTTGGCTTTTTTAATATCTTCGAAAGTACCTTTAGCGACGATTTCACCACCATGTACACCTGCGCCCGGGCCAATATCCACGATATAGTCAGCGGCACGAATTGCATCTTCATCATGCTCAACTACGATGACAGTGTTGCCCAGATCACGCAGATGAGTCAGTGTTTGTAGCAGACGATCGTTATCACGTTGATGCAGACCAATTGATGGTTCATCGAGAATATACATTACGCCGACCAGGCCTGCGCCAATCTGGCTGGCCAAACGAATCCGTTGTGCTTCACCGCCCGATAAAGTATCGGCGCTTCGTTCCAGGGTCAGATAGTCTAGTCCGACATTGACCAGGAAACTTAAGCGCTGGCCAATTTCTTTTAACACCTTAGAAGCAATTTCACCACGCTGACCAGGCAGGTCTAGTGTGCTGAAATACTGATGCGCCTGCTCAATTGACCAGTGGGTTGCTTGCGGCAAGGTGGTGCCATCGATAAATACATTACGCGAGTCTTCATTCAGACGTGTACCGCCGCAAGAACTACAGGACTGGGTGGTCATGTATTTTTGTAATTCTTCGCGCACCGCACCGGATTCGGTTTCGTGGTAGCGACGTTGCATGTTCGGAATAATGCCTTCGAAACGATGCTTGCGTTGGTAGTTGTCGCCGCGATCATTACTGTATTCAAAGTCAATCTGAGTTTTGCCACTGCCGTATAAGACCACGTCCTGAATTTTTTTGGTTAAGCTACTCCACGGCGCTTCAATGTCAAATTTGTAGTGTTTGGCTAATGACTTCAGCATGTGGAAGTAATAGACGTTTCGACGATCCCAGCCTCGAATAGCACCACCAGCCAATGAAATATCTTCATTAGTGATGATTTTGTCCGGATCAAAAAACTGGTCAATGCCCAATCCATCACAAGTGGGGCAGGCACCGGCTGGGTTATTGAAAGAGAAGATTCGTGGCTCTAACTCGGGGATTGAATGACCACAAGTGGGGCAGGCGTATTTGGCCGAAAAGACCATATCTTCCTGTTCACTGTCTTCATCCATCGAAGCAACACGAGCAATACCATCGGACAACTCAAGCGCCGTCTCAAAGGATTCGGCCAGACGCTGCTGCATATCGGTTTTGACTTTAAAGCGATCCACGATGACTTCAATAGTGTGTTTTTTATGCAGTTCCATTGCAGGTGCTGCGGATAAGTCATGCACTTCGCCATTGATACGCGCTCGAACGAAGCCTTTCGCTTGCAGCTCTTGCAACAACTGAATGTGCTCGCCTTTACGGTTCTTAATCACCGGTGCTAACAGCATTAACTTGCTGCCTTCGGGCTGTGCCAACACATGATCCACCATCTGGCTGACGGTTTGCGCTTCGAGTGGTAAATGGTGAGTGGGGCAATGCGGTGTACCGACGCGGGCGAACAGCAGACGCAAGTAGTCATAAATCTCGGTAATGGTACCCACCGTGGATCGTGGGTTATGCGATGTGGATTTTTGCTCAATGGAAATCGCTGGCGACAGACCTTCGATGTGTTCCACATCCGGTTTTTCCATGAGCGACAGAAACTGACGTGCGTAAGCGGATAATGATTCCACATAACGTCGCTGGCCTTCGGCGTAAAGCGTGTCGAAGGCAAGGGATGATTTACCTGAGCCGGACAAACCGGTAATGACGATTAGCTTATCGCGAGGTAGAACGAGGTCAATATTTTTCAGGTTGTGGGTCTTGGCACCGCGGATGTCAATGTTGTCCATCAGTTTCCTATTTCGTTTGTGTGAGCTAACAGAAGTAGCGCTGTATTATGCATGTGTCTTGTGAATTTAATGCCAATATCTTGGTCGCTAGAAGCTGACTGAGCGATTAGCTAGAAGCTATCAGGCGCTACTTTAAAATAAATTTGGGTTTTGCGGTTTAAAGTGAGAAAATCGCAGCCGTTAACTATAACGTGAATTGCCTTAAACAGAAAAGGTTTGTTGGGGCTTAAAGTCAAATACTAGCTGACTAAAAATTAAACGAAAAGCCCTAAGCTATTGGATTGTGTATGAAATCGTCTTCACTGACCACGCTAGAAAAAAAATCCGCTATTTCGCTAGCCAGCATTTTCGCCTTGCGCATGTTTGGCCTTTTCATGCTGTTGCCGGTTATTCGAGTGCTTGGTGAGGGCCTGGAAGGTGCCACACTACCTCTATTGGGCTTGGCAATTGGTATTTATGGTCTGTCGCAGGCCATCCTGCAACTTCCTTTGGGATTGCTTTCCGACAAAATAGGTCGCAAGCCGGTAATATATGCGGGCTTGTTGGTGTTTATCGTAGGTAGTTTAGTCGCTGCCAATTCCGAAACGGTCTGGGGATTGATTGCTGGCCGTGCATTACAGGGTGCAGGTGCGATTGCCAGTGCGGTCATGGCGTTAGCTGCCGATTTAAGTCGGCCCCATCAGCGTTCGAAAGTCATGGCGATGATTGGCGCCAGTATTGGTCTGGCCTTTGCCTTATCGCTGGTGCTGGGGCCTTTGCTGTCTAATTGGCTCAATTTGCAAGGTCTGTTTTATGTGATTGCCATATTGGCGTTTCTTGCACTGCTGGTTGCCATTTTTGTGGTGCCGAGTGTGCGTGCTGTCGATATGCCAACCATTGACCTGAGCTTTGCCGAGCGCTGGCGCTACGTCACCGCTAAAGGGCGCATCTTCGTACTGGCGTTGTCGGTGTTTGTGATTCATTGGGCGCTGGTTGCAGTGTTCCTGGTTGTGCCCGACAAAATGATTGCCAGTGGTTTTGAGTTGTCTCAGCACTCCTGGATCTATCTAGTGGTGCTGGCGCTTTCCATTGCCGTTATGCTACCGATGATGATCAATGCTGAAAAGAAAGGCTGGCATCGCCAGGTGATGCAGGCGGCTTTCGTGTTACTGGCCATGTCGTTATTAACCTTGCTAAGCAACTGGCAAAGTTTGTGGTTCTGGCTGGTGGTGCTGACCTTGTTTTTCGCCGGCTTTAATTTACTGGAAGCCAAGTTGCCCTCAACAGTATCCAACCTTTATGGTGCTCAATACCGCGGTACAGCTTTAGGCATATTCTCAACCAGTCAATTTTTAGGGGCTTTCCTCGGTGGTAGTGTGACTGGCTATCTGTTGCCAAGCTTGGGCTTCACTGGCGTCATCTGGCTGAATATTGGCTTGATGATTATCGCTGGGCTGGCGCTGGGCTGGCTGGGTAAGCTACCGGAAGTGAAGCGCTGGGTACTGGAGTTGGACGAGGCCGATACGGCTAAAGCTGTGCAAGAATCTGCATTAAAGCTGGCTGGTGTTATCGAAGCCATTGCGGACGACCATAAAGGCAAGGTATATTTGCGGGTGGACGACTCGACCATCGAGCGTGAAGAATTAGAAAAGTTAGGCCGAATTCAAGCCTAATATATTGATAATTAAATATTTTAGTAGATTAAAAGACATAGACAGGAGTAATCAATGGCCAGTCGCGGCGTAAATAAAGTCATTTTAGTAGGAAATTTAGGGAAGGATCCGGAAATTCGTTACACACCAGACGGTAGAGCGATTGCCAACCTCACGTTAGCTACTTCTGAGACCTGGAAAGATAAGAACACCGGTCAGCAGCAAGAAAAAACCGAATGGCACCGAATTGTCATCTTCGGGAAATTAGCTGAAATCGCAGGTGAATACCTCAAAAAAGGCTCGCAAGTTTACTTTGAAGGTAAGCTACAGACCCGTAAATGGACTGACCAATCAGGTCAGGATAAATATACCACTGAAGTTGTCATTGATATCAATGGTCAAATGCAAATGCTGGGTGGCCGTAGCGGTGGTGAAGCTTCTTTCGGTGGCGGCAATAATCAAAATAACCAAAATCAGAATCAAAACCCACAGCCAGCTCCGGCCATGGATGATGATTTTGATGATGACATTCCGTTCTGAGCAGAACATTAAAAGAGTAATAATTAAAGCTTAAACAAAGGAGACATTGATGAGCTATCAACAAACAGAAGAACAAGTCGTTACTCGTGGTGGATTGGGTGATCGCGCAAAATTTATCACCAAAACCTATAACCATTTATTAGGTGCGATTTTTGCATTCGTATTATTAAGCGTTTATTTCTATCAATCAGGCATTTCATTAGCCATCGCACAATGGGTATTTTCATTCGGCGCTGGTTGGCTGGTTTTAATGGGCGGCTTTATTGCTGTTTCTTGGGCGGCCACTCACATTGCCCATACTTCGCAGTCCAAAGTGACGCAATATTCAAGCCTTGCAGGTTTGATCATTGCTGAAGCAATTATATTCGCTCCTCTTCTTTTGATGGCTGCGCAAATGGCTGATGGTGTCATTCAAAGTGCTGCTACGGTAACACTTGCCGGATTTGCACTTTTAACGGCCATTGTTTTTTATACTCGTAAGGACTTTTCGTTCTTGCGTGGTATCTTAATGTGGGCATTTGGCTTAGCAATATTAGCCATCGGTGCAGCCTTTATTTTTGGCTTCCAGCTTGGAACCTGGTTCAGTGTCGCTATGATTGGCTTTGCTGGTGCTGCTATCCTGTATGATACGTCTAATGTGTTACACCACTACCCAGAAGATCGTTATGTGGGAGCTGCGCTTCAATTGTTTGCCAGTGTCGCCATGATGTTCTGGTATGTATTGCGCTTATTTATGGCTAGCAATGACTAGTTGATAAACTAAGTAGTAACAAAAAAAGCGGCTTAGGCCGCTTTTTTTGTGGGTTAAAATTAGATGAGATTGTAGGGTGGTGGCACTCGCTCCTGGGTATGACTAATCCTCGCCTTTACCTTCTTTATTCAACTCTGTTTCTTCAATTATCAACTGTTCTTTAAGACTTTCAATTTTGTCTTTCGTTTTCTGCTGTTTGGTTTTGAGCTTATCTTTTTGCTCGCTGTCGGATGATTCTTTTATCTTTTTATTGAGTTCGTCAACCGAGTCTTCCAACTTTTCAATCTGCTGGCGTGTTTGATCGACCAGCTCGGCTTTATTGGCTTTATCGAAGATAACTGACTCGGGTTCACCATTGCTGGATTTCTTGTTCTTGGTTGTTTTGGCTTTACTTGCTTTAGGGATATAAGTGATTTCATCAACCATACGTTGGTTTCTGAAAGTTGGTGATACGATTTCAACACCTGCCTGATGGAGACTGTCGAGAACACAGGCATTAAGTTTCGAACGACTGGAGAGCAGGGTGTTAATATCGGTTGCTAATCCATGAACTTTATACACGATGGCATGGTCGAGCAGTTTCTCGATATATACAAATGGCTTGTCTAGCTCTGCCTTTTCAGCTGCTGCAAGTAATAGCGGCTCAATGACCTTATGGTCAATGTCATAGCCCAGTGAAACTTCGGTAGAAATGATGGTGCCGTCGCTGTGCATAACGGTGACCGGATTAGTCGCCAGAAACAGGTTAGGCAGTGTGATTAAATCACGCTCACGATCCTGCAGTTCGGTATGCAGGAGTCCACGACCGGATACGCGTCCAAACATACCTTTAACC
Source organism: Kangiella koreensis DSM 16069 (assembly GCF_000024085.1). Taxonomy (NCBI): domain Bacteria; kingdom Pseudomonadati; phylum Pseudomonadota; class Gammaproteobacteria; order Kangiellales; family Kangiellaceae; genus Kangiella; species Kangiella koreensis. Next base: position 2,289,540 of record NC_013166.1, on the reverse strand, counting down.
TCAATAAAATCACCGAGTCTGAAGTTTCTGACCGAGCGTAACCAGATCCCCGCCATGATATTGCCGAGAAAAGTTGCAGAGCTCAGTGCAATGGAAGCTGACAGCACGATACCTATAAGACCGATAATCTGATTCTTCAAGCTATCTTCAATCGGTAACACTAATACAAAAATAATGATCAGCAGCAGCATAAAGACAATGTTGGTCAGCTGTCTTTGCAGCACCACATTGGTGTTTTTATTTTTGCTTAATGAAAAGAACTTCTGCAGGATTTGGTAGGCAAAGAAGCCGATGACGAGTACCGCCACTGGCCAGAACAGGCTGGTCCAATCAAAGCCGAGAAAGTCAGACATGGTATTTGCTCCTTGTAATTTCTTCTTATCATAATTGTTTACAGGTGTGATGCAAGGAGTGCTGGAGTCCGAGGCTGCGATTATTCATTAGTCACAGTATGGTAGAGCCTATCCTGAAAAATCGATGGTCAGATAAAACCAATTATTAGAGTGGCGTGAATCAAGTTGCCATTGATAGATCTGGCAAATACGGTTAACGATATGTAAACCTTGACCAATACCCGGACTGTTCTGGCCTTTTACTCCAGGAGTGAGCGGATTTTCGGGGCTACTCGTTGTAACTGGGTTAGCGATACAAAGTTGATTTCCTTTCAACTGGATATTGAGCAAGTCTTCACTGGCGTGAGACAGACTGTTATCAATGATGTTGTTGAGCAAGATATGCAGCAGATTTTTATTTGCCGCTACCCGATTTTCTGACGACACCTCCAGTTGTAATTGCAATTCAGGATGTTTTAACAATTGCTGGTTGTTGACAAGGCAGTGCTCAATTTCTTCCAATAAACATAGAGTTTCTGTCTGCATCGACTCTTCTCTGGCCAGTGCCAGTAACACATGAATGGTCTGCTCCATCTGCTGGGCGGATTGTTTAAGCTGCAGTAGCGTTTGTTTATCCAGTGGCTGAGTTGTATTTAGACGACTTAGCACCATTTTCAGTACGGTTGCCGGAGTGCGTAGTTCGTGACTAATATCTCGAGTAAAATCAGTTTCACGAGCCAGAGCAGTTTGTAGCTGCTGAATATTGCTTTGGATCGCGTGTGCCAGATAACCAATTTCATTGTTGGGTAAAGACTCTTTCAGAGTCAATGTCTGCCCGGGACTATGCTGCTTCACATTGGCGGTAATGTATTCCAAGGGTTGGATAATTTTGCGGCTTAAATATCGTGATAACACAAATGCCAGGAGTAGAACTGTTGCCAGCGCCAGCAGCAGCCATGGAATAAGTCTTGGTAAATAGTCACGGGTTACCTCAAAGGTTGTGACGTCTGCTGCAAGTACCCATTGCTCCACTCCGAGTGTGATAGGCAGTAAATGTAGAGTTCCTTTATCGCCACTTGGAAACTCAACACGATCGGGTGATAACTGATGCAGCTTCTGTATTTGCTCCGGTAGCGATTCCCAACCAGGGTGGAGAGTCATAAAAGGTTGGCGCGGAGAGGCAATATCACCAGTCTTATAATAGTGCTGCTCAATAAACTGTGCCTCAGATGATACCAGTCGGTTAAATACGTTATCTTCAACTATCCAGGCGTAGCTTATCAGCAGAAGTATAAAACACAGTGCCAGCAGCAGTGAAAACACTACTATGCTCTGTTGTAGAGTGGCTTTTAGACTCCGGCTTTCAAACATTATTGCTCTATTGCCTCTAGTTTAAAGCCGATTCCATGTAACGTGGTTAACATGGGGGTGGCAAAAGGTTTATCCAAAGCCTGGCGTAAGGTGTAAATATGTGAGCGGACAACATCACTGTCAGGGGCATCGTCACCCCATATTTTGTTGATGAGTTGTTGGCGGCTGACTGCATTTGGATAGGCATGGACCAGCAGCATCAGAATCGTAAAATCGGTACTGCTGAGCTTTAATGTTTGTCCTTCACGCTGTGCCAGTTGCTGCTTTTCGTTTACTACCAGTTCGCCGATTTGAATGGATTGCGACTGATGCAGCTGATGCCGTCTTGCCAATGCCTGGCAACGCAATAATAACTCCGTTAAATCAAAGGGCTTGGTCAAATAATCATCGGCACCTGCGTCAAATCCTAGGCTTTTATCAGCAATACTGTCACGGGCAGTAAGCATTAATATGGCGGGTGTTGGATCGCACTCTTGTTTTAGGGTTTTGCAGACTGCTACACCATTAATGTCAGGCAGCATCACGTCCAGCACGATGACATCGTACTGTTGCTGCAGGGCCAGCTGAATTCCCTGACTACCAGTGGCTGCATAATCAACCTGCATCCCCTGCTCAGTGAGGAAATCACAGATTTCCTGGCCAATCTGCTGTGTATCTTCAATCAATAATATGGACAATACTGCCATGCTTAGTCTTCTCTTCGCGGGTTAGGTGCGGCTGCAGCGAATATCATTATAAGGCTGCTTATTTCTCAGCAAGCACCTCATCTAAGCGTTGTAGCACGTGCTCTAGTACGGTGTCGACTGCGTTTTGCTGATCCTGCAAAGAGTAATCTATCACTAAGTCGGGCACTACCGCAGTGGTTTCTGCATTACCACTAGGCCTTACTAGCAACCTGGTAGCAACATAGGCTCTAAGTTGTGAATGCGGTAAGTTAAATAAATTACCCTGAGCACTCTGGTTGGCAAATCCTCCTGTCGGTTGCCCAGCGAGAAGACCAAACTGGTTATCTTGAACAGTTGTTGCAAACACGATAGCAGCGGAATAAGTCACTGGGCCAGTCAACACGATGACGTTGCCATCAAAATGATGCTCAGAATCTAGCGGCTTTACATAATCGTCCCAATCTTTCGTTACCATGTCGCCAGGTTTGCCTTTGTAACTGAACAAACCTCTATTGTCCTGATTCAGCTTTTCAGTGACCTTGGAGACTAACCTGAATGGTTTGTCAGCTATGTAACGAGCAAGCTCTGTGGCGGTATCAGTGTTGCCGCCAGTGTTATCGCGAATATCAATAATCAATGCTTGCACCTTGTCTTGTTGAATGCGGCTAAACACAGTATCAAGTTGATTGGAAAATTTGCTGGGCTCGATGTCAAAGCTGTCAACATTCAAGTAGCCAACTTTCGAGTTTAGCTGCCTGTAAACAAACTCATCAGAAACCTGCCGAGTCTCAGTAGCAGCGAGCCTCCAGGATTGGCTGTTATCTATGTGTAACGTCTGGCGTTGTCCTTGATGTAATAACTCAACATCGAACTGTCCAATAAAACCAAAAACGGCCCACAGTAAATGTGGAAATCGTTCTGCCACAAAAGCTTCACGTAACTCTTGTGTTTCACCGCCTACATAGTTTTGGGCTTCAGAAAAAATCTGCGAAATTTCCAAGCCGTTAATACTGATAACTTGGCTTCCAGCATAGAGGTTCTGATTTTCTGAGGCATATTGAACAGGTACGAAGACACCGTTTTTTGTTAAATCTATCGAGAAAGGAAAAGGCTTCTCACCACTCTTTTGTAGGTAGTTCAGTTCCTGGTATGGCCAAATCAAAAAACTGTGTCCATCCTGAAACGCATGGGACAACCTGCCGATATGACGGAAAAACTCTTTGCGTGTCATAGGGGCCGTAATATTTGCTTTGGTCTGTTCCACCAGTAGGTTTAGTTTCGCTTCATCAGCATACCCAGAAAAATCTGGGTGCCTTTGCTTTACGCCAGTAACAAAGGCATCAATATCCTGATGTAAAAGTTCTGGTGCAATCTTTTCCTGCATTAAAGCGGGATCATCGAGCTCTGGGAAAATGTCTAGATGACTACTTGAACATCCGACGAGAAACAATAAGCAACTCACTAAAAAAGCAATGGTTTTCATAATATGGCTCCTATGTATTGAAGCTAATGTTAACAAGCAGTTTGTGAAGGTTTTGTCGGATGTAGTGCTATAAGAGCTTGACAATATCCCGACATTCTCACTGCTAACATACAGCCATCAAATAACAGGAGTATCACGATGAAATTATTTACTTATTTGTTTGCTGTAATGTTGTTTACCAGCCAGGCTGCATTCGCTGATGAGAAACGCGTACTGATGCTGATTTCCAGCTACGGCACCGAGGCGAACCCTGAACTGAGTTATGATCTGGAAGAGTTGGCCCAGTCCTATCTGGTGTTGCATGACAATGGCGTAAAATTAGATATTGCCAGCCCAAAGGGCGGCGCGGTACTGGTGAAAAATAATAAAGACTCGCTGGACTATATTCAGCGCTTTAAAGCTTTGGCTACAGAAAAGTTAGCAAATACTCTGGCAACAGAGGATATTGATATTAGCCAATATGATGGTGTCTTTATTGTTGGTGGTGCTGGGGCCATGCTGGATTTGCCCGCTCATGAAGCAACACAACAACTGTTAACCCATGCTGTGCAAATCGATAAAGTGATCACTGCAGTTTGTCATGGGCCGGCAGCAATTGCTGATATCAAGTTATCTGATGGCAGTTACTTTGTCGCCGGTAAACAGGTCAATGGTTTTACCAACGTTGAAGAGCAAGCTTTTAGTGGTGAACATGTGGCACAGTTTCCTTTCCTACTTCAGGATCGTCTGATTAAGAATGGCGCGCGCTTTGTTCAAAATGCTCCGATGCTGCCTTACGTCGCGGTTGATGGCAAACTGATTACCGCACAGAATCCTGGCTCTGTTGCAAAAGCAGCTGAAGCCATGGTGTTGGCGCTTGATTTAGCGGTCGTTCAGCGTACCCCTTTTGCAGACGAAAACACTATGTCTTTGCTGTCGCAGGCGCGTCAAAATGGTCCAGTTGTTATTGATCTGGCATTGCAAAATCCCAATCACAATATTGATATTAACTACCTGGCTTTATACGGCTTTTATGCCTACCGCTTAGCTGATGATGCTGACAAACTTCGAGAGCTGGCAATCATGCAGGTGATCAGTAAGCATTTCTCTCACCCTGAATTTGATGCTCAGTTCATTATTCAATCGTTGGAGCAGGGGCAACTCAATCAAGCCCGAGAAGCATATTCTGAGTTTGCAAAACGTTATCCAGAGCATGATTACGTCAGTGAGTTAAAAACTAAATTAATGCTGTAATGTAAACCACTGTGCGCCAGTCGTCAGCTGGCGTAATAACAAATCAGAATTAGGAAGAGGGCACAGCAAGTATGCTTTCAAGACGAGTCAATAAAGCCTTTGTGCAGCAGACAGCTCCAAGTGTTCGTAAGCTGGTGATTGGGTACTCTATTGTAATCATGGCTATTTTTGCTTCGAGTGAATCTGTGGGTAATCAAACGGCAATTGATGCTGATTTAGTAATAAATAAAAAAGCACTATTGATTGGTACTGTGACTCAAGTTGAACTTCATTCTAAAGTATTAAATCAAAGCAGAAGCATTTCTATTCATTTGCCGGAAGCTTACACTAAATCAGAAAATGCTTATCCAGTTCTATATCTGCTGGATGGTGAAAGACACCTGCCGCATGCCTTGCTTGCGACTCGGTTGTATCTAGAGTTGGAAGCCATACCTGAATTGATTATTAATGGCCTCGGAGGTCTCGGAGGGGCAAGCTGTTTACAGCGCCTACCAACATTTTATAAAGCTTTTATCTGAACAAGCGCCAGAAAACTTACACTGGAAAACGGAAGTTATGCCCGGACAAAGCCATATCAGTAACTATTACATCAGCTTTTTTAACGGCATTCTCTGGGTATTTAAAGACTGAAAGGCAGTGTCTAAGGCTTAATTGGTTAGGTCTTTACAATCAGTTTAATCATCACTCAAGGCCAATAGTGGCTTTTTTAGCAGCAAATTGTTTTGGGGTTTGCCCAGTTTTCAACTTGAAAGCCTTGTAGAATGATGACTTTGCATTGAAGCCTGACGCGAACGCAACGTCTAAGATGGGCAGTTTGTTCTGCCTGATTAGTTGTTTGCTATACTCAATTCGGTGGCTATTCACATAATCAAAAAACGAACTGTTTAGTTTTTGATTCAGTGTTTGCGAAACATAATTAGGTTTTTCTGCTATCTCAGCTGCCAGTAGTTTAAGCGATAAATCCGGGTTTAAGTACAATGACTTAGCTTTCATAACTTGTTCGATTTTGTCAGCAATTTTTTCAGAACGCTGCTCATCAAGCCCGGAACGGCTGTACTTTGCCGGTGTTCCTTCCAACGTTGTCAACGTAGCAATAGTATCAAGGTCCTCTTTTTGCAGGTATCGCTCATTGAAGCCAGGCTTTTGCCGCAAGCCCCAAAACGAAATTAACCAAAGAAGTGCAAAGTAACCTACCAATAGTGTATTTGTTAATACATCATTTGCTTTACCCGAGAAGCTCAGTAAAAGTGTGAAGAAAGCGAGTATCCAAACAACGGATATCCCTGAAATGACGAAAAATAGCCAGCCCATTTCTCGCTTGTCGTTAGAGGCAAACAATTGCTTAAGTTCTCTGCGATAAGTTAGCAAGCGTCGAATTATCAAGTAAATATAAATTGATGACTGAATTATCCAAATCAACATAAAGGCGAAAGTGGACATTGCCAGTAATTCCGTTGTTTGCGAAAGAGGTTGTTCTGCCCCATGCATCAGCTCAACCAGATATTGAGAGGGCGTCAATATCAGCACCAAGGTATATAACAAAGCAAGTGCAGGCAACACAAAGTGTAAATATCGATTTTGATTGATATGCCACTCTGTGGGTGAACATATGGCTTTGACATAAAACCACAGACATATTGGCTGACAAATGTAGCTGGGGATAACTGTTGCAAGACTATAAAGTCCAATATCAGGTACAGCTTGTATCAAAATTGGCAGGGCGTTTGCGAATGATGAGAACATCAGAAAGAGCGCTAGCATAATATAAGCTTGACTGATTTCTCTTCTTGCAATGAGCATAGGGACCACAATGCTAACGAGTCCCAGAGTGGCAGCGAATACGTAGTTTGCAAAATAGGTTTGCATTTATGGTTTACCTTAGAAAATGTTTGCTCAAAAAGTCCTAGCCGTCATGCACGGTCGATAGCAATCCAAGAACACGTCAACCTTCATGCCTTCCACAAATTAATGTTAAAGGAAAAGGCAAAAAAATGAGGTCGGCCAACTATGTTACCGGAATAGCAGCGCTAGTGCTGTCGTTTATTTACATCTCTGCATTCGTGTACTACGGCGCGTACTGGAGTTTCCCCCATGAGAGTGACGCTCCAACCAAGATGATGTTCATTGCAGAGCACCAAACTATAACCTCAGCTTTTTTGTTTATTACCTACATACTGTTTGGTTTAGTTTTATCGATGCTAGTCACTGGCACGTCGCGCATACTGGGGAATGCTAGCGAAATTCTAAAGTCTGTAACAACCGCTTTTGGATATCTATGGGTAGGCTTGGTGATCGCAAGCGGTATGATAGCAATTAGTGGCGTCACCTATGCTATTGATATAGCCCACACTGATGCTCAAAAAGCATTGGATGCTTGGACCATACTAATGACAATTGCACAAAGCATTGGTGGAGATAACGAAATTGTTGGGGCGGTATGGGTAATACTTGTCAGCGTTCTAGCGCTAAAGGCAGACGTTTTATCTAAGAACCTGAATTACTTAGGTATTGCAGTTGGTTTAGCTGGGGTCGCCACAATTACTCCTCTTATGATTTTCAAAGAGCTTTTTGGGGTTTCACAAATCATTTGGTTTTTTTGGCTGGGGGTGTGCTTTTTGCGCCAGGCCTCTGATGATGTCAGCTTGACAAATTCACGACGATCTCCTTGTTAGCATCCAGTAATTACATGACAGGAATAGAATTAATGAAACTACTGACTTACCTGATTACCGGCTGTCTGATATTGGGGCTGGTACCATTTGCAGCTACCAGAGCTGAAAGTACTGTTGTAGCAAATACCTCAACGTCCGACATAAAAGCGACCATTATCAATAAGCTAGTTGTGGCCTACGGTGGCCCCGCCCTGCTTAACGCTGACAGCATTAAAGTCGTTGATTACAACAAAGGCCCCTGGCCAGGTGAGGGTGAAACGCCCGATGTGCCTGAACTATGGCGTATCAATGAAGAGTTAACCATCGACTATAAAAACCAGCGCAAGAGTTTGCTGTCGTATCGGGTGCCACGAACCACGCTGGATCTGGAAAAGTGGATTCAGCAAGGCGATAGCACAGTGATGTACGATATTCTGCATAAAAAATACTCGGTGGAAAACTGGGCAAAATTTGAACGCTTAGGAGCTTCGCTGGAACGTAGTAGCGATACGCTTCAGGCTAAACGTTTAGCGGGTTTAGTGTCAGAAGTACAATATAGTGGTGATGAATACTATCGTGGCCGGTTGCAGCAAAAGTTAATGCTTAAACATGCATCTGGTGAGCGCTATACCTACTTTGTCGATAAGACTTCCGGGCTGATACACAAGATACTGCGCCAGCACCCGCGTGCCGGTGACATGCTTTATATTTTTTCCAATCACCAGACGACTGGAGAGCTGGCCTTTGCCCGTGATATGAATTTCTTTGTTAATGGCCAGCTGCGTCTGAGCTCAGTGCATCGTGATCTTGAACTCAATCCAGATCTGACAACGGCCTTTAGCGGCTTTAACGATTTTACGGCTTGGGGAGAAACCATTGAAAACCCGGGGTTAACAGCAAAAAAACTGACAGATAATGTCTATCAGGCAGGTAGTGGTCGCGCACTAACAGTATTTATTGAGCAAGCCGATTATTACATCGCCATGGGTGCGGCAGATGCAATAGAGGAAAATTTTGCAGCGATTAAACAAGTGTCAAAGCATGATAAGCCACTCAAGTACTTTGTGGTCACGCATCATCATAATGCCAACGTCAGAGGGCTAGACAATGCATTGTCGCTGGGCGCAATGCTGGTAGTTGCCGAGTCACATCAGGAAACTATCTTAAAGCATGTCAGTGACGCATTGGTTGCGGAAAAGCTACTGGTAGTGCCACCGCGAGAATCATTCACGCTGGGTGACGTAACACTGTTTGATATCGCCACTGCGCATGCACAACACTACCTGCTGGCTTACTTACCGGCTGCAAAAATGGTGTTAGCAGAAGACCACTATGTGACCGAGTTAAAAACGGCCAAGCCGCGGATTTATCACGATATGGTTCGTTTTGCCAAGGCACTGGATGAACTCGAATTAGATGTTGCGACCTTGGTTGATATACGTGGCTGGCGACAATTTACGATGGAAGAATTCAGGGAGTGGACCTCCGACTTTACGCCAAAACACTGCCCTGAAGGCTACAGCATCTGTGCAAATGGCTAAAGGCAGTAGCTTCCAAAACGGTGAGTTTTTTAAACTCTGGCAAGGTAGAAAACTGGCTAGAACTGCCAGCTTTGAGCGCGGTATCGATGACTCTGTATCACAGCGGCATAAAGTGCATTTAGAAGCTGGGCATCAGCCTTTAGAGCTAATCATACTCCGACAAGACTTTGATCGCTGGGGCTTAAGCTGGTTGGAACTAACCCCCTTCACTAAGTTAATGCATTGAAAATTGGGGTTGGCCAAGCAGGTTTATGAATGAGGGATTTAATGCAAGTTTTGCTTGATAAGCGTCTCTGTTTTGTTGTCACCGCTAACCTACTATTAGAAAAAAGGTTGTAGTGCCAAGCTACGGCCGCCCTCAACAATTTTTCTAAGGTAAAAATTTCAGACAATAAAAAAGGGCGCATTGCGCGCCCTTAATCACTGAAACTAACTTAAGAGGTTCGTTTTAGAATACGTATTGGAAACGTACTGCTAAACCGTCGCCGTCTTTGTCGATGCCGCCTTCAGTCATGTCAGCTGAAACATAGTTCAAGCCGATACGAACTGCATCATTAGCGTAGTAGTTCAAACCTAATGTGAAGACTTCTGCTTCGTCTGTACCTGGCTCATAGTTGCTGTAACGACTGAATACTTCCCAAGCGCCTGCATCACCTTTTGGTTTAACGCGCTTGAATACGCCTTTGCTGTATGGGCGTGATTCACCAGTTAAGATATAGCCTGCTTGAGCATAGTAACCTTCGATGTCGGTGTCTGCTGCCAAGTTACCACCATCAACTTCACCGTCGAAGTATTCAGCTTGCGCATGGAATGGACCTGAAGCGTATGCCACTTCAAGGTTATAAGCCATGATGCTTTCACCAAGAATAGAACCAGAACCTACTTTTTCATCTGCTGTATGAAGTTCTAAACGCTGATCGGCTTCACCGTAAGTGTTGCCAGCCAGACGGCTTTGCGTATAACCAAAACCTAAGTGGAATACTTCGTCTTTAGTAGCGATTGGTGCAGTAGTTACACGGCCTGAGAAACCAGTTGCGATGTTGTTACCTTCTTCACCGCGATCGTAAATACCGAATTTCCAAGTGAATTCGTTGCTACCGCCACCTAATGACACACCATAGTTTTTACCCGGTGCCAATGCGTTAGTAATAGTTGTACGCTCGATAGCCGTGATATCTTTAGATGAAGTGTTTTCTTCAAAACCGAAAGGCTCTTTGTGTTTACCGATTAATAAATCTGCACCATCAATGCCGGTATATTTTATGTAGGCATCTTCTAGATTGCTTTCCCCGCTGGCATCATTATAGTTAACTTCAATTTTGCCTGACCAGTCTTTAGCAATTTTGCCAGAGATACCGATACGGCCACGACGGATCTCAGAGTCAGAACCCGATTCATCTGTAGTTGAGAAAGCATCGCCATCCCACATGTCGATGTCATATTGAACACGACCGAATACTGAGAAGCTGACATCATCAGTTTTAACAGTAAAGCCACTACCAGCTTTACCAGAAGTTTCTGTTTCGGCAAATGCCGGAGTAGATATTACAGTAGCAACGGCTACAGCGATTAGTTTTAATTTCATTGTCTTCTCCAATAAAGGGGTTTAATTAATTGACGCTGGCAATTTTACGGAGATTTTATGACATTTGCATGACAGAAAAGCGAAGGGTTTGTGAAACTCTTTCTTGTCATGAAACTTTTTCTAAGCACCTGGCTCTTCATAATAATGCCATTCGGCTGTCACATTACCTGCCTGTTTCTTAATAACCTTAATATAACTGTAACAAACGACTTATATACTAACCTGCATCAATAAATGGTTAATTAGTCATGAATACATCAGTTAAAGAGACCACGCGCAAACTTTTGGATCAACAGACCCAAAGTGGCAAACATAAGCGCAGAAAAATCAATGACTTAATAGCTCGATACAGTATTGCGCTGGGCGGGCTTTCCGTAATTGGTGCGGTAGGGCTTATCTGTTTTTACCTATTCTGGGTGGTGTTTCCGATATTTAAGCCTGCCAGCGTTGAGTTGGAACAGGATTATAGCTGGCAACAATCTGAGCCGCAGTATATGTCGGTGGAAGAATACGGTGAAATTGCTTTTTCTATCAGTAAAAACGGCGATTTAGGCTTTTTCAGTGTTGAAGATGGCAGCATTATTGATAAAGCACGATTTTCGCATGATGCACAGCCTACAGCATTTGCTGAGCTGGATCTGAAAGGGTTAATGGCCGCCGGCTTTGCCGATGGCAGCTTTCAGCTATTCTCTCATAAGTACAAAATCAGCTATCCGAATAACGAGCGCCACATTGAGCCACAACTTCAATATCCTTTCGGTGAAGACAGTTTTGAATTGACCGATAGCGCAATCACTCGACTGTTCGGCAGTCGCTGGGAAGACGGTATCGTGGTTGCATCGGTTGGTGCTGATCAGAAAGTTACTACGGTAACTTACTCTATCGATCAGAACTTCCTGACCGAAGAGCTTACCTTGGAAGAAGAGTCTCGCGACAGCTTTGAGATTCCATTCGCACCAAAATATGTGTTAACCACACCAGGCCCTGACTGGTTATATATCATTAGTGAACAGGGCGATCTGATCGCCTATCGCCATGTTGATGATGAGTGGGAGTTTCATGAAAGCCTATCATTGGTGGAAGGTGGACGAAGTGTTACTGAAGCCGTTTTCCTGTTGGGGCAGACGTCATTATTAATTGGTGATAGTGAAGGCGCTGTTAGCCAGTGGTTCCAGGTTCGTGGAGATGATGGCTTTAATCTTAAGAAAATTCGCGACTTTAAATTATCGGAAAATGCTATTTCGCAAATCATTATCGAAAAGCGTCGCAAAGGATTTATTGCATCAGATGTCAAAGGCAAGATGGGGATTTTCTACACCACCTCAGAGCGACAGCTGGAAGAGTTTGACTTTGGACAAGGTCTACAGGCTTTGGCCATAAACTCTCGCAGTAACAGCTTAGTGGGTATTGGTAACAACGGTCAGGCGACAGTGTTTGCAGTGGAAAACGAACATCCTGAAATTTCCTGGTCTGCTCTGTGGAATGAAGTCTGGTATGAAAGTTATGAAGAGCCTTCATTTACCTGGCAGTCATCTGCATCGACCAATGACTTTGAATCCAAGTTCTCACTGGTTCCACTCAGCTTCGGTACTTTGAAAGCGGCAATTTATGCGATGCTTTTTGCTGTGCCTTTGGCAATTTTCGGAGCGATATTTACTGCCTACTTTATGGCTCCTAAAATGCGCTCAATGGTCAAGCCTACCGTTGAAATTATGGAAGCATTGCCAACCGTAATTTTGGGTTTCTTGGCTGGTCTTTGGTTGGCACCGCTGATTGAAGAGCATTTAGCGGGTGTCATTCTATTAATTATATTGCTACCGATAGTTACCGTTCTATTTGGATTTACCTGGACAAAATTGCCTGGCGCTATTAAGCATCGTGTGCCTGATGGTTGGCAAGCTGCATTGCTATTCCCGATCATTATTTTTGGTACGTTCCTGGCTTTCTGGTTAGGCGAGCCAGTTGAGTCAGCTATGTTCAATGGCAATATGCCTGCATGGTTAAACGAGCAGGGGATTACCTACGATCAACGAAATTCATTAGTGGTCGGTATCGCCATGGGCTTTGCCGTCATACCAACTATTTTCTCGATTACTGAAGATGCGATTTTCAGTGTGCCAAAGCATTTATCCAATGGTTCATTAGCATTGGGTGCTAGCCAATGGCAAACATTGACACGTGTAGTCATTCCAACCGCGAGCCCCGGTGTTTTCTCGGCGCTGATGATTGGTCTTGGACGCGCGGTTGGTGAAACCATGATCGTATTGATGGCAACAGGGAATACGCCAATCATGGATATGAATATCTTTGAAGGTTTCCGTACTTTATCTGCGAATATTGCAGTTGAAATGCCGGAGTCGGAAGTAGGCAGTTCGCATTACCGAGTATTGTTCCTGGCGGCATTTGTACTCTTCCTGTTTACCTTTGTGTTTAACACCATTGCGGAAATTGTGCGTCAGCGTTTGCGCAATAAGTACGGTTCACTTTAAACCCAAGAAGAATTGATGAGAATATTAAGCGAGCTGAATGATGAGTAAAAAATTCTTTCAAGGCGGACAACATTGGGTTTGGCTCAATGCAGGCGCGATCAGTATTTCAATATTGATGGTGGTTGGGCTATTGCTGCTTATTGCCTATCGAGGGCTAATCCATTTCTGGCCCGCGGATGTACAGACATTTACCTTTGAAGTCGATGGTAAGCAAGAGTTGGTTCTGGGTGAAATACACAGCCATGAAATTGATACTCAGGATGGTGTTGATCGTGAGCAGTATCTTCTAAAAGTGGGCAACCGTGATATGTACGGAATCGATTTCCGTTGGGTTGATTTAAAACATTTGCACTCAACCAACACCAACCAAGAGGTTACTGTTCTAGAGCGCCACGAGTGGGGCAATGTTTACGGCTTTGTCAAAACCGTTAACTATGATGGCAAGGTGCATGAAGGCGACTTTGAAGCATTGGCAAAAGTAGTTGATCGAGCTACGGACTTACACGAGCAAATCCGTGACATCGAAAAAGATGATATTGGCAGCATCAACTATGACATTGAACAGCTGCGTCTAGAAGAACGTCGTCTGGAGATTGAAGGTAACCTAACACCAGAAGCTAAGGCTGATATTGAGCAACGTAGACAGGATCGCAAGAAGGACTTTGCGCAATTTCAGCAGCAGTTGGATGAGCTCTATGCTCAGATCAAACGCGACAGTGCGGTGTTCGAGTTGGTCGATGGACGAACAATAAATGTTGCAGCCAATAATATGGTGCGCGCATTCCAGCCAAATAATATGAATGCTCTGGAAAAAACCGGTCATTATTTTTCAAAACTCGGTGAGTTTATATTTGATGAGCCTCGTGAAGCTAATACCGAAGGCGGTGTATTCCCAGCTATTTTTGGCACTGTAATGATGGTCTTGCTAATGTCGGTGGTGGTTACGCCGTTGGGTGTGGTGGCAGCGGTTTATATGCGCGAGTATGCTAAGCAAGGCCCGCTAACTCGGACCATTAGAATTGCCGTGAATAACCTCGCAGGTGTGCCTTCGATTGTTTATGGTGTATTCGGGCTTGGCTTCTTTGTTTACTTCCTCGGGGGCTCGATTGACGACTTGTTTTATCCCGAAGTGAAACCAGCGCCTATGTTCGGTACACCAGGTTTGATCTGGGCTTCTCTGACGCTTGCGCTGTTGACTCTGCCGGTGGTGATTGTATCGACTGAAGAAGGTCTGTCACGGATTCCCAAATCGATTCGTGAAGGTAGTTTGGCGCTAGGCGCAACCAAGTTTGAAACTTTGTGGAAAACGGTATTACCGATGGCCAGTCCAGCCATGATGACTGGTTTGATTTTAGCGGTAGCGAGAGCCGCCGGTGAGGTTGCGCCTTTGATGCTGGTAGGTGTCGTAAAATTAGCACCAACTTTACCCCTGGACGGCAATGCTCCATTCCTGCATTTAGAACGAAAGTTTATGCATCTTGGCTTCCATATTTATGACGTCGGTTTCCAAAGTCCAAACGTTGAAGCGGCGCGTCCATTAGTTTATGCCACTGCTTTGTTGCTGGTATTAATCATTATCCTATTGAACGTAGCAGCAATTAAGATTCGTAACAATTTACGCGAAAAGTATAAAGCGCTAGAGCAGTAGTTGAACTGCCAAGCGACAATACTTTGAGCAACCAAAAGGTGACAAACATGACACAAGAGCGGACACAAAATCAGACACAAGAACTGAATATGAAGAACGATACAGCGAAAGCCGAAACTTATAATCCTTTAGCGGGTGAAAACATTGCGATTGAAGTTGAAAATCTCAATCTATTCTATGGCAATAAACAAGCCTTGTTTGATATAGATTTGCATATCCCGGAAAAGAAAGTAACCGCTTTTATCGGACCATCGGGTTGTGGTAAATCCACATTGTTACGCTGTTTCAACCGTATGAACGATCTGGTTGATATTGCACGCACCGAAGGTCAAATACGTCTGGCTAATCAGAATGTTTATGGCCCTGGTGTTGATGTTGCCGAACTACGCCGCAAGGTTGGAATGGTGTTCCAGAAGCCGAACCCCTTCCCAAAATCGATTTATGAGAACGTTGCTTATGGTCTTCGGTTGCAGGGCATAAACAAACGTCGTGTGCTAGATGAAGTGGTTGAATGGGCACTTAAAGGTGCTGCACTTTGGGACGAAGTTAAAGATCGTCTGCATGAAAATGCGTTAGGTATGTCTGGCGGCCAGCAGCAACGACTGTGTATTGCTCGAGCGATTGCGGTGCAACCTGAAGTATTATTACTGGATGAGCCGGCTTCAGCATTAGATCCGATTTCGACCTTGAAAATCGAAGAGCTGATCAACGAACTGAAAAATGACTACACCATTGTGATTGTAACGCACAACATGCAGCAGGCCGCGCGGGTTTCGGACTATACTGCCTTTATGTACATGGGTGACATGGTTGAGTTTGATAATACGGATACTATTTTCACCAACCCTGAAAAGAAAAAAACCGAAGACTATATTACAGGTCGGTACGGTTAATTTCAGGTTGGTACTAAGATTGATTTCTGACCTTAATTAAGAAAGGTAAACGAGGTTTATTATGATGGATAACGAACACTTAGGAACCCATATTTCTAAACAGTTTAATGCTGACTTGGAAAACTTGCGGGAAGAAGTTCTGGCGATGGGTGGTATTGTTGAAGAGCAAATCACCCTGGCGCTAGATGCTTTTACCAACAACGATAGCACTATTGCTGACAAGGTTATTGCTAACGAAAAAATGGTCAATGCTAAAGAAATCAAAATTGATGAGGCATGCACTAAAATTCTGGCAAAGCGCCAACCAGCAGCGGGCGATTTGCGCTTAATTGTTACTATTCTCAAGACTATTACCGATCTGGAACGGATGGGTGATGAAGCCGAGAAAGTAGCTCGTATGGCTAAAGCACTTGCTAACAAAGAAATGGCTACTGCACATGTCAAACTGCATTATGGTGCTTTGCTGCATCTGGGCAATCACGTAAAAAAAATGCTGCATGATTCTTTAGATGCATTTGCTCGAATGGATGTTGATTCTGCAATCAATGTAGCCAAGTTGGATAACCAGGCTGATGAAGAATACAATGCTATTTCACGCCAGCTCATCACCTATATGATGGAAGAGCCGCGCCGTATTTCTGAAGTGTTAGACTTTATGTGGTCAGCGCGAGCGTTGGAACGGATTGGTGACCATGCTAACAATATCTGCGAGTATGTAGTCTATCTGGTTCAGGGTGAAGATGTACGCCACAAAAGCTGGGATGAGATGCAGCGTTTGGCAAAAGATGAATAACCCAAGCCATTGAACAGAACAATAGCTGAAAAGAACAAGGAAAACACATGAATGCAAAAGTATTAATTTTAGAAGACGAGCGCGATATTCGTGAAATGCTCGCCTTTTGCATGCAACAGGCCGGCTATCAGGTTGAGCAGGCAGCGACTGCTGAGCGAGTGTTCGGACTGTTAAAGGAAGGATTCGTGCCTGACATTATGCTGGTGGATTGGATGTTACCAGGTGCATCTGGTGTCGAATTGACCAAGAAACTGAAAAAAGATCAGAAGTATCAGGATGTGCCAGTGATTATGTTAACCGCACGCGGCGAAGAGGATGATCGGGTACAAGGTCTGGAAGCCGGTGCTGATGATTATGTGGTAAAACCCTTTTCGCCAAGAGAGTTGCTGGCCAGAGTCCAGGCTGTCTTGCGCCGTAGCGGTAAAGGGAATAATCCCAGCGAGCAAATCTCGCATGGTGATATCCAGCTGGATACTGCGGGACATCGCGTTCAAATCAATGGTGAGGAAGTTCACTTAGGTCCAACCGAGTATAAAATCCTGCATTTTTTCATGAGCCACCCAGAGCGTGTCTATTCACGTGGACAGTTATTAGATTCTGTATGGGGACAGCAGGTGGTGGTTGAGGAGCGCACGGTGGACGTTCATATCCGTCGCTTACGAAAAGCATTGCAAGATTATAATGTAGAAAACTATGTGCAAACTGTGCGAGGATCTGGTTACCGTTTCTCGGCAAAATAATTAAGCATAAGGCGCGCAAATATCATGTGGACGAATCGTTACTGGCAAACAGAAGTATGGACTCTGGCCTTTATCATTCTGGTCGTTGGGCTGATTGGTTCACTCTTTGATCGTGCCGCTGCTTCTGTTGCCGTTGTTATATTCGTCTATTTATTTTGGAATCTGATTCAACTGTCGCGGTTGTATAAATGGCTGGTCAAATCAAGAGCGCTGTATCCGCCATCAGCTCCGGGGATCTGGGGTGAGATTTTTAATCATCTTTTTGTGCTCCAGCGGAAACACCGTAAAGAGCTAAAAAAGCTAAAAGGGATTATTTCTGAATTTAGAGCCTCAACCTCAGCGCTGAAAGATGGTGCATTGATCATCAGCAATAATGGTGAAATTCGCTGGTTTAATCGCGCAGCAGAACGCTTATTAGGACTGAAATCCAGCACCGATATCGGACAGCGACTATTTAATTTGTTACGACACCCCAGTTTCATCGAATACGAGCAAACCCGCGATTATAACAAGCCCCTGATCATTCACTCTCCAGCTGATGAGCGATTAATCCTCAACATTCGGATTACACCCTATAACGATGATCAGCGTTTAGTGATTATTCGTGATATTACTGAAAAACAACATCTGGAAAGAGTGCGCCAGGACTTCGTTGCCAACGTTTCGCATGAACTTAGAACACCGCTGACTGTGATTACCGGTTATCTCGAAATGCTGGATCCAGAAAATAATCCGCAATTGGAATCAGTCGCCAAGCCATTGCAAATGATGCACCAACAAGCCCTCAATATGGGACATTTGGTCGATGACCTGTTGTTGTTATCAAAACTGGATGCCAAGGCAGAAGAGAATGGAAAACAGGAAGTCGATATCAACTTAATGCTCGACAGTATATGCGCCGAAGCGCGCTCGCTGAGTGGCGAGAAAGAACATCAGATCCTGTTCCACACGCATACCAACGCCAACCTGTATGGCTCCGAGAAACAACTAAGAAGCGCCTTTTCAAACCTGATCTTCAATGCCGTCCGCTATACCCAGTCCAAAGGCCGAATCGACATTTTCTGGAAAGAAGATGATAGCAATCTGATCTTAGAAGTGCAGGATAATGGCCCTGGTATCGCAGAAGAACATATTCCAAGACTCACCGAACGCTTTTATCGCGTAGATAGTGGACGCAACCGCTCACAAGGCGGAACTGGACTCGGCCTCGCTATCGTCAAGCACGTCCTTGAAGGCCATAATGGAAAACTTAAAATCCAAAGTGAAATCGGTAAAGGCAGCACCTTTAGCTGTGTGTTTGAAAAAAATTAGTGAAGAATTTATTACGTACTTACTGAATTTAACCTATTTGTCACCCTCCAACTTGTTCAGAAACTAGGGCAAGTCGTAACTCCGACAGATTGCGACGCATCTTTTTGCTACTGTTTATATTCTCTGTAGAGAATACCTGTATTATTCATTTTTATTAGAAGGGCTCTTTGGAATTCATGAGAAGTAAGCAGTGAGAAATCATAAAAATATTGTGCACTTGCCTGTAGAGAATAAGCGGATTGATGAGCCGGAAGCGGTGAATGGTTGGTGGCTGGGTTTATATAACAATGTGATGAGCTGGTCTAGACAAAAGAGGCAAGGGAATGAATTAGTGGATGAGTTGCAGGCGTTGCGAGAAAGGAATAGAGATTATCGCACCGTTGTGCGGAGCGCAACGGTGATCTTGAACCGTCAATATGATGATGAGCTTGCTAACAAAAAGAAGGATACAGATTGGGATAACTCATGAATACCCAATAGGGTAGGCTTTAGTTCCTAGAAAGACCTTAAATGAAAAAGGCGGTCACATTGAACCGCCCTTAGTAGAAAAATTACTAATTATTGCTCGTATTTTTCGAAGACCAGACAGGCGTTGGTGCCGCCGAAGCCGAAGCTATTGCTGAGGACGCGCTTAATGTCTACACCGTCTTCGCGTTTTTGTACGATTGGCATACCTTCGGCATCTTCATCAAGCTGAGTAATGTTGGCTGATGCGGCAAGGAATTTATCGCGCATCATAATCAGGCTGTAGATGGCTTCGTGTACGCCGGTTGCGCCGAGAGAATGGCCGGCTAGTGATTTGGTTGAGCTGATTTTTGGCAGCTTGTCACCAAAGACTTCTTTGATCGCTTTCAATTCGGCCGTGTCTCCAACTGGAGTACTGGTGCCGTGGGTGTTGACGTAGTCGATATCACCTTTAACAGTGGCCAGCGCCTGTTGCATACAGCGGACTGCGCCTTCACCGGAAGGGGCGACCATGTCATAGCCATCGGATGTTGCGCCATAACCAACCAGTTCGGCATAGATTTTTGCGCCACGTGCTTTGGCGTGTTCGTATTCTTCCATAACCAGGATACCGCCACCGGATGAGATGACGAAGCCATCACGGGTTGCGTCATACGGGCGGGATGCGGTTTCTGGCGTATCATTATATTTGCTTGATAACGCGCCCATGGCGTCAAACAATAGGGTTAAGCGCCAATCTTCTTCTTCGCCACCGCCAGCAAATACGATGTCCTGTTTGCCCATGGCAATTTGTTCATAGGCGTTACCGATACAGTGTGCACTGGTCGCGCAAGCAGAAGTGATGCTGTAGTTGATGCCTTTAATTTTAAATGGGGTCGCCAGACAAGCTGAGGTGGTGCTGCCCATGGTTTTAGGGACGGCATAAGGGCCAACGCGTTTTACGCCGCGTTCCAATGCAATATCAACTGACTCAACTTGTGTGCCTTGCGAACCGCCGCCAGAGCCTGTGATTAAGCCAGTACGGATGTTGGAAACTTGCTCGTCGCTTAAACCAGCATCTTCGATCGCTTGTTGCATCGAAATATAGGCATAGCCGGCAGCATCACCCATAAAGCGGACAATTTTGCGGTCAATGTGATCTTTAATATCCATATCAGGCTTGCCGGCGACGTGGCTGCGCAGTCCTTTTTCTTTATAGATATCTTTGAATTTGATACCGGATTTGCCTTGTTTTAATGACTCGGCAACTTCCTCAACATTGTTTCCTAAGCATGAAACAATGCCCATACCTGTAATAACGACTCTTTTCATAATGACGATACTATTTTTTATAGTGAATGAGTTGGTTTAGAAGGATTCGACGCTGTCGAAAATCCCGACCTTTAAGTTTTCCGCAGTGTATATCTTCTTTCCGTCTACGGAAACCGAACCGTCGGCAATTATCATCTTTAACTTGCGCTGAATCACACGTTTAACGTCAATACGATACATGACTTTTTTAGCCGCGGGTAGAACCTGACCGAAGAATTTTATTTCGCCGGAACCCAGGGCACGGCCTTTACCGAGCGAACCAAGCCATGACAAGAAGAAGCCGGTTAATTGCCACATGGCGTCGACACCAAGGCAACCAGGCATAACAGGGTCGCCCTTAAAATGGCAGTCAAAGAACCAGGACTTTGGAGAGATATCCAGCTCTGCTTCGATGTAGCCTTTGCCATATTCGCCACCTTCATTGGTGATTGTTGTGATACGGTCCATCATCAGCATATTGGGTAAAGGTAGTGGGGAAAGCTTGTTGCCTTGAGGTCCTACCAATTCACCGTTACCGCAGGCAATCAGGTCATCGTAGGAATATTGGTTTGTTTGTAGCATGAAACACCTTATGTGATGTGAATTTACATGTTGACTGAAAGTGTCAATTGGTAGGCATTATGCCTGTTTATGAGGCCGGTACTGGTTTGACCTTGTATAGTAACAGGTTTGAGTTTGCAGGGTTTTTGACTGAAGTCATAAAATGGGAATATATCGCGCAGGGGCAAGTTATAACTTGCCCCTGCAAGGGTTTGAAAGAAAGGGCTAGTATATTCGGCAGCCCTTACCTGAACCTGAAGGGGTTTTTAGTCTTAAAAATTCCAAACTATGCTGGCGGCGACACTGCGACCAGGTTCAGCTAATAATGGCAGGGTTGGGTCATTTATCGGATAGTTGGCGACATTGCTGTTGCGCCAGTAGGTTTTGTCGGTCAGGTTGAATATCCCCAGACTGAGGTGTAAGTCATCAGCTGGGAACCAGCGGGTGATCCAGTCAAAGCTGGTGTAGCCTGGAGCCGAGAAGAGCTGATTGTCGCTGGCATCGAATAGTGCTTTTTGAGACTTGCTGGCAGTTGCCACCAGGCGCGTTTCCCAGCTCATCGAGGTTGGCATATAGCTCAATTCAACAATGGCCATCGGTGGGCGCACATCCGCAATCGGTTCGCCGGTATTTTTGTCTTCGCCACGAATATATTCCAGTTTTACATCGGTTGAAATCGTGTCGGTAAAGTAATGTTTAAGCCTAAATTCACTTCCCTCAATGATGACTTTATCACGGTTAATGGATTGGAAAATCATGGTGCCGGCGTCGAAACCGACAAAGGCTCTACTTTGGATGAAGTCGCTGTAGCGGTTGTGGAACAGGGCGAATTCAGCCTGAGTATCGGTGCCGCGATAACGTAGTCCGGTTTCAAAAGTGTAACCTCGTTCAGATTTCAGCTCTGGATTAGAGATGGCTCGGATATTGAACATGGGGATATCAAGGCCAATATTGACGTCGGCAAAGGGCGGCGCACGATGGCCGCGGGCATATTGGCTAAACCATTCCATGTCATATCCGATGGGCATCAACAAACCTAACTTGGGTAGCCAGGCATCGCTGGTTAAATTGGTTTTATTGGCGTTCGGGAACTGGCTGTCGAATAGCGGGTCATTGTTTGCTTTGAGTTCATAATGCTCAAAGCGCAGTCCAGGGCTGATGACTAGACCGTTGCTCCACAATTCAATTTCATCATGTAGATAAACACCTAGCTCGCGCACGGTACTTTTTGGAAAGTCGCGCAAAGGAAACACTTCGCCAAGCACAATATTGGTGGTGTCGTTGGTATTGAGATTAGTTTGCGATGCGTTGCGCAGTTCAGTTAATTTAGTTTCGCTGAACTCAAAGCCATAACCAAGACGTTGCGTTAAGTCTCCATTAACAAGACGCGTTTCGAGATCAGTACCTAGTCCCAGTGTTTTATGGTCATAGTTAAATTCTCGCACCAGACTGACAGGCGTTGGTGCTAGTAGCCTTTCCTCAAAAGTATCCTGTTCGGTTTCGCTTTTTTGGTGCCATAAGCGCCAGGTACCCTGATCAACAAAGCCAAGCTTGGTGAAATGGTGGTCGAGCAGAACCCGCGTCTGATCGCGCTGATCATCACCTACCATCGAAGTGGTGTTGGCCAGGCGCCCTGTACCCAGAACTGCATTGATGTCAGTGAGACGCTCATCTTGAAGTCCATCAATGGTCAGGCGGAAGCGGCCATAATCGGTGTTCAGACCTGCGCGGATCAAGCCCGCATATTGGGTTCTATTTTGCTCATCAGCTGTAGTACCAGCAGGTAAATTAGCGACATCCGCTTCATGACCGTATTGTTTTGCGCCAGCAAGCAGGAGTGAAAAATCATCTTGCTCAAAGGCTGTTGCCAGCGCCAGGTTGTAGCGATCACTGTCTGTATTGTAGCCAGCCCTGAGCCAGTTCGCCTGACTGTCGCCCTGTAAGATATCTGAAGCGTCAAGCAAGTTCATGGCGACTACGCCACCGAGTGCTTTACTGCCATAAAGAGTGGATGCCGGGCCGCGCAAAACTTCAACGCGACTGACTAGACCCAGTTCGAATAAGCCGCGCCCAGAGTTCGCAAAGTTGCCGACGCTGTAATTATCGGCAATCGGAACATTATCGACTACTGTGACTGTACGGTTGCCGCCAATTCCACGAATACGAAAACCACCATAACCAAAGCGTGTACTGCTGTCGTCTACTTCAATACCAGGTTCGTAGCGCACCAGATCATCAATGTTCAGCGCAATGTTACGCTCAATATAATCATGATCCATGATGGTCACTGTGCCAGCCACCTGCGAAATATTGCGCGGCTGACGGTGTGCGACAATAGTCATGACTTCAGCATCATCACTTGCCTGAACTGTCTCAGTTGAAGGCTCATTTTTATCGGCAGGATCATTCTGCGCTGCAAATAGTGCTGCTGGAGAGGTGGCTAAAATGGAAGTGATTAAAGCGGTCAGATAAAGTTTGCTGGTTGCTTTTTTCAACGCTTCTTTGTTCATGAGTTCTCGCTTACCCTGATGCGCGGGAGTTTTAGGGTTAACAAACCCTGGTCATTCATAAAAAAGCTAGCTGATGAAAGCCTTGTTAAATATCAGGCTCCAAGCAGCTAGCTTAATAGTAACGCCTAGTAAACTTCGTTACGGGTGTTGTAGTTGTTGAATTTACCGGTTGGGGTCACAATTTTTGGCCCTTTGATGACATGCTTCAGTTTACGAGTTTTGTCATCGACAATCACAATCGCAGACTCTTCTTTCATGCCGCTCCAGACCGAGAACCAGACTTCATCACCAGCTTTGTTGTATTCAGGCTGCACGATACGTTTTGGACCTGGTCCTAAGTCTGCCCACTCGGCAATTGGCAGAGTTACAAAGCCAGCATCAAGGTTATCGATATTAAATACTGCTACCGACTGACTGACATTGGTATCAGGATTCAATGGCGTATCCACCCACAGGTTCTTGGATTTAGGGTGAGTTTTGATGAACAGTGAGCCGCCACCCTGACCTTCAAGAATACGCACCACTTTAAAGGCGTTATCTTTATGCTTTTCAGGGTCAGTACCAATCAAGGTAATATTGGCATTACCTAAAGCACTGGTAGCCCAAACTGGACCATTGTCCGGGTCAATGAAGTTGGCCCCGCGCCCAGGGTGAGGAATGCGCTCAACCGGAATCAAGGCTTCCAGTTCACGGTCTTCGGCATCAACCACCGCAATGGTGTCGTTTTCGTTAGCTGCTGTTAGGAAGTAGCGTCTTGAACTGTCCCAGCCACCATCGTGCAAGAATGGTGCTGCATCAATGGTCGTTACCTGTAGGTTGTCAATGTCAGAATAGTTGACCAGTTTAATTTGGCCAGTTTCTTTAACGTTAACGATAAACTCAGGATGTTTATGCGAACCGACGATTGCCGCTACGCGTGGCTCTGGGTGATACTCCTGAGTATCTACTGTCATGCCGCGAGTGGAGACAATTTTCTTAGGCTCCAGGGTTTCGCCATCCATCAACACATAGTGTGGTGGCCAGTAAGCCCCAGCAATGGCAATTTTGTCTTCATAGCCTTTATAGCGTGAGTTCTCAACTGAGCGTGCTTCCAGACCGATTTTAATAGTGGCAACCACGCTTGGCTTTTTCATATAGAGGTCAATCAGGTCAATCTTGCCATCACGACCAATAGTGGTGAAATAGCGACCTGAGCTCGAAGCGCGAGAAATATGTACCGCATAACCGGTTTTAACGTAGTTCAGCACCTTCTTGCTTTTACCATCGATAATGGCCACTTCACCTGCATCGCGCAGAGTGACTGCAAACATGTCATCGACATCATAGTTGTGCTGTGGTTTCTTAGGACGATCTTCTGGCTTAACTACGACTTTCCAGCTGCCTTTCATTTCAGGCATGCCCCATTCTGGTGGCACTGGAGGTTCGTGTTGGATGAAGCGGGCCATAAGATCAATTTCTTTTTCGGTTAATTCGCCCGATGTTCCCCAGTTCGGCATGCCGCGCGGCGAACCGAAATTGATCAAGGCTTTGAGGTAGTCAGTACCTTTTTTCTGGGTAATGTCTGTGGTTAAAGGCAGACCTGTTGCACCCTTACGTAACACACCGTGACAACCGGCACAGCGTTGGAAATAAATCTTTTGTGCTGTCTCGAATTCATCTTCAGTGATAGGTGGTGCTCCAGGTGTTACCACCATTTTGCTACCATCAATGGTTGAAGGCGCACCTTTATAGGCGACCTCAGCGGCTGTTGCTTCAGCGTGAGGTTTACCGGCTGAGCGATCGCCTAGACCAGCGCCAGAACGAACTTTTTTGACGTCATCTTCGCTGACTTCACCGAGTTCGTTGCCCCACGAAGTGAGGACATAATTGGCAATGTCGGTAATATCTTCATCAGAGAGATGCTGCATCGGAGGCATCACGGCGTTGTATTTTTGGCCTTTGACCTCTAATGGACCTGATTTACCTTTAAGAATGGTTTCGACCACATAGGCTGGTGTTAGATTGGGGTTATCGGCGAGTGGAGGAAAAGCGCCAGCTAAACCCTGTCCCGTAGGTTGGTGACAGGCCTGACAATTTGCCTCATAAGCTTTTTTACCATCATCAGACGCATGCGATGCATCACTTGCAAAAAGCATCACCGCTAACGCTGAACTGACAAGAGACAGCTTGATTGAGAGTGATTGATTCATTGTGTGCCCTCCTTAGGACATTTTCTTCCTGATCCCATTGAATATTCTAGAGAGTGTCGATGAGGTGTTTCTGATCTAAATCAAACAAGCGGTAACAATTTTAGTGTATTGATTAACCTGGGTGCTTGACTTAGACGGACACTCTACCTTTAGCAATTATTATTTCCTTGCTCCCTAGACTGCCATATCTGACAGCTCTGTTCAAAATATATATATAGCCATGAAAAATCAAGGGCTTACAAATGTTTTTGCTCAAATTGTGTACATGTCATCAAACTGACACATATCAGCATTAATATAGCTCGCAATAGCTGGTGAGGCTGGATATTGCTTGGAAATGACGTGCTTTCATATTTATCAGGTGGCAAGCAAATTAATGTCATTAAAGCGTCATATTTAAGTCATATCCTTTTAATAAAGCCTCAGCATAATAACCAGCGTTAGTTAATGACATTGGCATCAAGAGACCTATAGCGATTGATGGCACAAATTTTTAAGTTGGAGAAATGATATGAATGTATTTAAGAAAGTTGCTTTAGTTGCTGTGGTTTCAGCTTTGTCAGCTGGCGTAACGCAGGCTAAAGTTGATGAGAAGCTGCCAGTCTATGAAAAAACCAGTGGTGTTTCTGGCAACTTGTCTAGTGTGGGTTCCGATACACTGGCTAATTTAATGACATTATGGGCAGAAGAATTTAAGCGTCAGTATCCTAACGTCAACATCCAGATTCAAGCAGCCGGTTCTTCTACTGCGCCGCCAGCATTGACTGAAGGTACTTCCAACATCGGGCCTATGAGCCGTTTGATGAAGGACAAAGAGCTTGAAGCATTTGAAAAGAAACACGGTTACAAGCCAACAGCTATCGCTGTAGCGATTGATGCCCTAGCGGTTTACGTTCACAAGGACAACCCGATTGAAGGTATGACAATTGCTGAAGTTGATGCTGTTTTCTCATCGACTCGCAAATGTGGTGCAGATAAAGACATTAGTAATTGGGCTGATTTAGATTTGGCTGATTTGGGCGATATGCAGATTTATGGCCGTAACTCAGTATCAGGTACTTACGGTTACTTCAAGAAGCACGCTTTGTGTAAAGGTGACTTTAAAAACAGCGTAAACGAACAGCCTGGTTCTGCATCAGTGGTTCAGTCAGTAGGTTTGTCTAAGAACGCCATCGGTTATTCAGGCTACGGCTACCGTACTTCGAGCGTGAAAGCAGTACCATTAGCGAAAAAAGCAGGTGGTGAGTTTTACGAAGCTAACGCTGAGAATGCCATTTCAGGCAACTACCCATTGGGTCGTCAGTTGATTGTGTATGTTAACAAGCATCCTAACAAGCCACTTTCACCAATCGAGTTAGAGTTTATGAAGATGGTTCTTTCTAAAGTGGGCCAGGAAGTCGTTGTTAAAGATGGTTACATCCCATTGCCAGCTAGTATCGCTGAAAGAGAACTTCAAAAGTTGATGAAGTAATAAAATCAAACCCTGTAGTAACAACTTTAGCCGGCTCAATAGAGCCGGTTTTTTTATGGGTGTAACCTAATCCTTAGGTGGGATAAGACGCTTCCCACTATAGTGATAATTTAGTAACCTAAGCGGGTTTCTTTATCACTATAAATACACTAAGGAATGTTTCATGAAGCGAATTTTAATACTCATATCAGGACTATTGTTGATTGCTGCCTGTAAGACTGTACCTGTTTACGATGTCCATAATGAGCCAGTGAACAATGTTTCCGGCCAGTCTGATCTGACGTTGGAGCAGGTGGAGAAGGTTATTGTTGGGGCTGCGATTAAAAGAGGATGGAAACCAAGGATTGTAAGTCCTGGCTTGGTCGAAGCAAGGCTGGACTTGCGTCAACATACCGCCATTATCAATATTGCATTTACATCTTCAAGTTACAGCATCAACTATGTTGATAGTCAAAACTTACATTATGATGACGGCAAAATTCATCGTAATTATAATAACTGGATTACCAACCTTTCTAGAGATATTCAACTAGGTCTGTGGGAACAAACCAGTCGTTAATATAGTGTAGATAGAGCTATTAAAAGGGCGCCGCTGTGGCGCTCTTTTTTTGCGTGGAGTTTGACTCAGAAGCAAGCTGCAAAAGCCATGTTATAGTAGTCACAAACTTGACAAGGAATCTAATGTGTTAAGAACAAATCCGTCTATTTGCCAAAAAATTCAGATGCCATTTCTAGAGCAACATACCGTTGATCTGGAAATGAAGCGCGATGATCTGATCCACCCTATCGTTTCAGGCAATAAATGGCGAAAATTGAAGTTTCTGCTGATGGATGCACAAGCTAAAGGCTGCAAAACTTTAGTCTCGATGGGTGGCAATTGGTCTAATCATTTACATGCGCTGGCTTATGCAGGAAAAGAGCTGGGTTTTAAGACAGCAGCTTTTGTGCGCGCTCACGAAGCGCAACGACTAACACCTACCTTGGAAGATTGTCGGCGATGGGGTATGGAGCTGATATTTACCAGCCGAGTGGATTATGCTCAGTTACGACACAGCTTTCAGTGGAATCATTTTACTGAACAATTCCCGCAAAGTTATTGGATCAGTGAAGGCGGTTTTAGCGAGCTGGCGATTAAGGGCGTTGAAGAAATTGGCCAGGAGATTGAGCAGCAATATGATCACATCTTTGTCGGGACAGGTTCTGGGGCAACTTTAGTTGGGCTGGCCAAGGCTTGTCCTGAAAGTTTGGTAACTGGGGTTGCTGCTTTTTCTGGGGCAGATTATCTACAGGAGCAGTTGGATCCTTATCTAAAGCCGCAGACTAACTGGCAAATTGATACCGAGCATCATTGCGGCGGTTTTGCCAAGTCTAATTCTGAGCTTGAATCATTGATTGACGAGTTTCATCAGCATAATGATGTGCAGCTTGACTCGGTATATAACGGCAAGTGCTTACTGGCCATAAAGGATGCCGTTGAGCAGGGCAGGATTAATCAGGGCGACAAGATTTTGATGATCCACACTGGTGGCTTGCAGGGGATGCGGTAGAGGCGGCTTTGGTATGGGCGAGCCAATGTGGCGGCCTATTTTATAAGATCCGTTGGGGCGAGCACATTGGCTCGCCCATACCATTCGATTATTATCTAAGGCAATAAAGGAAACCTAAACCTGATCCTTTTTCAACAAGTCACGAATCTCGGTAAGTAATTCTTGTTCCACCGTCGGTTTAGGCGGGGCAGCCGGCTTTTCTTCTTCTTTTCGTGATAAGCGATTCATCGCTTTAATCATCATGAAAATAGCGAAAGCTATAATAATGAAATCTATGGCGGTTTGGATAAAGCTTCCGTAATTTAGATTAACAGCGGCCTGATCACCAGCGGCTTCTTTAATAGTGAAGGCGAGATCCTTGAAGTCCATGCCACCTAATAAGATTCCCAATGGTGGCATCAAAACGTCATTGACAAAGGAGCTGACTATCTTGCCAAAGGCGGCACCGATGATAATACCGACCGCCATATCGACGACATTACCTTTCATGGCAAACTTTTTAAACTCACTGACCATTCCCATAATTCATTCCCCTTAAATTGTGATTGTTGTTAAATCAGTAGGGCGACTTTCAGAGTCGCTTTAAATTTAATAGCACGGTTCTTGATTTTGAGGAATCAGAATTTACGGTAAGCTTGCGCTAATCGTCGATTTTCTGTGCTATCATCGGGCAAATTCGTACAAAATCGTACGCCATTGAATAGGGTAGAGGCTATGCGTAGCGGACAAGAGTGGATTGCGGAGTACAGCGAAAGTCATCGCAACCCAACCAATAAATTACTGCACTGGATCTGCGTGCCAACCATTATGTGGACGGTTCTGGCGTTCCTGTGGGTGATTCCGGTTCCTGAAGTGATGCAGTTTCATCCGCTGGTAAACTGGGCGGTGATCTTTGTTGCTGTCGCGCAACTGTTTTATATCAGCTTTGGCTGGAAAATCTTTAGTGGCATGTTACTGGTTTCCGTTTTGATGCTGTGGTTTACCTATTGGCTAGAAAGCGTGATTTCGATACCTTTATGGCAAATCGCTTTAGTTGTCTTTATCATAGCCTGGATTGGTCAGTTTATTGGGCACCATATCGAAGGCAAAAAACCTTCATTTTTTAAAGACTTACTATTTCTTTTAGTCGGCCCAGCCTGGGAAATGAATTATTTCTTACGCCAAATCGGCTGGCTACGTTAAACAATTTTTATTGAATTTTAACCAACTTAAGTTTTGGGGATATTGTAATGGCAGTAACAGAAACTACTGAGAGAGTAGCGTTTTTTAGTAATGATGCCGCAACGTTCGGTATTATAATGGGAGTATTGGCTCTAATTTTTTATACGGCAACCCGTAAAGAAGGTTTCTGGCACTCATTCTATAAGCATATCCCAGCACTTCTATTATGTTATTTCGTACCGGGTCTGTTAAATACGCTGGGGTTGTTTGAAAAAGGTGCCGCCGATAATATTTATTATATTGCATCACGTTACCTGCTACCTGCCAGCTTGTTCCTCCTAACATTAAGTATTGATTTTAAAAAGATTTTTGGCCTTGGTTGGCGTGCAGTAGCGATGTTTTTCGCTGGTACGGTTGGCGTTATTATTGGTGGTCCTCTAGCGGTACTATTGTTTACCTTTATTGCACCTGAATGGGTGGGGATTACCGATCAAGCAGTGCCAACAGGTGAACAAATCTGGCGAGGTTTAGCCACTATCGCAGGTAGCTGGATTGGTGGTGGTGCAAATCAGGTAGCTATGAAAGAGCTATATGAAGTAAGTAGTACACTGTTTGGCACCATGGCAGTGATGGATGTGTTAGTTGCTGAAATCTGGATGGTAGCTCTTCTATTCATGATTAAAAAGTCAGACTCTATCGATAAATGGTTAAAAGCTGATAACTCGAGTATTGAAGAACTTAAAGTTACGGTTGAAAAATATACTCGCGAAAATGAACGAATTCCTCTGTTCACAGATTATAAAATGATACTAGGCGTGGCATTCTTTGTGGTTGGTATTGCACACCTCGCAGGAACCTATTGGCCTGACATGATTTTGGGTTCAGTTGAAAAGGGAAGCAAAGCTCATAAGATTTTTACTAATGTTGGTTTTGGCAGTCACTTCTTTTGGTTAATTATCGTCTCTACTGCATTTGCCTTACTGTTGTCACCAACTAAACTTCGTAGATTAGATTATGTGGGATCTTCAAAAATAGGTACGGTATTTATTTATATATTGGTAGCCAGTATCGGCATGAAGATGGACCTAACCAAAATTTTTGCTCATTATCAGGTGTTCTTTGTCGGTCTGGTCTGGATGATGATTCATGTCATTATTCTGTTTACTGTTGCCAAGCTGATTAAAGCGCCATATTTCTTTATCGCTGTCGGCAGTAAAGCGAATATTGGTGGTGCGGCATCTGCGCCAGTGGTTGCCGCGGCCTTCCACCCATCATTAGCACCCGTTGGTGTTTTGCTGGCGATTCTAGGTTATGCCGTGGGCTCATTGGGGGCGATTGCAACAGCGATAATGATGAAAGCGGTGGTTGGTGGTTAATCACTAATTTCAGAGGTTAAAAAAGCCCCTCGATACGAGGGGCTTTTTTTATGGGCTGGTATAGTCATAGATGTAACGTTTTGGCTATTTACTCTTGCCACCAGTTTATTAAGTACCACCCTAAAAACTCATAGCTGGACATATGAGTTTTAGATTTTAGCTTCATTTGTTTAATTGCCTTTTCATCGAAATAAACTCCATCTTTTATCAATCCCTGTAGATCCATAAAAGTACCGAGATCTTTTCTCGGGTCACTCTTTGTGAGAATGAGGTTGGCTTTGTGTCCTGGAGCAACAGTGCCTGAATTGTGTAATTTGAAAGCTATCGCAGGCGTTATCGTTGCGCTTTTTAATATGTCTTTTGGGTCAACTCCATAATGATGCAAAAGCTGCATTTCTTGAATCGCTCCTAAGCCATTGATCGTATAGTTAGCACCGGCATCGGAGCCGAGGAGCATAGGTACATCTGCTTCATAGAGTGATTTAGCGATTATGCCTAGATAATCGGCCTTTGAGCGCCATGATTCAGGAGCGCTGTCGGTCATAATGTTTTGAATGCCTGGTTCGAATATAGATTTAATGATGGGTGGAATATATTCCATTTGCTTGGTAGCTAAGTATTTAGACTTCAATTCAGCTATCCTGGCCAACTCCTCATAAACAATGAGTGTGGTAGTGATTGGTACGGGGCTCTGCTTTAACTGTTGGATTAAATGATCAAGGTCTTGTTTATCCCGGGAATAGTTCAGTGGAGCTTGATACAGCATTTCAATATGCTCAACACTCTGCATACCTGAGGATAGTAAGTCTGATGTGTTAACCGCAAAAGGTGGATGACCTGCAACCGGTATCTCAAGTTTATTTGCTGCACTCAGTATGGCCTGGAAATTGTTATTGTCTAACCCATCGTAAATTTTGATTAGGTCATAACCATGACTTTTATAGGTATCAATAAGGCCCTTTGTATCTTCTTCGTTCTCGATAAACGTATGGAATTCAGAAGCCGCATAAGAGCTGCGCTGGTTTATTGCTGGGCTGGCGACCAACATGTTTGGACCGAGTGTATCTCCTGATTGTATTTCTTCTCTTAAATTAAGCTGTAGTGCAAGGCCGTGCATGACACGAACCTGGGTAACGCCATGAGCTAAGTTCAATAATAAATCAGTGCGATCATATATGTGCGTATGAGCATCGGTTAGACCTGGCATCAGGAACTGGTTATTACCATCTATGATCAGATCAAAATCCTGCTGAATAAAGTTTTCACTGACCGGAGACTCTTGAATGATGCCATCTTCGATAATTATCGATCTGTCTTTTAGCAGACGGTCAAAGTCGCGGGATAATATTTTGATGTTGTGGATAAGAATACGATTTGATTGAACGCCTTGGACAAGAGGTGATTGGGGTGTAAACATCGCATAGGGTATTGATAATGCAGTCAGTAGGAATAAAAACAGAAGAATAGAGAACAGATATTTAATGATCGTTTTGTACATGGTGAGCACTCGTTTGGTGACAAATATGCAGTTTTGACCAAATTAAGTGTGTTGGCGTCCAGAATGATGATTCTGGACTAAAGGTTTATGCTGTTACTGATGTACTGACTTGGAGTTTTGCCTGTGTGTTTCTTGAAGACGGCATTAAAGCTCGATTTTGAACTAAAGCCTGAATCTAGGGCCATCTCCAGGATATTGCTGTTGAAGTTACCTTGAGTAAGTTGTTTAAAGTGCTGAATGCGAAGGTGATTGATATAGTCACAAAAACTCTTCTGACTCCCTTTATTGATAGCCCAAGATAAATCCTTTTCATTAATACCGAGATATTGGTGCAAGTCTTTTAGTGAGAGTCTGGGCTGCAGATAATATTGATGTTCTTTGATAAGTTGATTAATTTGATTGAAAAGGGATTGGGCCTGATCGTTATTGTTTGTTTGATTACCTTCGGAAGTTGCCATTTGATCGAACTCAGACAAAGCATGAAAGGTTTCGGGCTGCCGAATTGCTTTAAAGATGAGTGTGCATATCAGAGTAAAATAAACAAGTTGCATCACCAGATACCAGACTTTCAGCAATTCAATATGAAGATAGGGCTGTAGATTAACCCGAGCTAAATCAACAATAGCAATAATAATTACGCTGATAAGTAAACGACTAAGCCATTTTAATTGCGTGGTATAAGCGTCGGAGCGCATCGCCTGGTTTGCTTTATGATAACGCTGCACTAATTTTACGCTTTGTGTTAAATAGATGACCTGGCTTAATGTGCCAACGAGAAGGACAGCCTGAGGCCAAACTGTAAAAGGTATGGCAAAAATGGCGGGTAATAAATGTAATATATATTGTTTGGGGCTTGCTGGAGATGGGTAAACCAGTTGCCGGACAAATAAATAGAACAAGGGGCCATTAGCAAGAGAGAATATTGGACTTATTAAATATCCATTAACCTTTGTTTCTTCCAGTAAATTAAAGATCATCAAGGCGCTGACGCCCAATAATAGATAAGCCAGACCCCGATACCTAACTTGATTAGCAATCAACAAAGATCCAAAGCCGGCTACCGCGATAAATATTACCTGTAAAATATTGACGGCTTCCAGCTGGTAACTGTTCATTTTACTTTAGGCATAAAATTTTCTGCCAGCATGCAGCGGGTGCTGCCGCCGCCAACTTGTTCGATAGTGGGAATCGGGCAGGGTAATAATCTACCGTGCTTTTCCAGCTTGGCTTTTTGCTCTTTGGTGAAGCCTCGATAAGCGCTGTCTGACATGACGATGATCTTATCCCCTTTGCTATTGTGCAGTTGCAAAATATTGCCACAGAAACTCTTTTCAGTTTGCTCCAGGCTGATATTAATCACTTCTTTTTTTGTCTCTGCAAAGGTATCTAACAACAATTGTTTCTGTTGACCATCCGCTATTGAGTCCAGGCAAATCACTACGAAATGCTCGCCAACACTCATCATGACATTGGTGTGGTAGAAAGGTTTGCTGCTGCTGCTCTGGCTGTTAAAGGTGATTGGTTTATAACCTCTCTGCTGGCAGAAGTCTTCGAACAGTGTTTTATCGCAACGTTCTGAGATGGCAGCATATGCGATCTGATGGTTGTGATCGAAGATAATACTGCCTGTGCCTTCCAGTATTTGTTGATGATTTTTGTCGACATGTTCCGTTTTGTTAACCCGATAACCGTTACGATGAAGCAAAAGAGCCAGCTCGTCAGGGCGGACTTCAGCTCGACGATTAGGCGTCTTCATGGGGTAAAGTGTCAGGGTGCCATCACTTGAGGTAGAGAACCAATTATTAGGGAATACTGCATCAGGTAACTCTGGTAATTCTTGATGGCTTTGGGCATGTTTGTTAAGTAACAAAACTTCAATATGCTCGTCACGTAACAGGTTTACCATCTCATTGAATTCGCACAGAGCATCTTCACGAAGATGTTCGTTCGGTTGCTGTGGCTTATTTTGAAATTCGTTATCGGCGCCGGTTTGCTCGTTAAAGGCAAAATCGGTGGGCGGTACCATGATGACAGAGTTGGTGGTATGAGTTTGTTTGATGGTCATGAGTTATTGGTACTTTTGGTTAGCTTGTTTGGCTGGAATGTTTGGAAAGAAGCAAGATAAAAAAAAGGCTTGCAAGGTGCAAGCCATTTATTAGCAATCTGCGAAACATAAGGACCAAATGGGGGTAGGTATATATATTAATGCTCGCTCGCTAAACAAAGGAGTTAGTCAATGAAACCAAAACCAAGTTACCAACTTACAGGAGTTCCTCCCCTGTGGACTTAAACAATGCTAAGTCGAAAACTGTCTTCACAAAATTTTACAATATGCATTAAAAAAATTTTACAAAGTGTTTGCCTTGAGCTACTAAGGTTTGTCAAAATAGCTTCATTCGATGCATATTTGACTTTGCAGAATCCTTTAAAAATAAAGGTTTTCTGAAGTAGCTCCTTGAGACAGGTCAAATATTAACCACTTGTTAGACCAGGTTCAAACGATAAATATTTATGTCTTATATAAAAAAAACTAATGCAAGGAGAGGCGATGTCTAGACGCTTACCACCGCTCAACAGTTTGCGCGCTTTTGAAGCTGCTGCGCGACACTTGAGTTTTACCAAAGCTGCTGAGGAATTATTTGTAACTCAGGCTGCGATTAGCCACCAAATCAAGGCCTTAGAGGACTTTTTGGGGGTGCAGCTATTTATACGCAGAAACCGCAAGCTGCTTTTGACAGATGAAGGGCAGCTATACTGGCCGAAGATTCGAGATATTTTCGAGAAGCTGGTCAATGCAACTGAGCAGGTTAAAGCTCAAGGTGCGACTGGCTCCTTGACGGTTTGTGTTATTCCAACCTTTGCCACTTTATGGCTGATTCCTCGATTGGCTGAGTTTGGCGAGCTCCATCCGGAGATTGAAGTTCGCATTAAAGCATCTGATGTGGAAGTGGATTTTGTGCGAGAAGATATCGATATCGCCATTTATTACGGTAAGGGTGAATATGATGGCCTATGTTGCGATGTCCTGTTTGAAGAGCATTTAACGCCAGTTTGTTCGCCCGATTTTCCGCAGAAAAAGAACTTAAAGACACCGGAAGACCTCCTAAACGTTACTTTGTTGCATGATGCGACCACTGAAGAATGGCGCACCTGGCTAAAAAGCGCCGAAGTGACTGGTGTCAATCTGGATCACGGTCCTGTATTCAGTCACTCTGGCATGGTCTTACAGGCTGCACGTCACGGTCAGGGTATCGCCATGGGCCATAGCGTCTTATCACAGATGGATATCGAGACTGGGCGTCTTATCGCACCTTTTGATATTGTGGTTGATAGTGGCTATTCCTATGACTTGGTGTGCCCTGAAAACTCTTATGATCGTCCTAAGGTTGTTGCTTTCCGTGAGTGGTTACTCTCGAAGGTGAATGAAGATATGGATGATGATGTGATTTTTTAATTCTTTTGTCATACCGCGGCTAGACCGCGGTATCCAGTGACTTTTAGCATTCCTTATTATTGTTTTCACTTCTCAGCGAGTTACTTTTCTTGCGTGGTCAAGAAAAGTAACCAAAAGAAGACCACCCGTATATTGAGGTCACACTTTGTGTGACTCCCTTCGTCACTCCCAAAATACTTTACGCACCAGAATTTACATCACATCCCTGTGCTGAAAATTCTTATCAAAATCATCCACGATTTTGATTGCTATATTTTGTACGTGCCTTAGCTCAATATAAAGGGGTTCTTGGTGCTAGCCATTTGCTGAGTTCTTTACATATAAGTGTCTTAGTAAATGTTTTGAGATCTCAAATCTAGTCTCTTACAGAGAAATAATCCTGCGTGCCGTGGGCTTCGATGGCTTCGCCTATTTTACGCATAGCGTGGGTGTAGGCTGCGTTCCTCATGCTGCGGCCTTCTGATTGAGCCAGATCCCAAATGCGATTGAAGCTTTCTGACATGATCTTTTCAAGTCGCTCATGAACAGTTGGAAGATCCCAGGCGTAGCCTGAACGGTTTTGTACCCATTCAAAGTAAGATACTGTTACACCGCCCGCATTCGCCAATACATCTGGAATGACATGAATCCCTTTACTGTGGAGCGTGTCATCAACATCGCTCAAGACTGGGCCATTGGCTACTTCAACGATGTATTTGGCTTTAATGTCATCGATATTATGACCTCCAATAACACCATCCAGAGCTGCTGGTATTAGAATATCCACATCAAGTTCTAGCAATTCTTCATTAGTGATAGCTGTATGTTCGACCTGCTCACAAACAGAGTGAGTACAGTAAACCGCTTTAACCTGTCTGGTGGCCTGTTTTTCTTTGTAGATGCTGGGTACGTCAAAGCCATTGCTGGAATAGATGCCACCTTTCGAGTCGCTGATGGCGACAATTTTGTAGCCACGTTCCTGCAAAAGACGAGCGGCATGGTAACCACCATTACCGAAGCCTTGCACTGCGACGGTGATCTCTTCCGGCTTCCAGTTGTGCTTTTTCTCTAGCTCTAAAATACATAGATATGCACCACGGCCAGTGGCATCATCACGACCCACACTACCACCTAAGCTCAATGGCTTGCCGGTAATCACGCCAGGTGCTTTTTTACGGGTAATGTACTCGTACTCATCCATCATCCAGCCCATGATGCGCTCATTGGTATAGACATCCGGGGCAGGGATATCACGGTCAGGGCTGATAACATCCGCCATTTGGCGAACATAGGAGCGTGACAGGCGCTCGAGTTCCATGCGTGATAGCTGTTTTGGATCAACTGTGATACCGCCTTTACCGCCGCCATAAGGCAAGCCGACTACGGCGCATTTGATGGTCATCCACAATGCCAACGCCTGAACTTCTTCCAAATTAACATCAGGATGATAGCGGATACCGCCTTTGGTAGGGCCGAGTGCATTATTGTAACGACAACGGTAAGCGGTGAAATATTGGGTAGAGCCATTATCCATACGGACGGGAAGTGAGGCGACCATGGTGCGCATAGGGTGCATTAAGGCTTCGATAACCTCATGATTCACACCAGCACTTTCGCCGATTCGACGGACACGAGTAATCGCATCCTGATAGACCTGATCAGACATTGAAAATCCTATATTGGTTAAATTCTAGCGTTGAATTCCGTAAGTCGAGAGGTTATATCACGCCAGAAAAGTGATGTGAAATCAGCTAGCCAAAAATCAGCAGTGGTCGGAGCTATCATTATTGGTTATAAATAGGTCTAAGTTTTAGACGCAAACAATGGCGGGAAACCATGAGTAACAGCGAACATGCAGCATTTCAGCATAAAACAGTCTGGGTAACGGGTGCTTCTTCCGGGATCGGCGAAGGACTGGCCTACGCTCTAGCAAAAAAAGGGGCGCGCCTGATTTTGTCAGCCCGCCGCATGGATGAGCTGGAGCGGGTTAAAGCTTGTTGTGAACACTCTGAGCGTCATCACTGTGTTGAATTGGATCTGGCGCACAGTGAGCACTTCGACTCGTTAGTATCGCAGGTTATTAACGAATATGGCCCGATCGATATTTTGATAAACAACGCTGGATTGAGTCAGCGTTCCATGGTGTTAGAAACTGAGCTGGCGGTACATCGACAACTCATGGAAATTAACTATTTTGGTACCGTAAAACTGACGCAAAGTTTACTGCCTCATCTGTTGGAGCGAAAGCAGGGAGGGGTAATTACAGTGAGTTCTCTGGTTGGCAAGTTTACTACACCACTGCGTTCCGCTTATTCAGCATCGAAACATGCAATAACTGCTTACATGGATAGTTTACGCGCCGAATTGCATGGACAGGGTGTGCAGTTCACGACCGTATACCCCGGTTTTATTAAGACCAATTTAACCTACAAAGCTCTATTGGCTGATGGTTCGGAGCAGAACAAGATGGACGATGCTCAGGAGCATGGTATGAGCCCAGAGGTGTGTGCGGAAAAGATATTGGAAGCTTGGCGTAAAGGAAAAGCGGAAGCCTTTATTGGCGGTAAAGAAACCTATGGTATTTACCTCAGCCGTTTTTTCCCGAGGCTGTTTGCACGAATGGTTAGAACAGCGAAAGTTACTTAAATGAGTTTCGTGATTAGGGCATGGTTAGATGTGAACATGCCCTTTTTGTTTGACTTTGCCGCTTACTAGAATCTGATCTGCTTCTTCGATCATCTGTAGCGCAGTGACCAGGTCTGAAGCTTCGGCTACAACTGCACCAATAGTGATACTAATTGCAATGGCCTCATCATTTTTATCAATAACTGGATGTGACGTAATATTTCTATGAATTCTCTTGAGTAGCTGGGAGGCATCTTTTTTATCGGAGACTTCCGCTGCGAAAATAAACTCATCACCTCCATAACGCCCTAATAAATCAAAGTCGCGTAACGAAGTACGCGTTCGATTGACTACTTCTTGCAACACCTTATCGCCAGCTAAATGATTATATTCATCATTAATTTGTTTAAAGTTATCTATATCAATCAATGCAACAACAATCGACAGGCCTGTGCGATGGATGCGATGTATTTCTTCGGCTAATCGTTGCTCAAACGATGAGCGTCTCAGGCAGTTGGTCAGATAGTCATAAGTTGCGTGCCGGAAATAGAGCCAATGTTTATGGATCAGGATAAAAGTGATGGCGATAAAAACAGTGATTAAAAATATCGGGGACAGTAATCCGGCAATACCACTAACAAACAGTGGCAATAATTGTTGGTCGATAGCAAAGTCGATAATTGCGGTTATGATATAAAGTCCTAATACCTTGCTCATTAAGCCAGCATAGGGCATTTTCTGGCGATTGGCTTGATAGAAAATATAAAAATAATAAGGCACAAGAATCAACACGCTGAGAAGTTGAATTGCCAGCAGAATATGATAAATCCAATCAATTGGTAAAACTGTGACGCTAACAATCCCCATTAGAAGCGTTAAGGTCAGCACACCTTTTATTAGCGATGGAATCGTTTGCTTAAAAAAGTAGGAAACAAATAGAAAGAAATTTACTGTCAAAATCGCAAACAGCAGAATATTGATACGGAAAATACTGGTTAAATTAATCCCTGAATCCAGCGCTGCCTGTGAATAAGTGAGTAAATAAATGGATTCAAACACGCAAAGGACGGCAAATAATAAGTTTTCTCGATGTTCCGGTTGAGCTAGGTAATAAAAAATCTGTACCGCTGAAATCAGGAGAATCATACCAACAAAGATCATGAGTAGAGACTCTTGAGTGGCCGCATTTTGATAGGTGTTTTTTACACTATCAATAACTGGCGCGCTCATTACCATGCCGCCGGGGCGAGCATGATTATACAGCTTGATGAGTAGCTCGTTGCTTTGGTTAAACTTTAGAATACTAGAGGGGATAGGGTATAGACGTTGATAGAGAGTGGCTTTTTCAAAGTTAGGAGCGAACTGACCTGTTTCTCCAATCAGGTGACCATTAATATAAACCTTATCAGCATCCCTTATTTGTCGAATGTATAGGGCTAAAGACTGATGTTCAAATTCATTAGATAAGGTAAAAGTGGTTCGATAAAACGCTAAACCATCAAACTCTGGGAATGCTTGTTCAATAGGGCCGGGGACGTTAATTGAGCTGCAGTCGTACTGATTATTTTCTGAAGTAGTATATCGACATACCTGCCAGTCG
Organism: Kangiella koreensis DSM 16069; assembly: GCF_000024085.1. Lineage (NCBI taxonomy): Bacteria > Pseudomonadati > Pseudomonadota > Gammaproteobacteria > Kangiellales > Kangiellaceae > Kangiella > Kangiella koreensis. The sequence continues at coordinate 2,249,079 of NC_013166.1, read as the reverse complement.
CCCTCGAATTCCGAAGGCAGTTGTTCAACTGAATACTCCTGGGCAGCATTCAGCGAACATGAAAATAAAAATAGAAAAATAAAACGCAACAAAAGCCCCTCCTCATTGAGCCAATACCATCAATTCCTTCGACTAAAAAATGGATCGCTTATTGCTATATGTTTTTTGTTCTATAAGCCTACTATACCAGCTTATTCTTTGTGCGATAGTAGTTAATTATGAATCGAACAAAAAAGCCCAGAATGTGTCTGGGCTTTTTGTTGTTCGAACAGCTTTATTACTGAGACATACTTTCGTCACGTATGGCTTTAAACTCAGTACCTTCATACCAGTTAGGGTAGTCGCCACTGTTGCTGAGAAGGTAGCCTGCTTCAAAGAAGACTTTGACGTCATCTAAAGCTGCTTCCCAAGCCCAGTTTTCCTGATATTCATCACACACCTGGTGGTAGCATTCGCCCCGTTTTGTGTTGTGTTGCTCAATGAGCTCCATGTCCTGACCTTCGCGGTATTCTGTACCACCGCCGGCATAGATTGCTGGAACACCTAATTTAGCCAAGCTGAAGTGATCAGAGCGGTAATAGCCACCACGCTCAGGCTTTGCTTCCGCGACCAGTTTACGCCCTTGGCGTTCGGCTGCTTGAGATACATAAGTTTCCATTTCCGATTTACCGTAACCAACGACTGTCAGGTCGGTAACGCGGCCGCTAATGTTCATGCTATCAATGTTGAAAGCACCAACAATTTTGTTCATCGGTACAGTCGGATTGGCTGCGTAATATTTTGAACCCAGTAAGCCTTGCTCTTCAGCGGTAACGGCAATAAAGGTGACGCTACGCTCAGGTTGTTCTGGTAACGCCTTGAAAGCTTGAGCAATGCTGATGATGCCAGCTGTACCGGTAGCATTATCCACCGCACCATTGAATATTTGGTCACCTTCAAAATGTGGATTCATTCCTAAGTGATCCCAGTGCGCCATATAAACCACGTGCTCATCCGGCTTTGTTTTGCCTGGGATGGTGGCAATCACGTTAGGTGACTGTGACTTTTCAATGGTGTTACGGACCGTTACTGATGCTGTAGCATCAATAGGAACGGCTTTGAAATCAGGCTTTAATGCTGCTTCTTGAAGCGCACCTAAATCAAGGCCTGCCTGGCTGAACAGATTTTGTGCCTGGTCATAGGTAATCCACATTTCCACATCAAGCTTGGGGTCATCGCCAGCTTCAGCAAGGTGATATTGTGGGCCAGACCAGCTATTTGACACTACGTTCCAGCCATAAGATGCCGGGGCCGTATCGTGAATAATGATTGCGCTAGAAGCACCTTGACGAGCAGCTTCTTCATATTTGTAAGTCCAGCGACCGTAATAGGTCATGGCCTTGCCCTGAAATACTTCTGGGTCTTGAGTGTGGAAGCCTGGGTCATTGACCAGAATCACGGCTGTTTTGCCTTCCATATCAAGACCTTGGTAGTCATTCCAGTTATATTCTGGAGCGACAATACCAAAACCTACGAATACTAATTCTGACTTATCAAGGGTGATGCTATCTTCAAGTTTACTGCTGTTAGCAACGAAATCCTCTGGGAATTTCAGAGTGTTATCACCCAGCTGCAGCTCCATGTTGGCATCGGCTTCGATGCTGGTCAGTGGCACTTGCTGTAGATAGCTGTCACCGTTGCCAGGCTCTAACCCCAGCTTTTTGAATTCGCTGGCAAGAAACTCGGTAGTTTTGCGACCACCTTCTGTAGCTGGGCTGCGACCCTGAAAGTCATCGGTAGACATGAATTTAACGCGATCTTTATATTGCGCTAAATCGATATTGTCATAAGCGGTTAAGAAGCTATTCTGAGGTTTGCCACTAGGGTGTGGCTGAGCCGGTTTTGCTTCGACCTCTGCTGTTTCAGAAGCGGGCTGCGCTGATTCCTGAGGCTTGTCGTCGCAAGCGCTGAGGAAAAGTGCAGCTAACGACAGAGTTAATAGAGATTTCTTCATCATCTGGTCCTACTCTTTGAGCTGTTATTAAGGTTACAAGTGGGCATCATATTACCCATGCCGAGGGATTAACTCAACTTCAAGCCGCTTACCGCCATTGATAGTCGCTTAAAGATAGGCCTGGGTAACTTTCGGTTACATCGCAAGACTTGACTGGCTGGCACGGCTCGGTAAGCTAGTTGCACTTGTATTGTAGAGTAGAGAGTCTCATTCATGAAAAAACAGTTAACCCCCCATAGACTGCTGAAGTCATTATTGGGTTGCGCATTATTTGCATCGGTAGCGGCATCGGCAGCCATTCAGGCCCAGCCCCTTACCTTAAATAAGGTCATGTCAGACCCCGACTGGATTGGTAATGCGCCTGAGAATGTGTATTGGCACGCTGACGGGCAGAGCATCTATTACCAACAGAAGATTGTCGGTAATAAAGAGCGTGCCTGGTATCAGCTGGAGCTGGCCACCAAGCAAGCACAAAAGCTTAGTGATAAAGAGCTACTTGAGCGTGATGGCGATAAGGGTGTTTTAAGTCCGAATAAAAGTTTAAAGGCTTATAACCTGAATGGTGATTTATACGTTCGCTATCTGGAGTCGGGTGAAGTTCGTCAGTTGACTAAAACTTTGGCCAATGAAGGTCAGCCAATGTTTATTGGTAATCAGAGTGTGGCTTTTCGAGAGAGCAACAGTTTCTACAGCATCAATTTAAATGATGGCCTGATCAGTCATCTGGTGGATATTCGTTTAGAAGATGACCCAGACAAGGATGAGGACAAAGGTTATCTGGAAGAGCAACAAACTCGCTACTTTGATTATATCCGTCAGCAACAAGACCAACGCGAGCATGACAAAAAACGTAAACAGCAAATTGCTGAAAGCTCTGAGCGCGGAGCTCCGAAGCCTTGGTATCTTGGCAAGAAAAAAGAGATTCATACTTTAAGTCTGTCGCCCAATGGTCGCTATGTCATTGTTGGCACCTATGATAAGTCTGAAGACAATGGCAAGGCAGATAACATGCCTCGTTTTGTGACTGAAGATGGTTACGTTAAAAATGATGAAGTTAGAGCGCTTGTTGGTACTTCTGAACCACGTCATGAAACGCTTTATTTGCTGGATCTCAACACTCGCGAAAAATCTGAATTAAGTTATGAAGATTTGCCTTATATCGAAGATGACCCATTAGCGGATATTAAACGTGACACTGCACGTAAGTTAGATAAGGAATATGAAGCGCATAAAGGTATTCGTAGTGTTTCACTATTCGACTGGATTCCAAGTCGTGGTATTCAATGGTCGCCAGATGGTAACAATGCCTTGTTGATGTTGTATTCCGGTGATAACAAAGATCGCTGGATTGCGACTATCGACTTTGATGATAAGGAGTTAGAGAACCAGCATCATATGCGGGATAAGGCGTGGGTTAATGACTGGAACTTTAATGATTTTGGTTGGGTGGATAATAAAACCATTTATTACACTTCGGAACAGACTGGCTTTAGTCATCTTTACACCAAGACACTAAATCGAGGTGACGATGCGCTGACCAAAGGTCGCTATGTGGTGAACTCGGTTACTTTGTCACCGGATAAAAAATTCTTCTACTATCGGGCCAATAAAAAGCATCCGGGTATTTTTGAAGTTTATCGTGTTGCGGTGGGCGGTGGTGATTCGCAGGCGGTCACGGACATGGGTGGTTTGAACGACTATGTGCTATCCCCAGATGGCAGCCAAGTCATCATCGAGCATTCTGAAGCTTTAAAGCCAAAGGATTTGTATTTGACCGCAGTAACTGGTGGTGATGTGGCTCAGTTGACCGATACGGTATCGGAAGAATTTAAGACTATCGCCTGGAGCGAACCTGAATACATCGAAATTCCATCGCGTGAAGCAGATATGCCTATCCATGCGCGTTTATATAAGCCCGCAAATTTCGATGCTGAGCGTGCCGAGCAATATCCTGCAGTGATTTTTATTCATGGCGCTGGCTATTTGCAAAACGCCCATCAGGGTTGGTCAAATTACTTCCGTGAGTTTATGTTCCACAGTTTCTTGAACCAGCAGGGGTATGTGGTGCTCGATCTCGACTATCGTGGCTCAGCTAATTACGGACGTGATTGGCGTACTGCGATTTATCGCCAGATGGGCACGCCTGAGGTGGTAGATTTACAGGACGGTGCAAACTGGATGGCCAGCAATGCCAATGTGGACCGCAGTAAAGTGGGTATTTATGGCGGCTCTTATGGTGGCTTCCTGACCTTTATGGCCTTATTTACTGCGCCTGATGAGTTCGCTGCTGGTGCTTCCTTGCGTCCGGTTACTGACTGGGCTCATTATAATCATCCTTATACTTCGAATATTTTGAATACGCCTGAGGTTGATCCAGTAGCTTATGAACGCAGCTCACCGATTGAGTTTGCCGAAGGTTTGAGCAAGCCATTATTGATTGCGCACGGCATGGTTGACGACAATGTATTCTTTAAAGATACGGTTCGTCTGGTGCAGCGCTTAATTGAATTGGAAAAGACCGAGTATTTTGAAACAGCGATTTATCCAATTGAGCCGCATGGCTTTACTGAGCCATCAAGCTGGCTGGATGAATACAAACGGATTTACTTCCTGTTTGAACGTCACTTGAAGTAGATGGTTAAGTATAAAAAAGGCTTCCAATCGGAAGCCTTTTTTATGGTGCAATGACCCTTTGCTTAAAGGGTAGAATTATAAAGTGTTTTCTGACTTTTTAACGTCACCTAAATAAATTTCACGATACGAAATATAACCGATACCCACCATCACCGGCATAAGCACTGCTGCCAGCAATGTGCTTAATAATAGATCTGCAGCAACCGGTGGCAGCACTGCTGAAACAAGCGCTCCAATGATCATTGCTATTAACCCAACAGCGATACCAAGCCCTATTAACACCAATACCAAAACAATCATTGGTAGTAGGTTTTTGATGCCAGCGATAAAGCTATTTAAGAGTGCTGATATAGGACTCTGCTGCTGGAATAAGATCAGATTTGGTGCAAACCAGTTGGCTAGCGACAAGGCTATGAAACTGAGGAATATCCACAGAAGGTAGGGACTGATTAACTCGGCAAAGCCTTCTAGCTCAGCTTGCACAGCTTGTGGGTCCGTTCCGGCTTGTAGCGTTGCCCAATCAATTGCCGCTAGCTCTTCTACACCGATGGAACTGAAAATCACATAGGCAATGCCACCACCTAGAACGGCAAAAATAACGCAGTAAATAAGTAAGCCGAATTTCCGAATGTGACCAAACCCCTCAAAAAATTGTTGTGGGGTTATATCACCAGTTTTTTCTTGGACTTTATTAGCACCGATAAAACCACCTGCAAAAAACAGCGGATTTAATATTAATACAAGCATGGCCAAAGCCACGCCCAGCATTGGAACTATGGTAGTCACAATGCTGTAAATTAATCCGGCTAAAAACCATTTACCAAAGTGTGGCACAAAAATTTCAGATAGAGAGCGCTCAACCCAGTGATAACCGCGGCCAGGCGATACTACTTGAGCCTGGCCACTCGATGGTGGAGGTGATTGCTCATCATCAACATGAATAAATTCGTTGTTATTATCCATCGTTTTTCCTTGTTTCTATCAGATGATATTAGTTTTAGATTATTTTGTTGGCTTCATCAAAGTCCAGGCGCGGGCTACGTGGGAACAGGTCTTTTTCTGAGCCATAACCAATGTTGCAGATAAAGTTCACTTTGATGCTGGTGCCAGCAAAGAAGGTTTCATTGACCATTTTCTGGTTAAAGCCAGACATTGGGCCGCAGTCTAAACCAAGCGCGCGTGCCGCCATAATAAAGTAGCCACCCTGCAATGAGCTGTTACGAAAAGCGGTAGACTCAATGAATTTTTCTTTGCCAACAAACCAGCTTTTGGCATCAGTATGCGGGAACAGCTGAGGCAGTTTTTCGTAGAACTCCATATCCATACCGATAATGGCGCAGACAGGAGCTGACATGGTTTTTTCCTGGTTACCTTCCATCAGGCAAGGTTTTAGCTTTTCTTTAGCTTCTTTGCTTTTTACGTAAATCACACGCATTGGGCAACAGTTGGCAGAGGTCGGGCCCATTTTTACCAAGTCATCAAGCTTGTGAATTAATTCGTCTGAAACGTCTTTGTCTTGCCAAGCGTTGTAAGTGCGGGCGTCGAAGAAAAGGGTATTTAATGCTTCTTGAGAAAGCGGTTCATTAATATTTCGTGACATAAAATCCTCGTGATTTACTGTGTATGGGGTGCATTTTACGCATTGTTTGTCGATAATACAGTCCGATTTGCTATTTTGTGCCACAGGTTTTGTGGCTAACCCCTGATTGAGTCATTTGTGAGCATGGTAATTTTACCTCGATGAAGATGTTGTCAAACCTTAAGTCACTGCTGGTTTTCCTGTCAGCGGGAATTCTTGTTGCCTGTAGCGCGTCCGAAGAGGATATAGTGCGTTGCGAGCAGCACTACCATGCAAAAAGCTTTATAGTTGCTGAGCAATACTGTAAGAAAGCGGCAAAATCCGGTGATGAACAGGCTCAGTATTTCTACGCCATGATGTTATTTCGCGGGTTAGGCGTTGAAATCGATAGTGATGAAGCTACTCAGTGGATGTCTCGTTCAGCAAATCAGGGCTACGAAAAGGCGGTATTTCATCAAGCTATTTCTCACCTAACCAGTAAAGATCAAAGTGTTAGTATCAAACAAAAAGAACGAGCTCTGAAAACTATGCAAACCTTTGCGGAAAACGGTGACAAGGTCGCTCAGTACTGGATGGGTAATACTTTTTACTTTGGCTATATCGATGATCGCAAGAGTTACAATGAGGCGGTTTACTGGTATCAGTTGGCGGTTGAGCAAGGAAGTTATCAAGCGATGAATAATTTGGCCTGGATAAAAGTGGTTAGCCAAGGCTCTGAGTTATTTGATCCCGAGCAGGGGCTTAAATTGGCCGAGCAAGCTGTGGCGAAATACCCCGACAATCATGGATATCTCGATACGCTGGCTGCGGCCTATGCTGCTAATCAGCAATTCGATAAAGCAGCCGCCACTCAGTTAAAAGTCATAGAGTTGGCTTCCCACGATGACTGTCAAAAATGCGACAGGCTAGTTGATTACTATCAAATCCGTTTGCAGGGTTATTTAAATAACAAGCCAGTTGTTAAGTCATTTGAACATTAGGACTTTGTAGATAGAACCAAGTTAGGTTAGTCTTAAGGGATATTATAAAGTCATCAGTAAAGCAAGGATTTAAGCGATACACTATGTCAAAGAATTCACCGCTAATACTAACCCTAGCAACCTTAAGCTTGACCTTACTGATTACATCCTGTGCAAGCACCTCTAATCTAGGTTCTAATAACCCCGAAAATAATGAGCATTACTGGTATTGTGCACCAGGCGACCAGAGAGCCTGGCGTTGTGCTGAGGACGATGAAGCCCCTGGATTAAGCTATTATCGCCCACAAAAACCAACTCCTGATCTCGAAGTTGAGCAGTTGAAGCTAGAAGAATCTGAACAAAGTGCTGATGACCCGATTATGGTTCAGGGTGCAAAGGTCTCAGTTGTCGAGGAATTATCGGCAGAAGTCGCCGATGAAACAGCGGCGAATCTCTCTTACGAAACAGATGAGAAAAGCTTAGATGGTGAGTTAACTGAAGAGTTGATTAGCCAACAACCTCCGGCACAAGATGTATCTAATTCAGAGATGTTCGATTCGGCTGTCACAGAGACTAAGTCGGCTTATGGTAAAGTTCTTCAGCTAGCAGCTTACCACTCACAAAATCAGGCACGCTCATTTGCTGATTCACTCGATGAGACCTTGTCTAAAACACCAAATCTCGTTAGAACAAGGGTCAATGGTCAGATTTATTACACCGTTGTTTTTGATCAACTAAACTCTCAACAGGAAGCGGAGCAACTTATCACTGAACTGGCAGAGTCTTTTCCTTCAATACAACCCTGGTTAAGAAGTCGATCTGGTTTTCTAGCTTTGCGCGCAGATTAATACTTGCCTGTTGATGCATCACTTTAATGTAAGATATTGATCAAATCAGTCGCCAGATCCTGCTCAGGTTTTTCAATAATGCGGCCCAGTTCTTTACCTGCCTGAGACACCACAATCGTCGGAGTGTACAGAATATTATTGGCTCTGGCGCGTCCTTGAGGTTCTTGTTTGGTTTTATCCAGTGAAATTAATTGATAACTGATATTGGGGTTCTTGACCTCTTCCAGTAGCTTAACCAATTGAGGAACTTCGCGAATACTGTCATGGCACCAGACACCAAAGTAGACGGTAAGCTGTGTTGCCTGGGAAACAGTTTTAAGCTTCTCAATAGACTCCACCGATTCTTGGGTTTTGGAACTGGCTGCTTGAAAGTAGGGATAAGTTTTCACCACTTCTGAGTAGCTAATATCACCTACCAGAATGGTTGGTTTTTGGTGACTGTCGGTGGTCTGGCAAGCACTTAACATGAGTAAAGAAATGGCACAGAAGAGCGATACTTGAGTAATATGTTTCATGCTTATTGTCACTTTAGTGAAGTTTAATTAATGGTCTGCTGGCTCGAAGTCCAGACTGACTGAGTTAACGCAATAACGCTGTCCTGTATCTGTCGGACCGTCGTTAAAGACATGCCCAAGATGAGAGCCGCATTGTGCGCAACGAATTTCCACGCGCTGCATATTATGGCTGGTATCAACGAGGTAAGCGATGGCTTTATTATTTTGCGCGCGGTCGAAACTTGGCCAACCGCAGCCTGAATCGAATTTACCACTGTCGTCAAATAATACAGAGTTGCAACACACGCAGCGATAAACACCTTTTTCCTGATGCATATTATATTGGCCGGTAAAAGGGCGCTCAGTGCCGTGCTCTTGGGTGACATGATAAGTCACCTCATCAAAATTCTTGGCTTTGGTTTCGGTCAGCTTTTTCAGTGGCGGATACTGGATGTGAAACTGACTCCACAGTGCCCAATGATGGGGTGCATGAAATGCCTTTGCCTGGATCTGATCCAATAAATAACCGTTGATAGCATTAATTTCAGTCATTCGCTCAGCCATCGCATCCTGATACATCGAAGAATAGTTATCGGCCGTTTGTTCTATGACCTCGAGAATGATGGTTTTTAGATCGTCTGCAAAATCAAACTGCATGGCTTGTGCAAACTGGCGGCTTTCATTGATTAACGCTAACAGTTGAGTCCTGTATTCTTCTTTGAGCAGCTCACCATTTTTACAGCGATGTATGGCTGTTAATGGATTAACCACCGCATTGATCAGTAGTTTGCGCCAGAGAATTGGCTGGATATCAGCACTCCATTCAAAAGTTAGCCCGGTGCTAGTTTGCTGTAGTTGATTGAACCACTCAGGAGTTGATTGCTGCTCAAATGCTCCGACGATAATCTTGCCCGCTCCTGCATAAACCAGGCTTTGACTCGACTCCCGATAGGCGCCATGAGTATTGCTGGCAAAGAATATGTTTTGTTCAGACACATAGTGGCTGGCCACATTCTCATGGCCCATGCCATTTTGAAACAGCACTAACTGGCTTTGGTCGTGTAAACGATGCTTGATAGAGTCTAACGCGGACTCTAGTTGCGGCGCCTTAACGCAGACAAAGACCAGAACCAGTGGTGATGAGTCCTTTCGACTAGAGCTGTGGGCGGTGCTTTGCAACTGCTGAGAACTGACTTTCTGGTTAAGATCGCGAAACTGCCAGTCGGGAGAGTCGTATTTGTCAGAATCGCTCACAATAAGCTGGCATTCAACTGAGGCATCAGTTAGTTTATGGGCTAGCAGCTGACCGATAGCGCCAGCGCCAAGAATGCTTACAGTAAATTTCATGGGCATATTCAAACAACTGTTAATAAGCAAAACATAAAGCCTTTATCAATGAATATCAAACAAAACCTCATTAACATTTGGACGCACCTTGCTAATAAGAGAATGCTGGTATGTGTATTTACCGGTATGGCTTCGGGAATGCCCTTGTATGTGTTATTTCAATACATGCCGGCCTGGTTTCGTGATGAAGGTATTGATTTAAAAACCATTGGTTTGATGGCGTTTATTCAGCTGCCTTACGTCTGGAAGTTTGTGTGGGCACCTGCAATGGACCGCTTTGTACTACCTTTCCTTGGACGGCGTAAGGGTTGGCTATTCGTCACTCAGCTGGCAGTGGCGGTGATGCTTGCTGGCTTGAGTTTCTTCACGCCAAATACTGGGCTTACTGCTATTGTTGTTTTGTGTGTTGGTATCGCGTTCTTTAGCGCCAGTCAGGATATTGTCATTGATGCTTACCGTAGAGAGTTATTACCAGACGAAGAGCTTGGTCTGGGTTCATCGTTTCATGTTAATGCCTATCGATTATCGGTTCTAATCCCCGTAACGCTTGGACTAACATTAGCCGATCACTTTGCATGGGGGCTTGTACACTGGGTGTTGGCTGGTTTTATGGTGCTGGCAGCTCTTGTGACCATTATTATTCCAGAGCCGGAGCAGACATTTGCCACGCCAGTTTCGATTCGCGAAGCTACAGTAGGAGCATTTCAAGAGTTCTTCAGGCGCAGTGGCTGGAAGCCTGCCTTAGTCATCTTAGCGTTTCTTTTCTTTTATAAACTTGGCGATAATTTTGCGGTAGCTTTATCTACCCCTTTTTATCTGGACTTAGGCTTTACTAAAACTGAAATAGGTACGGTCGCTAAATTTGCTGGCTTGTGGGCATCTATTGCTGGATCGATAGTGGGTGGATTTTTAATGATCCCTTTGGGTATCTACCGTTCATTATGGGTTTTTGGTGTAGTTCAAATCGTGTCCATTCTAGGTTTCGCATGGTTGGCACGAGCCGGAAATGACACCACTGTCCTGTTCTGGGTAATTAGCTTCGAATACATCGGAGTGGGGCTGGGTACCGTTGCCCTAATGGCTTTTATGGCAAAAATTTCGAATCGTCAGTTTACGGCAACCCAATTTGCACTATTGTCGACACTGGCAACCCTGCCTCGTGTATTGGCCAGCGCTTCGTCTGGCTATCTGGTAGAAGGACTGAATGAGGAAACCGCTCCCTGGATCGAAACGGCATTTCGATGGTTTCATATTCCGATGGAAGGGTTTGGTTGGGAAAATTATTTTTACTTTAGTTTTTTTGCAGCAATTCCAGGCATGGTGATGCTATTTTGGGTTGCGCCATGGAATGGTGATACCAGTGTATTGGACAAGCTGGGCAAGTAATCAATGAAATCTACCGAATAAAATAGTCACCTTAAAGTGATGTAGAAATAAATAAAGGGGCATAATGCCCCTTTATTTATAGGTTATTTTGCTAACTAAAAGTGGAAGTTTAAGCTGGCGTAGTAACCGTCAAAGGTAAAATCACTGGATAAATCATCAAAGTCATCAAATTCAACCGTGAAGTTACGGTAACCTACTTCAAAGCCAAAGCCCGTTTGATCTTTATCGCTATTGTATCCGAGGAATATAGTGTAATCGTTGATTTTGTCATCGGTAGTTTGCCCAATGTTTAAGGTTGAACCAACACTGAAGCCTGATAACGGGAAGTCAAACTGTGCTTTACCGTAAAGCATAGGGACTGTGCCTGTGAAGTCCACACGTGATGTGATTGGACCGCCAGTAGTTACTTCAACACCCACATCCATATAGCCATCAAACTGCTTACCCGTAATACCCAAATCTAAATTGACCCAGTTATCCAGGATTTCATAGTAGAGTGTGTAATCGATGTTGCTAAAATCGTAGCTTGAAACCGTTGGAGTGCCCGCGATGAAAGGAACAGAACCAAAAGTATAGTCCTGACTGGCAGTACCTCTGGCATTGCCTTCAAGATTGTTCTGCTGGATTTTAATATTAGGTAATACAGGGATTGGGTGCTCTAAGGCAACAAAATAACTGTTGTCATCACCATCGTCATACCCAAGATCATTATTAAAGTCGATATTTTCAGAGCCAGTACTGACATAACCATCAATATCATAGTTCCACTTTTGAGCACCGGCATAGACACCAACCACATCGGCAGATGCGATGCTTGAGGCAGCTAAAATGGTGGTTGCAACGAATAGTTTATTCAGTTTCATAGTTTACCCTCTAAACCTATGGTTGTAAGTTGGCGCTATTCTAAGCATTTTATTGTCGAAAGCCCACTGATAAGGCTATCAGTGTGTTAACTAATCGACGCATCACTTGCTATAATCGTGGCATCATTCTTATACCAACTACTTTTGTGGACAATCGATTTGGTGGCATTGCTCGGCTGTACGGGCAAAAAGCATTGGAAAACTTTCAGCAATCTCACGTCTGTGTTATCGGTGTCGGTGGTGTTGGTTCCTGGGTAGTTGAGTCATTGGCTCGCTCTGGAATTGGTAAAATCACCATGATCGATCCTGATGAAGTGAGCGAGTCTAACATTAACCGTCAGTTGGTGGCGCTTGAAAATACGGTGGGTCTGGGTAAAGCCGAGGTTTTAAAAGAGCGCATCGCCCACATTAACGCTGACTGCCAGGTCACTATCATCGAAGATTTGTTGAAACCGGAGAACGTTCGAGACTATATTTCAACGGATTATGACTATGTTATTGATGCGATTGATAGCGCACGAAGCAAAGCGGCTCTGATTCGTTTTTGTAAGCGTAATAAAATTCGCATTGTCTGTGTGGGTGGCGCTGGTGGACAAGTCGATCCAACGCAAATTACCATCGCCGATCTGACACGCACCCATAACGACCCCTTGCTGGCTAAAACACGCTCCATTCTGCGTTATGACTATGGCTTTTCAAGTAACGTCAAACGTAAGTATCAGGTTCCCTGCGTCTACTCTACGGAACAACTTTCTTATCCACTACCTGATGGTGGAATCACGCAAGCTAAGCCCGATTCGGAAAGAGCCCTGCGAATGGCCTGTGACGTGGGTATGGGATCTGCTACCCATATCACGGCAACATTTGGTAATTTTGCGGTAGGTTTAGTTCTGCAAAAGCTTGCAGAAAAGAAAACGTAACAAAAGAATTGTGTTTACAAGAAAAATCTTAGATAGATTACTTTGAAAAAGAATTCCACAATGTTTCTATCATTGTAGGTATTAGACATAAAATTATCTTGAACTGATACAAAAGGAAGCTATACAAATGCACTCATTCTCTTTATTGTGGGTGAGTTTTTATAATTCAAATAATGACTAGAGGAATGTCATGAAACAGCTTTTTAATTTAATTATCACTTTGGCAATTGCGCTTTTTTTATCTGGTGTTGCTCAATCAAAAGTTATTCCAATCGAAGACTTTGCAAAAAAGTCGCAATTTAAAAGTGCTAAGGTTTCTCCTGATGGTGAGCATATTGCCTTTACCTATGAAGATGGCTCCGAAGTAAAGTTAGCAGTAATGAATGTTGCTGATAACAAAATCCTGACTTCTTTTGAAGTAGGTGATGAGCGAGAAGTTGTCAGTTTTCATTGGGTTAACAATGAGCGAGTGCTGATGTTAGCCGCCAATATTACTGGATGGTTAGATGGTGCTGATAAGGATTACAGACTGGTTGCTGGCAACATTGACGGTACCAAACGAATTCAATTATGGGATTTTCAGCGTTCTTGGATTAGTTTTATCAGCCCCTTGAAAGATGATGATAGAAGAATTTTAGTGGGTAAATCACACTGGTCTGAAAAAGGCGGGGTTAAATTGCACCGAATGGATGTTTATACGGGGCAGTTGCTTTATAACACTGACTCTCCTAAACCTATAGGTGGCCCTGATGCAAGAATTCGCTCGATTGATGTGGATTTAAACGAGGTGCCTCGTGTTGCTATCGAACATGACCCTGTGGACAGGAATAATATAAGCGACGATGTCTCAACAATCCATATTAAAGATTTACAGGGCAACTGGACAACTCTGAAACTACCAGTAAAACATGAAGGTATCCCCGTCGTTGGCGGTATTGGTTTTAACTTAACTAATGACAAATTTTACTTTGTTTCAAATCATGATCTTGATCATGAAGGTGTCACAGGGCTGTTTGAGCTTGATTTAAAAACACGTAAGATAAAGTTCTTACATCGTCACCCTGATGTGGATATCAATGGTGGGCTATATGGCGCTCAAGGTGAAGTTGTCGGGGTCACTTATGAGCCAGGTTACCCAGAGTATTTTTATTTAAGTGATGACTCAGTTGCCAAGGAAGTAGCTTTTCATAAATCACTTAGAGCGAGTTTCCAGGGACAAGATATTATTATGACTGCCTACAGTGATGATAATAAGTTAGCCATGGTGAGAACCTACAGCGATAGAAATCCTGGTGACTTCTTCCTCTTTAATCGTGAAAATAATAAGGCAAAATATATCGCCAGCTCTTTGCCGCATATCAAGCCAGAGATTATGGCATCAGTTGAACCATTTATTATGACTGCTCGTGACGGCCTGAAAATGTATGGGCAATTAACTATCCCTAATGGTGTTAAACCTAAAGATCTCCCATTAATTATTTTCCCTCATGGGGGACCATACGGTGCTACTGACCGTTGGGGTTTTGATTGGAGAGCGCAACTATTAGCTAATCGTGGCTATTTAGTGCTGCAACTGAATTATCGTGGCTCTGGTGGCTATGGTAAGGACTTTGAAGAAGCTGGTTCTGGTGAGTGGGGTGCAAAAATGCAGGATGATATTACTGACGCTACTCATTGGGCTATTAATAAAGGGCTTGCTGACAAAAACAGGATCTGTATCCATGGTATTAGTTATGGTGGTTATGCTTCAATGCAAGCTGTAGTTAAAGAGCCTGATTTGTACAAGTGTTCAATTCCCGAAGCGGGTCCTTATGAGATAGACTTGCAGTGGGCCAAAGCTGATAGTTTCAGAAATAATTCAAAAGCTGGTGAAAACTATAAGCGTTATTCATTCGGCTCTGAAGAGGGTGTAACTCATGAGCGTTCTCCGGTCTATCACGTTGATAAGTTGAAGGCAGCTCTGTTGATTGTTCACGGTGAAGAGGATGTTCGAGTACCTATCGACAATGCCTACCTGCTTGAAGAAAAACTGAAGGAAGCTGGTAAAGAGTATGATACTTTTTATCGTGAAGATGGTCATGGATTCCAGAAGGTTGAATATCGCATTGAATCATTTGAAAAGATTCTAGACTTTCTGGATGAGCATATTGGTAAGTAGATTTACTGTTTGTTCAAGCTTTATTAGAAAGCCACCCTCGGGTGGCTTTTTTTATGAACAAAGTTATCGGTCATATTTTTTCATCCGAAAACTTGAAATCTTTACCGCATATCCCCAAATAGGATCGTGAGCACTAAGTCTCTGAGAGATTAGAGCTCATTAACTTTAACAATATATTGCTTCTATTGGAGGATATGATTATGAATAGAATAGATTTAAGTCCACTATACCGTAGTAGTGTTGGTTTCGATCGTATGGCATCTTTATTGGATAGCTCATTACGTGGCGAGCAGTCTTCTAACGGCTACCCACCTTACGACATCGAAGTTCTTGATGAAAACAAATATGCAGTAACTATTGCAGTTGCCGGTTTTGGCCGCCATGAGCTGGACATCCAGGTTGAAAAGGGTGTGCTAACTATTCGTGGCCGTAAAGAGAAAACCGATGAAGAGCGTAAGTTCTTGCATCAAGGCATAGCTTATCGTGCCTTTGAACGTAAATTTAATTTAGCTGATCATATTGAAGTGGTATCAGCTGATATGAACAACGGTTTGTTAACCATTAACTTGAAGCAGGAAATACCTGAAGCGATGAAGCCTCGTACTATCGAGATTGGAACTTCAGAGAAGAAGTCTGAGCAAGTCTTAGAGCACAAGAATAAAGCGGAAGCCGCTGCTTAATTCTTGATACAAATCTTTAGCACTGTATTGGTAAGCGGTGCAAGAAATTGTCTCTATGACAAAACCGTTAGTCATTAAAAAAGCAGTAGTCACTGGCTACTGCTTTTTTTGTTTGCTTACGATATAAGTTTATAAGCGCTCCACAATCCAATAGCCTCCCATGATTGCAATTAGCACTGCAAGTGTCGGCACCAATCGATATTGCAAGACTTGCGTTTTTCTTAATCGAGTCAGTAGTGGATAGAGCAGAAAAATGATAGCTACTTGTCCAATTTCTACACCTAGATTGAAAGCCACAATACTGGAGATTTTATAAGTTTTACTTAAACCCAGTTCAGATAGAGCTCCAGCAAATCCCATGCCGTGCAGTAAGCCAAATAAGAAAGTGATGATCCCAAGTCGTTTGACCCAGTGAGTAATAATATTAATTGCAGTAAAGGCAACCGAAATTGCAATGCCAATTTCCGCCCATTGCGAGGGAATTGAAAGAACATTCAATGCGGTCAATGTCAGTGTAATTGAATGGGCTAGCGTGAAGCTGGTGATTAATACCAGTAAATCTTTAAGTGCTAGGCTTTTCGTTCCGGAGTATCTACCTTGACGAAACCGTAACCAGGCGAAAGGTAGAATCAGCGCAAATACAAACAGAACATGATCAAGGCCAAACCAAATATGGATCACGCCTTGGTATAAATAAAAATGAATGGTATCAAGCACGCTACTGGTTACAAAAGGTAAGCTAGTTATCTGTTTCGCATTATCAACAATGAAGTAGGTTTCGCCCTCATTAAAACTCCAGGTCAGTAGTAACTTATGATCATTAAGTATGTCAAAAAAAGCACTGTACTGTAGAGACAATTGGTCAACTGCAGCTTCCTGCTCAGGGCATACTGCAGTTAAAGGGATTTGCAGTAAGGTTTCTCCATACAGCTCTGATAGTTTCGGTGCCTTTGACCAGTTTATTTGACAGGTTACAGCGGTATCTTGAGGGTTAAGGGGCTTGTGCCAAATAGTAAGGTTATTAGTTAAGTAGCCTTCTATGTTTGGCATGCTATTAATGACTTCTTGCCATAACAGCTTTCCGTCGTTATTGGGATCGATAGAGAGTGCCTGCTGGATATCTTGTAAAGATAATGCCAAATATCCTTGATATTGATTCTCACCGTTAGGCTCAAGTTTTGCGTGGGCTGTACTAAATTGATGGGCAGAGCTAGTGGGTGAATTCAACAGAATAAATACACTTAATAGAAGCATGATACTTAATGACCATAACTTAAGTGGTCGTTCGAATCTCCAATAGTTTATCCTACTCATGAGCAACTCCTTTTTGATTGAGCTGTTGAGCAAGGGTTAACAATTCGCGATCTGCTGGCTCTTTTACGGACAGCCAGTTTTTTTCTGCCCAATATAACGCTTGTTCTGGCTGTGGTGCGATATAGATATAGTAATAAGCAATATCTGCAGCATGCAGTTGATCGCTTCTTTTAACTCTTAATTCAATTCGCTGTTTGACTAATTTTTGTAATGTGTTTTTGTTACCAAGCACCTTTTCAGCTCTGGCCATTCTGATGATTAGGCCGTCCTCAAGCGAAAGCTCAGGAGCTTCTAGCTGTTTCATTTTTGTCATAACTAAATCTGCATTGCCATTGTTTAGAGCCATGTCTGCCCATTGAAACCATTGACTATTAGGGGCCTGATTTAAATTGAATGAGAAGTGCTGCTCGGCTTCGGTTGTTTTGTTTAATATTCTGGCAATGGATCCTGCAACCTGGTGATACCAGGTCAAAACACTGTCCGAACTATTTTGATATTGTTTATCAAAAGTTTTTATAAGTTGATAGGCCTTTTCAGGTTGACCTGAAAGTGCTTCTGTTTCAATCAGGCACAGCTGAGCAAAAAGAGGAAGTTTTTGATTTAATAATTGACCACATGACTGTCGGGCTTTGTCATTATGACCTTGAATATGATGTATGCGCGATTCAATTAGTAGCGCCTGAGCAAACAGTTGGTGGTGCGCAGGTATCGAATTTAATTCCTGTAATGCTTCATTGAATCGATGTTTTTTTTGTAACAGCTGTGCATTGAATAACTTCAGCTGGGAGATATCCTTCGGCGTTAATGAATGGTTATTTTTTTCAACAACACTCATCCACTCAGAGATATAAGCTTGAGCTTGTTGCTCGAGTTGGCTTTTTCCAGGATAACTTGATTGACTTAATAAATTGTTTATTTCAGGTTGTAACTGCTGCCAGTTGTCACTGGAGTAGACTTCAAGGTTTGATTTAAGAGGTATTCTAGGACTGGGTTGATAACTGAGTACTAGCTCATTAGTATTCTCAGGAACCCAGGTATTATTGTCAGTATACCCTTTGCTTGATATTAGAAGTACTGGCAGGGCAAGAAGCCCTGACAGTACTGTTTTTAGAGAAATGTTAAGACTAGTTTTAAGAACTGAGTGGTTCATTGATCATTGTTCTCCTTCAATGATTAAGTCTTGATAGTAGTCGGTACTATCGACATCGAATATGAACTCACGGCCATTGACACCTGATGGTTCATCCGTTTCTGATTTGGAGTAAGAGGCCCGGCTGTAAGAACCGAACATTTCCTGCTTCACATTGATAGTGATATCAACGATAGCTGGATCAGATGTTGCACTGCCATCGCTCACAACAAAACTGAACTGATCCGTTCCGGTAAAACCGTTGTCAGGTGTGTAGCTGAAACTACCATCAGAGTTAACCGTTAAGACACCGTACATCACATCCTGAGATAGACTGAATGTGAGACTATCACCATCAGCATCAGAGCCTTCAAGCTGCCCATTTACGGTGGTATCCGTTTCGGTCATAACACTTTGAGCAATCGCTTCCGGCTTAGTATTTACCGGAGGCTCAGATCTATTGGGCCCATCGTTATCACAGCCGCCCAATATGAGTGCGCTTAGTAACAGCACACTCAGTAAAGGTATGGGCTGCATATATTTTGCAATATTCATCAGTTCCTCCTTAGTTTGGTGAGCCAGCTAATGGCGTACGTAAGTAAGGGAATTGCTCATCAATGTCCGAGGCTGATAAAGGCGCGCCATCGGTGAATGGAGCTGTACCGACATTGGCATCTTCAGGTTGACATAAACCAAGATTGGTTGGAGCGCCACCTACTGGAATCTCATGACACAAACGACCCATAACAACACGTAAAGCAATATCCACTACGTCATCACCAGGACGGCGACCATTTGGGAACCCTGCCAGGTCATCACCGATAACACCTAATGGAGATTGATTAGCAGCTGGTGTAGCTGGAATCGCAGTATTCAAACGTAGCATCTCGGAAGGAGTCACAGTTGCCTGTTGATTGACGCCTGCAAAACCGGTCAGGAAGGCAGCGACCAGATCATTACGGGGGAAGTTGGTCGGTGCGATAGTTTCAAAGTTAGTCCCTAATGTCGCATTGACCGCATCACGGAATAACAGGTCAAGAAGTGCTGGGAAACTAGGATGCGTTACATAATCTGCAAACTGAATATCCGAAGTTGGCGCAGCGGTAGAGAATGTATCTTTATCCGGTAAGCCGATAACCACTTCGTTGACTAATGGCGCACTTAAACGAGAGATTTGCACCATGGCGCCACCATTCACTTCAGGTTTATCGAATGAAGCGTTTGGATTCTGGATGCGTGCTTGCGGCAAGCTGGCTGTAGTCCATGCACCGATAACACCATTACCATCGCCGACTAAACAGCTGGCTGGTAATTCTAATGCCAGTGTTGTGACATTCTTATCTCTAAGGTCGTCGTTAGCTACGTCCTGAGTGATACCGCCGGGGAAACCACCGCCATCACCAGCACCTGGCTCACTATCGCCTTCAACCGGAACATAGTTCACTAAGTCAAAGCTTTCACCCAGGTTGACAGCAAAAGGGTCTTTGCGTTGGCCAACAAACACGCGGCCGGGCTGAGAGCAGTTTGGTAAAGTGACGTTGTAAACGTATTGGTCTGCGTAGGCTTGATAATCAGCAGTAGATGAGAAAGTTTTGTCGCCAATATAATCCCATGGCTTGGTAAAGGTTGAGCTTCCCATATCACTGTTAAGAGCAGTGCGGGTACCTGAACGAACAGGACCTTCAATTTGCGTCAGGTTATAGGTCTCAATAAAGTTCAAAGCAGAGCTGTCACCTGCGGCGATGCCACCTGCGTTTTTCAACGGAATAGCGACTTGCCTTTGGTTACCATCAGGTCCGATAGTGAGTTTAATGCCTTCACCATTGGCAGCTAACGAATTGGTAAATTTGAATTGATAAGTTAGGTCTTCAATCGCATCACCATCACTATCAATATGAATGTTGTATGCAGCAGCGGGGTCCATAGCAAAATAATTAGGGCCGCCGTAAGCGTCTTGCAGCGGGATGTAGTTTGCTAATATGGTGACATATCCAGTTCGATCAGTTTCATAACTGTTAAAGAGATAAAAGTCAGTTGAATCAACCGTTGGATAACGGGTGATGTTGGGAGCCTCACGGTGGCTGGATGCCTCCGCGGCTTGATACATGAATGTGCTGGCTAGTGTGAAGCAAACAGCACTGGTTATTAGTTGTCTTTTCATAACGAGTTACCTACCTTTTTTGTGTATGTAACTCGTATACGGCTGAAGGGTTGAGTTGGATGCAAAAAAAATAATATTTTTTTTGTATCCAGATAAAATACCTAACCTTTAATCGCTATCCACTAATATCTATCCACTGTGCAGTAAGAATAACGGGGCCAGTCGGTGCACCAGTTGGAGAACCATTTTCAGGCTCGATACTAACAGCCAGTCCTGATTGAATTAGATCCGGAAGTTGTGTTGATACAACTAGCTCTTTATTACCCGTTTTAGGTAACAAGCCTAAGGAAATAGGCGCTTGTCCACTGGTTGGCAACATCCAAAGTTCGAAGTCTTGATCGGCTTGAATGTCAGGCAAGGTTTTAACAGTAACCGATAAGCTATCGCCAGTTTTCTGAACGACCCATGCAGGCTGGTTTTGATCTACTTGCAGAATAGCCAAAGCCTGAGATTGTTGTGAAGACACTGGTTGTGGAGAGATAAGCGGCTGAGCAGTCCAAAGGTAGGCGACTACTAACAGACTTGCAGCTGTCGCTAACCAGCCCGATATTGTCCACCAGGTTGAAGCTTTGGATTTGCTATTCCAGCCAAGTCTTTCCGTTATACTCTGCCAAACCTGTGAGTCAGGTTCTACTGGAGCAAGCTCTTCGGCCATTGGATTTAAGATCTGTTCCCAATGCCATACTGCCTGCTGTAAGTGACTATGTCTGACCATTAGCTTTTTGAAGCGACGACGAGCTAATGGACTCATAGTGCCTATGACATAGTGTTTGGCCAGTTCGTTTGAGAGTTCTTCATTATGATATCTCATGACATAAGGCACCTTTTCAGAGCCTCAAGACCGCGTCTTATCCAGCTCTTGATTGAGCCGAGGGGAGCGGTTAAATGACGAGTGATTTCTTGATGGGTATAACCGTATAGAAAAGCCAGTTGGATAGTGTTTCTTTGTTCGCCATTCAGCTGACGCATACATTCATCAAGCTTTTGATTGGAAGCACTCATGTCTAAATCAAGCTGCGGACTAATGTCGGCAGGCTCGGGCATCTTGTGCTGGTGCTTTTGTTTCACTTTAGAATGACGCAGTTGATCAATACATTGGTTACGTAGAATACTGATCAACCAGGTCATCACACTGCCTCGCTCCGAGTGATACACTTCTGGATTGTGCCAAACTTTAATATAGACTTCTTGCAAAACTTCTTCCGCCAAATCTTTACGCCCGAGCAATTTAGTTGCTATGGCCAGTAACTTTCCCGATGAGTTTTCGTACAAGCTTTGAAACGCCTGTCGGCTTCCCATCGACATATCGTTCAACCAGTCAAGATGTTGCTGGTCACTATTCCGTTGCTCAGACATGTATACCCCATTTGTTTGAGTAACATTACTGTTACGTTTATTTGGTCGTTTTGGATGCAGTTTTTGCACTTATGAGGTTGAAGCTACGCTTTGCGATGTGAATTTTATGTGCAAATTATGGACTGACCAGATAAAGGCGTCACAAAGAAGGGACAAAAAACGAGGGATAAAAATAATACTCACAATTGAAGGAGATGAAATATAACGCTCAGGTAGCCCGCTAAGACTACCTGATAAACCAATGACTCTATTGCAAATAAAGCTATTTAACTTTCCAGTGAGACCTTATCGTTGGCTATTTCCAAAAGAGTAGCCAGTAGCAAATTAGAACCTTGTTCAACATCTTGCCAATGTGACCACTCATCAGGGGCGTGGCTGACGCCACCGATACTTGGGATGAAGATTAGGCCGGTTGGAGTGATATCAGTAAAGAACTGAATGTCATGTCCTGCGCCACTGGGCATACGAATGTGGGAGTAACCAAGAGCCTCTGCTTGTTGTTCAATTAAATCGACAAGCTTGGGGCTAAAATATTTTGGTTCCAACCAGCTCATTTGTTCGTATTCAAATCGAAGCTTGTGTTTACGGGCAATTGACGACAGGACCTTGCCGCAGCTATTGGCGACCTGTTGCATGACTTCTTCACTCATATCACGACCTACTAAAGTAAAGTGCGCTTCGCCGGGAATGGTGTGAGCATAACCAGGTTTTAAATCTACACGCCCTATGGTTAACCGACTTTTGTCGGTACCTTCTTCATCAATGATACGATGAATCTCATGTGCAAAGTCGGCAACCCCCATAAAGGCATCACTGCGCATATCCATCGGTGCTGTGCCTGCATGGTCTGCTTTGCCTTTTAGCTTGACCAGCCATTTAAAAACACCGGAAATACCATCGACCACGCCAATCGTTTTCTGTTGTTTTTCAAGCACTGGTCCCTGTTCAATGTGTAATTCTAAAAACGCTTTAATACTACTGGGATCGCGACGACAGTGCAGGGCATTGTGAATATCAAGGCCACACTTTTGCATGGCGTCTTTTAGAAGCTCACCTTTAGGATCTTTTGCACTTTCCAACCATTGGAAATTTAAGTTGCCGCTAAGCGCTTGCGCACCTAGCATGCCGCCAAAGCGTCCTTCTTCTTCGCTGGTGCCGATAATTTCAATGGGATGTTTGGGCTCAATATTATTTTCACGCAAGACGCGAATACATTCGAGACCAGCAATGACACCAAGAGTGCCATCGAACATACCGCCGGCTGGAACTGAATCAAGATGCGATCCAATCAGAATGGCAGGCTTGTTGGGGTCACCATAACGACCACATACATTGCCAACACCATCCATGTGGGTTGTTAAGCCACTTTCTTCAAAACGCTGCATGACCCAACGACGCGCTTGCATATCGATATCGGTCAGACCTTGTCGATAAATACCTTTGTCTTTTTCGTTAAAGCCAAAGTTAGCCAGCTCATACAAATCTTTTTCGATTCTTTCGATATTAACGGAATAGATAAGCTGTACCTCTCTTTGAGTTGTTGTTTTACCTTAGCAAATTCCTATAGGTTATTGTAAGTGTTTAATCTTCGTACAGCTAATTTGATCTCAGTAGTTAGCTTTGCTAAGGTTACTTGTCTTTGCAAAGACAATGTAAATTTTTATGGCCTTACAACTGATTGCGGTCATTTTTTTCGTTTTTTCACTAAATAGCGCAGCCTTAAGCGCAGAAAGCTCTTCAGTTTGTGAAGGAGTTAACTGTGAACTGAAATTAGAGCCGTCCGAGCAAGACTCTAATGCAGGTTATTTTAGTGTCGAATGGAATAGTTCGAATACCAATCAAATTGATCCTCAGCGAGTCTTAATCGACTCTGCAGACAAATCTCCCTTATATCTTCAGTTATCGACCAATGAGAGTTTCTCTCCGCAGTTGCAACTATTAGATGTGACTCATCAGGATAAGATTCATCTGACGGGTTACGATGATGGGACCTACTTCCTTCGTCTGCTGGATGAACAGCAGAACGTCTTAAGCAATGTAGCCAGTGTTACCGTGACACACCACCCTTTGGCGCGTGTCTGGTTAGTGTTTGGAATTGGCGCTTTAATGTTTGTCATTCTTATTGGTTACATGATTTCTAGAGCTTTTCGATCAAAAGAGACTTCAACAGAAGGCTAAATCATGGACTTTAATCCTATTTCAATAACGATGGCGGCAAGCCTATTGGTGGCTTTCGGTGTGATCTGGATTTTCTTCGGCTGGTGGCTAGGCCGAAAAAATAAAGATTTGGATGACTTTATGCTGGCCGGACGTAATGTGGGTTTTGCTTTTGCCTCAGCAACAGCAATGGCCACCTGGATCACCAGTAATACGACCTTAGTTGCACCGCAGTTAACCTATCAGTTTGGTATCTGGGGCATGGTCGGTTATTCAATGGCCGCACTGGGTTTAATTCTGTTCGCGCCTATGGCGAAACGCATCAAAGAATTGATGCCGCAAGGTTATACCTGCGGTGACTTCATTCGCGTGCGATATGGTAAACCGGCCTGGATCATTTTCTTGGTGGTATCTTTTTGTTATGCGCTAGGTTGGTTAGTCAGTCTGGGCATGGCCGGTGGTGTTTTGCTGTCCACCTTGAGTGGCTTGAGTTATCACCTTGGGATGACTGCTATTTTAATCATCTGTGTCGGCTATACCTTGCTCGGTGGGCTCAGAGCGGTTATCGCAACGGACTATGTGCAGACATTGATTATTATTGTCGGTGTTTTAGTGATTGGTTTTGTCTGTTATCAAACCGTTGGCCTGGAAGAAGTGTATGAGTCGGCCAAACAAGAACATCCGCAGCTTCTCAATTTACTGTTTCCTGCAGCCATCATGTTTTTATTTAACAATATCTTTTTTGGTATTGGTGAGATTTTCCATTCCAACGTCTGGTGGTCGCGGGCTTTAGCATTCCGCGAAGGCATTGGTAAACGCGCTTATTTAATGGCGGGTTTGTTGTGGTTGCCCATTCCAATTGTGACAGGTTTTATTGCATTAGCTGCACCTGCTTTAGGTATTTATCCTGCAGAGGCAGATATGGTCGGTCCAATGGTAGCCGCTAAGTTGTTAGGTTCTATTGGTGCCGTTTTTGTATTTATTGTGGTCTTTTCAGCGCTGGCTTCCAGTCTTGATTCATTGTTGGCAGCAACCAGTGATTTAATCACTAAAGATATTTATAAAGGCTTTATCAATAAGCAGGCGGACAATAAAAAACTCGAGAAAATCAGTCGCAATGCCATTTTACTTTTAGGCTTTGCCACCTGGCTGATCTGCTTACCAAGAGTAGGCACTTTGGGCGAGGTGTTAAACCTGGCGGGTGCTTTTGTAGCGAGTGCTATCTGGCCCATTATTTTAGGGTTGTATCAACAGCGACTGTCGGGAAAATTCGCTGGTAGTGCGATGGCATTAGGTACGATTTGTGGACTGATAGGCTATTTCTCAATAGGCTTCTACGTTGGCGCGCTTATTAGTTGTTGCATTTCATTTATTGTCTGTATGCTAGGACTCTTGCTCGAAGACGAACGTTTCGATTGGAACCGACTGGCGAATATGGAGAAGTAATATGCTGATGTCTTTTGATGCACTTCAATTCTTAATTCTCGCGGCGATGGCAGTGACCTGCTTATCGCCAATCATCCTCATAGTGTTACTCGTTAGAGACTGGTTAAAGGACCAATTATGGTAGACCAAATGAAAGATGAAGATCTGGTATTTTCCAGAGTGAAACCTGATGTATGTGGCGATGCTCATCCAAAGGCATTGCTGAAAACGATCCAGGAAGATGGTGATGCGCTAAAGAAATTAGCCAATCAGCACATTATTACTTGTGATCAATTTGATCGCCAAACGATTCTACAGTTATTCCGTTTGGCCAGTAAGTATGAAAGTAATCCTAAGCGTTACAATAATCCGTTGCAGGGAAAAATATTAATCAGTGCGTTTTATGAACCCAGCACGCGTACTCGCTTGTCATTTGAAAGTGCATGGCATCGTTTAGGTGGCGACATCATGTCGATCACCGATCGCTCAACAACCGGCATAGCAAAAGGCGAATCGCTTTCTGATATTGGCGAAATGTTTAATAACTATGGCGATTGTGTTGTGTTACGTGAATCGAATGAAGACTCAGTTAAAGAAATGACGTCGACCCTGCGCATTCCGATTATCAATGCTGGTAATGGAACGGATGAACATCCGACCCAGGCAATGGCCGATCTCTATACCATTTTCAAATGGCGCCCCGAGTTATTATTAGACAATCCTAAGAAAATACGAATCGGTGTAGTGGGTGTGCCAAGTTATATGCGCACAGTTAGAAGTCTGTTAAAGATCTTTGCGCACTTCCCTGAAATTTTCGAAGAAATTGTCATTATCCATGATCAAGAAGAAGATAAGATTTTCACAGAGGGGCAAAGAGAACAATTAGAGAAAGCGGGCTTAAAGTTGCGTTTAACTAATCGTCTCAATAAAGAACTGCCAGAATTAGATGTAGTTTACATTAATGCAATTGCCTGGGTAGACAATGGTTTTGAATCCCATGGCGAAAAGTTTGTATTAAATGCCCAGTCGCCGTTAAAAGATGATGCCATTATATTACATCCACTGGCACGAGGTGATGAGTTAGCCACTGATTTGGATGGCACTCCACACAACTGGTATTTTTCGCAGGCGCGCGGCGCAGTCTTTTTGCGTATGGCTTTATTGACCTGCATGGTGGAAAGAACCGAAATGGTGATGGATGTTATATAGGTATTAAATAGTCTCTGGCCACAACTTCTGCTACTAAACACAGGGTTGTCCCACCAGAGGAAGCGTTTAAACCTGATTTCAAAAAATTTATAGATAAGATTCCAAGGAGAATTTTTATATGTGCGGTATTGCCGGTGTAATTCATCGTGACAAAGATCGAACTATTGATGCACAAACGCTCGTCAACATGGCGGCCATTCAATATCACCGAGGCCCTGATAACTTCGGTTATTACAATCCCGAAGGTGTTGGCGTTGGTATGAGCCATGCGCGACTGACTATTATCGATCTGGATGAAGAACGCGGGCGCCAGCCATTGGTCAGTGATGACCAACGTTACATGATGGTGCATAACGGTGAGTTCTATGACTTCCAGCGCATTCGTGCCGATATGACCGCACAGGGCGCTCGTTATCAAACTAAGAGTGACTCTGAACTGGTGCTGCAAATGTATCCGCACTATGGCATTGAAAAAACGGTAGAAAACTTGCGTGGTGAGTTTGCTTTTTCAATATATGACCGCGAAGAAGAAACCATGTATCTGGTACGTGACCGTTTCGGTATCAAGCCTTTGTATTGGACTGAAACTGAACACGGCGTAGTGTTTGGTTCTGAACTGAAAGTTCTGTTCGCACATCCTGAAGTAAAGCGTGAAATTGACTCTGAAGGTTTATACCATCAGCTGATTCAGGTGATGATTCCCGGTTCTACCGCTTTCAAAGGTGTTAAACAAGTTCCTCCGGGTCACTGGATCAAAATCCAACGTCGTAATGGCAAGCTGGAAATATCCGAGCATAAATATTGGGACATAGATTTCCCACAAGCTGAAGCTCATTTGAATGTCAAAGATGAGCAGGAATACATTGATGGTGTGCGTGAGAATCTACTTGAAGCAGTTCAACATCGCTTGAATGCAGACGTTCCCGTTGGTGCTTATTTATCCGGTGGTATCGATTCCTGTTCGATTCTTGGTTTGTCTGCCTCGGTGCGTCAGGATCCGGTAAAAGCTTTTACAATTGGCTTTGATGATGCTGATTATGATGAAACACCGATCGCCCGCGAAATGGCGGAGATGACAGGCGCAGAACAAATCATTCTGCCACTGTCAGCTGAACATCTGTATGACCATTTCGAGCGTACTATCTGGCATACGGAACGAACCATCTACAATACGCTGGGTGTGGCCAAATTATTGATGAGTCAGAAGGTTCGTGAACAGGGCTATAAAGTGGTCTTGACCGGCGAGGGCAGTGATGAATTATTTGCTGGCTATCCTGCATTCCGAAATGACATGTTCTTATATGGTTTAGATGACCTGCCGGAAAACCTGCGCAAAGAGATGCAATCAACTCTGGCCGAATCAAACAAGTTATTCAAGGGCGCCATGTTGCCGCGAGAAGCATTCCGCTCAGATGCGATTGACTCGAAAGTTGGCTTCACACCAACCTGTATCCAGAATTGGATGGGCTGTGATGGATATGCGCGTAACTTAATGAATAAAGATCATCAAGCCAATATCAACGACTATGACCCAGGCACAGCAATGGCCGAACAATTTGATGAAAGCCAGCTGGAAGGTCGTCATCCGCTGGATAAGGCGCAATACGTCTGGATTAAAACTATGCTCGAAGGTCAGATTCTAACCTGGGGTGGTGATCGTGTAGATATGGCCAACTCAATGGAAGCGCGCCCACCATTCCTTGATCATCACCTCGCAGCCTACGCAGTCAATATTCCACCACAAATGCGTATCAAAGGTCCTGTCGAGAAATATGTGCTGAAAGAAGCGATGAAAGGTTTGCTGCCTGAAACATTATACAAGCGTCAAAAGTTCGCCTTCATGGCACCGCCTGCGCATACCGACAAGAAAAAATGGAATGCACTTATGGAGCTGATGGAAGAGTTTGCCAGCGAAGAAAAAGTCGCAGAAGCAGGATTGATTGATTACGGTGTATTGCAGGATATGATCAAGAAAAATGATGATCCAACTGTTCCGCGCGAAGATAAAGTACAGATGGACGCCATCCTCAATCACGTACTGGGTGTACAACTATTGCATCATCATTTCATTGAAAATGACGTGCCCAAAATGGCAGCGGCAAAAGCCCATGAACTGGGTTGGGTTGCTTAAAGATTAAAATTAACTGGTTAAACCAAAAACGGCAGCTTATGAGCTGCCGTTTTTTTTTGCTAATCTCAAAAAGTAGGGCACAGAGTGGGCGGTTAGCTTAAGAATAAATAACTAAGGGCAGTGACCATTATCTGGTAATCTTTGCTAAAAGTTTGTGGGTGTCCAATATTATTGTAAATAAAAGAGACTTAAAATTTATGATATATATAAATATAGTCATTTTGCTATTTTTAGTGGTGGCTAACTTGTTTTTTCTATTAGAAGAAAGTGATACTAGAGAAAAAGAGCAGATTAAAAAGAAGAAAATCGTACATATTATATCTGCTGTTGGGCTGGGTCTTTCAGTTTCTGGGGCAAATGTGTTTTCAGGACAAGAGATTTTGGAGAGACCTTCAGAATATTTTTTCTTAATATTTATGTTTGTTTTTCTTGCTTTTCTAGCTTACCTTGCACAGCCTGGATAAAATCTTGGACACCCACATTTATAACTGGTTGAGTGATGAGCTTCTGTTTAAGTAAGCTTTTTTTAATTTAGCTTTTAAACAGAAGCGGTTTTATCAAACACTGGTTAATAGATCAGAACTAATGGGGTCAGTGTAAATAAACCCCAAAATGATGGTAGCGGAAAAGCACATGAATTAGGCCTCGTCGCTTATGCCTAAAGTGGCAACCTAATAAAAAGCTGTCCGCCGCCATGCTTACAATCCAACACTTACCATCCTATTCTTGTATCCCATAGTTGTTTTGTATCACGCCAACATAAAGCTTCGATTGCAATTATTGGGGACTGTTGTAAGGTTTGCTAATAAAATTGATTCATGAAGGAAAGTCTTATGTCGAACGAAGTGATTAAATGTAAAGCTGCTGTGGCCTGGGAAGCGGGTAAGCCGTTGTCTATAGAAGAGGTCGAGGTGCAGCCACCGCAGAAAGGTGAGGTGCGGGTTAAGATTGTGGCGACCGGCGTGTGCCACACCGATGCCTTCACACTGTCGGGCGACGATCCGGAAGGTGTGTTCCCGAGTATTCTGGGTCACGAAGGCGGCGGTATTGTTGAGTCGGTGGGTGAGGGGGTGACCAGCGTTAAGCCGGGTGATCATGTGATTCCGCTGTACACACCTGAATGTGGTGACTGTAAATTCTGTCTGTCCGGTAAAACCAATCTGTGTCAGAAAATCCGCGAAACCCAGGGTAAAGGTCTGATGCCTGATGGCACTACGCGTTTTTCAATAAATGGCAAGCCAATCTATCATTATATGGGCACTTCGACTTTCTCAGAATATACCGTTCTTCCTGAAATATCCTTAGCCAAAGTGAATCCTAAAGCACCACTTGAAGAAGTGTGTTTGTTAGGTTGTGGGGTGACTACCGGCATGGGCGCTGTGATGAATACGGCCAAGGTCGAAGAGGGCGCAACCGTTGCTATTTTTGGACTGGGCGGAATTGGCTTATCCGCTGTGATTGGTGCCGTGATGGCAAAAGCCAGTCGGATCATTGCCATAGACATTAACGAATCAAAATTTGAGCTGGCTAAAAAACTCGGTGCAACGGATTGCGTCAATCCAAAAGATTATGACAAGCCGATTCAGGAAGTGATTGTTGAGATGACGGATGGCGGCGTGGATTATTCATTCGAGTGTATCGGTAATGTGAACGTCATGCGCTCAGCGCTTGAGTGTTGTCATAAAGGCTGGGGCGAGTCGGTGATTATTGGGGTTGCCGGTGCTGGGCAGGAAATCTCAACCCGTCCTTTCCAATTGGTAACGGGGCGTGTTTGGAAAGGTACAGCTTTTGGTGGCGTCAAAGGTCGCTCCGAGCTGCCTGATTATGTGGAGCGCTATCTTGCTGGTGAGTTCAAGCTGGATGACTTTATTACCCATACCATGCCGCTTGAAAAAATTAATGATGCCTTTGATCTGATGCATGAAGGCAAGAGTATTCGTAGCGTGATTCATTATTAAGGAGGCGGTATGAGTATCAATGAAATTTCAGCCAATAAAAGTTTTTCTGGCTGGCATAAGCAGTTTACCCATACTTCTTCGGCGTTGAATTGTGAGATGCGATTTGCGGTTTATTTGCCACCGCAGATGGAGCAGGGCAAAAAGGTGCCAGTTTTATATTGGTTGTCAGGCCTGACTTGCACCGATGAAAACTTTATGCAAAAAGCGGGCGCGCATCGCATGGCCGCAGAGCTGGGCATGATGATTGTCGCACCTGACACCAGTCCGCGGGGTGATGATGTGGCGGATGATGAGGGATACGACTTGGGCAAAGGAGCTGGCTTTTATGTCAACGCCACGCAGGAACCGTGGGCAAAGCACTATCAGATGTATGACTACATTACGCATGAGTTGCCACAGATCATCGAAGGTAATTTTTCCGTAACCGAGCAAAAAGCAATTGCTGGGCACTCGATGGGCGGACATGGCGCACTGATGATTGCGTTGCGTAATCCTCAGATGTTTGTTTCGGCTTCGGCGTTCAGCCCCATCGTCAATCCAATGAACTGTCCCTGGGGCGAAAAAGCCTTTACTGCTTACTTAGGTGATGACAAAGAGGTGTGGAAAGAATACGACACCTGTTACTTGATGGAGAATTATTTGATGGAGCAAACTGATCAAAAAATTCCTATGCTGGTGTCACAGGGCGAAGCCGATCAGTTTTTAGCTGAACAACTCAAACCCGAAGCATTGCAAGCCGTTGCCAGCAAAAAATCATATCCCCTAATCCTTGAATATCATCAAGGTTATGATCATAGCTACTACTTTATTGCCAGCTTCATTGAGCAGCATTTGAAGTTTCATGCAGAGCATTTGGTTTAATGGATAAAGGTGCTCATTCAGAGCACCTTTTTTAATTGTTTACAGTGACTTTCTACGACTGCTTTTCCTATCGGCTGCACTGGCGACTAATGTTGAAAGTTTCTGACTGAACAGCCATAAAAATCCAAGACTAACACACAAAGTCATTACCAGTATTTTTCCTTGAATTAAGGCGATGATACCGGTTAACACAAGGATATATCCTGCAAGGGCAACACTGTTCAACCATGTGTATTGTGCAAGCCAGATTCGTTGAATGATGGTGTATAGCAGGGCAATTAAGGTCAAGATGCCAAGTGTCTGATAGTCACCAGGGTTTGCTGTCGAAGTGATTGTGGTGCCAAATAAAACTGCAATTGAAGCGGTAAGCACAACGGCCTGACTTAACGCAATGACTATTCTATCGGCAATTGAAAAGGGCTGCTGCTTTAAGCGTAACGATTTGATGGTGATGCCTGTAACCATCACCAGCAGTAAGATTAGGGTTAAGAACCAGTAGATTAGTTTCAGCCATAATCCGCCGTAACTGGCGAAGTGCAAGCTGGGTAGGGCGCTATACATATAACCGCCAGCACCTTTATCGGTAAAGTCGGTGATAAAGGTGACGCCACCATTGATGGCATCGAAAGTAACGTGCTGCTGCGTCAGAAAACCATTCATCAGCTCACCTTCAAAAGTGACGCGCATGGCCGGATCGGCATAGTTATGAATTTCTATAACACTGATTTTGTAGCCCTCCCATTGCTGTAGCGCTAACTGATACAGTGAGTCCAGTGACATATAGTCAACAATGCCGCCAACTGGTTGTGGTTGTGTACCCAGGAAGTCGGCAAACAATGCTTTGACATCACCGCCATAGGCAGCAAGCGCGAGCACAAGAAGGATAAGCATGAAAATGCCCAGCAGAGCTCCGGTTATGGACATCAGTGCAGTAAACACTAAACTCCAGTTGCCGAGTAACTTATGCAGGTCAGTGGTAAAAATCTGTCTGCCCTTATGGAGTCTCAATTGATAGAAATTTTTGCCAATGTTTTTGTGTGCCAGAAAACCGGTCGCAATCAGGTAGGTCAATAAAAGCCCCATCAGCCCGACCAGATATTTGCCAAATGAACTGGGCAGTAATAATTTTAAATGCAGATCATAAACCGTTTCACTAAAGCTGGCTTGGCTGGAATCCAATGCTTCCCCCGTTACCGGATCCATAAACAGTAGGTTTTCCTGGCCATCGGTTTTATTGAAGAATAATAGGAAATTTCCGAAGCGCTCTTTGTCGTGAATACTGAAGTCTGAAAAGTTAAAGCCGTGTTCATTTCGAGCGATATCCACCAGCTCCTGCAAACTTTTGCGCTCTATCGTTTCGCTAGAGGGAAGCTCGGTTTCTTTTTGATTGTTTTCGAAACTGGTTTCCGCTAGTTCAAACTTCGGGAATTGCCATTCCATCAATTCAGCGCGAAACAATGACCAGCCGCCGGTAATCACAATGATAAGAAGTAGCGGCATGAACAGAATACCGACCTGACGGTGCACGCGAGTGAAGTTTTGAATATTAAGTGAAAACTTCTGCGGTTTACTGTTTTGGTTTTTATTGTGTTTTGATTGATTAACCATAGAGAAGCCCCAGAGTAATAAGGAGTGATAACACAACCAGTGAAGCTATTTGAGTCACCAAAACGCGTTTCATATTATTTTTCTGCGTTACCCATAAAGCGATGGCCAACCAAATCGGCACGACAAATACCACGGTCAGTAATAATCGATTATGCAATCCCACCGGCAGATACAGCACCATCAGTATACAGATAGCTATCGCAATCAGAAAAGCCAGCAAGCTGGTATTTATGGTTCTTAACATGATGAATATTCCCAATATTTAATAATGGTGTTGTTTATTCGCATTCAGCAATGAGTTTGATTTTTGATTGTGATGACCATAAGAGGATTAAAGTCACGCACACCAGCACAAAGGCTATCAGCGCTAAGGGTAACCACCACATCTCAAATGCAGGATAGTACAAACCCGCCAATAGACTGCCAAGTGGGTATCCCGCGGTATGGCAGACGGCCAGCTTGCCGCTAATTTGTCCCTTTCCCTGGTCACACTGTGCCATGGCTGCTCGAGTGTAGAGTGGGGTCATCAAAGCGATAACTACGGCAACTGGAATCATCATTAGCATCAAGATCAGCACGTCATCAATCAACGATAAAACCAGCGTTGCTCCCAGCATGGTCAACGCTATTCCCGCTAACAGAAAAGGCGACCGCCAGTTTAACCGCTTAACGATTAGCAATTGGCAGAGTAAAGCGCTAGTAGCTACTACAGTTAAAATTAAACTCAAACTTAGCGTCGCCTGTTTGTCATCACCTAACCAATCCAGCAGCAATGGGCCCAGTACGAATTGCAGGTAGCCAACAAACAAAGTGACACAAAAAGCCATCACCAGATAGGGTAAAACTGGAGCCAGTTCTAGCTGGATTGTTTCGGTATGGTTTGTTTTCTGAGTCTGTTTGTTTGAGTGTCTACGACTGTATTGGATAACGAAGAACACCAGCGGAATCGCAACCAGGCTATACAGAGCCAATAACCAATCTAGCTGCGAGAGCACTGCAATCAAGACTAATGGACCTACAAGTCGTCCCATAGAAAGTGAAGCAGACACTAAGCCCAGGTTTTTGAGTGAGCTATCGCCTCGCTCAGCTTTATTAGCCGGGATTTGGATGTCATTAATGGCTAAAGACTGACATAAGGGCATAACACCGCTGGCACTCAAACCATAAAGGATGCGGCTAACTGCTATAGCGATGAACCACAAGGCGGGAGCAAAGGCGAAGGTAAGTCCCAGCCACCAGACTGTTGCCAGGCTGATGATGGATAAACCAAGACCAAAGGCGGAATATCGAATGAGGTAGCCTGCTCCAACCTGGTCTGCCCATTTTCCCCAGAGCGGTGACAACAGCAGGAACAGCAAGGTAGGCATGGATAACAGCAGTGACCATTGAAGTGTGCTGAGCCCGGTGACGCTGATGAAAGTTGGGGTTGCCGCTATCAATGAGCTTTGGAAAAGTCCCATCAAAATAGGCAGCAATAGCCAAACCGGCTTTGTCAGTGGAGTCGTTTTAGAGTCTACAGATGTCATGGTTCTTTAGTTGAAATCAAATTTGAATGGCTTCAAAGAAAGTGGGAATTTATCACAAATAGTAATCATTTGCTATTGATAATGGTTCTCATTCGTTTTATCGTGTGCGCCAGAATAAGAATATCACTGAACAAAACTTAGCTGAAGAAAAGGAAAAATTATGTTTGATTCTGGCGCCAACTGTTTCTTGAACGCCTTAGTCCGAGAATTTGAATCATGGCACCCTGTGAACTTGCCTGCAGATATATCTGCTAAGACCCATTGCCATCAAGGCTACTATTGTAAGCTCGATAGTCAGCAGATCCTATATCTACCATTAATGAAGTATTCCCGATTTGGAAGAAGTTATTTCTATGCTCAGGGATTCATTGTTAATGAGGAGAAGCAAGAAGTCATCGAGCTTTCATTTGATGACATCTTGACTCGCCTGGCCAGTTACCCGGAAGTTTTTGTAGACAGCAAATTGGGTCAGCCTGAGCAGGAAAACTTAGAAAAAATATTGCAGCGAGCCCAAGAGAGCCAGCACAATATCCTGAAGGTGGTGTCCTATCGAGGTAATGACCTCAACAAAATCTATAACGATAGCTTGAGCTTCATCGAAAGTGAGCAGAGCCTGTTGATTGGTCATTCGATCCATCCGTGCCCGAAGTCGCGCAGTGGTTTTAGTGAACTCGATGAAGAAATCTATGTGCCCGAATATGGTAATGGTTTTCAATTATCTTGGTTTGCCGTGAGTCGGGACATCTTGTATGTCTTTGCCGGGAACCCAAAACCGATTGAGAAATACTGTGAGGAATTGATCGGAGATAATTTTGAGTTAACCCTATTACTGAATAATCTTGATAAGAATTATTTGCTGATCCCTTGTCATCCGTGGCAGGCGAAGCAATGGCTCAATAACCCAGAGCTGAAAAGTTACATAGACGATAAATCATTGGTATATCTTGGCGAGAAGGGCAAGCAGTGGCGCGCCACATCTTCCTTACGCAGTTTATACCAGGATGATTCACCATGGATGCTGAAGTTTTCGCTAACAACCCAGCTGACCAATTCGATTCGTCATTTACAGCCCGAAGAAATGATCCGTGGGCAAGTCATCGAAAAAGTCTTATCTACACCGCAGGCGCAACAGATGGAGCAGGAACTGGATACATTCTCAGTGATGCGTGAACCTATCAGTATTGCACTGCAGGCTCCATCTGGAAAAGTGCTGGATAGCACCGCCATTATCTGGCGGCAAAATCCTTTTTATGATCCGTCTGTCTCAGGTGACAATGTCGAAGTGTTGTCCGGTTTGTTGCAGGATTGTGCAGATAGTCCGGACAATCGACTCAGCTTACGGATTAAAAAGGTCGCTGCGTCAAAAGGGCAAGATGCGAGCACTATTGCCGAGCAATTTCTGGAGAAATTTTTACAGCGTACCATTCGTCCCATTATTGTCGCGCAGGCAAAGTACGGCTTACTGTTTGGGGCGCATCAACAAAATATCGTACTGCAGCTTGATGATCATTTGATGCCGATGAAAACTTATTTCAGAGATTGTCAGGGCACTGGGTTTTCGACACTGTCGAAAAAGCTTTATGGTGAAACTTTACTCAATGACACCGCCAGCAGCGCAAACTTATTTGAAGACGATATGGTGATTTATCTATTCGCCTACTATCTGATGGTCAATGCCTGCTTTAATACAATCAGTAGTTTAACCCTTACCGACCTAGTATCAGAAGACAAAGCTCAATCACTCTATCATGACTTTCTGTTGCAACTTGAGCGCGAAAAATTGCCCGACCCTCGTGTGGTTAATTATTTATTGACCAGCACTGACATCTGGTCGAAAGGCAACTTCTTCTGCAACTTGCACGCGATTAATGAAAACACCATGTCTGATCCCTTCATGATTTACCACAAGCTCAACAATCCATTGCTGACTGAGAAAAGGTTGGTTGAGAAAATGCTGTCTGCGGAAAAGATAAATACAAATGCTGCATAGAGGAGCTGAAATGAACACCATGAATAATACTGCGGAGCATATTGAAAAACCATTTAAAAGCTATCTGAATGAATGGCTCTATGAATACACCGATGGCAAAACAGCTAATACTTTTAAGCTAAAAAAATTGACCATCGAAGAGCATCTGGATCTTTTCTATCAATGGCATAATCAGCCTTACGTTTATGAGTTCTGGGAATTGAACCAAACCAAGGATGAGCTAAAACAGTATCTGCAAAAACTGGAAACTGAGCCGCAGGTTGAGCCGGTCATTGGCTATATCAACGATGAGCCTTGCGCCTACTTTGAAATCTATTGGGCCTACTATGATCGAATCGCTCCCTATTGTGACGCGACACTCTATGATCGTGGTTATCATCTTTTAATCGGTAACAAGCGCTATCTGGGCATGAATAACACTATTCTTTGGCTGAATCTGGTCAATGACTTTATTTTTAAAGATGACCCAAGAACACAAAGAATTGTTGGTGAACCTAGAGCCGATAATGTGGGGATCCTAAAATATCTTGAGCATACCCCCTTTGAAAAAATCAAAGAGTTTGACTTCCCTCATAAGCGAGCCGCCTTGTTAGTGTGTGAGCGTGGGCAATTTTATAAGGAGGTTAATTTATGATTCTGTTTGGCTTAGATAATAAGGACGAACATGCTCTATGGAAAATGACCAATGGCCAATTAATGGCTCGCGCGCTTTCAGAGTTAATCTACGAGCAGGAACTGCAAGCTTGTGCTGTTGAAGAGGGGAGTTATCGAGCTACATTAGGTGACATTGTTTATGATTTTCAAGCCAAGCTTACAGTGTGGGATTCGTTGGTCATTGATTATCAAAGTATCACCCGAAATGGAGTTTATACTTTTGATGCGTTACAACTGTGCCTGGACTTAAAGCATGCTTTGCAGGTTGACGATATTGTTGCTGCCAACTGGTTGGAAGATGTGCAGAATACCTTGAGTAATGAATATGAGCGACTGATTAAGCTACAAAACTATAGTGCAAAAGAATTGTTGCAGCTGGACGAGATTAAGTTACAGGGCTTGCTTGATGCGCATCCTAAAATCATTGCTAACAGAGGTCGCCTGGGCTGGGGGATTGACGATAATCGCCAATATGCACCAGAGTCACTTCAATCATTCCAGCTAGAATATCTGGCGGTCCATAGCAGTGTGTTGGTTACAGGTTATGGCAATGGAATAAACCATCGTGAACTACTGCTTTCTATGATGAGTGAGCAGGATTATCAGACACTGCTCGAGCATCTGAAAATCAAACTCGGCACAGATCAGAAGTCAGATGATTATCAATTAGTCCCCTGTCATCCATGGCAGTATCACCACAAAATCCAACCTCAATTTCAGTGGGCGATTCAACAGAAATTGTTAGTCAACCTTGGGCCGGTCGGTGATCATTTTCAGCCGCAGCAATCGATCAGAACCCTGTCCAATATCAGTCGCCCACAAATGTTCGATGTTAAATTGGCCATCACCATACTGAATACCTCCTGCTATCGTGGTGTTCCGGAGCGGTTTATTGCTGCCGGTCATCATATCTCACAATGGTTAACGGATATCACTGCAAGCGATCCATTGTTCAGTGATAGACGGTTCCGCATTCAACAGGAAAGTGCTGGGTGTTTTGTCAGACATCACTATCAACAGCAAATTGAACAAGCGCCGTATCGCTATCATGAAATGCTCGGCTGTATCTGGCGCGAATCTTCTGTCAGCAAAAAAGAGTCATCGACAGAACAGCACTTTTTATTATCAGCATTGCTGCAAAAGGATTGTGAAGGAAATTCGTTGATTCGAGAAATGATTCAGGCAAGTGGCTTAAGCACAGCAGAGTGGTTGCAGCGATTGTTTGAAGTCATGTCGGTACCTCTTTATCACCTGATGGTGAAGTATGGCGTGGGCGTTATTGCTCATGGTCAGAATGTGGTTGTCTATTTAAAGAACTGGATTCCGCAGGCCATAGCGATTAAAGATTTTCACGGTGATCTCAGATTGTTGGAGCAGAATATTCCTGAGCAATCGGCTCTTGCAGAGGACGTAAAATCATTACTGACTCACTTGCCAAAAGAGCACCTTGTTCACGATTTGTTAACCGGACACTTTATTAGCGTCTATCGTTTCTTATCGCCGATAGTTGAGCAACAACTTGATTTTTCTGAACAGGATTTTTATAGGTTATTGGCGCAGGTTATTGCTGATTACCAGGCTTTATATCCTCAATACGCAGAACGATTTGAGTGGTTTAATCTGCTTCGACCAACCATCGAACGCATTTGCTTAAACTCTGTGCGATTCAAGATTGGTTATCAGGACAATGCCGAGCGACCACTTCCGGCGTTAGCTAAAGATCTTAACAACCCGCTGCATGAAGCATTACTCAAATCTGCAGCTCAGAATTTTCAGCCCTTACAACCCACTGCGAGTGCCAATACTCATACTAATCATAGCGCTCAACATCAACAATAAAGCTAAAGCATTACAGGAATACCACCATGAATACACAGACTCACAAGCAGACAGATAACAAGATGAAAAGAAAAGACTTAGTTGGAATTGGCATTGGCCCCTTTAATTTATCCATTGCCGCTTTATGCCATGACATCCCTGAACTGGATGTTGCATTTTTCGATCAAAAGAAGGATTTCTGTTGGCATCCGGGAATGATGTTGCCTAATACCTATTTACAAACATCCTTCTTGAAAGATCTGGTCACTGCAGTTAATCCGCAAAGTCCATTTAGCTTCCTCTCTTATTTAGTCAGCAAAAAGCGTTTTTATGCTTTCTTAAATAACGAGCGGCCTGCTATCAGCCGTCATGAATACAATGACTATCTGCAGTGGGTTAGTCGGCAGATTGAGTATCTACATTTTAATCAAGGGATCGAGTCTGTTGATTTTAAAGACGACCATTTTGAGGTGGCCTTAGCCGATAGTGGAGAAGTGGTGGCAGCCAATAATCTGTGCCTTGGTACTGGTAAGCGGCCACACATTCCCCAAGCTGTTAATCATTTGCATGACCAGTACAGCTGCTTCCATGCCATCAACATGGCAAATCTACCGCGTGATTTCAGTGGTAAGCGGGTGACAGTGATTGGCGGTGGCCAAAGTGGGGCAGAGATATTCCTGCATTTGCTACAGGGACAGGACGGGATGCCCGCTGAAATCAACTGGATATCACGTCGCAGTAATTTCCTGCCGATGGATGAAACCTGTTTTACCAATGAATGGTTTTCGCCAAACTATATTGATAGTTTCTTCCCATTACCGTCCACGACTAAGCACGATATTGTTGGCGAGCAAAAACTGGCTTCTGATGGGATTTCGGGAACTACGTTACAGGCTATTTATGAAACGCTTTACGAAAAACAGGTTGCTGGTGAGAATCAACACTATCGTTTGTGTCCGAATCGTGACTTGATTGCTGCGCAGAAGGACAAGGGTTATCGGCTTGAGGCTCATAACAAATTTGATGGTAGCCACGAAGAATTTCGTAGTGATGTGATTATATTGGCCACCGGCTTCGAGAATGTCATTCCTTCTTATCTTGAGTCTATGAAGGACCGCTTACAGATCACTCAGGATCAGCAGTTTATTTTAAATCGGGATTATTCTATCGAGTGGGATGGACCGAGTCAGAATAAAATCTATGCTGTTAATGCTGGGCGTTATTCGCATGGCATATCAGAACCACAGATGAGCCTGATGTGTTGGCGTTCAGCAACCATTGTTAACGATCTGCTGGGACGTGACATTTTTGATCTGAACGATAACTGCTCGTTTGTAGAGTGGGGCGATTCACGACCAGTTAGCGCACTGGAGAAAAGGTTAACGGCTTAACTCCTTATTTCACATAGCGTTTCACTCTTCATAATAAAAGGTACCAGTTGGTGCCTTTTGTTGTTTCCAGGGTACTCCACGGTATCACTCTAAATATTAACGCTAATGCGAATCACTATCATTTACATGAGGCAGGTATGTCTGTAAAATGCGCGCCACATTCATAATAAAGTGATACAGGGTAACAACATGAAAGTGATAAAAGGCTTTGCATTGGCGGCAGTGGCAATCAGTGTATCGACAGGTTTGCAGGCTAATGAGACAACTTCAGCTGATGAAGTCATGGTGGTAGTCGGTTCGCGTACACCAACCAGCATCAGCGAGATCCCAAGTTCGGTATGGGTTATCGATCGTTCCAGCATTGAGCAGCAACTGGAAACCGGTGTTGATCTTAAAACCATGCTGGGCAAATTAGTTCCAGGTCTTGATCTGGCGCCACAAGGGCGTACTAACTATGGGCAGAATTTGCGTGGTCGTGGCGTGCAGGTGCTTATTAACGGTGTCTCTCTGAACAATTCACGAGGGCTGTCGCGTCAGTTTGATTCTATTGACCCGTTTAACGTTGAGCGTATCGAAGTGATCTCTGGTGCCAGCAGCTTATACGGTGGTGGTGCGACTGGCGGTATCATCAATATTGTTACCCGACAAGGTTCAAGCAATGGTCTTGAAATGACCACTCAAGTGGGTTTTACCACTGGCTTTAACGATAGTAATGACATGACGCATCGCATTAAGCAATCGGTTAGCGGTGGCAGTCAGGATGTGCAGGGTTATCTGGGTGTTGCATATGAAGATAACGGTCGCTTCTATGATGGCAAAGGTGTTGAGGTATTCCCGGATATTACGCAAACCGATTTACAGGATAACCGTACCATTGATGTGCTTGGTAGTCTGAACTTTACATTGGATGAACAGCAGTCATTGGATTTAGATGCACAGGTTTATCGCTCACAGTTCGACGGTGATCGCGGTGTCTTCTTTCCTAATATTGATGCAGCACCAGTGGGCAGTCTGGATGGTGCACGGATTCGTGATGGTTTTGACTCAGATCGTGCACCGGCAACTGACCGTGAAATGTTTAATGCTCAGTATCATCATGCCGATTTATTGAGCCAGAATTTTTATCTGCAGGCATTTTATCGTAACGAGGAATCGAGCTTCAGCGCTTTCCCTTACCCTCGACTGATGCCAGCAGAAATGCGCTATGCTATTGAGTTTGGTGCATCCAAACAGAACACACAGCTATCAGGTTTTAAAGCTTTGTTTGATGCCGAAGTTAGCGACAGCTTGCGTATGACTTATGGTGTGGATTTTGATGCCGAAGAGTTTGATGCTAACCAGATGTTCTTTGATTTGCCGACTACAGACGCTTCAGGTGGCCTAGTGCAAAATCAGTCACGTATTGAACCACGTTATCCAAGCTACGAAGTGGATGGTCTATCAGGCTTTGTGCAGACAGACTGGAGTCTTAATGAGCACTGGAAACTGGCAGCAGGTTTACGCCAGCAACGAATGGACGTCACGGTAAAAGATTTTAATAAATACAGCTATGACGCAATGGGTCAACGGGTGAGTGTTTTAATCCCGGGCGGTAGCAATGACTATGATGCCAGCCTGTTCAATGCCAGTGTTATGTATCGTCTGGATGAACACCAAACCTGGTTCCGTTTCAGCCAGGGCTTCGAGCTTCCTGATCCGGCGAAATACTACGGTAAAAGCCCGGATGTTAACGTCAACGATAATCCGTTAACAGCGGTTGAAACGGATCAGTTTGAACTGGGCTGGCGTTTGCTGGGCGATAACTGGCAGGCGCAGACCTCACTGTATTATTCATGGTCAGATAAAGCCGTGACCAATGATGCAAACCTCAATGTGATTGTGGTAGATAACAAAACTCGTGATTACGGTTTTGAGGGAGCTATTACTCGTTACTTTGATGATGGTTTTGAGACTGGTGCAACCTTGAACTGGGTTCGTTCAGAGCAGGAAGATGCGAGTGGTGATTGGATGAAGCGAGATGTTCGATATGCTTCAGTACCTTCTGCTACGGCGTATTTCGGATGGAGCAACGTCGATTACACCGCTCGGCTGCAGGCTAATCATGCATTTAACATGGAAGATGATACGGGTCGTGAACTAGTCGGTTATACAACTTTTGACGTTAGCCTTAACACTGAAACCCAATACGGTAAATTCAGTCTGGGGATTACCAATCTGTTGGATAAAGAATACACCACTGTATGGGGGCAACGTGCTACGGCATTTTATTCGCCGGCTTATGGCCCTGAGTATTTATTTAACTTCCAGGGACGCGGTAGAACCTATACTCTGAACTGGACGGTTAGCTACTAATAAACCTAGTCTTTATATGTTATGAAAACGCTTAATCATTTTGGTTAGGCGTTTTTTATGTCTGGAAATGAGAGACATAGAAATCAGGC
Organism: Kangiella koreensis DSM 16069; assembly: GCF_000024085.1. Taxonomy (NCBI): domain Bacteria; kingdom Pseudomonadati; phylum Pseudomonadota; class Gammaproteobacteria; order Kangiellales; family Kangiellaceae; genus Kangiella; species Kangiella koreensis. The sequence goes on along the minus strand of NC_013166.1, from coordinate 2,206,089 downwards.
AAAAAAAGAGGTGCCAATTGGCACCTCAAGTTTTTTGAAGAATGTTTTTTAATTTAACATCTATGCGCCTTCTTCAATAGGCTTTCCAACTGGCTTACGACCTTCAGCTGGCTCACGCAAGCCTTTAATCACCTGCCAGGTAACTGCTAGAGCACCGACGATGAAGACGACGTCACCAATGGTTCTGACCCAACGTAAGGTATAAAGGATGTCACTTTGCATAACGGCTTCGCTACGCGCATACCAGAAACCTTCGCTGACGCTGGCGTAGAACTGAATCAGGCCAACAGGTAGCAAGCTGGTTAGCAACATCATCATCAAACCAATATTTAACCACCAGAAACCTGTTTTCATTAGCCTTTCGTCGAACACCATGTGTGGACGGATGTAGCGCAGGATAAGCAGAGCAAAGCCTAGTGCCAGGAATCCGTAAACTCCGAACAGTGCCGCGTGGGCGTGAGTTGGTGTCATGTTCAAACCCTGTACATAATAGAGCGATACAGGTGGGTTGATCATGAAGCCGAGTACGCCTGCGCCAAACATGTTCCAGAAGGCAACCGCGACAAAGCACATTAGTGGCCAACGGATGTTGTCCATCCAGGCTGCACGAGTTTTCAAGCGATAGTTTTCCCATGCTTCATAACCCAGCACAATCAATGGTACAACTTCCAGCGCAGAGAAGGTTGCGCCCACTGCCATCACAGGTGTTGTGGTACCTGAGAAGTACAAGTGGTGGAACGTACCTGGAACACCGCCGAGCAAGAACAATGAAGCTGAAGCAATACTTGCAGCGGTTGCTGTTGAGCGATTGACCAAGCCCATGCTGTGGAAAATAAAGGCTAGCGACACTGTAGCGAATACTTCGAAGAAGCCTTCAACCCACAAGTGAACGATCCACCAGCGCCAGAATTCCATCACAGAGATGTGAGTTCTTTCACCGTAGAAGAAGCCTGCACCGTAGAATAAACCGATGGCAACCACTGAAGCAGTTAATAGCACCAGTAAGTTTTTATCGCCGGGTTTTTTCAATGCTGGAGTGATACCACGCATCATTAAGAACAGCCAGAAGACGATGCCAAGGAATTTACCCCACTGCCACAGGCGACCCAGGTCGACATACTCGTAACCTTGGTGGCCTAACCAGAAGCTTAAGTTCTCAGGCATGATTTGTGCGATAGCTAAGTAGTTACCAATGAAGGTACCTGCGACTACTGCAACCAACGCCCAGAACAGAATGTTGACGCCAAGTTTCTGGTGTTTTGGATCTTTGCCGCCATTAATAATCGGCACCAGGAATAAACCTGCGGCCAGGAAGCCAGTAGCAATCCAGAACATGGCTGCTTGAATATGCCAGGTACGTGACAATGAGTAAGGAATCCACTTAGAAATTTCGAAACCATAGAAACCTTGACCTTCAACCGTGTAGTGCGCGGTGAGACCACCGACTAACACCTGGAAGGTAAATAGCGCAACGACCACGAACAAGTATTTACCCAATGCTTTCTGCGAAGGAGTTAGCTTGAAAGTGGTGATTGGATCTTGCTCTGGAGCAGGCGGATCTTCTTCATCGTGTTTACGCATGAAGGCCCAACCCCAAACCAGACCACCGATCCCTGCGATTAACAGGATGACACTGATGATCGACCAAACAATATTTTCAGACGTTGGTACGTTATCAATCAATGGTTCATGTGGCCAGTTGTTGGTGTAGGTTGCTTCACTACCGGGACGGTTAGTAGAGGCTGCCCATGCAGTCCAGAAGAAGAACTGGTTCATGACTTCGCGACGCTCTGCTTTTGGCAAAGTATTTTCTTTCATCGCATAGTTGTCACGACGCTGACGATACTCTGGAGCATCACTAAACAGTTTGTGATAGTAAGCGTTAACCTCTGCCATTGCCTTGGCACGACGCTCAGATACTACTGCGGTGTCAGTGGCGAGATCATATGTGTTAGTACGGTAATCTTGTTTCAAGCGATACTGCAATGTTTGTTGCTTTTCGCCATCAAGATCAGCGTAGCTCACGCCGAACTCTTCTTGCGCAGCCAATTCAAGCCAGGCTTCCAACTCGCGGTGTAGCCAGTCAGCTGTCCAGTCAGGCGCCTGATAAGCACCGTGGCCCCAAATCGAACCTAACTGCATACCGCCAATAGATTGCCAGGCAGTTTGACCATCAAGAATCGATTCGTTGGTCATTAAAACACGACCATCGGTCGTTACAATGTTCTCTGGGATAGGGGGTGCTTCGCGATACACTTCACGGCCAAAATAACCGAGAATAGTGAAAGTTACCGCTAATACGCCTATCAGGGTAAACCAGAGTTTGCGATATTTACCCATAGTTAGTGTCCTCCAAGGTAGTTATCAATGCGTTCAAATAAAATATTGTTTTCTAGGTGAATATGGTTCATCAGATCTTCCTTGAAGGCGGCCAGCCCAGTGTAAAGTGCTTGCCAGGTATTGCAGGCTTCCGCCGGTAGCTGGAAGTTATGTGCAAGTTGTTCCAGACGAGCTAACGACTCGCCATGATCATCATGTTCCATGCGCATCACAGCGACGGGGCTTTTCGCCAAACCGCCCATGCCACGCTGAATCATGGGAAATAAAATCTGTTCTTCTTTCTGCATGTGCGCTTCCATTTCCTGCTCAACATCACTTAAGAAACTGGCAAGTCCGGTAGGGCATTCAGGATGGCGGCCATGAACCGTTTCAACTCGCTGCGCCAAACGAATCAGCTCAGGCAACTGTTCACGATGCACCTCATGATAGCGTTCAAGAATATGGTTGATGAGTTCATCATTCGGTACAAACTTCTCGCTAAAGTCTGCCGACTCAGCGGGTATCAATTGATTGAGCTGTTCCAGAACTTCTTCAACATCCAGTTTTTTTTCGTGGATACTGTTGGCAAGTGCTTGGTGACCTTTACAGCAGAAGTTCATACCATGTTTAAAGAACACGGCACTGGCGCCGGGAAGATCACGGGCAATTTCGCCGAGCGACTTATCCAATAGATTTATATCAAATGCTGTCATGGCATTGACCTCGTTTGCTTTGAGTAACCACTGAAGAGGCATGAGTGATTTTTGTAGCTTTAACCGCAGATGCTTTTTCCAGTGATGTTTGTTTTGTTAAAGACCGGTGTTTCATAAACGGTTGCTTAGACGTTTTTTGTGTAGTCATTAGGAATACCGCCAGCGCAAAATATGCCGCTGACCAAGAAAGGGCCGAGAGCCACAACAAGTTAGGTCCTGTCAGACCAGGAGAGGAGTCAAACATGGCTCCGGCCAAAACTCTAAATAGGGTTGCTAAACACAGAAGCCCCAAAATATTGACGATCATGATTTTGGGTTGAGGAAGGTGTTTAAATTGATGCAAGTTTGATTTCATCATGACTGAGGCTGAAAGGGTGCCAAGAGCGCCAACAGTGATGAAGTGCAATAACACATAGGTCGCCAGATCAAAGAAGATGGCAAAACCCAATGCAAAAGTTCCAATCGCTAACCAGCTGTAACCAATGCCAAGACCGATCAGGTCGGCACGGTCGCCGCAACGCCAGATTTTCCAGCGAACAAGGCGGATTGCAATAACGATTGCAACGATAATAGATAATACTCCTGCTACCTGCGAAGCACCTGGGATCAGGGCAGATATGGCACTTGCAGGCAGTAGCAGAAGTATTAAAGCTTCAAGACGTGGTTGCACACGAGCTTGTTGAGTGATGCCACGTTTCTGCATTTCACCGGCAACCGCTGGAGCAATTATCCGCCCTCCGATGAAAGCCATTAACATGACCAATAATAGAATCATAGATTGTGATAGTTGCCTTGGTGCGATTGGCCAACCCATTTCGCGTAGCAACAACCATGCTAAAGGCACACTACAAATAGCCAACAACAAAGGGCTAATCATGCGGTTTCGCCATTTTTTTGCTGCGAAAAAGCGTGGCACGATTTTCCAGGCCAGCGCCAATGCAAATAGAGGGCTCGACCATTGACCGATAGCTCCTGCTGGATCGAGCCAGTAGCCAATGCGGGCAAAAAGCCATAAACCAAATAAAATCCACAACCAGTGTGCTTCGATTTGTCCTAGCGTATAACCAGCAATTAATGCCAAGGCAAAACCAAACAACATCTCATGGGCATGGCCTAATCCAACAAAAGCCACCAACCATTCCGAGCTAAACTGATAGGCAAGCACCGTTAAAACCGCGGTAATCGCTGCATGTATGCAGGCCGCGGGAAAGAATAGATTCTGTGCGCTAACTTTGTTCACTGATTTGCCCTGATCGTGAATTGTCTTAAAGATGTATTTCAAGTGCATATTAAGATCTAAAAAATAAAGCGTCAACCAAAAAATATATTATAAATGCATCTTTTATGGTTGGTCCGCCTTTCTTGGAGCCTATGGTACTGATAAATACCTTTAAAACCATGATCTGGATCAATAGACTTGATAAATATTGAAAGATACATGACAAATATATGTTATCTGATCTAGAATAAGACTATGGCAATACGAGATGACAGGGTAGCAGGCATGAAAGTCACCATTTCTACTTGTGATTCAGAAGTGAGCAATTATTCGAACCAACGATGGGCCTATCGTGCTTTGGCTTATCGGACTTTAGCGATAGTGACAACGGGTTTAGGAATGATTGGTGTGGTGTTGCCTTTGTTGCCAACAACTCCTTTTTTAATCGTAGCGGTTTGGGCAGCAGGTAAAAGCTCGCCTCGAATGCAGCATTGGTTGCTCAATCACCGTCAATTTGGACCAGTCCTGAAAAGTTGGCACGAGCGTGGCGCTATTCCAGTGTTTGCGAAATACCTTGCTGGGCTTATGTTGACTTTAAGTTGGACTGTTTTGTGGCTGCTCAGTATGAAAACTGGCGTATTAATCTTTTTAGCAGTGTTTTTCTCGGCGCTAATGACCTATATAATCAGCCGACCTAATGCTTAAGCTGTTATTTGCAAACGAATAGGGCTTTGAGCTGACTCCGGAGACAATAGATGCATATTACCCGTTATACCGATTATTCACTGCGTGTTCTGCTATTCCTGGCACTGGAAAAAGATCGGCTGTCTACGATTCAGGAAATATCAGACAGCTACAATATCTCTAGTAACCACTTGATGAAGGTAGTACATGCACTGAACAAAAAGGGCTATATCGAAACCGTACGCGGTAAAAATGGCGGTATGCGTTTACGGATGGATCCTGAAGACATTCGTATTGGCGTGCTGGTTAGAGAAATGGAACCCGATATGAGTCTGGTGGAATGTTTCTCGCCGGATAACAAGTGCGTCATTACCCCAGTGTGTGGTCTTAAAGCTGTCCTCGGTGAAGCTCTAAAAAACTTCCTGGCGACATTAGATAAATATACGCTGGCCGATATGCTGCCGCAGGAATACAAGCCTCAACTGGCCAGGTTGTTGAAGATTACCGAAGTTTCCTAGTGAGTTACGGGCACTGCAAACAGACTCATCAATTCCTGAATATGCCATATTCTTAATGTGCAAGGTGAGTTGGTAAATTTGCCCGAATCAGGCAAGTTTATGCTTATATAGCGTAATATTTTTAGTACTTTATGCATGACATAGCGTCCGGACAACCATTCATTTCAATTTGTTAAAGACTGGCTGATGCTAAATAAATCAGCAGGTTACTGTCCTTATATTAGATTCTGTTAAATTTCACTTGACGACAATCATAAATTCAGAAAGGATAGTAATCAATTACTATCTTTTTACCTGAGGTTGAGTTGTGAAAACTTCTTCAAAAAATCTGCGAGCTGATGAGCGCCGTGAAGTCACTGTTGAAACAGTGGTTGAATTAGCGGGGGAGCAAAACCCTAGCGAGATTACTACCGCAGCGATTGCAAAGCGTATGGGTGTGACTCAAGGGGCTTTGTTTCGCCATTTCCCGAACAAAGAAGCGATACTTTCATCAGTCATGGAGTGGGTTTCAAAACGCCTGTTGGCGCGTATCGATAAAGCCATCAGCAAGCAATCATCTCCTATGGCGGCGCTTGAGGCTATGTTTATGGCTCATGTTGATTTTGTCTGTAAACATCCGGGCGTACCTCGAATGCTTTTTGGTGAGTTACAGGCTGCTAATGATAGTGCACCTAAGCGCATGGTGCAGCTGATGATTGAAGGTTATAGCGTTAAGTTGAAAGCACTGCTAGATGAGGGAATTCAAACCGGTGACTTTGATGCAGAACTGGATACACAGTCAGCTTCATTGCTATTTATCGGAACAATACAAGGCCTGGTGATGCAGTCATTATTAGCTGGTGACGTGAAAAAAATGCGTAAGGATGCCCCAGGGGTATTCGCCATTTATCAGCGCGGTATACGAGGTGACAAATGAAGCAGAAATTGATTAAAGGCTTGTCGCTTAAAAAGCTATTTGAGCACAAACGCACAATGGCATTGTTAGCGATCATGCTGCCGTTAGCACTGCTATTTTTCTATGTGATTCTTCGTTCCGGTCCTTTGTCACCTATTTTGGTCACCGAGACCAAAGTGACTCAGGCCAGCCTATCGCCAGCCTTATTCGGCATTGGAACCGTTGAAGCGCGTTATCGTTATAAAGTGGGCCCGACAGTGCCTGGTAGAGTTAAAACGTTACACGTGGATATTGGTGAGCAGGTAAAAAAAGGGCAGTTATTAGGTGTGATGGACCCGGTTGATCTTGAGGAGCGTATGCAAGCCCAACAATCCGCATTGATGCAAGCCAAAGCGAAGCTGGGTGAGGCGCAAACGCGTTATCAGTTTGCACAGGATCAATTTAAAAGATACCAAAAATTATTAGCTGCAAGTTCAATTAGTGAAGAGCAGTTTGATGTTAAGCAACAGGAGTTACGTATTACCGAATCGGCATTAGCAGCTGCAAAACAGGAGCTGTTGCGACAAGAGGCAGAGCAAAAAGCAATGCTGGCTCAGCAGCACAACCTGGAGCTGATAAGTCCGGTAGATGGAATTATTGTAAACCGTAATGCAGAACAAGGAACAACGGTGGTGGCTGGGCAGTCAGTTTTAGAAATCATTAATCATTCGGATATCTGGATTAATGTCCGCTTTGATCAGATTCACGCAACTGGACTAAATGCAGGCCTAAAAGCTCATATCAAGTTACGCTCTAAATCCAACCAGGAATTGCCAGGAGAAATTTATCGTGTCGAACCAATTGCAGACGCTGTGACCGAGGAATTTCTGGCTAAAGTGACTTTTGACCATTTGCCAGATCCACTCCCGTCAATAGGAGAGCTGGCAGAAGTGACCATTGAATTGGAAAGTTTAGCTGCAAGCTCGGTTATTCCCAACGCTGCTCTGAAACGTATTGATGGTGTACTAGGTGTCTGGAAAATTGTTGATGGTGATCTTGAGTATGCTCCTGTTTCTATTGGCGCCACAGATTTAGACGGTCTGGTTGAGATTAAAAGCGGACTGTCGGTGGGTGACTCAGTGGTGCTGCATAGTGAAAAAGCACTATCGCCTAATAGCCGGATTAAATTGGTCGAAAGCCTCGTAGGTGAAGAGAAATGATCAGTCTGGCTGGTCGCGACATATTGCACTCCTGGGGCAAGTTCGTGTTCACGGGTTTTGGGCTAGGATTATTGATTGGCGTTACTTTAATCATGGCTGGTGTCTATCGCGGTATGGTTGATGACGCCAAAGTATTGTTGGATAACAGTGGTGCTGATCTCTGGGTGGTACAGAAAAATACTCTTGGTCCCTATGCGGAATCTTCAAGCATTTATGATGATGAATGGCGCGGCATTCAAGGTATGCCCGGAGTCGAACGCACTGCCAATGTTACTTACTTAACCATGCAGGTCAGGCATGGTGATCGGGATGTGCGTAGCATGATTTCTGGTATTGCTGCAGGGCAACCTGGTCAGCCAGGGTGGCCGCCATATTTAATTGATGGTCGACAAATTACCCGAGGTCATTATGAGGCTGTGGCTGATGTAGCAACGGGTTTCAAAGTGGGCGATACCTTACAGATTCGTCGTAATCAATATAAGGTTGTAGGCTTGACTCGCAGGATGGTGTCATCAAATGGTGACCCGATGGTCTTTATTCCCCTTAAAGATGCACAGGAAGCCCAGTTCTTAAAGGACAATGATGCCATCCTCGAGCAACGCCGCCGTAACGCACAAAACCCTGAATTTTCTCAACCGGGTGCACCAGGATTGCTGGATGCACTTAATAGTTCGCAAACCAATAATCCATACGTTAATTCTGTACTGGTACAGGTTAAAAAAGGCTATTCATCACAAGAGGTTGCGCAGTCTATTGAGCAATGGAAACGTTTAACCGTTTACACTCGACAGGACATGGAGGAAATCTTGATTGGAAAAATGATCGCAACCTCAGCTAAACAGATCGGTATGTTCCTTGCAATCCTGGCGGTAGTCAGTGCCGCTATTGTAGCCTTCATTATTTACACGCTGACGCTGGGAAAGATTCGAGAAATTGCAGTATTAAAATTGATCGGTACAAGAAATAGAACTATTGCTGGAATGATCTTACAGCAGGCAATTGCGCTGGGAATTATTGGTTTTGTGGTAGGAAAAATTTCGGCGACTTTTGGTGCTCCGGCTTTTCCAAAATATGTGTTGTTGGAACCGATGGATTCGGCAGCTGGATTTGTGGCTGTAATCATTATCTGTATTTTATCCAGTATTATTGCGATTCGGGCTGCATTGAAAGTTGATCCTGCTGAAGCGGTGGGAGGCTGATATGAGCGGTAAAGGTATTCGCATTGAAGGATTAAGAAAGCGATATGGCTCGGGTGATACCGCGGTTGATGCCTTAAAAGAAGTCAACATGGTGGTCGCGCCTGGTGAAGTAGTTGGGCTAATCGGTCCGTCAGGCTCTGGTAAAAGTACTTTACTGAAATGCTTAGGAGCAGTGATCGAACCATCGGCGGGAACAATGATTCTGGGTGATGAAACGATCTACGATGGACAGTGGAAAGTTAAAGATATTCGCGCTTTGCGCCGAGACAAAATTGGCTTTGTGTTTCAAGCTCCATATCTGATTCCATTTCTGGACGTCACTGATAATGTTGCCCTGCCACCCATGCTGGGAGGAGTGGCAAATAAGCAAGCTCGAAGTAGTGCCTTAGCATTGCTAGAAGCACTTGATGTTCAACATAGAGCGAAGGCCATGCCTTCACAACTATCAGGCGGAGAACAGCAGAGGGTTGCCATCGCCAGAGGGTTGGTCAATCGTCCGCCGGTGATTCTAGCTGACGAGCCAACAGCGCCTCTGGACAGTGAGCGAGCATTGGCAGTAATAAAAATTCTCAATGACATGGCAAAGAAGTTCGAAACTGCCATTATTGTTGTAACCCATGATGAAAAAATCATTCCAACATTTAAACGAATCTATCACATTCGTGATGGAGTGACTTATGAAGAAAAAGGCGAGGGCAGAGCCTTTGAACTATAAACTATGAGGACAGTAATATGAATAAACGAAATTTAGCAACGACCATAAAAACATTGCTGCTAAGTGTGACGATTGGCCTAAGCAGTATTCCCTTGCAGTTGAATGCAGCAGAAACACAGGTTGACGAGAAAAGTGATGCGGAGCCAATGGCATTACGCTTAATTATGCAGGATTTAGAACTTAATATGCAGCGCATTGCCAGCGCGATAATTCGCGAAGATTTGGCTGCTGTTGCTGAGCTTGCGCCGTTGGTTGCTGATCACGAACAGCCGCCTATGACCGAAAAAATGCGCATCTTATCTTTTATGGGGACTGAAGCTGGAACTTTCAAAAGTCTGGATGGGGTGACGCACGATACTGCAATGATGTTAAAGGAGGTTGCAGAAAAAAATGATGGTGATGCAGTGATTAAAACCTATGCAGATTTATTGCAGTCTTGCGTCGCCTGTCATCAAAAATTTAAACAGCCTTTTGTGAATCATTTTTATAGGTAGCCGCTGATGAGTATACGCTTTCCATTTGCTTTACTGCTACTATCAACGGTGGCTTCCTGTGCTGTAACTCCAGACTTTAAAGAGCCTGAGCCACCATCGGTATCTCAATACACAGGTAGTGATGATGCAGTTGTGATTGGTAGCAATAAAAAACTGGCCACCGGTCAAACTTTGCAGTGGGTTGACGCCACTGACCAGCAGTGGTGGCAGCAATTTCAATCAGATTCGCTAAATCTTTTAGTCGAAAAAGTATTAACTCAAAACCCAAGTTTATTAGCTGCCAGCGCACAATTACGCAGTGCCGAAGAGTTGTATCAGGCACGAGTGGGCACTACCCGTTATCCTAAAGTCAGTGCGGATGTCAGCGCACAAAGACAAAGGTTTAACCCCGGAGTTTTTGGGCAGCAGGCTACGCCGCAGGAATTTAGTATTTACAATGCTGGCGTGGATGTAAGCTACCAACTGGATTTGTCGGGTGGCAACAGTCGTGCCCTGGAAGGCCTGGCTTCTCGAGTGGATTATCAGCGTTATGAGTTGGAAGGAACGCAGCTAGCCTTGGTGGCAACGGTGCTCAATACCGCATTCAATCAGGCTAAGTTAAGAAGTCAGCTGGAAGTTACTGAGCAGCTGGTGGCAAAGCAAGAGCAGCAACTTGATATCGTTAAGCAACAACTTGAGCTAGGGCAGGTTTCAAAACATGAGGTGTTGATGCTGCAGTCTGAAGTTGAACTCACACGTGCCAATATTCCCGTTTTTCGAAATCAAATTCAAAAGACGGAGCATCTGTTGGCCACCATGGCTGGTGAAACCCCTGACTCAGAAAATATTCCTGACTTTAACATGCAGGACTTTGGATTACCTGAAAGTCTGCCATTGATTATTCCGTCAGAACTGGTTCGGCAAAGGCCTGATATTCAGGCTGCTGAATCACTTATACAGGCCGCTAATGCGGAGTATGGGGTAGCCATTGCCAATATGTACCCAAGTATTAATTTGAATGGACAAATAGGTTCGCAGGCTTTATCCGCTGGCTCCCTGTTCAGCAGTGAATCTGCTGTCTGGTCTTTAATAGGACAATTAACCCAGCCATTGTTTGATCCAGGTTTGCCGGCCGAAAAGCGGGCGGCTCTTGCTGAATTTGAGGCGGCTACCAGCAACTATCAATATGTCGTCCTGGAGGCGTTGCGAGAAGTTGCAGACACATTACGTCAGCTTGAGAATGACGCGCAAAAGTTAAATGCGTTAAGCGATTCTAACCAAAGTTCAGAAGAAGCCATGCAGATTACAGCAAGGCGCCATGAGCTGGGTGCTGCTAGTTATATTGAACTGCTGTTAGCGCAACAACAATACTTATCGACCAGAATGCAGTTGATTGATGCTCAATCACAACAACTAATCAACAGTGTTTCTCTCTATTTGGCAATGGGTGCCAAGCCCAGCCTGTCGCAGCCTGACGTTCAGTGAGATTATAAAAATACTGAGCGGATCAGATAGGCGGTATAAGCGATGTACGACAACAGGAGTATCGAACCTTCCACTCGGTTAATTCGTCCCTGTCCTTTGAAGCCATAACTAACGATAAATAACGAAAGAGTCAATACTCCCATAAACATGGCATCGCGCCATAGCACTTCTGATTCGATGGTCAGTGGATGAATAGCACCTGCAATACCGATAACAGCAAGGGTGTTAAACAGGTTTGAGCCAATAACATTACCCAGTGCCAGGTCGTGTTCATTTTTGCGGATGGCAATAATGGACGAGGCGAGTTCAGGTAGTGATGTGCCTACTGCAATGATGGTTAAGCCAATAATAATGTCGCTGACACCAAAGGCTTGAGCAATTTCAACTGCACCCCAAACCAGTAGTCGGGAACTGGCAACTAGCAGAATTAAACCTAGCACCAGCCATAGTATCGCTGTTTTTAGAGGCATTGTATGTTGGCTGACTTCCTGTTCGACTTCGGTAGCAAGGGAGTCCGGTTTTTTTTGCATGCCCTGCCAAATGGACCAGCCCATAAAGGCGGCAAATCCTGCTAACAAAATAATGGCATCCCATTTTGAAATATCCAGATTCCACAATAAGCCTATGGCCAGTAAGGTCACTCCCATTAAAAGCGGAAGCTCTTTACGCAGAATTTTAGATTGCACGGCAATAGGGCTAATGACTGCCGTTAAACCTAAGATTAGCGCTATATTAGTAATGTTTGAGCCAAGTGCGTTACCTAAGGCGATCCCTGGGTTTCCTTGGGTGGCGGCTAGCGCAGAAACCACCATTTCAGGTGCTGAGGTTCCGAAGCCGACAATAACCATGCCAATTAATAAGGACGGCATGCCGAAATAACGAGCGGTTGAGGCTGCGCCATCAACAAACTTGTCGGCACTCCAGACTAACAAAGCTAATCCTGAAATTACGGCTAGAATCGCAACAAGCATTAATGTTCCTATGTGTGTGTTTTTTTATTTGCTCATTTTGGTAAGAGCATTCGAATGGTGCCTATTGTAGCTATTTCATAAAAAAAGTCACAAAGGTAATTGTAAGAGAGCGTGCTTTAGAGGATGCTAATGCTACAATGGCCATATAAAACAATGACTTTGCGCTAACTGTTACTAGTGGTAGTATTTTAGAGGTTGTATAGAGATTTAAGACAATATTAAGCTAAGTCGCAACCCTCAGCGGCTAAAAGGAGTCACTATTGGAGCGTGAACAAATAAAAAATGAAGCAGTCAGGTTGTTCGCCGTCTGGTACAGTCGACTCATAATCGTTTTCTTAGCTTTCCTACCCTTATCTTTAATTCTCTACATTGATTATGAAACCTCTTCGAAAGATGCTTTTGTTGCACATAATTTTCATGTGGTAGCCATAGCATTCGCTACCTTATTTAGCGCATTTCTTAGTTATATCACCTGGCGATGTTATGTTGCCACCGGTGAGGTATTGTTACGCTGGTTGGTTTATGGTTTTCTAGGTTTCACCATCATCTATGCTCCTCATGGTTTTTTGACTCATCATGGCGCAGAAAATCTCTGGGTATTCGTTTTGTTTGGCCCCGCTTCAAGGTTGGTCCTTGCTTTTTGTTTCCTGATTGCCATGTTGAAATATGGTGAGATGACTGAACCAGGCGCAATCCGAAACAAGGGGTTCATAATAGCGATTATTATATTTTTGATTATCGCTTTGTTGGTCTATCAAGCGGCACATTTAACTCAATTTGATTTGAACTGGTGGCGTCTGTTAACTGAGTACCTTTCCATTAGTCTATTTTTAGGCGCTGTCCTTTGGATGTTAGTGCAGAATATTCGTGGTTATATGCCATTACAGTATGGAATAGCCATGATTTGGTTTGCGTTGTCATGTTTGTCATTCAGCATTGGAACCGTATGGGATCATCAATGGTGGCTGGCACATATTATATTTGCCTCAGGATTTTTACTCTTGAGCTTTGGGGTTGTACAAGCATTCCTGACAACTGGTTCTTTTAAAACGATATATAGTCAAACAGAACTATTTCAGCAAATCATTCGGGAAAAGAAAAAATCAGAGCGAGCATTGATTGAGTTAAAAGCGGTCAATCAGAAGCTCGAAGAGCTGGCGGCGACTGATTCGCTCACTCGTGTTGCAAACCGTCGTGAATTTATGAAGCGCTCTGAAGAGGAAATGTCGCGTTCTTCACGCAATAGTACTGACTTATGTTTAATGGTTATTGATTTTGACCACTTCAAAGAAATTAATGATCAATATGGCCATCAAGCTGGAGATAAAGTTTTAAAAGATTTTGTGAAGCTTGCGAAAGAGGTCATGCGACCGTCTGATTTGCTCGGGCGTATTGGTGGTGAAGAGTTTGCATTATTATTGCCAGAAACGAATATTCGGTCAGCTGTGAAAGTTGCAGAAAGGTTACGCCAGCATATCGAAGAAGAGAGCATTGTCATTGGCAGTAAGCGCATTAAGCTAACTATCAGTATCGGTGTTGCTGAATATCAACCTAAAGTGGACACAGTGAAAAAATGGCTTCATAGGGCTGACGAATTCTTATATCAGGCTAAAGATAAAGGACGAAACCGAGTTGTGGTTGAAGCCTTTGATGCGGATGGGCGGGAATAGAATATGGCTTATAAAATAGGTATCAGCGCAACCTTTGTCATTTTATTAACGCTTGCGATGGTTTGGAACTTTCAAGGTTCGAGTTCAGATAATGCTCGAGACGTTAGAGTCGGCCTCTATCAAAACTCTCCTAAAATATACCGTAACTCCCAAGGCCAACCTGATGGCCTTTTTATCAAACTGATTGAAGCCATAGCTGAAGAAGAGTCCTGGCAATTGAGCTATGTTGACTGTGAATGGAGTGAGTGTTTAAACCTGTTATCGAACAATGCAATTGACCTGATGCCTGATGTCGCTATTACTGATGAACGCGCCCACCGTTTCGACTTCCATTCCATTGCTGTTACGCACAGCTGGTCAGAAGTTTGGGTCAGAAAGGATTTAAAAATCCTGGGGCTTCCGGACTTGCAAGGGATGCGAATTGCAGTTTTACGGGAGTCTGTACAGGAAGTTGCTTTGCAAAAAATGATGATGGGTTATGGCCTTGGATTTAAGCCTGTTCCCGTTAACACTTATACCGAAGGCTTTCAAGCCGTTAAGGCTGGAAAAGCTGATGCTGTGATTACCAATGTTCAGTTTGCTGATATACATGGAACTCAGTTTGATTTGAGGGAAACCCCTGTCATGCTTAATCCAGCCAGACTATTTTATGCAACTGCAGCAGGACTCAATCATGATCTATTAAAAGCCATTGATAAACATATTGAGACATGGAGAACAGAACCGGATTCGGTCTATTATGAGGCTCTTAAAAGTACGATGGTACCGGTTCAGCAGCCTAGGCTTCCAAAGTTATGGAAGTGGGCCTTAATCATTGGCTTGGGCATGATAGTGTTAATGCTTTGTATTAACGGGATTTTAAGATGGCAGGTTAGAAAGCGCACTAGATTGTTAGTAGAAACTAATGTGCGCTTTAATCATTTGCTCAAGGCCAGTCCGGTGGTTCTTTACCAGCTCAAGCAAGATGGTGTCGGCTACAAACCAGTTTGGGTGAGTAAGAATGTCAAACGATTGTTTGGCTATGAACCTGAACAGTTATACAGTCATGACTGGTGGATTGGTGTTTTGTACGAAGAAGACCGGCAAAAAACCTTAGACCAATTTAAAGAAATCTTCATTACGGGACACATGGTACACGAGTATCGGGTTCGTGATGCTGAAGGTAATACTCGCTATATTCGAGATGAGCGACAATTGATTCCTCAAAGTAATCATAGCGAAAACGAAATTGTCGGTACTTGGAGTGATTTAACCGATGTTTATGAACGGGAAGATGAGCTTAAATTCTTATCTCACTATGACCCTTTAACGCATTTGCCAAACCGACAAAAGTTAGAGGAGCGGATCGAAGAGTCAATAGAACGGAGTGATGAGCTGAAAGAATGCTTTGCAATTTTAAGTATAGATATCGACCGCTTTAAAAAGATTAATGAAACCTTGAGTTATCAAGTGGGCGATGCAGTTATCGCAAGGATCGCGGAACGCTTAAAGCATATTTTGAACGTTGATGATGTACTGGCACGGGTAGGTGGTGATGATTTTGTGTTTGTCATTAACGATAAAGTCGATGTTAAGAAAGTATCTAGTATTGCACGTAAAGTTCTTAAACGGTTTGCCGTTCCTTTGAGGATTGATGAGCATGAATTGATGGTTACGGCAAGTATTGGTATCGCAATGTTCCCAGAGGATGGACGTGATCCAGATACACTGCTAAAAAATGCAGAGATTGCTCGATATTCTGCAAAAGACAAAGGAAGGAATAGTTTTGAGTTTTTCAATGACCAACTGTCTGAAGGAATGCATGAGAATTTAATGTTAGAGAGTGCACTCCGGATGGCTGTAGAGCGTAACGAGTTGGTACTTCACTATCAGCCACTCGTTTCCTTCAATGATTTTACCGTGGTAGGAGTTGAAGCTCTGATCAGGTGGCAGCATCCAATTCAGGGACTCATTCCTCCCTATAAGTTTATCCCTCTGGCAGAAGAGACGGGAATTATTGGAGATATTGGCCTATGGGTGTTGCGCGAAGCTTGTCGGCAGATGGTTGAGTGGGATAAAGCTGGCTTAAACGTAGCCCGTGCTTCTGTCAATATTTCGGTTCAGCAAATTGAAACAGGCCTCTTGCCAAAGCAAGTTGAGAGCGTTTTGAAAGAGACTGGACTTGCAGCAGAGCGCCTTTACTTGGAGCTTACGGAGTCCACCATTATGCAGGACCCGCAGCAAGCCTCTTTGGCAATGACTGAATTTCAAAAGATGGGGGTTAAACTTGCGGTAGATGATTTTGGTACTGGATATTCCAGTATGGCTTATCTCAAGCGGTTACCACTCGATCGTCTTAAAATTGATCGCTCTTTTATCAAGGATATAGGGGCTGATACAAATGACGAAGTAATATGCAAAGCTATTGTGCAATTAGCTAAATCACTTGGGCTTGAAACCGTTGCTGAAGGTGTTGAGGAGGAGTCACAAGCTGAGTTTTTAAAAGGTCTTGGCTGCGATGTAGCCCAGGGATATCTATACAGCAAACCAGTTCCTGCACTGGAGCTAACTGCTAGTTGGAAAAAGAAATAAACTGAATCACTCATATAAGGTATGTCTAATATGTGACTTTAAGATGCCCTGCTTCTGATAAGCTCTATTAATGAATCATTTTCCCTTTTTGAACGATCGTTCTTTGTTTAATATAACCCTATAAACCTTAGGGTTTATTCTCATCCAGTGAGCTTGTTCACAGTTTTAAGCCTCTTTTTTCGTTAAAACAATCAATAAGTTAGTTTGTATTAAGGGACATATGTCTAGTATGGCATATCAAGCGAAGAAGCAATGGAGGGGCTATTTATTGGCATCGGTAATTATACTGATCCAGATCAATTAGCAGATTAACCATTGCTTCATACTAACCTCAAAATAAGTATTTGTTATATTGGTTAAAAAGCAATTCTAGGAGATTATTCCATGTTGAAGAATAAATTGTTTAAGAAAACTTTATTGGGTTTAGCAACTTTAAGCTTAATAAACAGTGCAATGGCAAAAGATCTACCAACTGAGCAGGCAATTTTAACATCACCTCCAGAGGTTCCGCCGGCAATTGAGCGTGAGCACAATGCCAAGGTAGTGGTAGAGCTGGAAACAGTAGAGAAAGTTGGCACCATGGCAGATGGTGTTGAGTATGTTTATTGGTCGTTTGGCGGCACTGTACCGGGTAGCTTTATCCGGGTTAAAGAAGGTGACGAGATTGAGTTCCACCTTTCTAACCATCCCTCTTCTAAAATGCCACACAACATTGATTTACACGCAGTAACAGGCCCGGGTGGTGGCGCGACTTCATCTTTTACAGCTCCTGGCCATACTTCAACATTTGCGTTTAAAGCACTGAACCCTGGCCTATATGTTTATCACTGCGCAACGGCGCCTGTTGGTATGCACATTGCTAATGGTATGTACGGTTTGATCTTGGTTGAACCTAAAGAAGGTTTGCCTAAAGTTGATCGCGAATATTATGTAATGCAAGGCGACTTCTATACTAAAGGTAAGTATGGCGATCCT
This sequence comes from Kangiella koreensis DSM 16069, assembly GCF_000024085.1. NCBI lineage: Bacteria > Pseudomonadati > Pseudomonadota > Gammaproteobacteria > Kangiellales > Kangiellaceae > Kangiella > Kangiella koreensis. The sequence continues at coordinate 2,188,483 of NC_013166.1, read as the reverse complement.
GGTCTACAGCCTTTTGACATGCAAAAAGCGATTGATGAGCACGCTGATTATGTTGTGTTCAACGGTGCGGTTGGAAGCTTGACCGGTGACAAATCACTAAAAGCCAATGTCGGCGAAACAGTGCGTCTATATGTCGGTAATGGTGGTCCTAATTTAGTATCTTCATTCCACGTGATCGGTGAAATCTTTGACAAAGTGTATGTTGAAGGTGGCAATCTTGTGAATGAAAACATTCAGACAACTCTAGTTCCTGCAGGCGGCTCAGCTATTGTTGAGTTTAAAGTAGAGGTTCCGGGAAATCTGATTCTTGTTGATCACTCAATATTCCGTGCTTTCAACAAGGGTGCTCTAGGTATGCTGGCTGTTTCTGGTAAAGAAGACAAGGCCATTTATTCAGGCAAAATCGATGACCGTATTTATCGTCCAGAAGGTTCAGCAGTACAAAGCGTCGACAAAAAAGTAGTTGAGGTAAAAGCAACCAATCTAGAAGAGAAAATCAAGTTTGGTAAACGTGTTTACGATGCGAACTGCATGGCTTGTCACCAACCGAATGGCCAAGGTATTCCTTCAGCATTCCCGCCGGTTGCCAAGTCTGATTACTTAAATGAAGATCCGTTGCGAGGTGTCCACGCCATTGTTCATGGTCTTGAAGGTCCTATTAAAGTCAACGGTGAATCATTTAACAGCGTTATGCCTGCTATGCAATTAAGCGATGACGAGATTGCCAATGTCATGACTTATCTGCTTAACAGCTGGGATAACAATGGTGGTGAAATCACTGTAGAGCAAGTGAAAAAAGTTAGAGCACAAAAGCCTCACTAATCACTGTTATTAAAGGTTAAAGCACTATGCTTAATCATCAACTAAAACTACTGGCTGTGTCACTGGCTCTTTTGGGAGTCAGTGACAGTAGCTTGTTGTATGCGAAAGATGTTGCCAAGGCTCCAGAAGGAATGGAGTTGGTAGAAGGGGGGCAGTATCGTCCGTTGTATATGAGTAAGGACAGCCCGATTCAGGTGGTGGATGATTTTTACCTTGACCAACACCCAGTGACCAATCAGAACTTTCAGGCATTCATCAATGATAACCCTGCCTGGTCTAAAACCCAGGCTCCTAAAGTGTTTGTAGAGAAGCATTATTTACAGCACTGGCAATCGGATACAGATTATCCGAAAGAGATAAACTTCAGCCCAGTGACCAATGTTTCCTGGTTTGCTGCGGATGCGTACTGCCAGGCGCAAGGCAAACGTTTACCGCGAGTGAGTGAGTGGGAACTGGCCGCTTTAGCCAGCGAAACACAAGCTGACGGTAGTGTTGAAGAAGGGTATAAGCAAAAGATATTGATGTGGTACAGCAGGCCAAGCCAGAAACAACTGTCAGCAGTCGGACAAAACCAACCCAATTATTGGGGCCTGTACGATATGCATGGCTTAATCTGGGAATGGACTGAAGATTTCAACTCAGCGTTAGTAACGGGTGAATCACGTGGCGATAGCACCATCGATACCAAGCTATTCTGTGCCGGTGGAGCAAGTGGTGCGGTAGACCCGGGTGATTATGCTGCTTTTATGCGCTATGGATTTAGAAGCAGTTTAGAAGCTAAATTTGCACTACCAAATTTAGGATTTCGCTGCGCTGCTGATATCGATCAGCAATAAACAAGAGAGGCAATCATGAAACAATGGCTTCAGATTAGTTCCGTAATTCTGATGCTCGCATTAAGCGGGCAGGCTTACGCAGAGGACGGTAAAGCAAGTTTACCAGACGACTCTATTTATCACCTAAATAGTGAGTGGGTGACACAAGACGAGCAGACTATTAATATCCAATCACTTTCCGGTAAACAACAAGTAGTCAGCTTGATATACACACACTGCATGCATACCTGCCCGACTATTGTGGCAACCATGCAGAACATCGAGAAAAAATTACCTCAAGACGTCTTGGATAACACGGAGTTTGTTTTGATATCTTTGACTCCAGCGAGTGATACGGCGAAAGTACTTAAAGAGTTCGCTGAAAAAAGAAAGTTAAATCCAGAGCGCTGGACTCTACTAACGGGTGATAAACAAGATGTAAGAAGTCTCGCAATGGCGCTGAATATTCGTTATAAGAAAAGCGAAGATAACGAAGTTGCGCATTCTAATGTTTTCACCTTGTTAGACGAGCAGGGGCGCATTGTTTTTCAGGAAGTCGGCGATATTAACAAAGTTGATGAGACGGTAGCGAAGATTGTGAGTCGCTGATAATACTTACTTCGAATTAGAGAATATCAATTGTTGGGGGCGAACTGTGTTCGCCCTTTTTTATGGCTATACAGTTTTTATAGATGGGCTAGGCACTAGCCTTAATCCATCATAGGGTTTGAATTGAAAGGCGGGAATAGCTCGGCTCATCCTTGAGCGTCGCCTTCGCTACGCTCAGGCCAGCTAAGGCTGTCAAAAATTGTTTTGAGCTAGATATCAGCGCCCAGAAAATTGCTCCTGCATTTTCTGCACTTCCGCCATCCTTGGCGGTCGCCCGCTACGCGGCTTCTAAATCCGTAATCTATAGCCAATACAAAACCCCAACTCTTGCGAGTTGAGGTTTTGTATTGGTGGAGACGGCGGGAATTATTCGCACCATCCCTGGTGCTCACCCCTTTGGGGCCATCGTCGCAAGCTCCGATGTTCCAATGTGTTCCTGACAAATTGGTCGAACCCGCTCCGCGGGCTCAACACCTACATTTCACACGAACAATAAAAAAGGCCACTTAAAAGTGACCTTTTCTATTGTTTGGTGGAGACGGCGGGAATTGAACCCGCGTCCGCGAATCCTCTGCTCGAGGGTCTACATGCTTAGGTCCATCATTATTTTAATCTTTGACGTGCCGATGGGCAGGCATTCAAAGACGGTCTCGAGGAAAGTTTAACAGTTGGCTGCCGAGCACAGTTACCTGCGAGTCCCTGTATTGACTGTCTAGCTCCTACCAAGGACGCTCAGAGTAGACAGTTAGCCTTAAGCGGCTAAAGCGTAGTTGTCTTCGTTTGCAACTATTAAGTTTCAGCTTTGATTTTACGAGATTCGCTGACATCTCGGCATGCACCTGGAGTTTCGTAATCCACGTCGAATCCAAATCGTCCCCAGATTCTTGTCCATTATAGTGCATAATGGGGGTAAGTACATTAATATCAAGGGTATAGCTCAAGATATTTTGTGGCTTGGTTAACATTCATTTTGAGAACAAACGGCTACACTCCATTGGAATAACAGGAGGGGCAATGAGCAGTCTACAAACGTCCAAAATACAGTTTGCCATGCTTTCGCATAAGGGGATGTCGCGCCAGAACAATGATGACAAGGTTTTTGCTTCCGCTGAATTGGGGCTATGGCTTTTGTCTGATGGTGTCGGTGGTCTTAAGCAAGGCGAACAAGCGAGTCAATACGCTGTTGAAGAGATTTCTAAATCGATTTCTAAAGGTTTTAACTTACATAACGCGGTGCATTCTGCGCATTCTGTGATTAAGGCGTATAATCGTCATGAGCAGGAAGATCGCGGTGCGACTGTGGTTGCTGTGCAATCTAATGGTTCTGAATATGAAATAGCCTGGGTAGGTGATAGTCGTGCTTATCTATGGAGTCAGGAAACGGGTGATTTGACTCAGTTGACCGAAGATCATACTTTGGTTCAGAAGCTAGTGAATGCTGGCTTATTGGAGCAAACTGAAGTTAAAAACCATCCAAAGCGCCATGTGATTACCCAATGTTTGGGTATAGAGAACGAAAATCAGCTGAATATTGGTTCTTTGAAACGTGAGTGGGATTATGGAGAGTCATTGTTGCTTGCCAGTGATGGTTTGTATGAGGAACTTTCAAGACAAGAAATCGTTGCAGCTTTGAAACTTCCTCGTGATAATCAGGCTAAGGTGGAATATTTGGTTGAGTTAGCATGTAAGAATGGGGGTAGCGATAATATTTCTTTAATGCTAATTTCATCACCGGTTACTGAGCCAAAGCCAAAAAAGCAAGAAACTCCGCTTGAAAAGTTTATAACAAAAATCAAAACAATCCTTAAAATAGGTTAATGTGAGGTAGGTATGTCTTCTGAGAAAAATCCTTCACAACATAAGTCTGAATTTCGTGAAGATAAAGCGGGACCACAAGGAACATTGGTCTTCGATTCGAGTCAAGTAGAAAGGATGATTAAAGAGGAAATTCAAAAGTTGGAAGATGATGGAACCAAGGTTCCAGCTTTACTTGCAACCACTAAGCCTCATGCTGGACAGGCTTTTTTGCTCGAATATGGGAAGAATGTTATTGGGCGCGGTAAGGGCAATAGTGTGACCTTATACGATCCGGCAGCATCTTCAACTCATGCGCAAATCACTTTCTCTGATGGCCAGTGGCGAATTCTAAACTTATTGTCTTCTAACGGTACTATTGTGAATGGTGAGAAGGTTTCCGAGCGAATCCTGTCATTCGGTGATCGAATCCAAGTTGGTCATACTGAGTTTCTCTTTACATTAGTTGATAGCAATGAAGCTCAGGTACAAGAAGATAAAGAAGAAATGAACTGGATGCTGATTGGCTCATTGGGTGTGGCAGCGATTATTCTGTTGGGAGTTCTTGCCTGGCTATTCCTGTAATCATCAATGACTCAAGATAACGACCTGCGCATCGGGCGCTACAAGCTTGTAAAAGAAATTGGCCGAGGAGCTATGTCTGTGGTTTATCAGGCAGAAGATCCAGAAATCGGTCGAATGCTCGCGATAAAACTCTTAAAACACGAACTGGTGGAAAAAGAGGAGTATCGCGAGCTTTTTTTGCGTGAGGCAAAAGCTGCTGGCCGCCTGGGACATCCTGGTATTGTGACTATTTATGATGTTGGGATTTGGCAAGAGCGTCCTTTCATTGCGATGGAGTTATTGGAAGGACAAAACCTTGATGAATATTTACAGCAAAACGGTACTTTTAGTTTAGAGCAAGCATCTGATCTTGCTAAACAACTGGCCTTGGCTCTTGATTACGCTCACCAAAACGGTGTTATTCACCGCGATCTTAAACCTGATAATATTTTGGTATTAGATGGCGGGCGTCGATTTAAAATCACTGACTTTGGTATTGCTCATGTTGAGCACCTTTTTCTTGAAGATGAAGGTGGTAAAAGCAAAGATAAAATTATGGGCACACCTGCTTATATGTCACCTGAGCAAATTACCGGACATGGCGTCGACTTTAAAACGGATCTCTATTCGCTCGGTGTGATACTTTATCAGGTCACCAAAGGCGAACTTCCATTCCAAGCACCAAATTATGCTGCCATGATGCAGGCTGTTCTTCATTTAAACCCACAGCCGATCAATATTGTTTCTGAACAGGGTTTCATGTGGCAAAGTATAATATTCCGTTTGCTACAGAAAAACCCTGACCATCGTTACCCTACCAGTGATGAGTTGTTAGAAGAAATTGAGACTCTGACTAAGGAGTTGACTCAGAATAAAGAAGGATTAGCTGGCATTCGTTTTGTTTCGATGCGGGCACGTTGGGCTATTAGCTTATCCGCTGTGGTTTTACTGGTCATGATTCTTGGCATGGTTTGGGTTTACAACAAACAGAATAAACTAATGAATCAGTTGGTGTTTGATTATGGCAACTCGATGGTACAAATCATTTCTCAGGAGACAAGAGAGCCTTTATTGCTTGAGGAGCGTATTACATTGCAGGAGTTGACACGGGATATTGCTGGTAACTCCCAAATTCGCCATCTTTCAATCCGTGACAAGGATGGGATCGTACAGAGTAGCAGTCAGCCTGAGCAAATTAGTAAGCCATTCTCATTGCCTCCTGCAAGCCAAATACAGCAGAAGACATCAGATGCTCAAATATACTCTAATTTAACGGATTATGACCAGGAAGTGGTTCTTTTCGACTCGCAGATTAAGTATCAGGATAAAGTTATTGGCAATGCATTTATTGCTATCAGCCGAAGCAATTTGAAAAGTGCCACTCAGTCATCACTGCTGGCGATGATTATCTGGATGTTTTTAATTATGCTGGCAGTCTTCTCAGGGGTTTATTGGCTAGCCAACCGCTTTATCCAGCGAGTCAATGAGACGCGGCATGTGATAAGAGAACTGAGAAATCATGGGGAAGCGGATATACTTAAGGTGGATACTCATGATGAGGTAGGCCGCTTGCAACAGGAGGTCAACGATCTTTCCCAGAAGTTGGCAGGTTTAACTCAAACTCAGTATATAAGCACGTCCCCCGATCCCAGTTTGCTGGAAACTATAACTGACTTGGATAAAACCTTGATAATTTCTCAAGATGAAGCTGACTCAGAAATAGGAAAAGACTCAGGCTGAGAAAAAGATTAGCTGACGTAACAAAATAATGTGTTAGATGTATGTTTGAACTAAAAAGGCTATCGAGAGATAGCCTTTTTAGTTTTCAATAACAGGTGATATTTATAGTGAGTCTAGGCGCTCTTTTAAGGATTTAACTCGGTCTTTATAAACGAGAGCCAGATCATCAGAGGGATTAATAGTTAAAACTTTATCCCAGTAAATCAAAGCCTCATCTAGCTCCTGATTACGATAAAGTCGAAGTGCTTTTTGATGATAGTTCTCGCTAACTTTATTGCGAGTTCCAGTGAATAAGGCATTAGACTCTAACCGAGCTCCTGACACCTGCCAAGCACTAAGTAGGATATCATAAGACTTATCGAATTCTTGCTGGTCAGCCAGTTGTTTTGCTTCGGCCAGATCCTGTTCAACATTCAGGGCTGCAAGATTAGATAGCAAAATCTGTTGGCTCGAGTCAGATAGGCGTCCATCGTCAATTAATATCTGTAACAAGCCTTCTGCTTCGCCAGTTAAGCCTTCTTCGCGGAACAGGCGAACTTGATTCTGTGTGGCAATAATAAGTTGCTCTTGTAACTCATTATTATCAGACAAATCTTCTTGGGCACGAGCATGTTCGATAGCTTCGTAGTAGCGTTGCTCGGACAGTAACGCATCCATTTCTGAACGCTGCTCTTCTACATTGGTTGTCTGTTCTGGTTTGATTTCAGCCTGTTTCGTGGTTCTTGGTTGTACCAAAATTAAGCCTTTGCTTGGAAGCTTCAACTTTTGGCCAACGTAAATGGGAGCTTGTGGTTCTATACTGTTCAGCTTAGCAATCTCAAGGTAACGTTGGGCATTACCAAGCATCTTTTTGGCGATTGAGCCTAAAGTATCGCCAGTGCGAACAGTATATTCAATCGTATCTGACTGCTGATTAGAACCACCCTTATAGCTCGAGCGAGTGCCATCGCTAATGTCTATGATTTCAACCGGTTCTTGGCTTCTATCTTCGATAAAAGAGCAACCTGTTAAAGTCATTGCTAGAAAAATTGTGGTGTAACGTTTCAAGTGAGTTACCTTATGTTCAATGCCGCTCAACTTATCTGTCTGAAAGCTGAGAGCTTTTAATTAAGTTGTTTAAAATCAATGTGCTATACAGTGCAACAAATACTAGCAAAGCGCTATATGGCGCGATGTGGCGTAGACCACACTTGAGGCATCTCTTAACTTTATACCTTAATTCTTCGGGTATGAATAGCCATCGCTAATGACGCTTCATTATGCGTTCTTTTGACTTGTTCCACTCGCGTTCTTTCTCCGTGGCTCGCTTATCGTGTAGCTTTTTACCTTTAGCGCATCCAATTTCTAGCTTAACGCGGTGTTGCTTCCAGTACATTGCAAGTGCAACGACTGTATAGCCTTGTTGCTCAACACCACGGAATAATTGTGCTAGCTCACGATCATGTAACAGAAGTTTTCGAGTACGTGTAGGATCGGCAACAACATGAGTGGAGGCAGAAATTAATGGTGTAATGTGGCAGCCAAAAAGGAAAGCCTCACCGTCTTTGAGTAGAACATAACTTTCCGCCAGGTTTACTTTGCCAGCACGTATGCTTTTTACTTCCCAGCCCTGTAAAACCAGGCCCGCTTCGTAGGTATCTTCGATGAAATAGTCATGACGCGCGCGCTTGTTCAGCGCAATGGTATTGCCAGAGGGCTTGCCCTTTTTTTTAGCCAAAGTAAATCCTGTTTGGAATTATTGCAAAGTTAGACCGCATTATAGGTGTCTGACTGCCATTGCTCAATAGTTGGTATTTCAGGGGATGGGAGTGTTACAATTGCCGCACTTTTTAACCTTACTATCCCTTTTTTTGCAATGAAAACCATTCGGCGACAAGCGCTTTTACCTTTTTCGGCAAAACAAATGTTTGATTTAGTGGATGATATCGAGAAATATCCTGAGTTTTTGCCAAACTGTAATGATGCTAAGGTTCTAGAGAGAACAGAGGATACAGTAACTGCTATGCTCTCGGTAGCAAAAGGTGGTTTTGCAAAAGAATTCACCACTCGAAATACTAATAACCCCTATCAAAGTATTGCTATGCAGTTAGTGATGGGGCCTTTTAAGCACTTGACTGGTCAGTGGACATTTGATGGGTTGGGTGATTCTGCCTGCAAAATAGAGTTAGTGGTTGAGTTTGAGTTTTCAAACCCTCTCACAAACTTGGCTTTTGGCGCCGTATTTAATCAGATGGCAGAGTCATTTGTGGATGCTTTTTCAAAGAGGGCGAGAGAGGTATATATCTAGATGTCCCAAATTGAAAGAATTACAGTGGAAGTTTGTTATGCACTTCCTGAAAAGCAGACATTGTTATCGCTTGAGGTTGAAGCATCGGCTACTATTGAAGAGATTATCAGGCAGTCTGGCATCCTTGAGTTATACTCTGAGATCGATTTAACTCAAACTAAAGTTGGAGTTTTCAGCAAATTAGCAAAGTTAACAGACACTTTGCACGATGGAGATAGAGTTGAGATTTATCGCCCTTTAATTGCCGACCCCAAAGAAGTTCGAAAGCAAAGAGCAGAAAAAAGTAAATCATAAATAAGGCTAATAGGCCTTGGTCATAAGGGAAGACAAATACTTGTTACGTTATCTTTATACATTGTTATATATTCTGGCAGCACCCTTATTATGCGTACGCTGGGTTTACAAAAGTTTCAAACCACCACAGTACCGTGAGCCATTGCGTGAGCGTTTTGGAATTGTTAGTAAAGAGTATAAGCAGAGTATTTGGTTTCATGCAGTTTCAATGGGTGAATCTAATGCTGCAATTGCTATCATTAAAAAGCTGCTGTTTAAATATCCCGAACTTAATATTATTGTAACCACAACAACCCCCACCGGTGCGCGACAAATATACAATGGTCTCGGTAATCGTGTGAAACACCACTACTCACCCTGTGATTTACCTGGAACCATTAAGCGCTTCATTCGTCGTGCTAAGCCACGATTATTAGTCATAATGGAAACTGAATTGTGGCCTAACTGGCTTCATCATCTTAAAAGCAATAATATCCCTGTTATTTTAGCTAATGCGCGTTTGTCTGGCCGTTCGGCCAATAAATACGAAAAGATTGCGTCGCTAGCGAACGAAATGATGGATGCCTTCGTCAAGGTGCTAGCAGTTAATGAGCAAGATGCAGAGCGTTATATTCGACTTGGGTTGTCAAAAGAAAGGTCGCTAGTAACGGGCAATATAAAGTTTGATATGGATGTGCCAACCTTTACTGACCATGAGTATTATCCTAATTGGAAAGACGCTCCTGTCTGGATTGCTGCAAGCACTCATAAGGGGGAAGATGAGGCGGTACTAAGGGCACATAAAATAGTATGTAATATAATCCCTCGAGCTAAATTAATACTAGTGCCTCGCCATCCTGAACGCTTTGAAGCCGTGGCCCATTTAATTGAAAATGAAGGGTATAGTGTGGCTCGTCGTTCTTGCCCGGATACTTGGTCCAATAATGCAGACGTCTTATTGGGCGATACTATGGGTGAACTTATGAAAGCCTTTAATATATCGGATATTTGTTGGATAGGCGGTAGCTTTGCTGAAATCGGTGGGCACAATCCGATTGAGCCAGCGGTGTTGGGAAAACCTGTCTTAACAGGTCCCCATATTCATAATTTCAATGAAATTTTTGCTGATTTAATTGAGGCTGGTGGTGCACAAATGGTGGTTGATGAGAAAGATTTAGCCAGTGTGGTCATCCAGTTATTTGAAGATAAAGCTAGAGCATTCAATATGGGCGCCAAAGCTGCTGAAGTTATTAACACTAACCGTGGTGCTCTGGATGAAACAGTCAGTGTTATTGAGTCCTACTTATGATAAAGGTAGTCGCCCAATAACACCGAGATTACACTAAGTTAGTATTGCTCCAACCAGTTATTGACAATTTCCAAGTCATTTTCAGTTAAGGTTCCTGCCGCTGCCTTTAGTTGTAAGCTACTGATAAGGTAGTCATATTTTGCACGAATCATATTACGCTGCGACGAATAGGTGCTCCGAGTAGCAATTAAGACATCGACAATATTTCTGGTACCTGCCTGATACCCTTCCTGGGTAGACTCTAATGAACTCGAACTTGATTGGTAGGCACGTTTGTTAGCCTCGAACGACTTGATAGCAGTTTGTAGATTAGTGTAAGCCATACGAGCATTTTTCTGAACCAACCTATCGCTTTGGTCAAGCTCGTGCGTTGTACGCAGGTAATTTTGCTTGGCCTGCTCAGTTTGAGCTGAAGTCCTTAAACCAGAAAACAGTGGTATAGTAACTGTAATACCGGCTTGATAACCATCTTGCATATTTAACGTGTTTTGACCAATGTTTTGGACAGGGAAGAAACGATCTGTTTCAGTTTCCTGATCAGAGTAACTGACGCTTAGATCGGCGGTGGGATAATGACCGCTTCGATTACGCTTGACTTCTTCGCGAGCAACTCTTACTTCAAACTGCTTTGCTTTAAGGTTTAGATTGGCTTCACGCGCTGCACGCATCCAGTCATCAATGTTTTCTGGGGTTGGCGGTGTTAATTTAATACTATTGCCAGTAGCTTCAAGCTCAGCGTAATATTGTCCAGTGATTTCACGCAAGTTTTCTTTGGCGTTGTAGTATTCATTCTCAGATTGAAGCTCGCTGATTTGTGCCTGGTCAAAGTTTGCTTGTGCATCCAAATAATCAGTAGCAGTTGACAGGCCTGACTCAAATTGTTCACGAGTCATATCAAGTTGACTTTGCAAAGCTTCTTTTTCAGAACGAGTGGCAGCAAGCACCTCTTCTGTACTTAACAGTCTAAAGTAAGCTTGCGCTGTGCGAAGCATTAGGTCCTGTAAATTAGCTGCGTGGTTTAGTTCCGCGACACGAACGCGCATTTCTGCTTGTTCCAAAGCAACCCACAGATTCCAGTCAAATAGTGACTGGTTAAGTTGAACACGGTAAGTTGTTGAGTCTACAGAGTTGTTAAAAGGGTCTGAGGGACTACCGTCAAGGCCTTGGCCTGAATAGTCGTAATCACTTCTGCCTTTTGTCGCTGAAGCGCTGACTTGGGGTAATAAGCTTGAACGATTGATGCGAACACCTTGTTCGGTAGCTCTTAAGTTGGCATCACTGATCTTGTATTGCGGATCATTTTTCAGAGCATCTTGATAAACATCCAGAAGATCTGTATTTGCATTTGCAGTTAAGCCACTCAGTGACAAGATTGCCAGAGTGACTAATTTAATCTTTGCTTTAGGCTTCATACCATATTCCAAAATTGATTGTTGCGATAAGCACTAATGTTTCAGTGCTTATCTTTATTATTTAAAACTCAAACTGTTCGGCACGTTTTGCGTTGATTAAATAGGGCAAAACGGTTTCGAACAATACTTCTTCGTGCCATTCATCATCACCAATTCGGGTGATGAGTTCTGCCTTCATCGCAGGCTCCTGACCGACTACGCAAAACAGGCGGCCACCGATAGGCAGGTGGCGCTTGAGTGCTTTGGGTAATTTATAAAAGCTACCGGTAATGGCAATAACATCATAAGGCTTGTAATGAGGCCAGCCAGCTGCCGCATCACCTTCTTCAAACTCAATATTATCGAGTCCTAATTCTTGGGTACGCTCTTTTGCCTGTTCAATAAACTCGCCAATGATGTCCACGCTATAAACTTTGTGCGCCAATTGTGCCATCAAGGCAGTGCAGTAGCCTGTGCCGGTACCTATTTCTAACACTATATCACTGGGCTGAATACGTAATGCCTGTAACATTCTAGCTTCTTCACGAGGAGGCATCATGCATTGGCTATGACCAAGTGGAATCTGTGTGTCTGCGTAGGCCAGCGAGCGAAATTCTTCAGGTACAAATCTGTCGCGCGGTAAGCCAGAAATCAAATCCAGTAACTGATTATCCAGCACATTCCATGGACGGATTTGCTGTTCAACCATATTTTGTCGAGCCTGTTCCAAATCAAATATCGGCTGCTCCATGGACACCTCTCTTGGTTGGCTAAAGCATAGTAATTATTGGTATTTCAAACAATACAGTAAGTGTAACAGATTATGAAGTGTTAACATGGTGCCAACTCTGTGGCAGGATGACTTAGTCTCAGTACAGGTGCGGCGCTGTTTAGTTCAACAATGATTATGTGAATATAAGGTGACATTTTGGACAAAAAATTTGGCCCTCAGGATGTGGAAATTGTAAGTCGGGAACCTTTGTATGAAGGTTTCTTTCGCATGGAAAAATATCGTTATCGGCATAAGCAATATCTAGGCGGCTGGAGTCCTATCATTCAGCGTGAAATATTTGAGCGCGGGAATGCAGTTGGTGTTTTGTTATTTGATCCACGTCTTGATCGCTTTGTCATGATTGAGCAATGTCGGCCAGGAGCATTAGACGATAAGCATTCTCCTTGGCTACTGGAAATCATTGCTGGGATGGTGGAAGAGGGGGAATACCCGCATGAAGTGGCACACCGAGAAGCTGAGGAAGAGGCACGCTGCAGCATTTATAAACTGCTTGAAATGCCGAGTTACTGGGTAAGCCCGGGCGGTACCTCGGAATACGTGGATCTATTTCTGGGTTTGGTTGATAGCTCAAACTTGGTAGACTATGCCGGTTTGGACGATGAGCATGAAGATATCAAGGTGTTAGCAGTCACGCGACAAGAAATGTTGCAACTTCTGGCTAATGGCGGTATTAGTAATGCAATGGCTTTAATTGCCGTCCAGTGGTTTTTATTGAATGAGCAGCAACTGGAACTTGCTGATGAAAGGTCAACAGACCCTCGTATCATGGACAGTTTTTGATGTACTTGTGTGCGTTTAGCAAGGGTGCTTATGCCTTCAGCAAGAAAGTATGTTCCAGACCTGAAAGAGTTTATGGCGTTGTGCGCCAGCAACTACCTTAAGTTGAATAAACTGGTTGGTAGCGCTGGTAAGATACTATGCCATGAGTCTGACGTGGTTTGCCTAAGCATTGAAAAACAACCTGATGTGGTAATAACACTGGAACAAATGAGTCGTTACACCGTCACATATCGGCTGAAACAGTATTGCGATAGCTCGGCTCCCTATGCTGCAGCTGTTAATCGCGAGTTCCTAGTTCGCCTATACCACGACGCTCAGATGGCTGAAGTTTTGTCAGGGCTGAACGAAGGGATGCTACCTCCAGTTTATATTTACCCCAATATCGAGATGAAACAACCCGACGAAAAGCTCCAGTTGAATAGATTCTTGGGCGAATGGCTTAACTTTTGTCTACAATTTGGTCAATCTCACACTGCGAATACGACCCACTTAGCGTTTTTGCAGTAGCATATAAGCGATAATACTAATAACAGATAGGAGATTGATTTGACTAACGACTGCAAACGCCTATTTATTGGGCGACCTGAAATGACTGTTTTGCACCTTTCAGATCCACATTTGTTTGCTGATGACCAAGGTAGTCTGCTGGGTGTTAATACACAAGAAAGCTTCTGCGCGGTATTGGAAGATATTCGTGCTCGAGCGATTGATCCTGATGTAATTATCGTTACCGGGGATATTTCCCAAGACTATTCAAAAGACTCCTATCAGTTCTTTGCCAAGCAGATGGCTAAATTTGGCAAACCAGTCTTTACGCTTGCAGGCAACCATGACGAAGTTGAGTATTTAACCAGTTTTCTATCAGAAGCCCCGCTGTTTAACCATAAACAAATTCTTACAGATCATTGGCAGATTTTAATGATCAGTAGTCATATTGAAGACGAAGTGCATGGGCGGATTGATCCATCTGAATTAAAGTGGGCTCGACGTTGCCTCGAAGAAAATTCTGATTTACCTACCATGATCTATATGCATCACCACCCCGTTCCCGTGGGTAGTGACTGGCTGGATGAAATTGGTGTCAGTAATAAAGACGAGCTACTGGAATTAGTGACCGAACACCCTCAAGTGAAATTATGTGGATTTGGTCATGTACATCAATTCTCCGAATATAAGATCGATAATGCAGTCTATTGTTCGGTTCCTTCTACCTGTGTCCAATTTAAACGCCATTCAGCTGATTTTGCCGCCAGCGGAGAGACTCCCGGCTATGCAGTCTATCAATGCCATGCTGATGGAGTGATCGATAAGCAAAATTACCGGGTTGATCATTATTTGCCCAGTGTCAATTTTGCCATTTCTGGCTATTAATCAGCGGCTTAATTAGTCTCTGTTGAAAGCACCTTATTCCATTCAATAATTTTACTTGCACTTGCTGATCGGCCTTTATAGGATAAGGGCCGAATAACTATATATTGAGTCAATTTGACTCTCCTAACACAAAATCAATAATTTACTTATGGCGAATAATCAATATACAGCTGAATCCATTGAGGTTCTCAGCGGCCTTGATCCAGTTAAAAAGCGTCCCGGTATGTATACCGACACCAGCCGTCCAAATCATCTTGGGCAAGAGGTGATCGATAACAGTGTGGATGAAGCTTTAGCAGGACATGCCAAAACCATCAAGGTGACTCTACACAAAGATAGCAGCCTTGAGGTTGAGGACGATGGGCGTGGAATGCCGGTTGATATCCATCCTGAGGAAGGTATCCCGGGCGTTGAGCTCATTATGAGCAAGCTGCATGCAGGTGGTAAGTTTTCGAACAAAAACTATCAATTCTCAGGCGGTCTTCACGGTGTCGGTATCTCGGTGGTGAATGCCTTATCTAAACGTGTTGAAGTAACCGTTAAGCGCGATGGTAATCAATACTTCATGGCCTTTGAAGATGGCTTTAAGGTTAAAGATCTAGAGGTGGTGGCTGAAGTCGGTAAGCGTAATACCGGAACCAGCGTTAAGTTCTGGCCCGACAGCAAATACTTCGATAGCGATAAATTCTCCATTTCACGTCTTAAACATTTGCTTAAAGCCAAAGCAATCCTATGCCCTGGTTTAAAGGTAGTCTTTGATAACAAGGCTGCAGGAGAGCAGGATGAGTGGTTGTATGAAGATGGCCTAACCGCTTATTTACTAGAGCAGGCGGGTGGTTTTGAAAGGTTACCCGAAGAGCCTTTTACCGGTTCTTTGCAGGGTGAAGCTGAAGCCGTTGACTGGGCCTTTATGTGGTTGCCCGAAGGTGGCGAATGTCTCGCTGAAAGTTACGTTAACCTGATTCCAACACCGCAAGGCGGCACGCACGTCAATGGTTTGCGCAATGGCTTATTAGATGCCATGCGTGAGTTTTGTGAATTCAGAAATTTATTGCCACGTGGTGTTAAGCTGAGTGCGGAAGACGTGTGGGATCGTATTAGTTACGTATTGTCGGTCAAACTGGATGACCCGCAGTTCTCCGGCCAGACTAAAGAGCGTTTATCCTCTCGCCAGTGCGCAACCTTCGTTGCGGGCGTGGTCAAAGATGCCTTTAGCTTGTGGCTCAATCAAAACCCAGTAATTGGTGATGCACTCGCCGAGCGCGCCATCAGTAATGCCCACAAGCGAATGCGTGCCAGCAAAAAGATTGTCCGTAAAAAAGTCACCCAAGGTCCTGCATTGCCGGGTAAGTTAGCCGATTGCGCTGGCACCGATGCCATGAGCAGTGAGCTGTTTCTGGTCGAGGGTGATTCAGCGGGTGGTTCAGCCAAGCAGGCGCGCGATAAAGAGTATCAGGCGATTATGCCATTACGAGGCAAAATCCTGAATACCTGGGAGGTGGACTCCAATCAGATTCTGGCTTCGCAGGAAGTGCACGACATTTCGGTAGCGATTGGCCTTGATCCAAGCTCTGATGATTTAAGCAAACTAAGGTACGGCAAAGTTTGTATCCTGGCGGATGCTGATTCGGATGGTCTGCATATTGCTACTTTGTTGTGTGCCTTATTTGTTCGCCACTTTAGACCATTGGTTCGTGCCGGTCATGTGTTTGTTGCCATGCCGCCGCTGTATCGAATCGATGTGGGTAAAGAAGTATTTTATGCCCTTGATGAAGATGAAAAGCAGGGTTTGTTGGATCGCATTAAAGCTGAAAATAAACGTGGCAAAATTCAGGTGCAGCGCTTTAAAGGTTTGGGTGAAATGAACCCCAAGCAATTGCGTGAAACCACTATGGCTCGTGAAACTCGCCGCTTGGTACAGCTGACCTTAGGTGGTGATGGAGAGGCCGAGCATATTATGGATATGTTGTTGTCGAAAAAACGCGCTTCTGATCGTAAAGAATGGTTAGAGTTGAAAGGCAATAAAGCAGAAATTTAAAACGAGAAGTGAACTATCGTGGAAGAAATGAATTACGAAGGTATTGAGAAAAAGTCGCTGGCGGAGTTTACCGAACAGGCTTATTTGAATTACTCCATGTATGTGATCATGGACCGTGCCTTGCCGCATATTGGTGATGGCTTAAAACCCGTGCAGCGTCGTATTGTGTATGCGATGAGTGAGCTGGGTTTAAAAGCGACGGCAAAATATAAAAAGTCAGCACGTACCGTCGGTGACGTACTGGGTAAGTTTCACCCGCACGGTGATTCGGCCTGTTATGAGGCCATGGTCTTGATGGCGCAGCCTTTTTCCTATCGTTATCCATTGGTCGATGGCCAAGGTAACTGGGGCGCTCCGGATGATCCTAAGTCATTCGCGGCGATGCGTTATACTGAATCACGTTTAGCGGCTTATTCTGAACTATTACTCAGTGAGCTGGGGCAGGGGACGGTTAATTGGACGCCTAACTTTGACGGCACTATGGATGAGCCTGAAGTATTGCCGGCGCGCATCCCAAACTTGTTGCTCAATGGCACCACAGGTATCGCGGTTGGTATGGCAACGGATATTCCGCCACATAATTTGGCTGAAGTGGGTAAAGCCTGTGTCCATCTGCTAGAAAATCCTAAAGCTGAGCTGCCGGACTTATTAGAGTTTATTCAAGGCCCAGACTTCCCCACCGATGCAGAAATCATTACGCCAAGGGCTGACATTCTTGAGCTATATGAAAAAGGTCGCGGCTCGATTCGTATGCGAGCGCGCTTTGAGAAAGAGGACGGCGATATTGTCATTACTTCACTACCGCATCAGGCATCTGGCTCCAAAATTCTTGAGCAGATTGCTGCTCAAATGCAGGCTAAGAAACTGCCGATGGTTAGTGATTTACGTGATGAGTCAGATCATGAAAATCCGACTCGTTTAGTTATTGAGCCGCGTTCCAATAGGGTTGATATAGAAGAGTTAATGCGTCACCTGTTTGCCACAACTGACTTGGAGCGTACCTATCGCGTCAATATGAATATGATTGGCATCGATGGTCGTCCGCAAGTGAAAAACCTTCGCGTGATGTTGAAAGAGTGGCTTGAATTCCGCCACGAAACAGTGCGTCGTCGCTTACAACATCGTTTAGATAAGGTGATGGATCGCCTGCATATTTTAGATGGTTTATTGATTGCTTATCTGAATATTGATGAAGTCATTCATATTATTCGAACCGAAGATAAACCAAAGCTAAAATTAATGGAGCGTTTTGATTTATCGGATCGTCAAGCAGAATCTATTCTTGAGTTGAAGTTACGCCACTTGGCAAAGCTTGAAGAGATGAAAATCAAAGGCGAGCAGTCGGAGCTTGAAGATGAAGCGGACTGGTTGCAACTAACGCTCGGCTCAAAACAGCGTATGAAGACCTTGATAAAGAAAGAGATCGAAGAGGTCATTGAGCAATATGGTGATGATCGTCGTTCACCGATTGTGGAGCGAAAAGAAGCAAAAGCCTTATCTGAAACTGAGCTGTTGCCAACAGAACCGGTTACTGTGATTCTCTCGGAAAAGGGCTGGGTTCGTTGCGCCAAGGGGCATGATGTTGATGCTGTGGGAATGAATTATCGTTCTGGTGATAAGTATCTCGATTCAGCACAAGGCAAAAGTAATCAATATGCAGTGTTCCTCGACTCAACTGGACGTACATTTTCTTTATTAGCCAATACCTTGCCCTCTGCACGAGGATTGGGAGAGCCAGTCACTGGTCGGGTAAATCCTATTGCTGGCGCCGAGTTTATGGCGACAATGATGGGTGAGGATGATGATAAATTCTTATTTGCAACCGATGCCGGTTATGGCTTCGTGGCTAAGTTCAGCGATTTGGTTACTAAAACTCGAAACGGTAAAGCTTTCCTAAATCTTCCTTCAGGCTCTAAGGTCGTTAAACCTTGCAGTGTCAAAGACTCAGCGAGTCAGTTCTGTGTTGCTGTATCTAATGAAGGTAGAATGCTGGTCTTCCCATTGGCGGATCTGCCGGAGTTGGCAAAGGGTAAAGGCAATAAAATCATCAGTATTCCAACGGCTAAACTTAAACTACGTGAAGAGTTTATGATTGCAGTCACTGCAATTGGCGAAGACGATAGCCTTGTAATCCATTCTGGGAAACGACATTTAACTTTGAAGCCAAAAGATTTGGAACATTATCGAGGAGAAAGAGGTCGCCGGGGTCATAAATTACCGCGAGGCTTCCAGCGAGTGGAGCGTATCGAAGTGGACGCCAAAGGTTAGGCTTTTGGGTTACTTTACTATGTGAAACTGAGTTAAACAAAAGGCCGTCATGCGATGGCCTTTTGTTTGGTTGAAACTCTTACATTAACTACCTAGCAAGAAGCGAGCTTGGCGTTCTATACCACTGCGTTGTTGTGCATCGATATCGGGCACACGAGTTAATTCAACTTCACCGATTGATTCGATCTCAAGCTCAATATGCTGCTCACTATCAATAAATGACTGATGCTTGATATCTGACTCAAGCCAGATTCCGGGCTCCATGACCTCAAAAAAAGTTTCATAGATATCACGGTCAAAACTCAGGTTATGAATTAATATCGAAGGATTAAGCTTCAGTTGTCGCATTGCTCTTACAAGTACCTGTAGCTGAATTAACTGATTTGCCTCCAGCTTTTGTGAATCTTTGCCCAGTATGAGTAATGATTGTTTAAAACTTAAAAACCAAATATGATTTTTGGGCAACCAGCGATTAAAGACGGTTAATAGTTGATGGGTAGTTTGCCCATTAAGCCGCTCCCAATTGGCTTTAATGACATATTGGCAGCCACCTTCTTGCTGCGATTTTTTGCCATTACTATGCTTGAGTAGTTGGCGCAGTAATTGGTTTTGGCTAGGTAGCTCTTTGCCCGTAATCGCTGCGTTATCTTTGGGCTTACGGTTCTTCCACCATTTACGGATTTTGCTGAAAGATACCACGAATAAAAGAATCAGCCAGCTAAATCCGCTAATAATCCATATCATGACAGGCTGTGCGACTACTTGCGAGATTAGTGATGATTGAACGGCGGGACTGAAATACAAGGTTAAATAACCATTCTTTTCATCCTGGTAATAGATATCAGAAACTACAGAGCGTAAGTCATCTGGTAGCTCATCGGCTTCCAGCGTTGACATCAGATTTCCATCGCGCTTATAAATAGAAACTTTAAAGATGCTATCATTTTCATACAGGCCTTTAGCAACGGCCTCTAAGGAATCTTTATCCTGGGTATGGATAAAGCTACCCAACTGACTGGATGATGCAGTGGTGAGCATTTCAGTATAGTTGTTAATATAATTCTGTTGCTGCTGATACTGTTGCTCGTTGAGCCACAACTGAAGCAGGCTGCTGGAAATAGCCAGAACAATAGCAGAAAATATCAATGCCTTTGTATTAGGGCTTTTGAAGAATGTCGGTTTGATGCCAATATCTCTTATTCTATAAATTACAATGGGCTTTTCTTGAGGGTTAATATACCATAGTTTTTTCGTCTGAATAGATACGTCTCTATCCCGATAACTCAATTTGAAGCTTGTTATGCCTGACTATTATTGTTATTTATTTAATCAAAAAGACTCTGAATATACCCTTAATCACTTATCGCGTGATGACATATTTAAATCTTTACAGAAGGAAGAGCATGAACAGCCAACCATTGGCTTGTATACAGTATCAGGTAGTGAAAGTGGTTTAAAGTCTGCTTTATATGAGAAAAGTTTGTTACACGGATTTGATTATTGTCTGTTACCTAAAAGTCAGTCCTTTGGGCCTTTTAGGCTAGCAGTATTTGACATGGATTCCACCTTAATACCCATTGAGGTCATTGATGAATTAGCAGTGCAGGCAGGGGTTGGCGAGGAAGTCTCGAAAATTACAGAGTCGGCGATGCGTGGTGAATTGGATTTTAATCAAAGTCTTGAGCAAAGAGTGAGACAGCTCAAAGGCTTGTCTGTAGAAGCGATCAATGCCGTAAAAAATCAGTTGGAGTTTAACCCTGGTGTTGAGGCATTTTGTCAGTACTTTATACGGCAAAGTGGAAAAATTGCGATTGCTTCCGGTGGTTTTATGCCTTTTGCAGAAGAGCTGGCGAGAAGGTTGCCTTTTTATCAGGTAAAGGCTAACCGGCTGATTGATGCTAATGGTGTTCTGACTGGCGAGGTTGAGTATCCGATTGTTAATGCGGCTGTGAAAACTGAAAGTTTACAGGAATGGGCATCAGTACTTGGGTTTAAGGCGCAACAGTGTATTGCCGTTGGTGACGGTGCTAATGACTTAAAGATGCTACAAGAGGCTGGAATTGGGGTTGCCTACAAAGCAAAGCCAACTTTGGGAAAGTTGGCTGATTGCGTATTAAATGTAGGCTACTTAAACAGTTTGGTGGATTTGCTGCCCCTGATAGAGCAGCGTCATCGCGTCTAATCTTACAGATCCTAATGTCTAGAAATCGTTATCAGCAAAGTCATAATTCAACTTGGACATTGGTTTAGAGATGTAGTTACCTGTAACAAAATCGACGCCGAGAGGCCAGATTTGCGCTAAGGATGAAGCTTCCTCAAGGTTTGTGATAATGGCTTTGGCTTCCACACTGTGAGCTGCTGTTATCAGTGGTGCAATCTTGTCGGTTCCTTGCTCTTTCAAGACTTCAATCATGCGTCCATCGAAAGCAACATAGTTAGGTCGTACCGATTGAATCAGCTCTAGCTCGTCAGCTTGCACCCCAGATAGACAGAACTGAATGCCATCTTTGTTAAAGATATCCTTTAGCTCTATGGCTTTTTTCAGGTAAGTCGCAGCAAAGTGACTTTTAAGCGTAAGAATGAGGCTTTTGCTATCTATGCCTGCCTTAGCGATGCTTTGACGAACCCAGCGACTTGCATCTTCTCTCAATAGGGTATTGGGATGTAATGTCAGGAAGAGTTTCGTTGGTTTGCCTTCTTCTTTTTCTTTGGCAAGCATTTTCAAGCTATGAGTAAAAGTAATTTTATCAATCTCGGCATCAATGCCAACCTTCTCGAAGATTGGGAATATACCTTTACCGAGGCCCCACTTTCCATCTTGCATCTTGTATCGGAAGTAGCATATATATTGCTGTTCAGGACTTCCTTGTAGACTCATCATAGGTTGGTAGAAGAGGGTCATGTGACCTTCATCTCTGGCCTGAGCAAACTCATCATACAGGATTTTTTCTTCGTCGGTTAATAAGCTATCAATTGAAGGATTGAATAACTCATAGCCGTTAC
This sequence comes from Kangiella koreensis DSM 16069, assembly GCF_000024085.1. Taxonomy (NCBI): domain Bacteria; kingdom Pseudomonadati; phylum Pseudomonadota; class Gammaproteobacteria; order Kangiellales; family Kangiellaceae; genus Kangiella; species Kangiella koreensis. The sequence goes on along the minus strand of NC_013166.1, from coordinate 2,166,626 downwards.
CGCCATTATCCTGAACTTTATGACTGACCGCTGTTGCGTGGAGCACTAGCTTATCAGGCTCAAGATCACTGTCATGACAGGTTACGCCGCCAATGCTGAAGGTGATGTGCAGGGTTTGTTCAGATACTTCAAAAAGGTGTGAACTAATTTCTGAAAGCAACTTCTTCGGCAGTTCGTTGGCAGACATTCCTTTTCCAAACGAAATGATACCGAAGCTGCTATCGCTGATTCTAGCGACTATAGATTTATCACTGACGTGTGCCTTCATCCAGTCAGCAACATCTTTTAATAAGTCATCACAGGCTGCTATGCCGAACTCAGAGCGGTACTTTGAGAACTTATCTATCTCAACCAGGTAGAGCACTGTATCGATTTTGGTGTCTCGAGACTTGTTAGTAATATCTTCTAGTCTGTCCATAAATGCAGGACGATTAAACAGTCCTGTTACCTGATCGATCTCACTGACCTCTTTTAATTTTTTAAGTAATTCAGTTTGGTCACTGACTTCGCGCACAACTAGCTGCACACAATGCTCATCGTCATAGATTGCAGAAGAAACTATAAAGTCAGCTTCAAAAGTCTCACCGTTAGCATTTTTGCCTTTAAGTACCTGACTGACTTCTTCGCCGGATTTAGTCTGCTCTTTGAGTAATGTTTTTATTTTATCGGTATCTTCGGAATCGATTAGATCCATAATGGTCATAACGATGATGTCATCTTCTTCATAACCAAAACGATCGAGATAAGTTGGATTAGTATAGATATGCATACCGTCATGAATGTAGGCGATAGCATCTTTTGAGCTCTCGAGCAGTAGCTGGTTTCGCTTGCTGGTCTCGGAAAGCATTTTACTGGATTCTGCTACTTTAGCTTCAGCATTAACGAGCGCCTGCTCTCGCTTTATGATGAGCGTCAGTAAATCTTTAGCACTACTTGGAATACAATCTCTTACACCTTTCGCAATGGCATCAAAACGCTGCTGTTCAGAATAATCACTGCTGAGGAGAATGGCTGGTACTGAGTGCTTTTGACTTTTTAGAAGTGTTAAAGCTTGCTGAATGGGTAAGTTATCAAGCTCATCCAGAAATAAAGCTTGTTGCCATTGTTTTTCATCAATTGCAGCTTTGAGCTGTTCGCTGTTAGCAACAACTTGATGTCGAATAGGGAGACCTTGATTTTTCAAGTGACTGGCGAGCTGCTCACTCTCATTAGCCGAGCTTGAGAAAATCAGGGTATTAATTGGTGAATTAGTGCTCTGTTTTTTCATCAGAAATCGAGTTACCTTGAGGATCCTTTATGGTATCCGTTTTTATAAGAAAATGATTTAACTGCCCCACAAATTTAACATTAACTAAGATTGATACCCAAGCCTCTGTTTTTAATCTAATCAAGGCCTTTTGCAAAAGTGAAACTGGATAAAGTTATCCGTCTCGATGACTTTGCGAGTGAGCTCAATTTTATATTCTTCTTCGGGCGTCATAATAGCGACTGTTTGTCCAGAACGATAGCCTAGTGGTGGCAAAATGATACTCGAGTCAACTCCTGCATTTGGCATTTCAGGAAGCAATAGACCATTATGATGATATGCGGGCTTTGCATAATCCCAGTCCAGTGTTGCGCGGACAGGCATTGCTTCGGGTGAAATTAGCTCGACTCCGATCAAGAAAATATCATGGCCTTGCCAGCGATTCCAGCGAATCAAGCCTAGGTTGTACATTTCTTGACCACTTTTAAAGTTTTTTACAGTAACCAGTTCGTTGGTTTCGGCATATTGCGAAGGGGCTTTCTCAAAAGCTACACAAAAACCCGCTGGACTCACATCTTTAACGACACCACTGATCCACTGATACTTTACTCTGGTCTTAAGTTCTTTGTAGGGATGATCTTCCTTGTCCAGTTTTCTTTCATCAAAGGTTCTGGGTTTATAAATTGAAGCAAATGCATCTTCGTTTTTACGTTTATCTTGTATATCCATGCCCCGAGGCTTTGAAGTTTTCCAGACAAATCCATGTTGGCTCTCTTCCTGCTCAAGCTCCAATGATTCGACCTGGAAAGCTACATTCTTTTTGGATTTACCGAAAAAGCGGTCATGTAGTCTTTGTCCGCCACGGTCTACTAGAAAGTGATGTGAGCTGGCTAATCCTACTGCAACCTGCGTGCTTTGATTAGAGTTGATACGGATAAAGTTACGAGTTTTTACGCTATTCCAACTCTCTAAAACTTGTGCCTTTAGGTCGTCGTCCAGCTTGATTTCGGCTGTTTTCTTAAACCGGCCAAATAATCCACCTTTCTTCTCCATCATACTGTTTTCAAGCATGCCAATAGCTTGGGTTAAGTCAATGCCATATTTCTTCTGCGATTCATTTTCGATGGCGTTTGCCGGCTGTGGCGGGATTTCAGTATCCGGTAAATAAGCAAACAAAGTGTCGTTATTAAGAGTGGGTAGTAGCTGAATGTGATTAGACAAAGCTTGCAGAGCATTATAAATATCGCTCGCCTCACCATGTTTCATCTGGTACGGGTTGCAAATTGACAACACTAAATTGATGAGTAATTGTTTTTTGACGCTAACCAGCTCGCTCGAAGATTTTTTTAATTTATGCTCTAGAAAGTCATTAGTAGTTGCCAACTTAAAAATGATATTTTGCTGACGCCAAATCTTACTACCAACCGATTTGTATAACTGATATCGCTGTAGTTGAATTTCACCAAGATAATGCAGGCTATTGGCGCAAGCCGCTGGCAAAATGGTTTTGTTGTACTTTTCTAGTAATTCAGGTGCGTTGTTTAAATCTTCAATGATCGCGTTAAAGCCAAAAACTAACTCGGAAGCAAGCGCATGCACTAGCTCAGAAGCTGACTGTAGTTTATGTGAGTATTTTAAAGGGCTATGAACGTAAACTTCGGAGAGTGAATCAATGAGTGTTTCACAAGTCGGGACAATCGTTTCCAGAATCTGAAGGCGATCTTTAGGGGACAGTGGCGATTGATTTAAATCGTACAGATAATGAAAAACCTTGGAGGCTGTTTCCCCCATATCTGCAATTGGTAACTGATCCAGCCACTGTTCAGCGGCTTTGACGCTGGACGGTATATCAGCGACCATGGTTTCATTTCTGACTCGAACTGTGAGCCCCAGTTGTCCTTGAGTTAAGGCCACTTCCTTTCTCCTTAGCCTAGTGCCGGCAATTTAGCTTTTATTATTGCATGAAGTGATGGTTTTATATTAGCGAATAGGCACACATTGCGCCAGTTTTATTTCTAACTAAGTTATTGATTATCTAAAGTTAATAAGCCCAAATCAATAGGGGTTTTGCTGGTTTTGCCGGCTTCTTCTCGAACCAGTTTGGGCACCAGAAATCCCGCAAGGCGAGTATTGAGCTCCTGCATAATCTTTATGGCTTGTGCTTCTTCAACGGCAAAATGGTGAGCACCTCTTACCTTGTCAAGCTGATGTAGATAATAAGGTAGTATATGGTGAGCAAATAACTTCTCACTAAGTTCTGCCAAAGTAGAGCTATTGTTGTTAACTCCGTCCAAAAGGACGCTTTGGTTCAAGAGGTGGATGCCGTTTTGATGTAATCTTCTTACTGCTTGAGCAAAAAGCTCACCCATTTCATTGGGGTGGTTGATATGGAGCACTACAACAGTTTGCAGGCGAGTTTGGAGCAGTGCGTCAATCAAGCCTTGAGTAACACGTTGTGGAATTACCAGTGGCAGGCGAGTGTGGATGCGTAGGCGAATTATAGAAGGAATTCTTTCTAGCTGCTGAATAAAGTCTTTCAAGTAAGAGTCATTGACGGCTAAAGGGTCGCCACCGCTCAGAATGACCTCGTTAATTTCAGGGTGCGCGGTTAAATAGTCGAAAATAGGCTGCCAGCCATTGCGACCCGCTTGGTGTTCTTGATAAGGAAACTCACGTCTAAAGCAATAGCGACAATTGATCGCACAGGCGGTGGATAACATTACTAGAACCCGTGAACGGTACTTATGTAGAAGTCCCGGCACCTCAGAGTTTTGCTCCTGTAGAGGATCCGGCACAAAGCCGGCAACCTCCTGATTTTCATCACTTACAGCTAAAACCTGCCGTAACAGAGGATCATTTGGATTGCCTTTTTCCATGCATTCGACAAAAGGAGCCGGCACTTTTTGCATAAATTGGTGCTCAGCCAAAACCGTATAGGGAAGATCGTCTGTTGTAAGATTTAATCGAGACAAGAGCTCAAAAGGCGAAGAAATTGCCTGAGACAGCAACTTTTTCCACTCTCGCTCCTGCCAATATGAATCATTTCGCGGTAGAATCTGCAGGTTTTGAATCATAAACTCATTGATATCCAGAGGAACACATGGGAACAATTACCACTAACGACATACGAAATGGTACAAAAATAATGCTAGACGGCGAACCTTGTACGGTTGTCGACAACCAATTCGTCCGTCCAGGTAAAGGCCAAGCCTTCAGTAAAACCAAAGTATTATACTTGCTAACAGGCCGCACCGTCGAAAAAACTTTTAAATCCGGTGAAAGCATCGAAACAGCAGACGTTATGGATACCGAGATGGAATACCTCTACAACGATGGTGAGTTCTGGTACTTCATGGACCCAAATACCTTCGAGCAAGTATCAGCCGATAAAAATGCCGTTAGCGACAAAGCTGTATACCTGATCGAGCAAGATAAATGCTCAATTACATTATGGAACGGTAATCCAATTGATGTAACACCACCAAACTTTGTAGTACTTGAAGTTACCGATACCGACCCAGGCTTGCGTGGCGACACTTCAGGCGGTGGTTCAAAACCAGCCACCATGCATACAGGCGCAGTAGTGAAAGTGCCTTTGTTTGTGAATATTGGTGATAAATTGAAAGTTGATACGCGCACTGGCGATTACGTTTCACGCGCCTAGCTTGGTAAATTCTCGCTATACTGCGTTACGTTGATTTTTAAAAAAGCTCGTTTAGTGGATCTAAATTCCCTCTATTTAAAAATCAACAAGCCTTGTCTAGCAAGAATTTCCCTGCGCTAGGTAGAAGTGGGACGGATAGAGAGTTTGCTGTCTAGTTGTTGACTGCGCGTCCTCGCAGTCCTGATGCCGCGCCTAAGACTATTTTTCCGGCGCTAGGAGTTGGTGAATCCTCGCTAGAGGGAGTGGAACAAACAGGATGGTAGGGGCAGGCCAATATGCTTGCCCTGTTTTAATAAATGATAGGTTCGATTATAGGATGGGTTAGCTTCAAAAGCGCAACCCATCAATCCCTAAAGTTAATCTTTGACTCAGCCCTATGACCGACTGGAAACCTTCAGCTTCACTACAAAACCTTAAAAACCGAGCAGTGTTGATGGCCACTGTCCGTCACTTTTTTGCTGAGCGTGGTGTGCTTGAGGTGGATACACCTGCTTTATCTCATCATGGAGTGACCGATCGTTACATGCGGTCAATGACCGCAGAGGTTAGCTCAACAGAGTCAGGATTTCTTCAAACTTCACCAGAATATGCCATGAAACGTTTATTGGCAGATGGTTCCGGTTCAATCTATCAAATATGTAAAGCCTTTCGGCAGGATGAGGTCGGGGCTAAGCACAACCCAGAATTCACCATGCTGGAATGGTATCGATTGGGCTTTGATCATTTTCAATTGATGGATGATGTCTTTGAGCTCGTTTCCGAGGTGCTGGGGCTGAAGAAGCGGCGAGATCTGAGCTATCAGCAGGCTTTTATTGAGTTCCTTGATTTCGATCCATTATCCATTACTGATGAAGCGCTTGAGCTATTTGCTCGTTCTAATCTGGGGAGTCTTCCTAATGAGTTGGAAAGAGATGACTTTCTAAGTCTATTGTTCGAGGACAAGATTGAACCTCAGTTAGGATTGAATGGATCTGTTTGCTTTATCTATGATTACCCAGCCAGCCAGGCTGCTTTGGCGCGAATTTCAAAGTTGGATCCACGAGTTGCTCATCGTTTTGAGCTGTACATTGAGGGTATAGAGTTGGCCAATGGCTTTTATGAGCTGGCTGACAGTTCCCAGCAGCTAGCTCGCTTTGAAGCGGATAATAGTTGGCGTAAAAACAATGGGTTAGCAGAAATAGCCATTGACCAACACTTTATTGCAGCATTGGAATACGGTTTGCCTGATTGCTCTGGTGTTGCTTTAGGGCTGGATCGTTTATTGATGATCAAACTCGATACCAAGGAGATTCAAGACGTCATTGCTTTTCCTTGGGACCGAGCCTAACTAACAACTAACTCACCAACAGATTGCCTAAGCCGCTGAAGGCGCTTTAGTCATTGGTTGATTTTTATTGCCTTCAATTCGTCTCGCCATATTCATCTTGTCAAACGTTCGTTTATCGGCCAAGCCAACAAATCGTCTTTTATCCTTCAACCGCACCATAAACAACACCTGGTCTTGCGTTAAATCATCCAGAATACGCTCAGTTCGCTCGCTGACTCCTAACATAGTGACCATTTCTTTGTTGATTTTATTGAAGGATTCAAGCTGGTTAATATTTACCGTCTCGCAGAGGTAGTGGTTACTGTCTCCGGGAAGGGTGAAATTACGAAATGAAAAATGACCGTTGCCACTTGGAAAGTCGCCGGCGAGAATTGTGATCTTAGACATAAGAACTCCTTGTTTCCTAAATCTGGCTAACTTCCCAACAATGTGAACTTGAGAAAAAAGTTAGCAGTTTCCTAAACATCCTGTATCTCCTTACCACCTGCTTTTATAAGCGATAGTTATAAGGATTGCTTCTATTTGTACTTGAGAAAGGATTATTCGTCAATAATTGTTTAAAAAATATACGACAAATAAGTGTTAAAAGCACATTAATGATGAACTATCAAACAGTTAGCTATTTCGCCAGTGCTCGATCAGAGTGCGTGAAATAGAGTATTGATAGGGTAGGATAAGCTGCCCAGTGTCAACTAACTCATTGATTTGAGAACGGGTAAACCAGCTTGCATGCTCCAACTCATCATCTTTCAGCTCAATAGAAGGGTGAGTTGCTTCAGCGGTAAAGCCGGTCATTAATGATTGAGGAAAAGGCCATGGTTGCGAGCCGAAATACTGAATATTGGTCACCGTTAGTCCTGCTTCTTCGTTAGCTTCGCGTGCTACAGCTTGCTCCAAGCTCTCACCCGGCTCGACAAACCCTGCAATGACAGAATAGCGGTTTTCCGGCCACTGAGCCTGGCGGACCAATAAAATCTTATCCTGATAAGTTATAGCACAAATCACCGCAGCATCGGTTCGTGGATAGTGCTCTTTGGCACATTCTGGATTGCTGCATTGGCGGACAAAGCCAGCTAATGTTGAGTAGGTGGCATGGCCACAAAAGCCACAATACTGGTGCGTGTTGTGCCAGTGTTCAATACCAATCGCCACGTTAGCTAAAAATGAATCAGCCTCTGATAATACGGGTATCAGTTCTCTTAAGCCTTTCAATGAGACTGATTGAAACTGTTTGATAAGATATTCGGGTTCGGTTAGCCGATAACTGAAGTAGTACTGTTCTCCAACTTGCCCCAGATAGATCAAGTGCTTATCTTGAACATCCTCGAATACATCGGATAATTCGTTCCAGGTTAGCCATAGGAGGCTGTCACCCTGAGTCAGCAATTGCTGCCGGTGGACCGGCAGGATAGTGCTATTTGCCTTTTGCGCAATTTGTCGAAGTTGTGCGGGATTGATTCTTAGCTCAGCCTGGCGATCCAGCTGATCAAACTGCAGTGCAAACATGATGTTCTCTTTATTTTACTATTGGGTTATGGGTACCATTGCATGACAACGTACAGTGAGCTGATGGATACCGCAAGCCAAAGAATGATGCCCAGTAGCATTGAGCGAATGGGGATTGCCTTGATCGCAGCTCTGTTTAAGCTGGTTCCCATCCACAGCAGGCTCAATGCAAATAGGTTTTTTGATGCAGGCTTGATGTAAGTGCCCACTTGCGCCATAAGCTCTGGTGACATAAGAAAACTACTAACAGAGCTAGCAAGCAAGAAAAATACAATAAACAGTGGCAGGCTGAATTTGATTTTACCTGAATGTTGCGACACAGAAGCAATGATAGCCAGCGGAATGATCCATAAAGCTCGCGATAGTTTGGTTGTTGTTGCGACATCCAAGGCTTCTTCGCCATAGACTGCTGCGGCACCGACCACGCTACTGGTGTCGTGAATACCTAACGCTGCCCAAAGTCCAAACTGGCTCTGGGTAAGGTCCAGCCAATGACCAATTGCCGGAAAAACAAACAAAGCCACAGCATTTAAGATAAATACAATGGCTAAGGAAATAACCATATTATGGCTATTTGCTTTAATTGATGAACCAACTGCGGCAATTGCGCTGCCGCCACAAATCGCAGTACCGGAGCTGATCAGCAAGCCTTGTTGTTGATCCAGTTTAAACAGCCTGGCCAATAGCAAGCCGACCAATAAAGTGCTGCCTATAACACTGACCGTTAATACGAAGCTGTCTTTGGCGGTCCCCCATAACTCAGTCAAAGGAAGACTGAACCCCAGTAGCACAATAGCGATTTTTAGTAACAGACTTGCCCAGCTGGAGAGCGGTAAAGCTTGCTGATCGGCAAAAAACCAGCCCCAAACCAGACCCGCTGCCAAAGCATAGCTGGCGGGTAACAAACTGAATATACAAGCCAAGCTGAGCACTAGTAACAGCACGTTGGCCGGTGTGAAAGGGAATAATTTTGTGTTTTGCACGTTGATAATTAACTGAAAAACATGAGTTAAGAGTTTACTAGCCTTTGCCTGATACTTCATTAGATATTTTTAATATAACTATTTGCGACACACTTTGTAACAGGCTTTTTATAAAAAATTCGCAAAAAGTGTTTTACAGAGCCGGTGTTATATCTTAGTATAACACCATGTCAGCAAGACACTGAACATGAGATCTGAAGTCTTGCTAGGTTAAGTTGCTGATTTTAATATGCTTATATTAAATTAGCATTAGATAACTGCCAACAGGTAGCTAAATATGCAAATACATTGGGATGACACACAGCCAATTTACCTGCAACTGCGCGACAGGGTCTTGAATATGATCCTCGATGGCAGCCTGCAGGAAGGTGATGCTTTGCCCTCGGTTCGGAACATTTCAGCGGAGTATCAGTTGAACCCGATAACCGTATCCAAGGCCTATCAATTATTGGTTGAAAGTGAATTAGCTGAAAAACGAAGGGGATTAGGCATGTTCGTAACAGAAGGTGCGAAAGCAAAATTATTGAAGCAAGAGCGTGAACAGTTTTTAACTGTGGAATGGCCTGCATTATTACAGAAGATTGAACGTTTACAGATTTCATTGGATGAGTTGTTCAAGCGTACAAAGGACGAGGAGAGCGATCATGAGTAATATCCTTGAAGCTAAAGGACTCAATAAAAGATATGGCAGCTTCAAAGCTTTGGATAATGTCAGCTTTGAGCTAGCGCCAGGACGGATTTTGGGCTTAATCGGCCCAAATGGTGCGGGAAAAACAACATTACTAAAATCAGTGTTGGGATTAACTCCCTTCGAAGGCGAGCTTAATATTTTCGGTCTGGATCCGCATAAGCAACGCGATGAGTTGATGAAACGCGTGTGCTTTATTGCTGATGTGGCCGTATTACCTCGCTGGATTAAAGTAAGTCAGGCAATCGACTTTGTAGAGGGGGTACATCCTCGCTTTAGTCGTGAGCTGTGTGAGAAGTACTTGGGACAAACAAAAATAAAAAGGAACAGCCGGGTTAAGGCCTTATCCAAAGGAATGGTGGTGCAATTGCACCTGGCCTTAATTATGGCGATTGATGCGGACTTGTTGATTCTGGATGAACCGACGTTAGGACTGGATATTCTGTTCCGCAAATCATTTTATGAGCAACTGCTAAACGATTATTTCGATGATAATCGAACCATAATAATAACTACGCATCAGGTAGAAGAAATTGAGCACATTTTGAGTGACCTCATTTTTATCCAGGATGGAAAGATTGTGCTGGATGATTCGATGGACGCAATAGCAGACTCGTATTTTGAAGTGATGGTTGAGAAGGAGTTTGAGGAAGCTGCCTTAGCGATGAAGCCACTGAATGTCAGGGAAGTCTTTGGACAGAAGGTTTGTCTGTTTAGTGGTGTCGCTAAGGAGCAACTTCAAGAATTAGGTAAGGTTCGCAAACCAAGCGTAGCCGATCTGTTTGTTGCCAAAATGAAAGGAGAGGCCGCATGAAAACATTTCTAACCTTATTAAAGAGAGAATACTGGGAAAATAAGACCGGTCTACAGTGGGTACCTTTGATTATTGGTGGTATTGCAGTATTCGGTGTTTTCCTTGGCGTCTTTGTGTTCAGTACCAGCAATGTGCAGATTAATGGCGTTGGCAGTCATGACTTGACCAGCCTGTTCAAGCTGTATGACGTCAGTGTCGACTCTCGCACCAAGGCAATTGGTGTACAGATGGGCATGTATAGCGGCATCTTCAGCTTCGGCTTTGTACTGGCAATAGTCGGCTTCTTCTACTGTCTGGGTGCGCTATACGATGACCGTAAAGATCGCAGCATTCTGTTTTGGAAATCGATGCCCATTTCGGACACTATGACAGTTGTGTCGAAAGTGGTGACAGCTATGCTAGTAGCACCATTGTTCTTCTGGGTCATATTACAGATAACCACCCTGGCAATCATGCTATTAGCTACTATCTTTGCCTGGGTCTCGGACGCAAGCGCCTGGAGCAATATCTGGCAACCATCTAACCTGTTCGTGATTGCTTTTTATCAGCTACAGGCCTTTTATGTAGCAACCTTATGGGCTGCTCCAATTATTGGTTACCTGTTGTTGGTATCTAGCTGGACTAAAAAGGTCCCATTTCTGGTTTCTACAGTACCAGTAGTGCTGGTGATTATTGCTGAAAGTATTGTCACTAACACATGGCATGTTGCCTCTTATATAGGTGAGCGTATTGGCATGATCTGGGCCGCCTTTGTGACGCCAGTGGCCAATATTGCTGGTGACTTTAGTGATGTGCTTCAGAGTGATGCTTCAGAGTTTATTCAAGAGGACTGGATTCCTTTAAGTTTCAGCAAGCATTTGATGGATATGGATTTATGGTTAGGGATTGTCGTCGGCGCAGCATTTGTCATCGGCGCAATTATGATTCGACGTTACCGTGATGAGGCTCTTTAAGAGCTCATCACGCACGAAAGGAGAAAGATTATGGTTTACAATAAACGCAGTACACAATGGTTAAGTCGAGTGTGTCTTTATATTGGAATTGGAGCACTGTTGACGATTGTAGCCATTCAATGGAATCACTCAGTACCAGAGATTGAGGTGCTCAATTCTCTGGAGACAGTGAACAAGATTCAGCTCAGTATCAAGAACTTTTTTAAATAATAGGAAAGAGCTGCTATTCAGCTCTTTCTTTATTCTTAACGACGCAGCCACCCCTGTTTCTGCTTAAATATTGAACAAATGTCAGGCGGTTCATTCACCGAATCCTTACAGACTGGTTGTTTACTAGCCAAAATAGCAACTTCATACCTCAAACCTACTGCAAAAAATCTTGACAAATTAGCATGGTTATATTGCTTGCTTATAAGTAGAAATTATTGATAGTATGCCATTTATAAGTGGTATGACGTCTTACCGTCTTCCGTTTACTTTTGTTTATAGCGAACAGTAAATTCCTATCGATGGGGGAAGGAATTGTATGAAAAATACAGGGTTAAACCATAACAACTCTCCAATGACGCGCTTGTCTAAGATTGCAGCGGGTGTTGCTTTAGCTGTATCAGCTGCCAGTAGTCAGGCGGTCAACTGGGATACAGAAAATTACGATGTTAACTTTGATACCACTTTGTCCGTGGGAGTTGGCATTCGAGTTGAGGAACGAGATCGTAATCTAGTCGGTAAGGCAAACCTTTATGAACTAGAAACTGGTCAACCGATTTCAAACTTATACGGCTCAGGTACCGTACCAGCTGGTGCTTGGTCGAATAACTCAGATGACGGCAACTTGAACTTCGATAAAGGCGACTTTTTCTCACAAGTAGTTAAAGGTGTCCATGAACTGGATGTTCGTCATAAAGATGGCGATCAAGGTTTGTTTGCCCGGGGCCTTTGGTACTACGACCGCATCTTGATGGATACTGAATTACCTTTCCGTAATCTAGACAGTTATGGCGGTGATGATGGTAGAAACACTGCCAGAACCGAACAAGGATACGATGCTCGTATGTTGGACGTGTATGTCTGGAAAACATTTGAGTTTGATAGTGGCAATGTCATGCAGGTTCGTCTTGGTGAACAGGTTGTTAGCTGGGGTGAAAGCACCTTTATTCAGCACAGCTTGGCCGAAGCAAATGCGGTTGACTTACGTGTTTTAAGAAATCCGGGTGCTGAACTTAAAGAGGCATTTATTCCAACCAGCATGATCTGGACTTCGATTGATTTAAGTGAAAGTTGGAATATCGAAGCTCTATATCAATTCGAATTTGAAGAAGTGAAGTTTGATGAGCCAGGTACATTTTTTTCAACTCGTGACTTTTTAGGTTTGAAGGGTGAAGAAGTGCATCTTGGTTTCGCTCAATACTCCGAGGGTCAGCCTGGAACCGTGGCGCTAAGAGATGAAACTCGGTTTGCTGATGACCAAGGGCAATTTGGTATCAAGCTAGGTTACTTTACAGATTATGGTACTGAGTTGGGCTTCTACTACATGAACTATCATAATCGACGACCAATTATCTCAGCCAACGCAGCAAACTCACAAGGTGTCGTAACAGGTTTCCTTGAGTATCCAGAAGATATTCAAATGTATGGTATGAGCTTTAATACTGCGACAGATAGTGGTCTTTCGGTTGCAGGTGAAATTTCTTACCGTGTCGATGAACCACTGCAAGTTGATGATGTAGAGTTACTATTCGCAACTCTTGAACCAATTGGCCAGATTCCAGTCGGAACGAGTCAGGTGGCAAGTGGTGTTGGTTTAGGTGAAGAGATATCTGGTTATCGCTTACTCGATACAGTTCAAGCCCAGATGACGGTTACTTCGTTGCTAGGTCCTGTCTTTGGTTCCGATCAAACTGCTTTTTTAGTTGAAGTTGGTGCAAACCAGATTTTGGATATGCCAAGTCAAGATGAGTTACGTTTCGAATCTGAAGGTACCTTCCGTTCAGGAAATCCTAACCGTGCTATTGATTACAACATGAATGGTACTATTGAGGGCCTATTTGCATTAGACCCAACTGGTACATCTCCTTGCGGGTTTAATCATCCAGTCACTAATCAAAGAATTCGTACAGAATGTGAAGGCATGACTGAAAATGGATTCGCTGATGAGTTTTCATGGGGGTACCGTATGGCAATGCGTTGGGATTACAACAATATCTTTAGTGGTTGGAATATGTCGCCACGAGTGGTGTTCCAGCATGATGTTAGTGGTAATACTCCTGCACCGATTTCGAACTTCCTTGAAGGTCGTAAGTCGCTGTCGCTAGGTGTTAGCTTGAGCACTCTAAGTGCCTGGAAGTGGGATTTCGCCTATAACAGTTACTTTGGCGGTGGTTCAGCAAACCTGATTTCTGACCGAGATCATGTTTCGTTAGCTTTAAGTTATTCGTTCTAATAAAAGGGTTGTATAAGATATGGCTAAAATGATGAATAAATGGTTATTGGCAGGTGCAGTCGTTTCGGCTTTATGCTCAAGCGTTGCATCAGCTAAAGTTTCAGCAGATAAGGCTGCGCAATTAGGCGGAGATGTCTATACACCCATGGGCTCAATTCGTGCAGGCAATGAAGATGGTTCGATTCCTGCATGGGCGGGTGGTATCACTGAAGACATGATTCCAGAAGGCTATCAGGTTGGTGATCATCACCCTGACCCATTCGCAGACGATGAAAAGCTGTTTACAATTGATGCTTCTAATTATCAGCAATACCAAGAGCATTTAACGGTTGGTCAAGTAGCTTTATTAAAAGCTTATCCAGACCGTTTCAAAATGCACGTTTACCCTACTCGTCGTAGTGCTTCTTACCCTCAGCATGTTCTTGATGCTGTTAAAGCTAATGCGACTCGTGCGGAGTTAATTCAAGAGGGTAATGGTATTAAAGGTGCTTCAGTCGGTATCCCATTCCCATTTCCTGAGAATGGCCTGCAGTTAATCTGGAACTCTATTACACGTTATCGTGGTGTTTCTGTTGAGCGTGAAGTAGGTCAAGCTGCACCGCTTCCGGACGGTAGTTATGTGTTGGTTAAACTTAGAGATGAGCTTCACCATATTTATAACGAGCCTGATATGACTCCGGAGAAGTTGGAAGAGGGTAACGTTCTATTCTTGTTCCGTCAAAACGTAACAGCTCCAGCGCGCTTAGCTGGTACCGCATTATTGGTTCACGAAACTATGGACCAGGTGAAAGAGCCGCGTAAGGCTTGGACTTATAATACGGGTCAGCGTCGTGTTCGTCGTGCTCCGAATGTAGCTTATGATGCACCAGGTACTGCTTCTGATGGTCTACGTACTACTGATGACTTTGATATGTTCAACGGTGCACCAGATCGTTATAACTGGACGATTAAAGGCAAAAAAGAAATCTATATTCCGTATAACACTTATAAGTTGCATTCCGATGAAGTGACTTATGATGAGATTATCAAGCCTGGTGTCATTAACTCTGATCTGGTTCGCTATGAAAAACACCGTGTGTGGGTTTTAGAAGCTAACCTGAAAGATGATACCCGCCATCAATACAAGAAGCGTGTTTTCTATATTGATGAAGATAGCTGGCAGATAGCTGCTGAAGAAATGTATGACGAGCGTGGAGAGTTATGGCGTGTTGCTCAAGCATACTTGGTTAACTACTATGATGTTCCAACATTATGGTCAACTCTTGAAGCATATTATGATCTTCCATCAGGCCGTTATTTGGTGATTGGTCTAGATAATCAGGAGAATATGTATAACTTCAATGCTGAGTTTAGTGGCTCACACTTTACTCCTTCGGCACTACGTCGCGCCGGTAGACGCTAGTTCGACAATCCAAGCGGCCGTTTCTTCGGCCGCTTTTTTATTTTTACTTGATTATTATAACCAGAGAATTCTGTTCTGTATGAAAGCTATCACTAAGTATGCATTTCCTTTGGTGCTATTGGTCATCACAGCTTTTGCTTCTTCGTGCTTGGAAGCTAAACCTGCGTTAATCGCTGATAAAGCAGCAAAGTCATTGTTGTTGGATATTGTAAAGCTACCATCCGGTCGTTTAGTAACGGTAGGAGAGCGTGGTCACATTCTTCTATCAGATGACAGCGGCGTTGAATGGCGACAAGTGCCTGTGCCAACTCGTGAGCCTCTAACGGCAGTCGACTTTTTAGATGATAAGCATGGTATTGCTGTAGGGTTTAGCCAAACTGTTTTGTTAACCAACGATGGCGGTGAAAGTTGGCAGTTAAGCCATCAGGAAGAGTCTTACGAACAGCCCGCACTATTTGATGTACAGTTTATTACTGAAGATTTGATTGTTGCGGTTGGTTCATATGGTTTATACCTGGAGTCAGCTGATGCTGGTGAGTCTTGGGAACCCCGTGAAATAGAAGGCCTAGCCGATTATTATGGTTATTTCAGCCATTTTTATTCGTTTAAGAAAGTCACTGAAGATTATTGGGTTATTGCGGGTGAGAAGTACATCGATAGCATCGATGATGATGGCTTTGAAACAAGTTCTGCATTAGTCGCTGAAACCCGTGATGGTGGCGAGACTTGGCAAAAATTAGCCACTCCTTATGATGGTTCATTTTTTGGAGTTCAATTAGATGACGCTGGTAACCTTTATGTGTATGGCCTTCGGGGCAATCTCTACATTTCAAAAGACCAGGGACAATCTTGGCAGGGCCAGTTTTTGAGTACTGCTTCCGGATTCCACGACATGGCCATTATCGACACTGATCGTTGGGTGCTCGTAGGAACTGGCGGTGTTCTTGTTTATAAAACATTAACCTCAACAGATATTAAAAAGCGCCGTGATTTGAAGGGGCGTACTGCGGTGGTTTTTGTAGATGAGGACACTCTGATTATTGTTGGCGAGGGTGGTGTTGAGCGCTTAAGTCTCACTCAACAGTAATTGGCCATAGTATTCGTTAAAGGTTATTTAGAATGACAAAGAACAAATTAGAAACATTAGTTTCAAAGATTTTCTTCTCAAAGCGAACGCTGTGGATTAGCTTGTTTGCAGTCTTCACAGTGATCATGGCGTATTTTGTGACGCAGTTGCGAGTGGATGCCAGTTTTGAGAAAAACATCCCCTTAAAACATGAGTACATGCAAACTTACCTTGAATATCAAGAGCAGTTCGGGGGAGCGAACCGTGTGCTGGTAGCGCTTGAAGATAAGAGTGGGAATATATTCAATACCACTTTCTTCGAGGCGTTAAATGAAACAACCGGTCGGGTGGCTGGTATATCTGGGGTTAACCAACCTCAAGTTGAATCTCTATTTACTCCGAATATTAGATATATTGAAGCGAGCGAGCAGGGACTTGAAGGTGGGCCTGTCATTCCAGCACGTTTTGATGGTTCTGAGCGTGCGCTAAACCAGGTTCGTGAAAATATTTTAAAAGCAGGGATTGTCGGCCGACTCGTTTCCAATGAGTTTGAATCGGCAATGGTCTCTGCTCAACTACTATCTGAATATAATCCAACCGGTGACGAAGTTACTGCGGACGATGGTGATCAGATGGTACAGACTGACTTTGTCCGTGTGGCTCACGATTTAGAGCAAATTAGAACCGATATTGAAGCAAAATATCCTAATGTAGAAGTGCATATTATTGGCTTCTCTAAAATGATTGGTGATGTGAGTGACGCTGCAGGTGGTGTGATTGTATTCTTCCTGATTGCGCTGGCAATTACCGCTTTGCTTGTTTATTGGTATTCTCGCTCCCTAAAGTTAACTCTACTACCGATTCTGACATCGATTATTGCAGTGGTATGGCAATTAGGTATTTTAACTGCTTTAGGCTACGGCATCGATCCAATGTCGATTCTGGTTCCATTTTTGATTTTTGCCATCGGTGTCAGCCATGGCGTGCAGATGATCAATGGTGTACAGCATAATGTTGCCCATGGCATGAAAACCTACAATGCTGCTATTGCAGCATGTGCCACGTTAATTGTTCCAGGCGGCGTTGCCTTGATCAGTGATACGGTGGGCTTCTTAACCCTACAATTGATCGAAATTGATATCATTCGTGAGTTAGCAGTAACTGCCAGCATTGGTGTTGCAGTGTTAATCTTGACCAACCTGCTTCTGCTACCCCTTCTGTTGTCATATACCCATTTCTCTGACAAGTTTGTGCAAGGTGTTAGAAAGCGTGAACAAGCTCGTGAAAAGTGGTGGAAAATAATTGCAGGATTTGCCCGTAAGCCAGTATCAACCATTGTTATAGTAGTTGGGCTTTTGTTAGGTATTATAGGTTATTGGCAGTCACTTAATATGAAAGTTGGTGATTTGCAGGCTGGCGCACCTACATTAAGACAAGATTCAACCTATAACCAAGACAATAAATATATCACTGAAACCTACGCTATAGGTACTGATGTCATTTATGTCTTAGCGAAGACAAAGGCTGATGGCTGTACCTACTTCGATATCATGAACAACATTGATCAGTTCCAGTGGGAAATGAACAATGTTAAAGGTGTTCAGTCCACTATCAGCTTACCGCAGGTCGCCAAAGTAGTGAATGGCATGCTGAGCGAAGGTAATTTGAAGTGGAAAATCTTACCGAAAGATGAAGCGGTGCTGGTTCAGTCGATTAGTCGTGTTGAGACCGGCACTGGTTTGCTGAACTCCAACTGTAGCATTATGCCAGTCATGGTCTTCCTTGATGATCATAAAGCAGAGACAATTGAGCGGTTGGTGTCGGCGGTTAAAGAGTTCCAACAATCAATCTTTGAACCAAAGAAAGAAGAGGTGTTAACTCAAATTCAACCTCTTATAGACGAGATTGATGGTGCTAATGAATCAGTAATCATTTCGGAAGTTAATGACTATCTATATAGCTTATCTAGAGGAGGAGAGTTGGTACTCCCTTCCGAGCCTAACTCTTCCGAAGAAACAGATAATAGTGAATCGGAAGTTAGCGGTGATACATCTAATGATTATCCATCAGTCTTAAGTTCCAAGACGGGACTTGGGGCGGAGCAAGCCAATATACTACTTATTAAACTAAACGAGCAGATACTTGATGCTGGAGTATTAGATCTTAATTTCTTACTGGCAACTGGCCCTGTAGGGGTTATGGCTGCGACTAATGAAGCGGTTTCAGAAGCCCAGATCCCTATGATGATATGGGTTTATTTGGCGGTGACGTTGTTATGTTTAATTAGTTTCCGCTCAGTGCGCGGGACCATTTGTGTGATACTGCCGTTGGTTGTGGTTTCTTTCCTGGCACAGGCATTGATGTCCTGGCTAAACATTGGGTTGACCGTTGCTACCTTACCAGTTATTGCACTTGGGGTCGGTATTGGTGTTGATTATGGTATTTACATCTTCTCGCGAATGGTCGGCTTTATCCGTTCGGGTATGAGTGTTGCTGATGCTTATTTTGAGACCTTAAAGCTAACCGGCAACGCGGTTCTGTTTACAGGTCTTACCCTGGCAATTGGTGTTAGCACCTGGTTAATGTCTGATCTGCAGTTCCAAGCAGATATGGGCATAATGCTGACGTTCATGTTCTTAGTGAACATGTTAGGGGCAATTATACTTCTACCTGCTTTAGCGGCTCTGTTATATCGTCGCTAAGTAAAAAAATATCAATACGCCAACAGGGCGTACCAGTTAGAAATAATGGCATCTAAAGTGAAATTTAGGTGCCATTTTTGTTTCAAATGGCCTAGAATTGACTCAATTTATTTTTTGATTTTTTCACCTATTTCAAGCGTATTTGGAAAGGATAATGGCCAGTTCAAACACTTCTTCAAAGCTGTTAAACGATGTTAAGCAGCTGATCGAAACAAAAGCACCAAAACGTCAATCTGAGCTCGTAAAACAATTTGCTGACATTATATATAGCAGTGTCTCTGAAGATGAGTTCAATGAGCGCACTCCTGAGCAAATTTTCAATTCAATATATAGTCTGTGGCAGTTTATTCAGGATTTTGATGGGACTTGCAAGTTGCGTGTGCATAACCCACTAACTGATGATAATAACTGGAAAACCAAGCATACTATTATTGAGCTTAATCATGCCGATATGCCGTTTCTGGTTGACTCAATTAGAATGGAGTTGAATCGACATGGGATTGATGTCCATTTGCATATCCATGTTCCGATTGAAGTACTGCGCGATAAAAATGGCAAAGTAAAATCGCTTAATTTGTGTGTTGATGGAGAGTGTGTCGAAAGTTCTCATATTGAAACTCCGATGTATCTCGAAATCGATAAGCAGCTTGATGATGAAACTGTTAAACAGGTTGAAGCTGATTTGTTGAGAATTTTGGCTGATGTAAGAGCTACTGTTCGCGACTGGCAGCCAATGCGTGACAGGCTTGCAAGTATCATTAATGAGTTAGAAACAACACCGCCCCCTTTGCGTAAGGACAGAATTGATGAGGCTCTAGACTTTTTACGCTGGGTGAAAGCTAATCATTTCGTCTTAATGGGATCGCGCACTTATGACTTGAAAAAGACTAAAGACGATTTGGTTTTGAAATCAGTAAAAGATAGTGGCCTGGGTACTTTATCTGATGAAAGCAAACACCTTCAATATCGGTTGTCGCAGTCTCCTAAGGGTGCTCAGAAACTGGCACTGTCCAATGAACATATTTTAGTACTGACCAAAACAAGCACTGTTTCATCTGTTCATAGGCCGAGCCATATTGATTACATTGGAATTAAGCGCTTTAACAATCAAGGTGAAGTGATCGGCGAATACCGTTTCTTCGGCTTGTTCACTTCTGCTGCCTACAATATGGATCCGCAGTTTATTCCTGTTCTACGCAAGAAGATTCACAATGTCTTGGCTGAGTCAGGTTTGAAAGAAGGTGGTCATGATTACAAAGCACTAAAAAATATTTTGGAAACTTATCCAAGAGATGAATTATTCCAGATCCCAACATTAAAGTTACTTAATGTAGCGATGGGTATTCTACATATCCAGGAGCGCCGACAAGTTAGAGCCTTCGTGCGCCGCGATCCTTTTGGAAGATATTTTTCAGTTTTGTGTTTCGTGCCAAGAGATACCTACAATACTAAAGTACGTCTTCGTATGACAGAAATTCTGTCTGATGCATTTGGTAGTAAAGGTGAAATTGAATTTAATACACATTTCTCAGAGTCAAACCTGGTACGCACACACTTCCGTGTTCCGGTTGAAAATGCTGAAGCAATTGAGTATGACTTGCAGAAGCTTCAAGCGGACTTACAGGAAGCTGCGTTGAGCTGGGAAGATGTGTTGATGGATACCATTGAGCATCACTATGAGCCGTCCGAATCTATCAAATTGCATAAGAAGTATGCTAATGCCTTTTCACCCGGTTATCAAAATCAGCAAAGTGTTTTGTCGGCGATAGCGGATATTAAGCATATTGAGCGCCTCAGTGAAGAGCGTCCTTTTGATATGTTACTTTACAAGAAACAGATTGAAGGTGGCTTATTACGCTTTAAACTATTTAATCGCGAACAACCGATTCCATTATCCGAAGTATTGCCACTTTTGGAAAATATGGGCCTGACGGTAATTGATGAAACGCCTTATAAGATTTCATCTGAGGCGCTTGGCACCATCTGGATCATGGACTTTAGTGTCCGTCACCACCAGGAAATTGATGTCGAAGCGATTCGGGATAACTTCCAGACAGCCTTTGCTAAAGCCTGGACTAACCAGGCAGAGAAAGATGGCTTTAACCGCCTTATCATTGCGACAGGTTTAAATTGGCGTCAGGTTGCCATGTTACGAGCTTATGCTAAGTACATGTGGCAAATAGGTTTTACTTTTAGCCAAACTTATATTGAACAAACCCTATCGCAATACTCGAATATCGCTCATGGTCTTGTTGAGTTATTTGAGCTTCGCTTTAATCCTGAGCAAGAGTTTAATGAACGTAAATACAGTGCTCATAAACGAGAACTGCGCAAAATTTTCGAGCAGGTCAGCAATCTTGATCAGGATAAAATTGTTAACAAATATCTTGAAGTGATTGATGCGACCTTACGTACTAACTTCTATCAGAAAGCAGAAGATGGTAAAGATAAGAGCTATATCTCCTTCAAATTAAAACCCTCTATTATTACTGGTATCCCAAAGCCGGTGCCTATGTTTGAAATCTTTGTCTACTCGCCACGTGTAGAAGGTGTTCACTTGCGTGGTGGTAAAGTGGCTCGCGGTGGTTTGCGCTGGTCAGATCGTCGAGAAGATTTCCGTACCGAAGTCTTAGGGCTGGTCAAAGCCCAGCAAGTAAAAAATTCAGTAATTGTCCCAGTAGGTGCTAAAGGTGGCTTTGTTTGTAAGCAGTTACCTACAACTGGCGGCCGTGATGCATTCTTTGCAGAAGGCGTAGAGTGCTATAAAACCTTTATTAGAGCTTTGTTGGATATTACTGATAACTATGTGTCTGACAAGCTGGTTCAGCCGAAGGATGTTGTGATTCATGATGAACCAGATCCTTACTTAGTTGTAGCGGCGGATAAAGGAACTGCAACCTTCTCTGATATTGCCAACGGTATTTCACTTGAGTACGGCCACTGGCTAGGCGATGCATTTGCTTCGGGCGGCAGTAATGGTTATGACCATAAGGCTATGGGTATTACCGCCAAGGGGGCCTGGGAGTCAGTAAAACGTAATTTCCGCGAGATGGGAATTGATTGCCAGAGCGAAGACTTTACAGTAGTCGGCTGTGGCGATATGTCGGGTGATGTGTTCGGTAATGGTATGCTGCTCTCCAAGCATATTCGCTTGCAGGTCGCCTTTAACCACATGCATATTTTTGTTGACCCTAATCCAGATGCGGCAGCCTCATATAAAGAGCGTGAGCGCCTATTCAATTTGCCTCGATCTGGTTGGAATGACTATAACTCATCCTTAATTTCTAAGGGTGGTGGTGTCTTTGAGCGAAGTGCCAAGTCCATCAGTTTAACTCCAGAAATGAAAGAAATGCTGGGTGTTAAAGCTAAGGCATTGTCTCCAAATGAATTTATCCATGCCGCCTTAAAAATGAAAGTCGATTTATTCTGGAATGGTGGTATTGGCACTTACCTGAAATCCTCAAAAGAGACTCACGCTGATGTTGGTGATAGAGCCAATGATAGTGTGCGCGTTAATGGCTCTGAAATGAAGGCGAGGGTGGTGGGTGAGGGTGGTAACTTAGGTTGCACTCAGCTTGGCCGAATTGAGTATATGCTTAATGGTGGTCGAGCTAACACCGATTTTATTGATAATGCGGGCGGTGTGAACTGTTCAGATAATGAAGTCAACATCAAGATTCTGCTTAATGGTGTTATGGCTGAACATAACATGACTGAAAAGCAGCGCAATACGTTATTGGCAAAAATGACTGATGAAGTGTCGGAGATCGTGATTGAAGATAATTACCGCCAGATTCAGTCGATAAGTATTACAGAGTCACGTGCACCAAGCATGGTTAAAGAGCATATGCGCTTTGTTAATGCCCTCGAAAAAGATGTTCAGCTAGATCGCGAACTGGAGTATTTGCCGAGCGATGAGGAAATGCTTGAGCGTGAGTCAAAAGGACAGGGGCTTACAAGGGCTGAACTGTCGGTATTACTTGCATACGGTAAAATGCAGCTTAAAGATTCATTGCGTATTCCTGAAGTCAGCGAAGAAAAATATTTCGAGCGTTATTTAGTTGAGTATTTCCCTAAGCCTTTGCGCGCGAAATACGCCGATGTCATGGCTAAACATCCTCTACGTGACGAAATTATTGCCATGTGTGTGGCCAATGAAATGGTCAACCTGATGGGCACTAACTTTGCTTTTCGTGTCATTGATGAAGTAGGCGCAAATATTGGTGAAGTTGCTCAATGCTATGCGATGGCTAAAGAAACATTCGATATGCAAGGGCTTTGGAGCAGCATTGAAGCACTTGATAACAAGGTTCCGGCCAATGTCCAAATTCAGATGATGTTCCAGGCACGTCGAATCGTGCGCCGGGCAACACGCTGGTTTGTGCGTAACCGCCGTAAGGATCAGACGATTGCAGAGGTTGTGGAGTACTTCCGCGATGGCGTTGTTGAGTTACAGCGTAATGTCCATAAAACGTTGGAATCAAAAGAAGCTCAAGGTATTGAAAGAGAAGCGCAGCAACTTATTGCTCAGGGAGTTCCCGAGAAGCTTGCGCGTAAGGTTTCATTATTGAGCACTATGTTCTCGGCCATGGATATTATTGAATTGGCGAAACAGTATGATTTACCGATTCTGTTAGTGGCTGAAGTCTACTACAAACTTGGTGCGGAAATTAATCTACATTGGTTCTTAACACAAATCATTGCACAACCTGTATTGAACCATTGGCAGGCATTTGCTCGTTCGGCTTTCAGAGAAGAGCTTGATTATCAACAACGAAATCTGATTGAAGCGGTCTTGCCTCTGACCAACAAGTATAAGTCTGCGGATACCAGAATTAAGCACTTCCTGGCTGAGCATGATGATCTGCTGTCTCGTTGGCAAGAAATGGTGACTGATTTTAGGCAGAGTAGTACGCATGAGTTCTCCAAGTTTTCGGTAGCTCTCCGCGAACTGCAAATTTTGGTACAACGAAGTCATCGCTTGATTAAGTAACCTTTTAAATACCCAGCGTAAGCTGGGTATTTTTTTGCCTACAACCTTTGAGCTGTATGATTAAAGCCAAGCTAAAAAAACAAAAATAAAGTAATTGCCATAATTCGTCATAATTGACTCATATAACATTCAGAATTAAGTGGTGTAATGGAATCGTCAAATAAACAAAGAGGAAAAAGCCATGTGTACATTAGTATTATCAGAAGAGCTTAAAGAACCGGCCCGTTTTGCAAAGGAATTTGAGGCCTTTTGGAATTATCAGTCCAAAGACAAAGAAACCTATATTAAACAAGAGCCTGCCGATCAAAAGAAGATTGATGAAGCGATTAAGCAGGAGCTGGACGTTGAAGATAACCTGGTGATCGCTGAAAGACGTCAAGATCGCGGTTTTTTAACTATGGTTAAAGACCAGCACCAGTTGTAGGCTCTCTCAAAGAATTGCCTACAGCTAGTGCTGATATTCTTTGGAACGGTTCCTTATTGCAGGCGGGCTGCTGCATCAAGGCGAATGGTTGAGCCATTTAAGTATTGATTTTCAACCACTTGCTCTACCGTTAAGGCAAACTCAGAAGGCTTACCAAAGCGTGATGGATTAGGAATGCCGGCTGCGATTTGTTCGCAGATCTCAGGGGTAATCTTTTCCATCATCGGAGTTTCGAATACGCCTGGAGCGATAGCCATTACTCGCACATTGATACGGGCAAACTCACGAGCCAAAGGCAAAACCATGCCGACAATAGCGGATTTAGTAGCAGAATATGCAGTCTGACCAATCTGACCTTCATAAGCCGCGATAGATGCAGTATGAATAATGACGCCACGCTCGCCATCTACCGGTTCGTTATTTTGCATGTGACGTGAAGCTGCACGAGTTAACAAGAAAGAACCAACAAGGTTAATATTGACCACATTCTGAAAATAATCAGCAGGCATTGGACCTTTCTTGCTATGGATTAGGCCTGCCCCCAACACCCCAGCGCATCCAACCGCTAAATTGATACCACCCATAAAATCAGCTGCTTTATCTGCCGCTGACTCGACATCACTCTCATTACTGATGTCGGTTTTAACAAAAAGTGCATTGCTGCCCAGTTCCTGTACAGCCTTTTGCCCTTGTTCTTCATTGATGTCGAGTAAAACGACTTTACCGCCTTTCTCTATGATATTTTTTGCTGTTGCGAAGCCTAAGCCTGAGGCTCCGCCACTGATAATTGCTTTCGATTGATTGAGTTGCATAGTGATATCTCATGACCAAAAAGGGGCATTGTAGCAACAGTCGACCAGAGTGCCAATCTTGGCTCCAATCCGGTCGACTGATAGTCAAGTCGATTAAGAGTAGAGTCTGGGTAAGCCTTGCTTTCTATGGGACGCCTCAGGTTTTGGCAAGTATTGGAGAGCGGCTGCTAAGGATTGGCCTTGCCAATCTTGTTCGCTTTGTGGTGAATACAACGCCTCCTGCAGTTCATCTAACTGCTCAGAAAGATGAATATGCTCGACGGTTTGTTTGAGCTGATTAAGGTTACGAATGTGCTTTAAGTGAGGCTGATTTCGACACCATTGTAAGAGTAACTGCTGAGTGAGTTTCGGTTGATTATTGCTACAAGCCTTTTCAATTTCAGACAAACTGGATTTGAACACCTGCTCGGTCTGGCTAACAGTTATATTTGAATCAGCAACATGACCAACGATTGCTTTAGGTTTGGTAAAACGCCAAAGGATAAGCGTAAGTAACCAGAGTGCAGCAAGCACTATGCTAATGATTTGCCAGAGAGTGGCATTACCTTGTTCAGAAGTATATGAGGAAGAAGATTCTGAAATTAAATTTGAGGTTGCCGTTTCGTCGTTCAGGTTTTTGGATACTACCGGCTCAATGCTGCTGGATTGGCCTGAAAGTGCTTGAGGCTTTACCTCAATAGTCATCGCTGGTAACACTGCGTAGTCTTGTTTATCTGAAATGGTGTTCCACCAAGGAATGCGCAGTTCAGGGATGGTTACCGAGCCAGATTGACTTGGAACTATGGCAAGTTTTTCTATGTGATGGCTAGTAACTCCCAGTCGATTAAACAGTTGTTGATACTCAGGACTGTCACGATATATTTTTACCCCATTCATTTCTGGGAAAGTAATATTAGGCAACTGAGTTTGTAGCAGGCCAGTGCCTTTAACTTTGAACTCTAAGGTTGCAGGAGCGCCAACCTCAAAAGTCGGATTACCTGGTTGCCATATAGCTTCTATCTTAAGGTTGGTTGCAGGCAACCAAGGCTCTTCCGCCTCACCAGGTTTAGGTTTGACGTTAACTTTATATTGGGGCGTACTCAATGAAATCGGTTTGGTGCGACTTAGCCCCCACGGATTTGACGATTGACTATCATCGAGTATCGTTGCGGTGTAAGTCATCGGTTCAATTAGAAGCTCACCACTTTGCTGTGGAAAGAGAGCGAACTGGCGTTCGACTACTCGGTAACTGGTATTGCCTTGTACCATTTCGAAAGTTCGGTCACCCCCCAGTTGTTCCAGTAGCGCTCCTGTAGCTTTCGGTAACGTTAAACTTTCATGGCGAGTCACCACCGAGCGATAGATTCTGACCGTTAGGATAAGTTGTTGTTGTACATAGACATCTTCAAGGTTTAATGCAGCACGTAATTTTACTTTGGCGGGACTGTCATCATCTTTCAGTTCATCAATGGCTGGCAAAACACGAATGGTATAGGAGTCAGCAGTTTCGTTATCAAACTTTCTTGCTGGTATCGTATAAGTTCCGGCTTGCCTCGCCAGTAACTTAACTTCCCAGCCCATCTCGCTTTGAAATTGACCATTAACCATTGTGCTGTTATTAAACTGTTGCAGACTAAGGCGCTCAAGCTCCTCGGGAAGAAAATCAAGACGTAACGCGTTGGCCAAAGTCGAAGGGTTCTGGACCACAATTTTTAAGCGAAAGGTTTCATTCTCGCGAATCTCTCCGCGATCTAAACTGTATTCAACTTTGGCCTCAAGTGCTTGAGCAAACATAAGGCCGATGGTTAAAAAGCAGTAAAGGGATATTTGCCTAATCATTTTCATTCCAGTAAACCCGTTTAAGGTATCTCTACCATGTTTCATAAACATGCTGTCTATGGCCACGTTTCCGATACTCTTGATACATCTTGCGACGCAACAAGCCGCCGGGGTCGTCCGGCAGTCGTTTGAGCCACTGCTCTAATTCCTGATCTTTCTCTTCTTCTTTAAACTGCTGCTGCAGTTCTTCTTCAGTTAATTCTGGTTCTTGCTGCTGTTGCTCGCTTGACTCTTGTTGTTGTTCGCTACTCTCGTCATTTTGCGAGTTTTCATTCTGTTGTTGCTCTTGTTGCTGATCATTTTGTTCCTGCTCAGACTCAGAGGGCTCATCTTTTTGTTGATTCTGCTCCTGCTCCTGCTCCTGTTGTTGCTTTAATAAGTCTTCCACTATCTGCTTATTATGCTGAGCATCTTCATGATGGGCGTCAAGGTTGAGTGCTTGATTATACGATTCAATGGCTGCTTCTAGATCACCAGCCAAGGCTTGAGCATTGGCTTTATTATAATGCTGGTCCGCTGGTTTTAACTGCTCACCTTTTTCGAAGAAATCTTGTGCTGTTTTATATTCCTCATTCCGATAAGCTGCTACCGCTTTCCACTGTGGGTCTTCAAACGTTTTGTAAGCTTCATCATATTGTTCTTTATTGAGTAGCTTTTTTGCTTGCTGATCTTTATTGAGGAACATTTTCTCAAGCGGGTTTGCTTGTACATCTGGGCTAATGGTCAGACTGAAT